>NZ_VIUP01000010.1:0-165064 GCF_007828365.1 Rhizobium sp. SJZ105
TTAGCCGATCGGCGAAAATGCCGGTCTCAACATAACAGAGCCCAGGGAATGCGACGCAGAATAAGCATTTTGCCCCTTGAGTTCTTTCATTGGAGAATGACCATGGAAATATTGCGCGCGGGAACACGGGCCTCAACCAAAGGCCCCGAGGCATGGTTTACCGGCACGGTCCGTATCGATCCTCTGTTCAACCCGTTCGATGCAGAGCGGGTGCAGGGCGCTCAGGTCACCTTCGAACCAGGCGCGCGAACCGCATGGCACACGCACCCGCTCGGACAGACCCTGATCGTGGTTTCAGGGTTTGGAAGGGTGCAGCGCGAGGGTGGCCCCGTGGAAGAAATCCGCCCCGGCGATACCGTGTGGTTCGCGCCGGGCGAAAGGCACTGGCACGGGGCGGCACCCGATGTCGCCATGACGCATATCGCGCTTCAGGAAGTGAAAGACGGCAAGGTCGTGGACTGGATGGAGCACGTCACGGACGATCAGTATGGTGGCTGAAGCGGCCTGGCCGAAATGGCGCTCGTCTTGCCTGCCGGACGATCTCCAGCGTTAAGCAACATCCGGAAGAGCCGAAATATTTCGGGGGCGCGATTTAAACTTTGACTCGTATGCGCATTGGGTGAACCTTCATTGCGTCGCGGGAACATGGTGGAGAATCGTGATCTTAACCGGTGGAATTGTCCTTGCCCTTATTGCCGCCAATGCGGTTGCAATTCCATGCCCATGACACTCAACCGGCGCGATGTGGTGGCGGGGTTGTCGATTGCCGGCCTGATGTTACCGGAAGCGATCGCCTATTCGGGGATTGCCGGCGTTCCAGCCCAGCACGCCATCCTTGCCGCCATCATGGGCTGCATCGTCTATGCCATTTTTGGCCAGAGCCGTTTTGCGGTCGTCTCGCCCACATCGTCCTCCGCCGCAATCCTGGCGGCAATGCTTGCGACGCTCTCGGTCACACCAGCGCAAAAGATGCTGCTCGTTGCCATTACGGTCGCTCTGGTCGGCCTGCTGTTTCTGCTTGCGGCTGCCACGCGGCTCGGCGCCCTGTCGAGTGTGATCTCGCGCCCGGTGCTGCGCGGTTTTGCCTTCGGCCTCGCCATTCTGATCACCTTAAAGCAATTGCCGAGCCTCTTCGGGATAAAGGCGCAGTCGGGCGAGCCGCTTTCCATTCTCCTGCAAATCCTCTCCCGCCCACAGGACTGGAGCCTTGAAAGCATCGCCGTCGGCGTTGTGGCACTCGCCGTGCTGCTTCTCCTGCGCAGGCGCCCCGCCATTCCCGGCAGCCTCGTCGTCATCGTGGCAGGAATTGCCATCTCGATCCTGCTCAACCTTCAAAGTCGGGGCGTCGCCGTCGTCGGCCAGATCGATCTTGCCGGCATATGGGCCGGCCCGTTTTCGGTGTCGCTCGATGATGTCGCGCATGTTGCCCGCTTCGCGCCGCCACTCGTCCTCATCCTCTTTGCGGAATCATGGGGCACCATCCGAAGCTTTTCGCTTCGCCATGGCGAGATTGTCGATTCCAATCGCGAACTCAGAGCATTCGGGCTTGCCAATATCGCCAGCGCCGCCATGCAGGGCATGCCGGTTGGTGCGGGTTTTTCCGCAGGCGCAGCAAGCGAGGCGGTTGGGCCGCAAAGCCGGCTTGCCTCTGCCATCGCCGCAATCGGCCTTGCGGTCTTCAGCCTGCTCGCCGCCAGAGGGTTCGCTTTCATCCCGGAAGCAGTCCTTGCCGCCGTGATCGCCGTGGCGCTGCTGCATGCGCTCGACCCCGCGCCGATCATCCGTTTATGGCGGCTCGGCAACGACGCCTATCTGGCACTTGCCGCTGCAGCCGGCGTACTTGCGTTCGGTGTGCTGAACGGCATGCTTGTCGCCGTCGCCCTTTCCTTCGCCGTATTCGTTCGCCGGCTTTCCCTACCGCATGTCATGCATCTTGGCCGGCTGGGCGATAGCCATGACTTTGTCGACATGGAACGCCACCCGGATGCGAAGGATGTGTCAGGCATGATTATTCTCCGGCCCGCACAGCCGCTTTTCTTCGGCAATGCGGAACCGATCCTTGCCGCCGTTACCAAATACATCGTTGCGCGGCCGGAACTGGACATCGCAATTGTCAGCCTTGAGGAAACATTCGAACTGGATTCCACCGCGCTTGATGCGTTGCTGGAGTTCGATGCAGCGATGCAGCGCAGCAGCATCGTGGTCTATTATGCGCGCATGCACGACCATGTGAAGGATCTGCTGCTTGCTGGCGGCGGATCCGACATGGTGGCGCGCAGCAATTTCAGTGTCGATGATGCCGTGACGGCGGCCATGCATCGGGAGGACAGCCTTGCCACACAATCTTGAACCGCATCTGACCCCGGTTGAAATCACCTCACTCAAACCAACGCAGATGACAGTCGGTCTGCGCGAGGTGGAGGACAAGCGGCGGCAATGGGCCGCCATCCGTGAGGAAAAGGGAGCCGACTTCCTCGGACACCACATGGTGCCCGTCGTCCTTGGTCACAAACAACGTCTTTATCTGGTGGACCACCACCACCTCGCTTTGGCTTTGCATGAGGAAGGCGTGAAACATGTCCTGACCAGTATCGTTGCCGATCTTTCCCATCTCGACCGGCAGGAATTCTGGTCGGTGATGGACCATCGCAACTTCGTCTATCCTTTCGACGTGGATGGCGTGCGCCATCCCATCGAAAACCTTCCCAAACGGATCGTCGATCTCAAGGACGATCCCTTCCGCGCGCTGGCCGGCGCGGTTCGCGACGCTGGCGGTTTTGCCAAAATAGACGCTCCCTTCAGTGAATTCCTCTGGGCGGATTTCCTGCGCCGCCGTGTGGGTGGCAAGAAGCTGCGACATTCCTTCGAGGACGCTGTGGAGGAAGCGATGCAACTGGCACGCTCGCGCGATGCGCGGCATCTGCCTGGATGGTGTGGAGCGGACCGATGACCACCCTTCCCTCCCTTTTCCGATTGATGGCGGCTGCCATCGCAGTTTTCGTCCTGGGCGCGGCGAGCCTGCCTGCGCAAGAACTACCGCCGCCAGCGAGACCGGCCCCTACGGAACAGACAACAGAGCAGAAAGTCGACCAGTTGATACAGCTTCTGGGACAGGACGATGTTCGTGCCCTTCTCACACAGAAGCTTGCGGTAGCCGGCACAGAGCAGCCGCCAGAACTGACGCCGCAGAGCCAGTTGAGCGATCTCGACCAATGGGCAAGCAAGCGGCGCGAACACCTAGGCCGCCTCGCAAGGGACCTGCCCGGCATGTCCACGCAGATCATCGCGGCGCTGGGAAGGCTTTGCGACGAGATCAGAAACTACGGTGCAGCCGTCTTTTTGCTGCACGTATCCATCCTGTTCGGTGCGGGCCTTGCCGGCGGCATTGCCACGAACCGGATCATAGCGATGCAGGCCTCCCGCAGGAACAGCGCGGATATCGGCAAGGAGGCCTCGTCTGTCGTATCGCGGAGGCTTTTGCCCGTCTTCGGTTACGGCATTGCTGCCACCGCCATGTTCCTTGCCATCCAGTGGTCACCTTTGCTGAGCGCCGTTCTCCTGCCCTGGCTTGCAACCAGCATCGTGTTGCCGCTGCTTTTTGCCTTCACGGGTCTGCTGCGGCGGGTCGTTGGCCGCGAGGCCAATGCCCGGCGCGATTTCTGGATCGTCCGCTGGACATGGCTCCTGACCCTTGCCAGCGTCTTCTGGGCATTACTCAGGACGCTCGAGAATCTCGATGTCCCGCGTGACACGCTTGGGCTTCTGTCCTCCGCCATGGTCGGCCTGCTGTTCCTGCTCGCATGCATCTGGATCTGGCGTCGTCCGGTCGGCGATCCCGGCTCGGAGCGGGCTAGGTCAATCGATGTCGCGCTGATCTTCGGCCTCATCATCCTCTTCGGGTTGCGGCTCGCCGGCGCCGGGGTCCTGTTCTGGATCGGGCTTTATGCGCTGGTTCTGCCCGGCCTTGCCTCGACGCTTGGCATCGCGGCGCGAAAGCTGGCAACCGACATCGGCACCTATGGGGAAAGCGATCTTCGCCCGGTACTGGTCGAGCGAGGCGTGCGGCTTGCAATCGTCGGGACTGCCATCCTGTGGCTGATCTTCCTCGTGCGCGCGCATCCGAATTCCCTGCCCGATGGCGCATTGCTGACGTCGATCGTCGTCGGCGTCCTGCACGGGGCGCTGATCCTGCTTCTTGCCGATCTCGTCTGGATCGCGATCAAGTCGATGATCGCACGGCGGCTGGAGTTGAGTACACCCGCCGGCAACCCGATGAGCGGCCAACCGGGTGGGGGCCAGCCGCAAGATGACCGGCTTTTGACCATTCTGCCGATCCTTCGCAACATGCTCGGCATCATCATCGCCGCGGTTGCGGTTATGACGGCGCTTTCGGAACTCGGCGTCAATATCGGGCCGCTGCTGGCGAGCGCCGGCATCTTCGGCATCGCCATCGGTTTCGGTTCGCAGACGCTGGTCAAGGACATCATCAGCGGCGTGTTCTACATGATCGACGACGCCTTCCGCGTCGGCGAATACATCCAGAGCGGTTCCTACCGCGGCACGGTTGAATCCTTCAGCATCCGCTCGGTCAAACTGCGGCACCATCGCGGCCCGATTTTCACCGTCCCGTTCGGATCGCTCGGCGCCGTCGAAAATATGAGCCGCGACTGGTCGATCGACAAATTCCTCGTCACGGTCGCCTTCGATACTGACATTGCCAAGGTCCGGGCCATTACCAAGGAGATCGGTAAGGCGCTGAAGGAAGACCCGGAATTCGGACCGTTCCTGATCGAAACCGTCAAGCTGAAGGGTGTCGAGCAATTCGGCGAATATGGCATGACGCTTGGTTTCGGCATGATGCTGCGCGCCGGCGGGCAATCCTCCATGGTGCGCCGCAAGGCCTATTCGATGTTGAAGGATGCCTTTGCGCAAAACGACATCCAGTTCGCCAGCATGGCGGGCGCCTATCCCGCATCTACACGAAGCGCGCGGCCACAGGAGCCCGAAGCAAGCGACGGGACGGGGCCGGTGGAAGAATAGGCCTCCGGCAACCGCGCCCCAACCTTAGCCCATTCGTTCGGACATATATTCGCCCGGCGAAGCGGGAAACACCACGGTCTTATTGCCGTTGAGGAAGACACGGTGATGGATATGGGCATGAATGGCGCGCGCCAGAACCTGGCTTTCCACGTCCCTCCCGAGGCTCACATAATCCATGCCGCTCTGGGCATGGGTGACGCGGATCGTGTCCTGTTCGATGATCGGGCCTTCATCGAGATCAGCGGTGACGTAATGGGCCGTCGCGCCGATCAGTCGCACGCCGCGCTCATAGGCCTGCTTGTAAGGGTTTGCGCCCTTGAAGGACGGCAGGAAGGAGTGGTGGATGTTGATGATGCGGCCAGACATTTCCTGGCACAGCCGTTCCGACAGAACCTGCATGTAGCGCGCCAGCACGACGAGTTCGGCGCCTGCATCGCGCACCACCTGCAGTATGGCCGCCTCGGCTTCCGGTTTCGTCTCCGGCGTGACGCGAATGTGGTGAAAGGGAATATCCTCGTTCACCACCTGCTTCTGGTATTCGAGGTGATTGGAGATGACAGCGACAATCTCCACAGGCAATGCACCAATGTGGGAACGATAGAGCAGATCGTTCAGGCAATGGCCGAAGCGTGAAACCATGATCACGACTTTCGTTTTCCGCGAGAGATCATGGATATCGTATTCCATGTCGAAATCGGCGGCGACGGAAGCGAACCCTGCGACGAGAGCAGCGGGTTCCATACCTTCCTCCGAAACGAAGCTCAGCCGCATGAAAAAGCGGCCCGTTTCCAGGTCGGTGAATTGCGAACTGTCGTTGATGTTGCAGCCGGACCGCGCGAGGTATCCGGACACGGCGGCAACGATGCCGCTGCGTGCCGGGCACGAGACTTTCATGACATAGCTGGTCAAATCCTGCTCCCCTTGATGGATCAGCGATCGGGCACATTGGCGGTGATGCCGCCCTGCCCGATCATGGCTAACGAGACCGATAATAGCGTGTTACGCGCCGTAGATCGGGAAGTCCTCACACAGCGCTGCAACCTCGGCCCGCACGTTCGCCTCAATCTCAGCATTGCCTTCGGCACTGACAGCCAGCGCGTCGATGACGCGCAGGATCAGCACGCCGATCCGCTCGAATTCGGCCACGCCGAAGCCGCGCGTGGTACCGGCCGAGCTGCCGAGCCGGATGCCCGAGGTGACGAAGGGCTTTTCCGGGTCGTTGGGAATGGAGTTCTTGTTGCAGGTGAGACCTGCCCGCTCAAGAGCGATTTCGGCAACCTTGCCGGTAACGCCCTTCGGACGCAGATCGACCAGAACCATGTGGCTGTCGGTTCCACCAGACACGATCCCCAGACCGCCATCCGTCAGCACTCGCGCCAGAGCCTGAGCATTGGCTATGACCTGACCGGCGTAGTCGGCAAAGTCCGGCCGCAGCGCCTCGCCGAAGGCAACGGCCTTGGCAGCGATGACATGCATCAGCGGGCCGCCCTGATTGCCGGGGAAGACGGCCGAATTCAGCTTCTTTGCCAGATCGGCATCGTTGGTCAAAATCACGCCGCCGCGAGGGCCGCGCAGGGTCTTGTGGGTGGTGGAGGTGACGACATGGGCGTGCGGCACCGGATTTGGATATTTGCCGCCGGCGATCAGGCCGGCATAATGGGCCATGTCGACCATCAGCCATGCGCCAACCTCGTCGGCGATCTTGCGGAAGCCTTCGAAATCGATCTGGCGCGGATAGGCCGAGGCGCCTGCGACGATCAGCTTCGGCCTGGTTTC
This sequence comes from Rhizobium sp. SJZ105, assembly GCF_007828365.1. Taxonomy (NCBI): domain Bacteria; kingdom Pseudomonadati; phylum Pseudomonadota; class Alphaproteobacteria; order Hyphomicrobiales; family Rhizobiaceae; genus Rhizobium; species Rhizobium sp. SJZ105. Next base: position 6,817 of record NZ_VIUP01000010.1, read on the forward strand.
CAGCGCCTTTGCCCGCACCTTTTCCATATCGATCAGATGCGTCTCTGCATCCACCTCATAGGAGACGACATCGAACCACTTGCCCGACATGGTGACCGGCGAACCGTGGGTCAGGTGGCCGCCATGGGCCAGCGAAAGCCCCATGATCCGGTCGCCCGGCTGAAGAAGTGCCAGAAACACCGCCTGATTGGCCTGCGCGCCGGAATGCGGCTGAACGTTCGCGAACTCCGCGCCGAAAAGTTGCTTCAGCCGGTCGATGGCGACCTGCTCGACCTTGTCGACGAATTCGCAGCCGCCATAATAGCGTTTGCCGGGATAACCTTCGGCATATTTGTTGGTCAGCACCGAGCCTTGCGCCGCCAGAACGTCGGCGGACACGATATTCTCCGAAGCGATCAGTTCAATCTGGGTTTTCTGGCGATCGAGTTCCTCGGCGATGGCGTCGGCAATCACCGTATCCGAAACGGCATTATGGGACAGACGGTTGAGCATTGTTTCCTCCTCAAGGATCAGGCGATTTCGGCGGCAAGTTCCTTGCAGCCGGTTTCAAGCAAATGGCCGAGATGCGGCGCGAAACTGTTCCAGATATCCATACGGAAACCATCCGGCGCATCGCGCCACAGCACCACGGTCACGCCATCGAAAATCGTTCTGCGGGCCTCGCCAACCGGAATGGTGTCGATGTCGCGGGCGCAGCCGAGTGTCAAAAGCTCGGCGGCGAGCGGCCCCTTGATCGCGAGCGTCACTTCCCTTCCGGAAATGTCGACGAGACTATGGGGATGGCCCGCATAAACGCCAGCGCAGGCTGCAATCACCCCGTCGACCGCGCCAGCGGGAGCAAGGATCGTCCATTCGTCGGGACCAAGGCGCACGGCCTCGATTTCGCCTGCAGCAGTGCGAGCGCCGATCCGGTCGGGCAAGGTCAGGCCAAGGGCTGTATTGAGCGGTACCAGATCGCCGCGCGCACGCAGCGACAGCCGCCCTTGCGCGGCCAATATGCTGACCCGGGCTGCTTTGCTCTCGGCCAGCGTGCCGGGAACGGGGGAGGAAACGCGCATATTCATTGTCATCTCCGGGTCAGATCTTCAGACGGGTGTTTTCGGGATCGACAAAGACCATCCCGGTGATTTTTGCGGCAATCGTGCGTTCGGGCATCGGAATATAGACGGTCTCTCCCATCCGCTCATGGCCGCCCTCGACCAGCGCCAGCGCAATCGGCTGGCCAACCGCATCCGAATGATAGGATGAGGTGACATGACCGACCATTTTCATCGGGATAGGCTGCTTCGGATCGAAGACAATCTGCGCGCCCTCTTCCAGCTTCGAGCGGTCTTCGGTCAGAAGACCGACGAGGTGACGACGGCCCTTGGCGACGAGATCGGGGCGCGCGAGGCCACGCTTGCCGACGAAATCCGGTTTGGTCTTGCCCACGGCCCAGCCCATCGCGGCATCATAGGGCGTGACCGTGCCATCGGTATCCTGGCCGACGATGATGTAACCCTTTTCGGCACGCAGCACATGCATGGTTTCCGTGCCATAGGCGGTGACGCCGTATTGCTGGCCGGCCTCCCACAGGATTTCCCAGAGTTTGCGGCCGAGCGGCGCGGGCACGTTGACTTCGAAGCCGATCTCGCCGGTGAACGACACCCGGAACAGCCGCGCCGGCATGCCGGCCACCGTGCATTCCGCGCAGGACATATGCGGGAAAGCCTCTTCCGTCAGCTCGACGCCCTCGACCAGCGGAGCGAGCAGCTTTGCCGCATTCGGGCCGTTCAGCGCAATGGTAGACCATTGCTCGGTGGTGGAAGTCAGCCAGACGTTGAGATCCGGCCATTCGGTCTGGAGGTAATCCTCCATCATGTTCATCACCCTTGCCGCACCGCCGGTGGTGGTGGTGACGTGGAAGCGATCCTCGGTCATGCGGCCGATGACGCCGTCGTCGCGAATGAAGCCGTCATCACCCAGAAGCAGGCCGTAACGGCAGCGGCCCGGCGCGAGCTTCGACCACGGGTTGGTGTACATGCGGTTCATGAACTCGACCGCATCCGGCCCGACGACCTCGATCTTGCCGAGCGTCGAGGCGTCGAACATGCCGAGGCTTTGCCGCACCGCCCGGCATTCGCGGCCGACTGCCGCATCCATGTCTTCACCTGGTTTGGGGAAGTACCAGGCGCGCCGCCATTGGCCGACCGGTTCGTAAACCGCGCCATGCTCCTCAGCCCAGCTGTCGATCTGCGTCTTGCGCGTCACCTCGAAATGCTGGCCGCGATGATAACCGGCGAAAGCGCCGAAGGTCGTCGGCGTATAGGGTGGGCGGAAGGTCGTGAGGCCTACTTCCGGCTGGCGTTTGCCGAGCGCTTCTGCCGCGATGTTGAGGCCGTTGATATTGGACATCTTGCCCTGATCGGTCGCCATGCCGTTGGTGGTGTAGCGCTTGACGTGCTCGATGGAGCGCATGCCCTCGCGCACGGCCAGCCGCAGATCCTTTGCGGTCACGTCGTTCTGGTAATCGACGAAGGCCTTGGCCTTGCCGGCATCGCGATCGCTCGGCAATTCCGTCAGCGATACGCCGCTGCCGGTGCGGTCGTGCTCCACCGCATAGTCGCGGGTATCGCCCGTCTTGCCCAGGGCTGCAGCGATCTTCCGGCCCTGCTCGGCGCCATCCTTAAGCACCGCTTCAATGCCCCAAAGCCCGCGCCCGGCGCCGGCAATTGCACAATCCTCATTGGTCATGGCCGGCAGGAAGGTGGTCCGCTGATCGTCCCAGGCAATCTTGCCCTGCGTATGGGAAAACAGATGCAGCGACGGCGTCCAGCCGCCAGACATCAGCAACGCATCACAGGCGATTTCCTGCCCCGCGCCGACCGTGGAGCCATTCACCGGATTGACGCGGACTGATTTCACACGCAACCGGCCCGAAGTCGCCGTCACGGTATGCGACAGCCGCACCGGAATGCCGAGCGCGCGCGCCTCGTTCACCAGTTCCTCGCGCACCTTCGCACGGGTATCGACGATGGCCTGCACCCGCGCGCCTGCGTCATGAAGATCGAAGGCGGCATACCAGGCGCTGTCATGGCTCGTCACCACCACCGGCCTGTTGCCGACCTTGACGCCATAGCGGTTCACATAGGTCTGGGCGGAGCCCGCCAGCATCACGCCCGGCCGATCATTGCCATGGAAGACCAGCGGTTTCTCGAGAGCCCCCTGCGCCAGCACCACATGGCGCGCCCGCACCCGCCACAGGCGTTCACGCGGCATGTCCTTGGTCACGGTTTCGAGATGGTCGGTCAGCTTTTCGCAAAGGCCGATCATGTTCTGGTGGTAGTAGGCAATCGCCGTCGTGCGGGTCATGACCCTGACGCCGCGCTCCTTCAGCGCCTTCAACTCGTCCGCCAGCCAGTTCCATGCTGGCTGGCCGTCGATCTGCGCCTGCGGCTCGGACAGCAGCGTCCCGCCGGCTTCGGCATTTTCGTCCACCAGCACGACCTTGAGACCATCGACCGCCGCTGCGCGCGCCGCAGCCAGACCCGCAGGACCGGCGCCGACGATCAGCACGTCGCAATGCAGGTTGCGCGAGGCATAGGTATCGGGGTCTTCTTCCGTGGGCGAGACGCCGAGACCGGCCGCCGCGCGGATGAAGGGCTCATAGACCTTGTTCCAGAAGCTCTTCGGCCACATGAAGGTCTTGTAGTAAAAGCCCGCCGAAAACAGCATATAGGCCATGTCGTTGACTGCGCCGATATCGAATTTCAGGCTCGGATATTTGTTCTGAGAGGTGGTTTCCAGCCCGCTCCAGATTTCCTGCACCGTGGCGCGGGTATTTGGCTCGAACCGGCCGGAGCCGCGGCGGGTGCCGATCAGCGCATTCGGCTCCTCGGAACCCGCCGCTACAGGGCCGCGCGGGCGGTGGTATTTGAACGAGCGGCCCATGAGATGTACGCCATTGGCGAGAAGCGCGGAGGCGACCGTATCCCCCTTTACGCCGCGATAGGTCTTCCCATCGAAGGTGAAGCTTACCGAGCGGGCGGCATCCACCCGGCCACGGCCGGGAACGCGATAGGAACTCATTTCGACACCTCGGAGCTGGCTGGTGCGCTGGATAGGGACGAGAGATCAGGACGCGGCTCGCCTGCGCGATAGGTCGTCAGGAAACGGTCGCTCACCGTGTCGCGCACCGCATTGAAGAAGCGACCGCAGCCATGCAGGTGCCGCCAGCGCTCGAAATGCGGACCCCTGGCGTTTTCGCGGATGAACAGGAATTCTTCCCACTGTTCATCACTCTGAGATGAGGGGTCGGCCGCGCGCACGACATGGGCCTGCCCGGCATAGGTGAATTCGGCTTCGGGTAGCGTTTCATGGCAATAGGGGCAACGGATCAGCAGCATGGGTTAGCTCCTCAGTGCGCCACGGCAGCGGCGGCGGCCTCGTCGATCAGGCGGCCGGAGCGGAAACGCTCCAGCGTGAAAGGCGCGTTGATCGGGTGCGGTTCGTTTTTCGCGATGGTCCAGGCGAAGGTGTGGGCAGCGCCCGGCGTGGCCTTGAAACCACCCGTGCCCCAACCGCAATTCACATAAAGCCCGTCGACCGGCGTCTTGCCGAGAATGGCCGAGCGATCCGGCGTGACATCAACAATGCCGCCCCATTTGCGCAGCATCCGCATGCGGTTGAAGATCGGGAAGATTTCGACGATGGCGGCGATCGTATGTTCGATCAGCGGCAGGCCGCCGCGCTGCGAATAAGAGGTATATTGATCCGTACCCGAACCGATCACCAGCTCACCCTTGTCGGACTGGCTGATATAAGCGTGAACCGCATTCGACATGACCACGCAGGGGAAGATCGGCTTGATCGGCTCGGATACCAGAGCCTGCAGCGGATAGCTTTCGAGCGGCAGGCGCACGCCTGCGGTATCCATGACCACCGAAGTGTGGCCGGCAGCGGAAACCGCAACTTTTTTCGCCTTGATGAAACCTCGCGCCGTCTCGACACCCGCGACGGACCCGTCGGCATTGCGGCGAATGGCGGTGACCGGGCAATTCTGGATGATATCGACGCCACGGGCGGCAGCACCGCGCGCATAACCCCAGGCAACTGCATCGTGGCGCGCCGTGCCGGCACGTTCCTGAAGCGCACCGCCCATCACCGGGTAGCGGGCGTTTGGCGATATGCTCAGCGGCGGACAATATTCCTTGCATTCTTCCGGGGTAAGCCAGCGATTGTCGACACCGTTCAGACGGTTGGAATGGATGTGGCGCTTGAAGCTCTGCACGTCGTGGACATTATGGGCGAGCATCAGAACGCCGCGCCGCGAATACATGACGTTGTAGTTCAGTTCCTGGCTCAAGTTCTCCCACAGATCGACGGCGTGATCGTAAAGACGCGCGCTTTCGTCGTAGAGATAGTTGGAGCGGATGATGGTCGTGTTGCGGCCGGTATTGCCGCCGCCGAGCCAGCCCTTGTCGATGACAGCGACATTGGTGATACCGTGCTGGCTGGCCAGATAATAGGCCGCACCCAGACCATGGCCGCCGGCGCCGACGATGACCACGTCATATTCGGCTTTTGGCTGGCTGTCGGGCCATTGCTCGTCCCAGTTCTTGTGGCCGGTCAGGGCATTCCGCAGGAGATTGAAGGCATTAAAACGCGTCATGAGCGGGCCTGCTGGTTGGAACTCTCGGTATTCAAAAGCCTACGGAGATTTACAGCGGCCGGGCTGGACAATCGCGTCTGTTTGCGTGAATATTTGCGCCATGAGCTCTCATCGCGCCAAGAAACGCCTCAGCGTCGCCTTCCTGCTCGCCGACCGGTTCACGCTGTCGGCCTTCGCCAATTTCGTTGATGTGCTGCGTCTTGCTGCTGATGAGGCTGACCGTTCCCGGCCGATCCTGTGCGAATGGTCAGTGCTGTCGGCGACCCTCGGCAATGTGCAATCGAGCTGTGGTGTGAAGGTGCAACCGGATACGCGGCTCATCGACGCCGTGCATTACGACTATATCGTTGTTGTCGGCGGATTGATCAGCGACCACAGCGCCCTGCCGCCGGAGGCATTGCGGTTCCTGAAAGACCGTGCGGCAGCGGGCACTCCCCTTATCGGGCTCTGCACCGGCGTTTTCATTCTACATGAAGCCGGCCTGCTGGATGGTTATCGCTGCTGCGTCAGCTGGTTCCACCATCAGGATTTTCTCGACCGTTTCGACGCCGAGCAGATGGTTTCCGACCAGCTCTTCGTCATAGATCGCAACCGCCTGACCTGTTCGGGCGGCCATGGTGCTGCGCATCTGGCGGCGTTCCTTGTGGAGCGCCATGTCGGCCAGTCGGCCGCCATCAAGAGCCTCAATATCATGATGATCGACAGCGCGCTCAGCGGCGAAAAACCCCAGCCCGGCCAGCAGAGCACCAGAACGGCAACCGATCCCCTGGTCAGAAAGGCGATCCTGCGCATGCAGCAGAACATCGAGGTTCCGAGAACCGTGCTGGAACTCGCGCGCGACCTCGGCCTTGGCCGACGCAGCCTCGAACGGCGTTTCCTTGGAGACCTGAAAGCAACGCCCTCCAAGGTCTATCTTGAGCTGCGGCTCGACCGCGCCCTTTCCCTCCTGCGCACCACGCGTGACCCGATCACCCAGATTGCGCTCGCCACCGGGTTTTGCGATGCCCCACACCTTTCCCGTACACTTCGTGCCGAGCGCGGCTTCAGCCCCAGCGAATATCGCAAAACGCAGATTGGCCACACGACAACGGACGAAGAATTCGCCGTCGGCGTGTTGTTGCCGCAACCTTGAGGCTTTGCTGTTCACCTGCCAAAAGTCGGGCCCTGCAAAAAATAGATCAACGTAATTGATATGGTCAGACTTGCCCGTACCGGTATAAAAGTCCCCGATCCTGTTTAGGGGAGCCGTGGGGGGTATGGGATGAATTCAGAGCGTCGTGGCGTTCTCGCGCTTTTAGGTGGCCTTGTGCTGGGAAGACCGTCTGTCGGCAAGGCCGCGAGCAACGTTCCGGCAGTTGCCCAATCCCGCTCCGAATACAAACCCCGCCATGTCCTTTGTTTTCTCGGCCCGGAAAATGGTCTGGCAGCGCTGCAGCAGAGCGCTCGCGCCGCTATCGATAAATTTGCCGGCGATTTCAGTCTCGATGAGGATTATTCGCAGGATGAACCGGACGACAGGATGGAACGCTCCTTCAATGTCTGCTGGGATCGTGTCGAGCCGGACGCCTATCAGGAGAGTGACGAGGAGGCAGTCGCAGGCCACGGCTCGGTTCTTTATGTGCTTGGCCCATCAATGGCCGCGGAAACAGCCGTGGCGACCTGCGGTAAAGCCCTGATGTTCGTGCACCACATGCTCGATAGTGGCGCAGTTGCCGTAAAGGGTGAAAGCGCCGGCGTTGCCCATGGCGTGCAGCGGTGGAAGGAACTCTTCGAACAGTCGCGCCGTAACGCGACCGCAAACGACGCCCTGGCATTCGCCAGAACCTGCCGTATAGCCTTCGCGCGCCGGCCCATCGGCGGCGATGCCGACGGAATGGGGAGCGTCGGCTTTCATCTGGTCGGATTGCCTGACGTGGAGATACACTTCACCCGAAAAGACCAGCAGCAGCCCTCAACAAATAGCGAGCAGCTGAAGATCGCCGCGCTGATTGACGATATTGCCGATCAAATGACACGCGACGGGGTTGAAGCGGCCTTGAAGGATCGTCGTGCCGACCTATCCGATGACACGCGGTATGAGGAGGACGAATATAAATTCAATCCGTTCGGCGTTGCGACCATTCGAGACCACAAGCTTTGACGCCACGCTTATAAAGATGCGGGGCCTGGGTCGCTCTCTCCGGCGACAAGCTGCATCGGCCAGACGCAGTAACGCGCCTGATTTGGGTAAAACGGCGCATAGGCCGGCATGGTAGACAGAAGCGTCTGCGCGACCATTACACCGAGATCGTGCAGGGACATGCGGAAACTGGTCAATCGCGGTTCGAGAAACTGGCCGCGTGGACCATCACGAAAACCGATGACCGCAAGATCCCGTCCCGGTTTCAGACCCACTTCCGCCAGACGGCGATAAAGGCCAAGGGCCATCAAATCATAGATCAGCACAAGCGCGGTTGGCCGCGGCCGCATCTGTAGCCACTCGCTGGCGGCGTGATATCCGCCCTGCTCGCTCGATTTCGCCCGGATGACCAGAGAAGGATCGTAAGCAATGCCGTTCTCCTCCAGTCCACGCCGGTACCCGTCCATGAAAACATAACCGAGATTGACGTCGCTATCGGGTGCAGCAACCGCAATGGTGCGATGGCCGGCAGCGGCGAGCCGGTTGACGGCACTGCGCGCAACCTCTTCGAAATCGAGATCGATCCACGCATGATCGGCGCTGGAAGAGGTGCGGCCGAGCGTTACGAAAGGCAAGCGGGTCTGCTTTAAAAAATCGACACGCTTATCGACACGGCGGGTCGAGGAAATGATCATCGCATCCACCATGCGGCGCGCCACCATGCGCTTGAGATATTCGTCCGGGTCTTCCTCACCGGGACACGGCAGAACGATAAGATCGAGATTGTGAGCGGAAAACACGCTTTGCAAACCATCCGTCACTCCCATGAAGAAGTTGTCGGAGTTCTCCACCGTCTGCGCGTCGCTGCCGGTCATCAGGCCGATGACGTTAGTCGTCCCCTGCCTGAGGCTGCGGCCTGACTGGTTTGCGACATAGCCAAGTTTTTCCGCCGCCTCCAGAACACGCCGCCGCGTCTCCTCGTTAACGTCGGGCTTGCCGTTCAAGGCACGGGAAACGGTGCCTATCGATATCTCCAGATAATCGGCAAGCTGACGAATTCCTTTCATGCACTCCCCCTCCTGAGCCGGGTACGAAATATGCGTCCCCAATAACGGTATTGACATATCTAACATGATCATCCTAGTGTCGTAAACGTTTACGACGCTCTGCGCAAAGAGGAGTTTGCCCAGAGAGCGGGGAGAGAAGATGACATACAATGCCGTTTTATGCGGGTGCGGAGCTATGGCCAAAGGCTGGCTGCGCGCCATTCAATCGACGCCGGACATTCTCGGCGCGATCAAGATCGTCGGGTTCGTCGATCTGAACGAAGACACGGCACGCGCGCTTGCCGAAGAATTCTCCGTCACCGACGTCATCATCGGCGTCGATCTCCGCGATGTTCTCGCACGGACCAAAGCCGACATCCTGTTCGATGTCGTCATCCCGCAGGCACGGTATGCCGTGGTTGAAACCGGTCTTGCAGCCGGGTGTCATGTGCTCAGCGAAAAGCCGCTTGCGGCCTCGATGGAAGAAGCCGAAAAGCTGGTGGAACTGGCGAAAAAGGCCGGAAAAATTCATGCTGTAGTGCAAAACCGGCGCTTTATCTCCGGCATCCGACGGCTGCGCCGGGCCGTGGAAGACGGTATTATCGGTGATTTGACGGCCATTCACTGCGACTTTTTCCTCGGGCCCCATTTCGGCGGTTTCCGCGAGGAGATGAAGAACGTTCTTCTTCTCGACATGGCGATCCACACTTTCGATGCGGCGCGTTTCGTCGCCGATGAAAAGCCGCTCTCCGTGTTTTGCGTGGAGAAAAATCCGGCTGGCTCCTGGTATGCACATGGGGCAAGCGCCAATGCCATATTCGAGTTCTCCAACGATGTGGTCTTTACCTATCGCGGCTCCTGGTGCGCGGAAGGCGAAAGAACCAGTTGGGAAGCCCGCTGGCGGCTGATTGGCTCCAAGGGCATGATCCTCTGGGACGGCGAAGACAATTTCTCCGCATCCGTCGCCGGCGAAGAGCCGGGTCTTCTACGCGGATTCAAGACCGTAAACGTTTCCGATAGTATTTCCGAGAAGGATACGCACGGCCACGCCAGCGTCATACTCTCGTTTCTTCAATCCATCCATACTGGCCAGATGCCGGAAACGGCCTCCTTCGACAACATCAACAGCCTGGCAATGGTGATCGGCGCGATTGAAAGCGCCCGCATCGGCCAGCGCGTTTCCATCGCAGCATAAGGACCGACAGACGTGAGCAATCCGGCAAAATCCATCCGCATCGGCACCATGGTCAGCGCCACCAAGGGACAGGCAGCTGAACGCATCGGGCAGATAGCCGATCTTGGTTTCGAAAGCTTCGAACCGTTCTTCTGGCAGACGACCAACGGCCAAGACCTTGCCGAGCTTGGCAAGCGTTCACTTGACGCGATCGGCGATCGCGACATCACCATCGGCACGCTCGGCATGTTCGGCAATCCGCTGGAGGAAACGGAAATCGACCTTCAGACCTTGCAGGGCTGGAAAGACTGCATCGACAATGCCCATCACTTCGGTGCAACCTGCGTTGCCGGTTTCACCGGCCGCCTGCGCGGAAAGCCGCTGCCCGAGAGCTTGCCCCGTTACAAGGAAATCTGGAGCGAGCTTGCCAAACGCGCAGCGGACAAGGGCGTGAAGATCGCCTTTGAAAATTGCGCCATGGACGGCAACTGGCAAACCGGCGACTGGAACATCGCCCATAATCCGGATGCGTGGGAACTGATGTTCAACGAAACGCCGGACGAGAATATCGGCATCGAATGGGAACCCTGCCACCAGATGGTTTATCTCATCGATCCGCTGCCGCAGATCCGCAAATGGGCGGACAAGATTTTCCACGTGCACGGCAAGGATGCGACCATTCGTTGGGATGTCATTCGTGAGCATGGGATTTTCGGCAAGGAAAAATTCGTCTTCATGCGCACGCCGGGCTTCGGCGACAGCAACTGGACGGACATTATTTCGGAACTGCGCCTGGCCGGCTGGTCCGGCTCGATCGATATCGAAGGCTGGCATGACCCCGTCTATCGCGACGCGCTGGAAATGACGGGACAGGTACACGGCCTGAACTATCTGAAACATTGCCGGGGCGGCGATTTTGTCGTCGATCCCACCTAAGGAATGGAAGCCTTGGGAGAAGGCTTCCAGTAATTGCAGAGACGATAACCAAGAGGAGGAGATTATTATGGGTATCGCGAAATGCATGATCGCCGGTGCGCTTGTTCTGGCAGGCGTATCCGCCAGTGCGATGGTGGCGCATGCGGAAGATGTCACCTTGACCCTGTGGTCGCTGGACAGGGACATCCAGCCGGCACCCAACCTCGTAAACGAGTTCAACAAGCTCAATAACGGCATCAAGATCGAATACCGGCAATTGCAGTTCGATGATGTGGTGAGCGAATCCATGCGCGCCTACTCGACCGGCAACGCGCCCGATATCATCGCCATCGACAACCCAAACCACGCCATGTTCGCCGCACGTGGCGCGTTTCTTGACGTGACGGATATGATTGCGAAGTCGGACGTCATCAAGACGGCAAACTATTTTCCGGGCCCGCTGAAATCCGTAACATGGGACGGCAAATATTTCGGCGTTCCGAAGGCGACGAATACGATCGCACTCTATTACAACAAGGACCTGTTCAAGGCAGCCGGTCTCGATGCGGCAAAACCGCCGCAGACCTGGGACGAGCTTGTGGAAGCTGCCCGCAAGCTGACCAACCCCGCCAAGAATGTTTACGGCATCAGCTTCAGCGCCAAGGCCAACGAGGAGGGCACCTTCCAGTTTCTGCCATGGGCGCAGATGGCCGGCGCCACCTACAAAAACATCAATACCGATGGCGCGGTGAAAGCGCTTGAAACATGGAAGACCCTTCTCAGTGAAAAGCTGGCCTCGCCGGATACGCTGACGCGCAGCCAGTGGGATTCCACCGCTACCTTCAACGCCGGCAACGCGGCCATGGCGATCTCCGGTCCTTGGGAAATCGACCGCATGCTCAAGGACGCCAAGTTCGACTGGGGCGTGACGCTACTGCCGGTTCCGACGCCGGACGCGCCGCGGTCTTCGGCCATGGGCGACTATAACTGGGCGATCTTCTCCAAGAGCAAACATCCCGCCGAAGCCTTCAAGGCCATCGAATTTTTCGCCTCGCAGGACAAGGACATGTTCAAGAACTTCGGGCAATTGCCGGCGCGTTCCGATATTCCCGTTCCGCCCACCGGCAACGCGCTGAAGGACGAAGCGCTCAAGACCTTTATCGAGCAACTCAAATATGCGCAGCCGCGTGGTCCCTCGCCTGAATGGCCGAAGATTTCCAAGGCGATCCAGGACGCTATCCAGGGCGCCCTGTCGGGTCAGATGACGCCGAAGGCCGCGCTCGATCAGGCCGCTGAAAAGATAAAGCTGATCGAAGGCTGATCTGTCTGGGCGGGCGGCCGGGTTCATCCGGCCCCATCCAAGGGGTTCCTCCCGGTGGGGCTGCCTGCTGCTTAATGCAGCGGCGGCCCCGATCGGAGCTTGTGAGGATGTTTCATGAAAAAACTGTTTTCCAGCGTCAGCGACGGTCGTGGTTTCGACCTCATCCTTGTCGCTTTTCCTTTGGGCTTCCTGTTCGTCATGGCGGGGCTGCCGCTCATCTACAACATCGTCATGAGCTTTCAGGAAGTCGACATGTTCAGCCTGGGCACCTTCGTGCGCCCCTTCGTCGGCTTCAAGAATTATATCGACCTGTTCCGGCAACCGGAAACATTGCCGATCCTTTTCAACACCGTCACCTTTGTCGTCACCTCGATTGCCGGGCAATTTGCCATCGGCTTCGGTCTGGCGCTGTTCTTCTGGGTGAACTTTCCCGGCGCCACCTGGCTGCGCGGGCTGTTCCTCGTTTCCTGGGTCATGCCCGGCCTCGTCGTCGGCGCGATCTGGAACTGGATATTGTCAGGCGATTTCGGCGTGCTGAATTTCTTCCTGCGGGAAAGCGGCATGATCTCAGGCAATATCTTCTGGCGATCGGACGCGAATTTTTCGCTCTGGGCCGTGGTCATCGCCAATATCTGGCTCGGCACCTCGTTCAACATGATCCTTCTTTCTGTCGGCCTCGCCTCCATCCCCGGTGATCTCTACGAAGCGGCGGAGCTGGATGGCGCGAACGCCTGGCAGCGTTTTTACACCATCACCCTGCCGATGATGCGTTCCACCATCGGCGCGATCATCTCGCTCGGCCTGATCTTCACGCTTCAGCAGTTCGATCTTTTCGCCGCCATCACCGATGGCGGGCCCAACAACAGTTCCAACGTGGCGCAATATTGGGCCTGGGATCTTTCGTTCCGGCAATATGATTTCGGCAAGGGCGCGACGATCTCCGTCATCATGATCGTCTTCGTCATGCTGGCTTCCGTCGTTTATGTGCGCTCGACACGGCATGAGGTGCGCGGATGAGTATCACGACCCGCAACCGGTTGATGCTGGCAATCGCCATCGTGCTTGCCGTCATCTATCTCTTTCCGCTCTACTGGATGTATCTGACCTCGCTGAAAAGCGGCTCGGAGATGTTTGCGAACCCGCCGGGCTTCTGGCCGGCCGATCCGCAATGGCAGACCTATGCCTATGTCTGGGAAAGCCGCAATATGGGCCGTTATCTGTGGAATTCGGTTCTCATCGCTTCAAGTGCCGTGGCGCTCATCACCGTGCTTGGCGTTGGCTGCGCCTATGTGCTGGCGCGCTATCGCAACGTCTGGGTTGATATCGGCCTCTTCCTCATCCTCATGCTGCAGGTTCTGCCGGCGTCCCTGATGATTACGCCGATCTTCGTCGGCTTCTCGCAAGTGGGTCTGCTGGATTATCCCCGCCTGTCGGTCATTCTCGCCATTGCGGCGAAAAGCATGCCCTTCTTCGTGGTGCTGGTGCGCGCAACCTTCATGGCGGTGCCGCAGGAGCTGGAAGAGGCAGCGCTTGTGGACGGCAATTCCCGCGTCGGCGCCTTCTTCAACATCGTGCTGCCGCTTGCCAGAAACGGCATTCTCGTCAGCGCCATTCTCATTTTCATGCAGGCATTCGGGGAATTCGTCTATTCGAAATCGATGATCCAGGCGGCTGAATTGCAGCCTGCCAGTGTCGGCCTCAATTCCTTCATGGGCCCCAACACCAGCGAATGGAACAACATCATGGCCTATGCGACCATGTATGTGACGCCCATTCTTGCCCTGTTCATTCTCTTGCAGCGCCGCATCGTTTCCGGCCTGACATCGGGAGCGTTAAAATGACCCTTCAGATCGAACTTTCCGGCGTAAACAAATATTACGGTGCCTTTCACGCGCTGAAGAACATCCATCTTTCCATCAAGAAGGGCACCTTCGTCGCCCTCGTCGGCCCGTCCGGTTGCGGAAAGTCCACCTTGCTGCGTTCGCTGGCGGGGCTGGAAACCATATCGAGCGGCGACATGCGCATTGCAGGCACTTTGATGAACGGTGTGCCGCCGCGCAAGCGCGATGTGGCGATGGTGTTCCAGTCCTATGCGCTCTACCCGCACATGACGGTGGAGGAGAACCTGACCTATTCGTTGCGCATGCGCGGCGTGGCAAAATCAGAGGCCCGCAAGGCGGCAGAGGAGGTTGCAGCCACCACAGGCCTGTCAAAGCTGATGAAGCGCTATCCGCGCGAACTTTCCGGCGGGCAGCGCCAGCGTGTGGCGATGAGCCGCGCGATCATCCGCAACCCGCAGGCATTCCTGTTCGACGAACCGCTCTCCAATCTAGACGCGGCCCTGCGTGTGCACATGCGCAAGGAAATCCGAGCGTTGCACGACCGCCTGCACGCCACCTCGGTCTATGTCACCCATGACCAGATAGAGGCGATGACGATGGCGGATCACGTCGTCGTCATGCGCGACGGCGTGATCGAACAGCAGGGCACGCCACTGGAATTATACGACCGCCCGGTCAATCGTTTTGTCGCCGGCTTCATCGGTTCACCGGCAATGAATTTCATTCCGGCAACGGTCAGCCCGGACGGCGCGGCGCTTCAGCTGCGTTTCAGTGAAGGCGAGCCGCAGCAGTCCATCAAAAACCCGGCTCCCTTATCGCCCGGCAAGCGTGTCATCGTTGGTATCAGGCCGGAACACATCCGGCCGCGAACCGCAACCGGCGCGGCGCTGACGTTACCTGTTTCGGCCGTGGAAACCACAGGTTCGGCCACCTTCCTCACCCTTGGCACATCGACCGAAGTGGTCATCGCTATACAGGGACGCAGTGAGGTCAGGAGCGGCGAAGTCGTCGGCCTCGACATCAACCCGACCGACCTGCATTTGTTTGATGAAGAAACCGGAGCCGGCCTCGGAGGCCGGTGAAACGAACCATGGGGCATATCCGGACCGGACGGCCCTCCGGGGCTTTCCGATCCGCAACGAGGCGAAAGCTTCAACGCCCCATGATGATGTCGAGGATGTTGCGGCGCGCGGTTGCGGAGGTGGCGGTGGCCCGGCCAACCTCGCGGGCGGCGATGGCGGGCGAACCGGAGCCTTCAATATCCACCCACCGACCGGCATGCTCCGTGGATTGACGCTTGAGATAGGTATAGGGCGTTTCGTCCCAGCGAAAGATCTTCGATTTCATATTGTCGAGAATGAAATCTCCGCGGTCCGTTCTTACCGTGAGGATGGCATGGCCATCGCCTTTTTCGTCGCGGACGACGGTGATCAGCAGATCGGAAACCGGGAAACCGGCATCCACAAGCCGTTTCCGTTTCTCCAGCGTGAGGTCCTCGCAGTCTCCCGCGCCGTTATAGGGATACTCCCAATAATCCTCGTAACCCCACACTTCCATGTCGGAACGCTGGTCGATTTCGATATTGACTGCGCTGTTGATCGAAACAAGGGTAGCCCAGACATCAGGCGTAAGACTGAGCGGCGGCATTTCCCTGACCGGCTGACATTCATCCGTATGCCGCTTGCAGAAATCGTAATGCCCGATGGGCTGCGACGTGAACTTGCCAGTCTGCATCGAAGGAGACGCCTGCACCGGCGCAGCGAAACCCGCGACGGCCAGAATGAAACATGCTTGCAGCAATTTGATGAGATGGGTCATGTTCGTCTCCTGACGACATGACCTACCGGTGGCGATTTGAGTTCACATGAAACAAAATGCTCGACTTTTAACGAACCCGATAATTCCGCTTCCGATGGTCCCGACAAGGAGCGGCGTTGACTGGAATAACGCCGGGGTAGCCACGGCATCTGAACGGCCAGCAACGGTAAAGTGAGCAGCGGGAACTTGCCACGCCGGGGCGGCCTGCCTATGAAGAGGCCGTCACGCAATAGTAATCCACATATTAGAGAACGCTGCATGAGCCTGTTTGCGAAGACCACCCGCGCGGCCGCTGTCATTCTGGCACTGGCCTGCCTGCCCTCAAATGCCGCAGCGCAGCAGATGGTCGTCGTACCTCCCGGAAACCGCTCCGCCCAACAGCCGGAAATACCTCAGGCCTCGGCGATCAGGACCAGGGCGTTTTCCACGACCTATGAGGAAAAATTCCGCAAGACGGTCGATCTTCTAAACAGTGAACCCGGTCTACTTGGCAAGATCAGGAAGGCGGGAGCGGCCTATGGCATCGACCCGATCCATATCGTCGGCGCTATCGTTGGCGAACACACTTTCAACGTCACCGCCGTGGACCGCCTGCAGACATATTACGTCAAGGCCATTTCCTATGCGGAACTCGATATAAAATTCAGCTATCAGGGCGTTGCCCTGAAGACGTTTCTCGAGCGTCCGGAATTCCGCTCCTGCGCGGCGCTTGCCACGACATCCGAGCAATGGAGCTGCCGCGATATCGTTTGGGATGCAAGTTTCCGCGGCAAGGTCGTCGATGGCGTGAGCTATGAAGCGATTTCGTTCCAGCGGGCCTTCTTCCAGCCCTTCTATGCCGGACAGACCTTTGGTCTTGGCCAGATCAGCCCGTTGACGGCGCTGCAGGTTACCGATCTCGTAAACAGAACCAGTGGTCTGCCGAAACTCTCCGCCGACAGGCCGAAAGAGATCTACCGCGACGTCATGGATCCTGACCGGAGCATCATCTACATCGCCGCTATCCTTCGAGATTCCATCGATGCCTACAGGGAAAAAGGCTTCGACATTTCCGGCAATCCCGGCATCACCGCCACCCTCTACAACGTCGGCCAACCCCGGCGTCGCGCCGAACGCCTGCGGACGGCCGTGGATGCAGGCGCAAAGAACCTGCTGCCGGTTGAAAACTACTATGGATGGCTTATCAACGAGCGCCTCGACGTTCTGAGAGGCATCCTCAATGGCAAGGCCATCGACAAGCGAACCACCTCGGATATCGGCGAAAAAACGCGATAATGCCCTTGCAGGGAGGATTGCAAATCCGCCTCGCAAAGGATGATGCACGCAAAACGCTTCCCCGACCGCCCGGAATCTGCTACTGCCACGTGCACAAGAATTGACTGATAGTGGGATAATTCCGCGATATGCCTGACGAAGGCGACAGTACCGACGATAGTCGACACCGAACGAGGCTGGCTTGCGTAAAGCGAAGCCAGCCTCGTCCTTTCTTGTTTTTTTCAACGAAACGGGTTTCAACCTCGGATGTTCAGTCCGGGGCTTTTTGCGATCGCGCCCGTTCCCATAAAGGCCCCTGACCATGGAATTCCTCGCAGATCCAAATATCTGGATCGGCCTCGTTACCCTTATCGTCCTCGAAGTCGTCCTCGGCATCGACAACCTCGTTTTCATCGCGATCCTCGCCGACAAGCTGCCGCCGCATCAACGCCATAAGGCGCGGATCGTCGGTCTGTCGCTGGCGCTTGTCATGCGCATCCTGCTGCTGTTTTCGATTTCATGGATCGTGACGTTGACGCGGCCGCTATTTCAGGTCGCGGACTTCTCCTTCTCCGGGCGCGACCTCATCCTCATTCTCGGTGGTGCGTTCCTGCTCGCCAAGGGAACGATGGAACTGCACGAACGGCTGGAGGGCGCGCATAAGCCAAAACAGGGCAAGGTCGTCCATGCCGTCTTCTGGCAGGTGATCGTGCAGATCGTCGTGCTTGATGCCGTGTTCTCGCTCGACAGCGTCATCACCGCCGTCGGCATGGTCAACAATCTCTGGGTGATGATTACCGCCGTCTGCGTGGCCATGGCCGTGATGATGGCAGCATCGAAGCCGCTGATGAGCTTCGTGTCGAAACACCCGACCGTGGTCATTCTCTGCCTCGGCTTCTTGTTGATGATCGGTTTCAGCCTGATCGTCGAAGGCTTCGGCTTCCACCTTCCCAAGGGTTACCTCTATGCCGCAATCGGCTTTTCCGTGCTCATCGAGGCGGCAAACCAGATTGGCAGGCGCAATCGCGAAAAACGCATCACCGCCGGTGATATGCGCGAGCGGACGTCCGATGCCATTCTGCGGCTTCTGGGCGGCCGTGTCGGCGAAGAACAGTCCCTTGGCGAGACAGCCGACGTCATCGCGGCACAGGCGGCACGAAGCGACCTGTTCAAATCCGAGGAAAAGGACATGATCCGCGGTGTCCTTACGCTTGCCGAGCGCCCCGTTGTATCAATCATGACGCCACGGACGGAAATCGACTGGCTCGATGTCGACGCCGACCACGATACGCTGAGGAACCGCCTGCTGGAACTCGACCATTCCCGCCTGATGCTCGCGCAGGGCAAGCTGGATTCGTTCCTCGGTGTCGCCGCAACAAGGGACTTGCTGCGCGATCTTCTGCATGACGGCAAATTGAACCTAGAGCGCTCGCTGCGCCAACCCCTCGTCGTGCATGAAAGCGCCACCGCGTTGCAGGTCATGGAGCAGCTGCGCAAATCCCCGCTCCAGATGGCCGTCATCGTCGACGAATACGGCACGCTTCAGGGAATAACGACGCCTACCGACATTCTCGAGGCTATCGCCGGCGAATTTCCGGATGAAGGCGAGGAATCGCAGATTTCGGAACGGGCAGAGGACGGTTCCTGGCTGCTGGACGGCGCTGTCGACGTGAGACGGGTATCCTATCTGCTGGATATCGATCTGGTGGACGAGGACGATCGTTACTCCACCGTCGCCGGCTACATCCTCTGGCGCCTCAATCGCCTTCCCGAGATCGGCGAACGTGTTTCCGGCGACGGGTTCGAGTTCGAGATCGTTTCCTGCTCGGACAGAAACATCGAAAAGGTCCGGGTCTGGAACACCACGCTTCCCGAGGCGTGAGCTGGAAAAATCCCGAACCCGTTTCAAAATGGCGACGTGACGTGCAAGCCACGGCACGTCTCCACATTTGCATCACCGAGGAAGCGGCCGAGCGGTGAAAACCGTCCTCCGCTCTAGTGGGCGGCATCGATCGTGGTAATCCAGCCGGCGGCGCGGCGGGCTGCTTCCGCAAGCACCGGTTTCGGCGCCTTGTACCATTCGTTTTCAGGCAGCTCACGCTTCACGCGTACGAAGCTGATGGCATCGTCGAGCGTCGGGAATTCCACCGGCAACGTCATATGCAGAAAGAGCGCAACAACGGCGACGGAACGCGAGCGGCCGCCGCGGCAATTGATCAGCACGCTGCCGCGCTCGCGCCGGGGATAGGACGGCTTGTCGGGCAGTATCTGTTCGAGCGCCGCCCGCAGGATGTAATGGGCCGCAACCATCTGGGTATCGGGATTTCCATCGCCGTCGATCAGGCCGATCTTGTAATAACGTATTTCGCCGGGTCCATAGACGCTGCCTTCATGATCGGAAACGATCTGCGGCTGCTCCACGAAGTTGAAGTCGAGATTGACGGCGCAATTGACGACGGTGGTGATGCCGTTTTCACGCAGAAGCTTCAGATCGCTGGCGCCTTCCTTACCTGAAATGAAGAGATCGACGCCATAAAGAGGATGCCGTTCATAGATGCGGCTGAGCTTCGGCAATTCGCCGGTTTCCTGTTCGCGAGATAGGGTCTTTTCCGGTTGCGGCATGTCTTGTCTCCATCGGCGCCGATGTGGCGGCCGTCATGTCCTTGCTTGTTCAGGCGTTTGCAGCCGTCTGGCTTGGCGGGATCGCTGCCCTGGCTATGCGGCTTGCGGATATGGATCGCGCCACCCGCTGCAATGTCTGGTAATTAGCCCCCTCGCCCGTAGCGATATAGCCGGGGCAGAGAAAATCGGCCGACCCCTCCGCCACCTTCCCCAAGGTCAGCGGCTCGTATGTTCCCCCGGCATTCTTGAGAATGAGGATGGCTGCTGCCACATCCCAGGCGTTGACGCCGAAGCCCGCAGCAGCATCTGTCCAGCCAGCCGCCACATGCGCGATGCTGAGTGCAGCGCTACCGGGCCGGCGCAGCGTCGAGAAGGTCTCGACAAGCGCACCGAAATTGGAAAGCGCCGCATCCCGCCCATCCAGCCGGAAATCGCGCGAGACCGGATAGCCCGTGATAAGCGTCGCCCGGGTTTCATCTGCAACGCTGCGGGAGCGTAGCCTTTCGCCATTGAGATAAGAAGCCTCGAGGTCGGCGGAAAACATCTGGTCAGTCACGGGGTCGTACACCACGCCGGCGACGGCTTCCCCACCGATGACGGCGGCAATCGATACGCACCAGAAGGCAAGGCCACGGGCAAAATTCGCCGTGCCGTCAATCGGATCGACATACCATTGCACCTCGCCGTTGCCGATCTGCCCACCCTCTTCGCCCATGATCGCCGAATTCGGCTCCCGTTCGAGAATGACGGCGCGGATCGCGGCTTCGGCGCGTTTGTCGTGAATGGTGACGATGTCGTGGAGATCGACCTTGTAATCCACCGCCATATCAGAGCGGAATGCCACCAGCAGCGGATCGCGCACGGCACGCGCCGCCGCTTCGGCGATTTTCATCAGCCGCACCGAGCGGGAAAGCGCCTCCTCATTTCCAGATTTGTTTTCAGTCGAAGAAGGGCTTTGCATCGGCATATCCAGTCTATTTTTTTCGCAAAGGAGGGACCGGCGCGGCAGGACCGCGCCAGCCTGGATTATTTCCTGTAGTTGACGCGCCAGACATCCTGCCATTCCTCGCGACGATCGAAATCGTTGAGGCCGGTGGCGGACTCGTAACCCATCAGCCTGTCGGCAACCTTCATCAGCCCCGACGGCTCGTCAGCCGGCATCTTGATGTCGATATTGGTCGGCAGCTTGCCGTCCTTCATCTGCGGTGCGATGCCCTCTTCCGTCAGTATGTAGTGGACGAAGAGTTTCGCCATGTTCGGACTTTTGGTCTTGGAGGCGATGAGCCCAAGCTTGATGTAGGTCCAGCCGACCCAGGGATCGAGACCAGTGCAGAGGCCGAGCTTGTAGCCCTTGTCGGCATTGTCGCGGAACTTGGCAGAGCTGAGCAGGCCGAAGAAGGGCTGCTTCTGGCCGGGTGCGCCGACGGCCTCTGCCACCGGGTCATCGCCATCAGTGGCAAGCGGGCCGTTCTGCGCCAGCGCCTTGATCCAGGCTGCGGCCGCATCCTTTTCGATATCCTTGCCAAAATGGGCCTTGTAGGCGGCCGCCACCTTCTCGTTGCCGTGGGCTTCGAGCTGGTTGAACCAGTCCGTATAGGTGCTCTTGCTCAAGGGATCGACCATGGCGACCTTGCCTTTCCATTTCGGCTCGGTCAGTTCCCAGATGTTGGTCACCGGGCATTTATCATAGGCTTCCGTATTGTAAGCCCAGACATTGGCGTTGGTGGAGATTGCCAGCGGGTTCTGGAACTGCGCCGGGATTTTCGCAACCATGTCGCCCGGCAGGTAATTCTCGACAAAACCCGCCGGCAGAAGCTGCGCGAGCGCCGATGGCGCATCGGTGATCAGCACCACGTCGCCCTGCACATTGCCGGACTGGCTTTCGCGGATGATCATTTCCAGCTGGCTGTTGGCGGAAACCTTCACGCCTGTCGCCTTTAACCCGTATTTGGCGCTGAACTTGTCGGCCATCTCCACGATCTTGCCGGTGCTGTCGTAGATATTGATCGGCTTCTCCTGCTTCGCCGCCGCCAAGATCGCATCGAGATCGAAGGTTTCTTCGGCTGCAGCCCCCATTGCGGATATGCCTGCAACGGCGATGGATATCGCCGTCATCGGTAAAAATCTGCTTCTTCTCATCGTTCCCCTCCCAAGGAAAAGGCAAGGCAGGCTCGCGTCTGCCCTGCCGTTATTTTTTGTAGTTCACACGCCAGAAATCCTGCCAGCCTTCGCGCTTGTCGAGGTCGTCGGCTGCTGTTGCGGCATCAAAGGCCATCAACTCGTCGAGATGATCGGCTACCCGCGATGGTTCGTCCGCCGGCAGACCGATTTTCGTGTTGCCGGAGATTTTGCCATCGACCGTCTGCGGCGCGATGCCCTCTTCCGTCATCAGATAGTGAAGGAAGAGCTTTGCAGCATTCGGGCTTTTGGTCTGCCCGGCAATCAGGCCGAAGCCGGGATAGAGGAACCCGGAAAACGGTTTGACGCCACTGCAAAGACCGAGCTTCAGCCCCTTGGCCTCATTATCGCGGTATTTCGCCGCCGAGGTGATGACGAAAAAGGGATCGGTCTGTCCCGGAGCGCCCGCCGCATCGGCAACCGTGCTCGAGTCCGTCAGCAGGGGAGCGTTCTCGGCAAAGGCCTTCACCCAGGCAGCCGTCGCGCTCTTTTCGCCCGTTTCCAGCTTCTTGCCGTAAAGCTCCTCATAGGCCTTGGCGACATCGGCATCATGATGGGTTTCGATCTGGTTGAACCAGTCGGCATAAAGCGGCTTGTCGAAGAGATCGAGCATGGCAAGCTTGCCCTTCCAACGCGGCTCCGTCAGCTGCCAGATGTTGGTGACCGGGCATTTGTCGTATTTCTCGGTATTGTAGGTCCACACATGCGGATCCGAAACGACCACGAGCGGATCGCGCAGCTTTTGCGGAATATTGCTTTCCATATCCGGTGGCGACCAGCTGGTGGCTATGCCTTCCGGCAGAAGTTCCCCCATTGCGGAGGCGACATCCGTTGCGACGCTGACATCGCCGACGACATTGCCGGCGCGGTGTTCGCGGATCATCAACTCGACCTGAGTTGCCTCGTTCACTTTCTTGCCGCTTGCCTGCACGCCATATTTGGCGGTGAAGGCCTGTGCGGTGTCGACGATCTTGCCGGTCACCGCATAAACGGTGATCGGTTTTTCCTTCTTCGCGGCGTCGACAAGCGCATCGAGATTAAAGGCGTCCTGCGCGTGGGCAGCACCGCCAAGCGCCAGCGAGAAGATGAGGGAAAGGGCTGAAGCCACCATCCGCCGCCGCTCGCCACCATATCGGTTCTTGGTCATGATATTCACTGTGTCGGTCCCCCCGTTATTTCTTGTAATTCACACGCCAGAAGTCCTGCCAGGTTTCGCGCGCATCCCAGTCTTCCAGGCTGGTGGCCATGCTGTAGGGCAGAACGCGGTCGAGCACGGCGCCGATACCCGAAGGTTCGTCGGCGGGCAGTTTCACGTCTTTGTTGGTGGACATCTTCCCGTCGATCGCCTGCGGCGCGATGCCTTCAGCAGTCATGACGTAGTGAATGAAGAGCTTTGCAGCATTGGGGCTATCCGTACCCTTGGTGATCAGGCCGACACCTGGATAAAGCCAGCCGATCCACGGCTTCAGCTCCTTGCAGAGGCCGAGTTTCATGCCTTTGTCGGCATTATCGCGAAACTTCGCCGAGCTGATGAGGCCCATGAAGGGCTGCTTCTGGCCAGGCGTGCCAACGGCTTCCGCCGCCGCTGCATCGGCATCGGTCAGCAGCGGCGCGTTGGCGGCAAGTGCCTTGACCCAGGCCGCTGTCGCGCTTGACTCTGCGGTCTCGAGGTCCTTGCCGTAAAGCGCCTTATAGGCCGCCTTCACCTCCCCATCGCCATGCTTAGCCATCTGGTTGAACCAGTCGACATAGGATGCCTTGCCGAGCGGATCCTGCATCGCCACCTTGCCCTTCCACTTCGGGTCGGTCAGTTCCCAGATATTGGAAACCGGGCATTTGTCGAAAAGCTCGGTATTGTAGGCCCAGACATTGGCGCTGGTGACGACGGTCAGCGGATCCTGATATTCTGGCGGAATATTGCCAGCGAGATCCGGCGGCAACCAGCTTTCGACAAAGCCCATTGGAATAAGCTGTGCCATCGCCGCCGGGGCATCGCTGATGATCGAGACGTCACCCTGAATATTGTTGGCCCGCGCCTCGCGGATGACCATCTCCAGCTGCGCTGTTGCCTTTACCTTCGCACCCTCCGCGCCCACGCCATACTTCTTGGCGAAATTCTTCGCCATTTCCACGATCTTGCCTGTGCTGTCATAGACGGTGATCGGCTTTTCCTTTTTGGCAGCCTCGATCAGGGCGTTGAGGTCGAAAGGCTCCCCCGCCTTCGCCACGCCGCCAAACGTTGCCAGAATTGCCGTTGCACACAGGAGACGGCTAAGGCCGCCCGTCATTTTCCGCTTCATACTGCTCCTCCTTCAGCAAGCGATTGTCAGTCTTTTCGTCGTTGTCAGTTGTAGCTACTGCTCCTCAGCACGGCGTCTGCTTCGGTAATCCGTTGCCCCTTGGCATCGAACACATGCAGGGCGTCGGGAGGCACGTGGAAAAACACACGGTCGCCACTATCGACGCGCGGCAGGGCATGGGTGGTCAGGAACAGCGTGTGGTTCTCGCTCCTCAATTCGAGAATCCAGCTGCCGCCAGTCGGAAGCACGCCGGTCACCGTCATTTCACCGAAGAGGCTGCCCTGCGGCACATCCTCAGACCTTGCCGTGTAACCCATCGTCTCCGGCCGCATGCCGACCGAGGCGATGCCGCGCAACTGCGGATAACGTGTTGCGAAATAAGCCTCCGCATTGTCGGCGATATCAGACACGCCGGGCTGGCCGAAGGTCAGAATATTGATCGGCGGACTGCCGACGAATTCGGCGACGAAGCGGTTGGCCGGACGGTCGTAGATATCGTTCGGCGTACCCATCTGCTGGAGCGTGCCCTCGTTCATGACGGCGATTGTCGTTGCAAGTGTCATTGCCTCCCACTGGTCATGCGTCACGAAGACGATGGTGGTCTTGAACTCCTTGTGCAGCCGCTTCAGCTCGGCGCGCATTTCCAGCCGCAGCCGGGCATCGAGGTTGGACAGCGGCTCATCCAGAAGCAGCACACCGGGATTGACGGCAAGCATGCGGGCCAGCGCCACACGCTGCTGCTGCCCACCGGAAAGCTGTGACGGATAACGGTCGCGGTACTTGGCAATGTCGAGCGCCTGCATGACGCGCTCGACGCGTGCCTCCCGCTCGGCTTTCGGCAGCTTGCGCAGGCGCAGGCCGAAATCGGTGTTGCGCTCGATGGTCAGATGTGGCCAGAGCGCGTAGCTCTGGAAGACGAGCCCCATTTCGCGCTTTTCCGGCGGCACGAATATGCCGTCATTGACGGAATCTATTACCCTGTCGCCGACACGGATTTCACCGCCGGAGAGGTTTTCAAGACCCGCGATCATGCGCAGCGTCGTGGTCTTGCCGCAGCCGGAAGGGCCAAGCAGGCACATGAATTCGCCGTCGCGGATTTCGAGATCGAGATCGGAAACCGCATTTGCGGAATTCACGCCGTAGTTCTTCTGCGCCCCGCGCAGGTTGATGGTAGGCATCAGCTTCCAAGTCCTTCTGCAAGATTTGTGCGGGTCAGCTTCTGGGCCAACAGGGTACCGAAATAGGCAATGCCAGCGATGATCAGCACCACGGCGTTTGCGGCCTGCGTATAGTGGTAGTCGACCAGCCGCAGCGAATAGGTGGTCAGAACATCCGTGCTCGGCACCGCGAGGATCACGAACAGGCTCAAGCCCTTGATGCCCGAGATGAAGGGCAGGAGAACCCCCGTCACCAGCGATCCCTTCTGGATCGGGATGACGATCGAGACCATGCGGCGGAACCAACCGGCACCGGCAATCTGTGCTGCCTCTTCCGGGTCCTTTCCAAGCTGTGTCATGGCCGAGATACCGGCGCGCGAGGCATAGGGCATCTGGTCGGCAATCAGTGCGAGGATAAGGATCGTCACCGTGCCGTAGAGCGCCGGCATCGGCCCGCGCGGAACCGCAAAGAGCGAGAGATAGGCGGCGGCAAAGGCGATGCCGGGCACAAGATAGGGCAGGAACGTGACCTGACGCAGATAGACCGACAGGGCGCGCACCGGCGTGCGGATGACGACATACCCGACCAGAAGGCCGAGGACGCCAGATGCGAGCGAGGCAAGACCAACGATCATCATCGTGTTCTTCGCGGCTGCCCATAGATCGGGGCTTAAAAGAACGCCGGTCTGCAAGGCCACCGTGTTGAGATTGCTGCCGATCCAGTAATCGAGCGTGAAATTGTCGAACGTGAATTTGGCCGGCATCTTCATGACGGTCGAGAGAGCGAGGGTGAGCAAAGGCAGGCCGACGCTGAGAATGAAAACAGCGGCCGCAAAGCCCGTTGCCGGAAGACGCATTTTGCCGAGGCGGCTTTGCCGGTTCATCGACCCCTTCGAGCCGATCGTCACGAAACGGCGGGCTTCGCGAACCAGGCGGGCATCGATCATCAGCGTGATGATGCCGATGAGCATGATCGAGGCAGCAACGACACCGGCAACGCCGGTCTGGCGCGAGGCGATGCTGCGGAACAGCGATGTCGAGAGGACTTCGAACTTCACGGGAAGCCCGAGAACATAGGGTACGCCGAATTCGCCAAGGCACTTTGCAAAGATCAGCACCATGGAAGAGAGCAGCGCCGGGCGCATCAAGGGCAGGATGACCTGCAAAGCCACCTGATAGCGATGAGCGCCGAGAATGCGTGCCGAATCCTCCAGCTGCGAGTCGAAGCGGCGCAGCGCCGAGCCGAACAGCAGGATAACGAAAGGTGTATAATGCAGGGCAAGGATGATGGTGATCGGGAAGCGCCCATAGGCCACCCAGTCCGGCGGTGTAAGGCCCATCGCCTCGAACCAGCCGGGTTGGCCGCCAACGGTGCGGTTCTTGAACAGCGTCGTCCAGGCGAGAGCGAAGGTCCATGCGGGCAGCATGTAGGGCACGATCAGCGCGGTAGCGAACCAGCGGCGACCGAACATGTCCGTGCGGCTGATAAGCCAGGCAAGCACCGTGCCGATAACAAGCGAAAGCGCAATCGCCCCCAAAGCGACGGTGAGCGTGTTGAAGAGCGGATGCCAGAAAAGATCCGTTGCGACGGGCGAGAAGAACGCCCTGTCGAGATAATAGAGCGTGAGGTCACCGACATCCTTGCCAAGACGCCGTTCGTGGCCGAACTGGACACGGACGGCATCCAGAACGATAGAGATGATCGGAACGACGATCAGATAGGTGAAAAGTAACGCCGTCAGCACGCCGATGAGCGTCGTCGGCTCCCTGAGCGCGACCTTGAGGCGATATCGCCAGGCCTGCCATGCCGAAGGCGCGGTCGCTGTGGGACGCCCCAGTGCCTCCGCCTTCGTTGATTCGCTTAAAAGAGCCATTATTCCTCCCCATATGGCCGCAACATTGCTCCGACACGCCGGCAAGCATCTGCCTGCGCGCAACCTGCGGAGCAGGCGGCGCGTGCGTCGAACATGAGCAATGCGTCAATGCTTCAGCAGCGGGCACATCAGGCCCGCGAGCAACGATGATCCAGCTCCTCCCGGAAACATCGCCGGCAAGCGAAACGTGGAATAAATATTCCATATAGCGCTTAACCTTGGAATGCATGATCCATCCTAAACGGCCTTTTGTCAACGAAAAAATGCACACGTGATCATTGATATATGCCATTGTTTTTAAACGGTTTTATTGAACGTGTTTTGCAAATTTTCTTATCGACGCACAAGCAGTCAATTTTTCCCGCAGAATGAAAATGGAAAGGACGATATATTTGCCGGCGAAAGCGAGAACCGCCTTCCATCAGCAAGAGCGCTTCGCACCTGAAATATTTCGATTGGAATAGTCGGCCCTTATGGCCTGTGATATCAGACATGAGGTTTTGCAACGGGGAAGTTGAATGGCGAGAGGGTTCGTGACGGCCGAAGAGGTGGCGAAAAAGGCTGGTGTCTCGCGCTCCGCCGTCTCGCGCACATTCACCCCCGGCGGCAGCGTATCGAAGGCCGTCCGGCGCAAGGTGTTGAAAGCCGCGCATGAGCTTGGCTACCGCGTCAACCGTCTGGCCCAGGGCCTCAATAATGACCGATCCAATCTCATTGGGGTGGTCGGTGCCAATCTCAGCTCGCCGTTTATTTCAAAACAGCTCGACCTCCTCAGCATCGGCCTTCTGCGTCGCGGCTTGCAATGTCTGCTGCTGAATGCGGCCGATGCACGCAAGGATATCGCGCCGCTGATCGAACTGCTTTTCGAGTTTCGCGCGCAGGCCATCGTCGTACTCTCCGGCGAGCCGCCAGCCTCTATCGTAGACGAATGCATTGCCAATGGCGTGCGCCTCATCCTCATCAACCAGCGCCTCGACCGGACCGATACGAACATGGTGCTGAGCGACGATTCCCACGGCGCCGATCTCGCCGCCATGCGGCTTGTGGCGGCTAAATGCCGGAAGGTCGCGGTCGTTTCCAGCGGCAGCCAGACACCGGCACAGCTGCGCCGCGCCGGCGCTTTCACCCAGCGCATGAGCATCGAGGGTATCGAGGTCGTTCCATGGTCGGGCGGTCCGACGAGTTATGACAGCGGCTATCAGGCAGGCTGCGAGTTGCTGACGGACAAGACAATAGACGGCGCCTTCTGCGTGACCGATCTGCTGGCACTCGGCTTCATGGATGCAGCAAGGCTAGAGATGGGCCGCCGAATTCCTGAAGACCTGTCGATTGTCGGTTTCGACGATATTCCGCAGGCGGGCTGGAAAAGCTATCAGCTGACGACCGTTGCCCAATCCTTTGACGCGCTGACCGAGAAGGTCTTGACCGCCCTCGACAGCGACGAGCCCGAGACCCGGCTTCAGGTCGTGCCCGTTGAGATGGTCGAAAGGATCACCGCGCGCTAGAAGAGCACTCCCGGGCAAAAACCACAGCGCCGTTTTACTGGCATGGCTTCAAACCGCCTGCTTGATCCGGCTTTCGATCAGGAGACCGCTTTCATCGAGGATCGGATGTGCGACGGCGGCGATATGGGCGTTGATGCGCTTTAGATCGCGCAGCATGTCGAGATGCACTGAGCTTGTCTGGATGCTGTCGGTCAGGCCGTCGCGCAGGCGCTGGAGATGTCGCTCCGATGACTGTTTTTCCAGCCGTCGCACATCTTCCTTCACCTCCACCAGCCGACGGGCAAGGTCGGCATTGCGGGTGGCGAAAACGGATTGCGCCATGCGGATATTGTCGAGCGTGATGGAGAATAGACGTTCCAGCTCGCTTTTGCCATCATCGGAAAACCTGAGGCCAAGATTGATCTTCTTTGCGATTTCCGGGCGGATGCCCTTCTCGATGATATCGCCGATATGTTCGAGATTGATGGCATATTCAACGATATCCATCGCACGTCGCTGATCCTTCTGGCACAAACCGTCCTGGCCCACCTTCGAGACATAGACCTTGATGGCATGCTGGATACTATCGACCCGGCCTTCCAGCGTACTGATATCATTGAGCTTGGAAAGATCGCTGTCGCGCATGGCGTCATTCGCCTGACGCAGCATGCGCTCGATCAGGTCACCAACCAGCATGACCTCGCGGCTTGCACCGGCAAGCGCCGCAACCGGTTGACCCAGATCATGACTGTCGAGATAGCTGCGGCGGCTTTCGACTCCCTCTTTTTCCGGCAGCAGCGCGGTCGTCATCCGCAGCAACAAAGGCGATAGCGGCCATGCGATCGCAGCAACAGCAAGATTGAAAAGGAGATGCGCATCTACCGCTAGATTGGCGTGCGAGAAAGGCGACATGTCGAGCAGTGCCGCGCCGTACCCGGCAAGAGGCAGGGCTGCGACACAGCCGGTGGTCCGGACGATGAGGTTGCCAAGCGCCACCCGGCGCGCCGCGACCGGCGCCTTCAACGTCGCCAGCACCGGAGGAACCGCGCCGCCGAGATTGGCGCCGAGTACCAGCACGATAGCGAGGCTTGTTTCAATGCCGCCGCTTGCCGCAAGTGACAGGATGAGGACGACGATGGCAAGGCTCGATGATGCCAGCACGGCCAGCACCGCGGAAAAGATCAACGCGACCGGCCAGGCATTGCCGAGCATGGAAATGAAGAGGTTAAGCGCCGGCGACTGCCGGATCGGATCCGTCGCCGCAGAAAGAAGATGCAGGGAAAGCAGCATCAGGCCGACACCGGCAAGGGCAGCACCCGCACCCTGCCGCTGCACCGACTTTCCACGCAACAGGATGACACCGGCAAGGATCAGCATCGGCGACATCCAGCCCAGACCGAGTGCGACAATCCACGCGGTCGTCGCAGTACCCACATTCGCGCCGAGCAGCACGATTTGCGCCATCGCCGGTGCGATCAAGTCTTTTTCAACGAAGGAGGCAACCATCAGCGCCGTGGCTGTCGAACTCTGCAGGGCGATCGTCGCCACGAGACCGGCGATGAAGGAGCGAAACCCACCCCGTGTACCGGCGGCAAGCCCGATGCGAAGCTTGGCACCGAAGGCACGCGACATTCCGTCCTTGATCTGCCCAAGGCCGAAAAGCAGCAGCGCCACCGCGCCGAACAGATTGATGCTGACAACGACCGATTCCAATAGATCACCTCGCCTGTCCTGCTTGCCGCCACTCTTTCCCGAGGGGGCGTTGATCTACCCCGTTCACATCGCGGATTGCGTCGAAAAAACCTACGGATCACACCGCAACGGATTGGAGTTGCGGTGTGAGACGGAGCTCCAGATTCCGCAAACCGCCTTCGGCACGGTCGAGAAACAGCCCAAGGGCACCGAAGAAGATTTCGATAAAACTCTTAACCGAACCGTCGTGGTGATCGGGCTCACGGCCGAACCGCTCCGCCAGCATCCGGTAAAGGGAAAGCCGTTGAGGCGCGATATGGACAAGCGCCAGACCCGCGCCCTGACGCAGGCAATACCAGTCAGCAATAAGCTCGAACATCGGCAGATCGGAGGAAAGCCCGACATCATGCAAGGCAAGGCTTTTTTCACCAAGCAGGCCGATAACCTCGGATGTGGTTTTATCCGCAATCGCCGACACGATCCCGGCTGGCCACTCCTTGGTGAAATAACGATGCCTGATAAGCGCGCGTTTGTGGCCAAGCAGGAAATCACCATAATTGCCGGCCGCAAATGCGCGGTCCTCATCCTCGCCCGCAAGTGCCATTTCCTGCGCATACCCCCGGCAAATGCGGCGGTTTATCGGCAGCGCGGCCATTTCCACCGTCTCGACGGAAATCTCGTGCTGCTGGGGATGAACGACCTTGAAGGCGGGTGGAAAGGCAACCAGAGACGGCACAGCGATATTGGTGAGCGAGGTTTCCCCTTCCCCACGCCGGGTTACGCCTTCCACATGCAGATGTCCGCTGAAATGGACTTGGAGCCCCGCCTCAACCAGCGCATCCTCAACCGCCTTGCGCGGCGTGCGACGCACCACGTTGGTTTCGCCGAACAGCGCACTTTCGGCACCGCTTGCGCCATCGAAGGGATCGAGCGCCGGATAGTGCGAAAAGCCGAGCAAAGTCTTGCCGAGCGCCTGCGCTCTTTCGCGCACATCGGCAATCCAGTCGATGATGAAGGGCTTGCAGCGCAAAAGCGCATTCCAGCCGCCAGAGGTACTGTCGGTGAAAGCCGCTTCCTCACCCGTCTCGAAAGTGCCGTCAAGCGGTTCGAAAATATTGGCGTCGATCATGAGCAGCCAGAGGCCCGGCTCCGGCTCAACCAGATAAGATGCGTCCATCAGCCGGTAGATATTGGTGCCATCGGGGGAAAGCACCTCGTAGAGACGATCTTCCGTCGCATCGGAAAGCCCGAACGGTGTTTCCCAATGCAGATAGTTCGGCTGGCGGAAATATCCGAAAGCCGCCATCGGGCCAAGGCCAACGGGGTAGCCTTCGCAATACATCCGGTCGCTGATCACCACCCGATCACCGGCCCGCCGCGCATCGCTTGAAACGGAAAGGCATTTGCCGTTCTCCGTCAGAAACTCCTTGGTATGATGTCGGCCACGCGGACCGAAAATATCGTGGTTGCCGGGCAGCGCATAAAAGGCAGTGCCATGGGTATCACGATGACGCTCCAGAATACCCTTCAGCGTTTCGGATGTCGCGCGCTGGCCGTCGTCGGTATAGTCGCCAAGCAGCACCACATGGCGAATGCCCCGCTGCCGCACTTCTTCGAGTGCAGCATGCAGCGCATCGGCGCTTTCGTTGAAAACACGGGTGGATTCGCGTGTATCCGACCAGCTACGCATGGTGATGCGTTCTCCATCGACCTCTATGCCGGGAAAACCGAAATCGGCCGCCGTGTCATGGAAATGGGCGTCGGCAAT
The DNA here is from genome assembly GCF_007828365.1 of Rhizobium sp. SJZ105. NCBI lineage: Bacteria > Pseudomonadati > Pseudomonadota > Alphaproteobacteria > Hyphomicrobiales > Rhizobiaceae > Rhizobium > Rhizobium sp. SJZ105. Next base: position 39,030 of record NZ_VIUP01000010.1, read on the forward strand.
GACGGCGACGGAAGGAAGCGTGCGTTTCAGCATGGTTGGACAGTCTTTCTGCCTTCGACCATATCGATCCAGTCGGAAGCGCGGCGGGCAGCAGCATAAAGCATCGGTTTCGGTGTCTCGAACCATTCGTCCGGCCGCAATTCCCGCTTCGTGCGGATCACAGCCAGTGCATCGTCGAGGTTAGGGTAAAGATGCGGCTGCTGCTTGTGCAGGAAAAGCGCGACCAGCGATACCGAGCGGCTGCGGCCGCTGCGGCAATTGACGAGCACATTGCCGCCATCGGGGAACGGATAGGTTTCGCGCTTCGGCATGGTCTGCCGCAATGCGCCGTCGAGAATATAATAGGCCCCCAGCATCATCGTGTCCGGACTGCCTTCGCCGTCGATAAGACCGAGCTTATAATAACGGATGTCGCCATACCCCACCGCGCACCTGTCGCCATCTTCCGCCAACGCCTGCACGAGATTGATATCCAGATTGACGGCGCAGTTGACGACGGTGGTAATGCCGTGCCGGTGAAGGAGCCCAAGGTCGCTCGCACCATCGCTGCCGCCGATATAGAGCGCAACGTTACGCGGGCCGAGCCCTTCCGCAATCAGGCTGATCGCAGGCCGGGCATAAACGGGTCCATCCATCTCATTCCTCCACATGCACCAAGCACCCTTCACGGACGGGCGCTCGTCTAAACTCAGGCCGATACGGCCCGCTGCCGATCCGAAGGCTGCCGCTCTGCCAAAGGTATCTTCGATGCCCGGCTGACGCCGCTTGCAACACCGCTGGCTGCGGCCAGCACCGGCCCGCCATTTTCAAGACTACCGATCTCCAGGAAAGGGCAGACGTCGCCGCCAGCTTCGCTGACGAGTAGCAGTCCCGCAAGACAATCCCATGAATTCATGTGCAATTCGAGATAGGCATCGGAGCGGCCATCGGCCACATAGGCAAGCGCAAGCGCACCGGAACCGGCGCGGCGCACATTGGTGCCCATATCGAGCAGGTTCTTGACGACATCAAGATAGGTGGCATTCGCGATACGGGTCGACCAGCCCATTTCGATTGAGGCCGCATCGAAACGTTCCGTCTGCGCAACCTGGATCGGCTGCCCGTTACGCGTCGCCCCCTCACCACGTCGGGCGAAATAAAGTTCATTCAGAGCCGGATTATAGATAGCGCCGATTTCGGTTTGCCCGTTTTCGACATAGGCGATGGAGATGCAGAAGTGCGGAATGCCGCGGGCGAAATTTGCGGTGCCGTCCACGGGATCAACGACCCAGACGCGATCACCGATCACACCGCCGCCCTCCTCGCCGAAAAAACTGTCCTTAGGAAAGCAGGCCGAGATCGCGCCGCGAATATGCGCTTCGGAGGCTGCATCCGTCACCGTCAGAAAGTCCTGCGGGCCCTTCATTGAGAAGCTGCGTGTCGCCTCGCCCTGAAAGCCTTTCAGCACCAGTTCCCCGGCGGAAAGAATAACGCTGCGGCACAGTTCGGCACGGGCTGCCAACGTATCCGGATAAGGCATCAGGTCCATGCGAAATAACCATCTCTCAAAAGATTGAACACGCGTTCATATTGCACACGTGTTCAATCTTTTCAAGCGTGATTTTGCGGCGGGCGGTCCGCTGGAGTTCATACCAGTCCCCTAAGCGTTCAGACAACCGGTTTAGCCCAAAATCCCCCAGACGCGATGGAACGGTTTTGCACTGCGGGAGTTTCCATATCGCAACCCAAGCAGGAGGAAGAAAAATGGATCACGCCAATCACGTACGCCTCGTTGAAACCGAACTGACACCGTCGGTTCTGGAAGGTGCAACAGTTTATGGCGCAGATGACCACAAGGTCGGCAAGGTCGATCACGTCCATGGCGTCGGCGCGGCAAGCACCGCGATCATCGACGTCGGCGGCTTTCTCGGCATCGGCGCAAAGCCCGTCGCAGTACCGCTCAGCGATCTCGATTTCATGCGCGATGAAGACGGCGATGTCCACGCGATTACCTCGTGGACCAAGGATCAGCTCAAGGAAATGCCTGAGCACCACCACTAATCTTTAAAGAACGCCCGGCTACCAGGCGGGCGTTCTTTTTTCTCCTGTCGGGCGACCCCGCCCATACTCCCCATAAGATGAGCTAAGGCCCGATTGTTCTGCCGACCGATGGAACGCTTAAGCGTATCGAGCATTTTCATGGCGCTCAAAAAATTCGGGCGCAATGCAGTTCAGGGGGACAGCGATTGAACAACCAGATGCAGGCCACTCCGCTGAGCATCGACGACGTCACCGTCATCGATGACGAGAAGGTCAAAAAAGCAGTTACGGCAGCCGCTCTCGGTAACGCGATGGAGTGGTTCGACTTCGGCGTATACGGCTTCGTCGCCTATGCCGTCGGCAAGGTCTTCTTCCCTGACGCGTCACCCGCCGTTCAAACGGTGGCGGCGCTCGCAACCTTCTCCGTCCCCTTCCTCATCCGCCCATTGGGGGGCGTATTTTTTGGCGCCATGGGCGACAAATTCGGGCGTCAAAAAGTCCTCTCCCTGACAATCATCATCATGGCCGCGAGCACCTTCTGTATCGGCCTCATCCCCGGTTATGCCACCATCGGCATATGGGCACCCATTCTGTTGCTGTTATGCAAGCTTGCCCAGGGGTTTTCCGTTGGCGGCGAATATACCGGTGCTGCCATTTTCGTGGCGGAATACGCGCCTGACCGGAAGCGCGGTTACCTTGGAAGCTGGCTCGACTTCGGCTCCATCGCCGGCTTTGTGCTTGGCGCGGGGCTCGTGGTGCTGCTCAGCACCGCGATGGGTGAAGCCAAGTTCCTCGACTGGGGCTGGCGCATTCCGTTCTTTCTGGCGGCACCCCTCGGGCTGATCGGGCTTTATCTGCGCCACGCGGCAGAAGAAACACCAGCCTTCACCGAACGCCTGCAGCGCTCCGAAGAAGAAGACCGGCAGTCGCTGAAAGAGCGCCCCATGGTTCCCATCGCCGAGATCGTGAGCCAACATTCCCGCTCGCTGGCAATATGCATAGGCATGGTCCTCGTGACCAACGTTACCTATTACATGCTGCTCACCTACATGCCGACATATCTGTCGAAGACGCTGAATTACAGCGAGGACCATGGCGTCCTCATCATCATCGCGGTTATGGTTGGCATGCTGTTCGTCCAGCCCGCCATCGGGCTTTTGAGCGACCGGATCGGACGCAGGCCGTTTCTGGCGGTTGGCAGCACGGCGATCCTGTTTCTTTCACTGCCGGCATTTCATCTCATCGCCAGCGGACAGGTTGTTCAGATTTTCTTCGGCCTGCTCATCCTGGCGGTCGCACTCAACTGCCTGATCGGGATCATGGCATCCACCCTCCCGGCCCTTTTCCCGGCCCGCATCCGCTACAGCGCGCTGGCTATCGCGTTTAATATCTCGATCATCGTTGCCGGGCTCACGCCGACACTCACCGCATGGTTGGTGGAGGTAACGGAAAATATCTATATGCCGGCCTACTATCTCATGGTCGCGGCCATCTTCGGCATTGTGACGACATTTTTCCTCAAGGAAACCGCCAACCGGCCGCTTTATGGCGACACGCCGAATGCATCTAGCCGAAAGGAAGCGAAGTCGCTTCTTGCAGAGCAATATCTGCACATCGAGAAAAGCGTCGATGAGATAGACGACGAATTGCTCAAACTTGAAGAACAGAAGGAAATTCTTCAGGCAAAACGCAACCAGCTGGTTGGCAGACATCCGGATCTGACCTGAGCGGATATCCAGTCCTGGAATAGGATGCGCGGCGATGCATTTGCACCCCGCGCATCCCTTAAACGTCAGACGGCGAGGAACCCGCCATCGATGGGCAACACCGCGCCGGAAATCATGCTGCTATCATCTGACAGAAGCAGTGCGATGCTCTGTGCCACGTCTTCGGCCTCGGCAAAGCGCTGCAGCGGATGGCGAACCATCATTGGTGCGCTCTTGGCCGGATCGTTCCATGCTTCGGCAGCCAGTTCAGTCAGCGTGATGGTCGGCGCCACGGCGTTGACACGGATGCCGTGCGGCCCGAGCTCCTTGGCAAGAACGCGGGTCGCGCCTTCAAGCCCCGCTTTCGAGGCCGCGTAGCAGAGATGATCCTGAAAACCGCGATGACCGGCAATTGACGTGATGTTGACGATTGCGCCGCCGCCACCCTTTGCGACGCGGGCACGGGCGAATTCCTGGCAGGTGACGAGCGCGGCACGCAGATTGATGCCGAGCACAGCCTCATAACCTTCGTCGCTCATATCAAGCACGCTTTCGAGCACGTTGATGCCGGCGCTGTTGATGAGAAAATCACAAGGACCCGCTTCGGCCATTGCGGACCGCGTTGCAGCCACATCGGCAAGATCGACACGGATCGAGCGTCCGCCGATTTCGCTTTTCAGGCTGTCGAGATCGGACTGGGTCCGGCTGATTGCCACGACCTCAGCACCGCGCGCGGCCATCAGGATAGCGCAGGCACGGCCGATGCCCTTGCCTGCGCCGGTGATGATGACGGATTTTCCGGAAAACTGCATGGAATCCTCTTTATTTTGCGGCCAAGACGGCCGGACGATGGAAGCGTGGGGCGCTTCAGGAATGGTTTGCGGAACGAATGGCGCGCGCCGCATTTTGCAGTGCCAGAAACGCGTCGTAGCGTGACTGGTGCACTTGGCTGAATGCAGCGTCCGGTGCCGAATATTTGGCAATACGCGACATGGCGGGCATTGCGGAAATCAGGTCGGGATAGGCCTTGGCAGCAACCGCACCGAGCATTGCCGATCCCAGAAGCACCGGCTCCTCGCATTCGGTGAGTTCAACCGGGAGCCCCGTCGCATCCGCCAGCAATTGTCTGGCAAGCGGATGCGCGCCCGCGCCGCCGCTGACACTGATCGTTTCCACGGGAGCGCCATGACGCGCCTGCGTCTCGATGATCTGGCGAAGCCCGTAACCGAGGCCGAGAAGCCCCGCCACGTAAAGCGCGACAAGCGAATCCACCCCCGTCTCGGTGCCGTAACCGGCAATGACGGCACGGGCATGAGGATCGGCGAAAGGCGCGCGGTTGCCGAGGAACTCCGGCACCACGTGAAAATTCTCGGCAATCTTTACGGCAGCGGAAGCAGACGTGGCCAAAGCCAATGCACGGTCGGCAAGCCATGCAGGTAATGACTTGCCTTCTTTTTCGGAAAGCGCCTTTGCCTCTGAAAATGCCGGGTGCAATTGCACCAGATAATCAATGGCCGCACCGGCGGCGGATTGGCCGCCTTCATTGAGCCACGCGCCGGGAACCATGGCGGAATAATAGGGACCCCAAACACCCGGCACGAAAGCCGGCTCCGAGGTGGTTGTCATGGTACAGGAAGAGGTACCAAAGACGTAACCGAGGCACCGCGAAGCATCGCCGCCCGCAGCCACCGTGCCGACACCCCCGGCATGCGCATCGATCAGACCGGCGGCAACGGCGGTTCCAGCAACCAGCCCCATGGCTGTTGCGGCCTCATCGGTCAAACCATTACCCAGCGCCGTGCCTGGATGAACGACGCTTTCACCGATACGGCGGAATCCCTGCTCCGCCAGATCGCCAAGCCCGATGCGGGTGAAATATTCCGCATCCCAACGTTCCTCATGGGCGAGATAAGTCCATTTGCAGGTAACCGTGCAGGCGGAACGATCGAGCGCGCCTGAGGCTTTCCAGGTCAGGAAGTCCGTCAGGTCGAAGAAGTGCTCGGCGCGCGCATAGATATCCGGCCTGTTTTCGCGAAGCCAGAGCAGCTTGGGCGTCTGCATTTCCGGGGAAATCCGACCGCCGACATATTTCAGAACGGCATGTTCGCCCGCATTGATCCGCTCCGCCTGTTCGACGGCGCGGTGATCCATCCAGACGATGATATCGCGCTCTGGATGATCCGGCGCGCCGACCGGAAGGGTCTCATCCTCAGGCCCGCGCACCACGAGCGAGCAGGTGGCATCGAAACCGATGCCAACCACGGCTGCGGGATCTATGCCGGCGCGCGAGACACTTTCCCGCACGCTGTCGCAAACGGCTTTCCAAACCTCACCGCTCGATTGTTCGGCTATGCCGCCGTCTTCGCGATGCATCGTGATCGGGCGCTTGGCGGTGGCCAGAAGCCTGCCCGCCACATCAAAGACACCGGCACGCGCAGAGCCGGTACCGACATCGACGCCAATCAGGTAGGAAGCCATTTGCGATACTCCTTGGGAGTGTAGTTTAAACGCGGTCGAAGTTGGTGGGCAGCACCAGCATGTCGCGGATGGTGACGGTGCGCTTGCGGGTCAGCATGTAAACCACCGCATCGGCCACTTCACTCGCGTCGATGAGGCTACCCGATTCCTTGGCCTTGCGAAGATTTTCTTCCGGCCAGTCTGCCAGAAGGGCCGAGACGACCGGGCCGGGAGAGACCTGCGCGACGCGCACACCATGCGGGATCATCTGGCGACGCATGCCCTGCACGAAGCTGGTGATCGCCCATTTCGAACCAGAATAGACCGGTTCCCAATAGGTCGGGAAATGTCCGGCGATCGAGCAGGTGACGATGATGTCGCCGGTCTTGCGCTCCGACATGTGCGGCACGACGGCCTGTACATTCTTCATCACGGCATTGACGTTGAGGTTCAACATCTTGTCGATGGCTTCCGGCGTGGTTTCGGTGAGATCGCCACCGATATAAGTGCCTGCGTTGCAGTAGAGAATGTCGATGTGATCGACCTTCTCAAGGATTTCCGGGATCATGGCATTGCAGCTGTCTGCATCCAGAAGGTTCGTGACCTGCGCGATGGCGCGCTTGCCGAGTTTACCGACAAGTTCATTCAGGGCTTTCTCGTTCCAGTCGACCATGACGACGGTTGCACCGTTTTCCAGTAGCGCCTCGGTGGTGGCGAGGCCAATACCGGACGCGGCGCCGGTGATGACCGCGATCTTGCCTTGCAGCAATTCAGACATTTAATTCTCCTGCTTCTTTGAAGATATGACGTGTGGGCTCAACGCCAGTCGCGCCCGATATAAATGGCGAGCAGAATGATCGCGCCCTTGATGACATCCTGCAGATAAGGGTTGATACCCATGAGATTGAGGCCGTTATTCAGGATGCCGAGCAGCACCGCGCCGATGAGGGTACCAAGAATGAGCCCGCGTCCGCCGGCAATCGCCGTGCCGCCGAGAACCACGGCCGCAATGGCATCCAGCTCGAAACCGACACCCGCATTGGGCTGTCCGCTCATAAGCCGGCCGGTCAGAATGAGAGCTGCAAGCGCTGCCGTCACGCCTGAGATACCATAGACGGCAAGCTTGACGCGCCGGGTCTTGACGCCGGAGAGGCGCGCGGCCAACTCGTTGCCGCCAAGTGCATAGACGTGACGACCGAAAGCCGTACGCTGCAAAAGCACCCAGGCCACGGCGTAAATCACCGCCATGATGATAACAGGCACCGGCACGACGCCAACGCGACCGACGCCAAACCAGGAAATCCAGCTCGGAATGCCGCTGACGGGATAACCGCCGGAATAGATGAGGCCGAGACCGCGCGCCATTCCCATCGTCGCAAGCGTGACGATGATGGCCGGCATCTTGCCCCAGGCGACAAGTGCTCCGTTGAAGATACCGATGCCAAGTCCGATGAACAGCCCGGCCGGCAAGGCGAGCGACGCAGGCAGGCCGGTATTCACCATCAGGCCGGCAGACAACGTGCCGACCAGCGCCATGACCGCGCCGACCGACAGGTCGATGCCGCCCGTGAGGATGACGAATGTCATGCCCACGGCCAGAATGCCGACGACTGAAACCTGTCGCAGCACGTTCATGATGTTGTTCACGCTGAAGAAATTGTCGCTCGCAAGACCCATCAGGATCGATACGACGATCAGGCCCGCCAGAGGCAGGGCGAGTGGCGAGCGCAGCATGCTGCCAAGGCCGAAACCGCTCGTCTTTTCGGCAATGCCGGTATTTGCATCAAGCGACATGTTCAACCCTCCCGGTGGTGGCGTTTGTCATTATTGTTTCTGAATTGATGTCTGCGCCCTCGACGGTGGCGACGATGCCCCCGGAGCGGAACACGCAGACGCGGTCCGACATGCCGATCACTTCCGGCAGCTCCGAAGAGATCATGATGATAGAATAGCCCTTGGCTGCGAATTCGCGCATCAGCGCATAGATTTCCGCCTTCGCGCCGACATCGATGCCGCGCGTCGGTTCGTCGAAGATCAGGACGCGCATGTCATGGTTCAGCCAGCGGGCGATAACGATCTTCTGCTGGTTTCCACCGGACAGCGTGTCCACGCGGGCATAGGGTCCCTGTGCCTTGACCTGAACCTGCGCCATCGCCTTTTTCGTGTGCTCCAGCTCTTTTTTCAGGTCGATAAACCAGTGAGCCTTCTGGTACTTGCGATAGTTGTTGAGGGAGATGTTCTGCAGGATGGAGAAACTGGTGATCAGACCCTCTTCCTTGCGGCTTTCCGGCAGCAGGCCAATGCCGCGCATCAGTGCCTCATCCGGGCCGGAAAAGCGGGTCTCGACGCCATCGACCTTGATCTTGCGGCGCGAAGCGGAATGCGCGCCAAGCATGGCCAGCACCGTTTCCGTACGCCCGGAACCGACAAGCCCGGCAAAACCGAGTATCTCACCCTGCCGTAGGGTAAAGCGCGAGACCGGCCCGCCTTTTTTCAGTTGAAGCTCTTCGACCTCGATCACGTTGCGCGCAGCTGTATCGATCTTCGGTTTGGGCGGAAAATTGGCCTCGATGCGCCGGCCGACCATCATCTCCACCAGACGGTCATTATCGACGTCAGAGGTGAGGCAGGAGCCGATGAGTTCGCCATCACGCAGGACGGTGATGCGGTCGCAGATCTCGAATATTTCCTCGAGATGATGGGAAATGAAGATGATAGCGACACCCTGACGCCGCAGCTCGCGCATGACCTTGAAGAGATGCTCGGTCTCGGACGGGGTAAGCGTCGCAGTCGGCTCATCGAGAACCAGAATACGCGCATCGAGCGAAAGCGCCTTGGCAATTTCCACGAATTGCTGCTGGGCAACGGAGAGGCGGTGCACCGGCACATCGAGCGGAACGTCCACGGCCAGACGGCTCATGATTTCGGCGGCACGTTTACGCATCGCGCGCTTGTTCAGCAGGCGCAGCGGTCCGCGGATTTCGCGTGCCAGAAACATGTTTTCAACCGCATCGAGATAGGGGATCAGGCTGAATTCCTGAAACACGATGCCGATACCGGCGGCAATCGCCTCATCGTAATTGGCGAAGCGGCGGTCCTTTCCGTCAATGCGGATCGTGCCCTCCGAGGGCTGCAAAATGCCGCACAGGATTTTCATCAATGTCGACTTGCCAGCGCCGTTCTCTCCCAGAAGCGCATGCACCTCGCCGGCGCGCGCCTGCAGGTCAACGCCGCGCAGGACCTCGATCTTGCCGAAGCTTTTTCTTATTCCATTCAGTTCCAGCATTTTACCCTCCTCGATGGTCGGGACATGTCCCGCCCCCACACGAGGCGGGGACGGGACCTGGGGAGGAATTCTTACCAGCTGAAGTCGCCGGCGTTCTTGCTGTCAACGACCATGACGTCGATCGGTACTTCCTTCGGAACGACGCGGGCGCCCCACTTCTGGGCAAGCGCCATGGCAAGGCCAACGCGCACCTGGTCACGCGGGAACTGCGCGGTCGTTTCGATGAAAGGGCCGCCGTCGGCAATTGCCTTCACAGCTTCGGGAGCACCATCAACCGAGGTCAGCTTGATGTCCTTGCCGGAGCCCTGGATCGCAGCGAGTGCACCCATTGCGCCGCCATCATTCACCGAGAAGATACCGGCGAGGTTCGGACGGGACTGGATCATGTTTTCAACGACGCCGAGCGCAACGGAGCGGTCCTGACGACCATTCTGCGTGTCGACAAGCTTGATATCGGCAAATTCTGCAAGCGCTGCCTTGCAGCCTTCGACGCGCTGCAGGATCGGCACGACCGGGATACCGTCGAGGATTGCAACTTCACCCTTGCCGCCGAGCGCATCACCGAGATGCTTGCAAGACTTGTAGCCTGCGTCACGGTTCTTCGAGCCGACGAAGGTGTCGACCGGGCCGTTTGCGTTGGCGTCGACAGCAACGACAATCACGCCGGCAGCTTTGGCAGCGTGCACGGCGGCTTCGATGCCGGCGCTGTCGGTCGGGTTCAGAAGCAGGATGTCGATCTTCTGCTGCAGCATGTCTTCCACGTCGGAAATCTGCTTTGCCACATCGTGGCCGGCGTCGGTGACGACAACATCAGCGCCGATGCTTGCCGCGGCTTCCTTCAGCGCTTCCTGCATGGACACGAAATAGGGGTTGTTCAGTTCCTGGAACGTCATGCCGATTTTCAGCTTGTCCTGTGCCAATGCCGGAGCGGCCATCATTGCAAGTGCGGCCGATGCCATCAGGAACTTGGATTTCATTCTCATAGTAACTTCCTCCCGTTTGGAAAATCTGGGCAATAAGAGCCCGTTTCCGGACAGTCCTCTGCCCGAATTGGTGAAAAATCCGCGATGTATCTTGGTTTAATCCGCCATGACCGCTGCCTTCTGGGCCGCGAATACCGTACGAAACCTCGATGGCGACATTCCCTTCAGCTTCAGGAAATGCCTGTTGAAATTCGAAAGGTTTGAAAAGCCCACGTCGTAGCAGACTTCCGCCACCTTCACGTCCTGATCCACCAGAAGCATCTGGCAGGCCAGATCGATGCGCAGCTGATTGCGATAGCGCACCAAAGTCGTTCCCGTATGTCGCTTGAAGGCACGGGAAAAGGCACTCTGGCTCTGGCCAACCATGTCGGCCAGATCGATTTCCTCGACCTGTTCGGTCAGGTGCTGGCGCAGATGCGACAAGGCGCGGTTGATGCCGCTATCGCCGATGCCCGTCAGGTCCAGCTCGTAGCTCAGGCTCGCCAGCACCTCGGGCGCCGGCGCATTGACCAGCAGATCGAGAATTTCCCAAAAAATCGCAAGACGCTTCAACCCCTGCGCCTCGATCAAACGCAGTATCAGCGGGCGAACGCGATCGCTGGTCTCATCGTCGAACAGAATGCCGCGGCGGCTGCGGTCCAGAAGGGCGCGAACTACCTCCATCTCGGACATGGAAGCGCAGGCATCCTCGATAAAAGCTTCCGGAAACTGGATGACGAGAGAGCGCGTGGGAACGATCTCGTCCGGCTCGATCTCGCTGATCCAGTTTTGAGGGAGATTTGGGCCAGTCATGATTAGCTGGCCCGGGCCGAAGCGACCGACGAAATCGCCAATGTAGAACGTGCCTGACGTCGCCACGACCAGATGAATTTCATATTCGGGATGGTAATGCCAGCGCACGGTGCGGAACGGATAGCCATGCCGCCAGGCGGCGAAGGATTCGCCCTTGCGGATATGTACCAGTTCCAGATCGGGCTGCATCGATGTTTCCTCCCATCGGTCACGTCCGCCGTATTCGCGGAGCAAAGCCATTCCTCTTTATGGCTCGTCCCAGGCGTTGATGGGGAGCATATGGCCTGCGGCACATTTACTTCCACATCATACCGGGGAAATTACCGATACTTTTTTGACTGTTTTTTGTCAGAAATTGAAGAGTGCCGTGCATCCGCCGACAACTAAGCCAGCGGTTGCGCCCATTTTTTCGCGCAGTTGCACGCCATACGCCCAGAAAATGCGCATCTTAAAGATCGATGTGATGATTTTTTAAAGCTCGACCCGCCGATCACCAGCAGGTCGAGCTTATACTTTTCCGAAGGGTTTTTGACGCCCCTGCATCGGCAGGCGGCTTGCCGGAAGGGATTATTGCGGCATCAGAATTTGCAGCTTCACGTCCGTTTCCCTTGCCTCCACCGCACGATCAAAACCGGCAATGCTGTCTTCGAAGGGAATGGTCGCGGAGATCAGCGGCTTCAGATCGACCTTGCCGGACGCGATGAGAGCGACCGCACGGTCATACACATTGGCGTAGCGGAAAACCGTCTCCACCCGCAGCTCTTTTGCCTGCAAGCCGACGATATCGACCGGCACCGGATCGACCGGCATACCGACGAGGACGATGGCGCCGCCGGGACGTGCGAGTTTCGCCATACCGAGCACGGCGGGTGCAGCGCCAGAGCATTCGAAAACGACATCGCAACCCCAGCCATCCGTCGCATCAGCCACGGCCTGCGACAGGTCACGTTCGCGGATGTTGACGGTCTCGATGCCGTCATAGGCTGCGATGATATCCAGCTTCGGCTGGGCAAGATCGGCAACGATAACCTTTGCGCAACCGCCGGCTAGCGCCGCCAGCGCAACCATCATGCCGATCGGACCGGCGCCCGTCACGATGGCAACATCGCCGGGCTGAATACGCGCCCTGAGCGCTGCCTGCATCCCGATGGCGAAGGGTTCCACCATGGCGCCTTCGGCAAAGGAAACGTTGTCGGGCAACTTGTATGTAAAGGCGGCGGGATGAATGACTTCCGGTGTCAGGCAACCGTGAACGGGTGGCGTTGCCCAGAAGCTGACCGCCGGATCAACATTGTAAATGCCAAGTTTGGAGGCGCGCGAGGTCGGATCGGGAATGCCCGGCTCCATGCAGACGCGATCACCCGGCTTCAGATGCGCAACCTCGGCACCGGTCTCGATTACCGTTCCGGAAGCTTCATGGCCCAGCACCATCGGCGCATGCACAACGAAATGGCCGATCTTGCCATGGGTATAATAATGGACGTCCGAGCCGCAAATCCCGACGGTATGGGTACGGATGCGCACATCCTTGGGTCCGAGCTTGCCGGGAATGTCGAACTCCCTGAGCGAGAGCTTTCCTTTTTCTTCCAGCACCAGTGCTTTCATCTCATCCTCCGTAGTTTGCGAAAGGCCTTAGAGCGAATTCAAACAGCGTGATGCGATGCAATTTCGACAAAAGTAAACAGAAATCAGCCGGATCGGCCGGTTTTTCTTCAAGGAGGAAAAACTGTATCGATGAGCCCGCAATTTCTTATCATCCCTGGCGCGCCAACGAGTCTACGGGGGAGAGAGACAGCACGATTCGCTCAGCGCGCTTCGGGGAATATCGCCGGCTCAGGGTTACCCACTCAGCCGGAACGAGATTGACACTGATGTGTACGCAGAACCGGCGACAAGCGGATCAGCGTGTGATCCTCAGCCCTTCCAGAAAGGTGCGGAAACTGTCGACGGCGCGTTTCGAGGTCGTTTCGGGGTCGTCGGAATTCGCGATCCACTGGGCTGCACTGCTGCTCGCCGCATTGATGAAACGCGCACAGGCCTCCGGATCAATGTCGACGATCGTCCCTTCCTGCTTCAGCGCATCGAGACTTCGCGCAACGGCCGAGATACAACCATTGGCATTTGGCCAACGTGAAGGGTCGCCGAGAACGGCTGGCCCATCACGGAACATGATCCGCTGGATTTCCGGCTCCAGAGCCATGAGAATGTAACCGACATTTTCCTCAACGAAACCCTCCCAACGCGTCGCGGCCCTAGACGAAATGTCACAGAGCCTTTTCGTCATCTCGGCGTCGATCTCACCCACAACCGCCAGCAGCAGGCCTTTCTTGTCGCCAAAATGATGATAAAGCGCGCCGCGGGTCAGCCCTGCTTCGGCAGTGAAGTCGTCCATCGAAGCGTCGGCATAGCCGATGCTGCCAAATGCCTTGCGGCCAGCGACCAGAAGCTTCGCCCGCGTCTCGGCAATCATTTCACTGCGAGGTTTGCGCATTTTTTCTCCGAATTCTACATACGTCGCGTATACTAGTTGACATACGCGACGTATGCAATTATTTCATTTGCATACGCCACGTATGTTTGTGGTGGGTACTCCCTAAACAAGGTGCATCCCGATGTCTAATCCATATAGAGAAATTTTCCGGGCTCCGGGCGCCAAAGGCTTTTCCGCCGCAGGCTTCTTTGCCCGTCTTCCGATTGCGATGGCACCGATCGGCATCGTCGCCATGCTTTCCCAGACCTATGGTGAATATTGGCTTGCCGGTGCGGTCTCGGCAACCTTCGCGCTGACCAATGCCGCGGTTGCGCCGCAGATTTCCCGATTGGTGGACCGCAAGGGCCAGAGCAGCGTCCTTGTCCCGGCCACCATCATATCGGTCATCGCCTTTGCTATCCTGATTATCGCGACCAACCAGAGATGGCCTGCCTGGACGCTCTTTCTTTCAGCCTTCCTCGCCGCGGCCATGCCGAGTATTCCCGCGATGATGCGCGCCCGCTGGACGGAAATCTTCCGTGACCGGCCTGAGCTGAACACTGCTTTTGCATTTGAATCCGCCGCCGACGAACTTGTCTACATCGCCGGCGCCTCGCTCTCCGTCGGTCTCGCGGTCTCACTCTTTCCGGAAGCAGGTATGATGATCAGCACCGCCTCGCTGGCACTCGGTACCTTTGCCTTTCTGCTGCAACGATCGACCGAACCCAAGGTACGCAGTTTTGAAAGTGGCAGCAGGCAACATTCGGCTATCCGGCTGCGTTCGGTCCAGATCATCACGGTCGCCCTGATCTTCGTAGGGTCCACTTTCGCCACAGCCGAGGTAAGTGCCGTTGCCATCACCAAAGAACTCGGTCAACCGGAAGCTGCCAGCCTCGTCATCGGCGTCTATGCCATCGGTTCGTTTGTCGTCGGCCTGCTTCTGGGCGCGATCAACCCCAAAATGCCGCTGCAACGGCAATTGCTGATCGCCGTCAGCGTCCTTGCGCTCACCGCGCTGCCGCTCCTCTTTGCAAGCACGACAGTTTCCCTGCTTGCCTTCGCCGTATTCCTCAGCGGCGTTGCAATCTCTCCCATCTTCATCACGGCATTTGGCCTGATCGAGCGCCGCGTCCCGGAATCGATGCTGACGGAAGGCGTGACCTTGGTGATGACCGGCATCGGTATCGGCATGGCGCTCGGCGCCTTCATTTCCGGCTGGGTGATCGATAATTTCGGCCCGAGCAACGGCTTCTGGGTATCGATTGCCGCCACCCTGTCGACAGTCACCATTATCAGCCTCGGTCAGCGCAGCCTTTCTGGAGAGACCAACCGCTCTGCGACGACAACCGCAGCGCAGCCAGCCGAGTAAAGCACAGGCGTATGAAGCGCGCGCCGGCGCGCTTCTTGGCATATCCGGCCGACGCAATGCACAATCGGCATGAAAAGCTGCAAGCTATGTCGCCAAATAAAACAGTCTGGCATTGCGGTGGCCGATCGATGCCTGCTCGTCGGGCGAGAGCGTTGAAAGAAGCTCACTCGTCATACCGATCCATTCCGGTAGACCCGAGCCGAGATCGACCACCGGCCAGTCGCCGCCCCAGACCATTCTCTCAGGTCCGAACAGGTTGATCACGTTTTCCAAATAGGGTGTCACGCTTTCCAGCGTCGCGCATCCCGGTGCACAATAGGCGGTGATGCCGGAGAGTTTGACGAAGAGATTGGGCAGCGTCGCCAAGTCGGCCATACGCCCGCTCCACTCCCGAAAATCGTTTCCGGCAATGTCCGGCGTGCCGCAATGGTCGAGCATGAAGCGCACATCGGGGCAGGCCCCGACAAGTTCGGCGGCAATGGCAAGCTGGCGGGAATGAAAACACAGATCGACCGGCCATCCGGCCTTTCCAATCGTGCGCACGTTTCGTCGGTAATTTTCCTCGCGGCTGAGGTCGTCGGGCATAACGTGGAGAATGCGCCGGAAACCGACCACGTTGAGGTGGCGGCACTCCTCCAGCCAGGCTTCGAAACCATTATCCGTTTCCGGTCGGCAACTGGCGATCTGGCCGAACATCGGCAAGCCACCCTCGCCGATCATGCTGGCGATGAGGCGAGCCTCAGCCTGATAGTCGCCGTCATCCACCCCGCTTTCCATGAAGATCGTACCCACTACGCCACATCCCTCGACAAGCGCTGCGTAATCAGCCTGGGTGAAGCTTCCCGCAAGGCTGGGCTCCCCTCGTGTCCAGGCATAACCGAGCTTGCCTCGCAAGATCAGATGCTGGTGAGTATCGATCAGATCCATGGCGTCCTCCTCCCTGTCGTTGCGGTCAATTTTCGAGGGCGAGCGCGTCGAAACCCGCCCAGGCGGCGTCCGGCACGGCCGTTTCGAAAATAGACAGGTTGCGCAAAAGGCTGTCCGGTTTTGCGGTGCCGATCAGGACACTTGCGACATCGGCATTTTGCAGCGGAAAATGCAGGGCAGCGGCCGCAAGTGCAACCCCGTGCCCGGCAGCGTGGAGCTCCATGGCGCGCACCCGCTCCATGACATCTGCTGCTGCTTCACTATAGTTGAAAGTCGCACCCGGCCTTGCACCCGTCGCAAGAATGCCAGAGTTGAAGACGCCGCCGATGACGAGCGAGGTGCCGGTTTCCGCACAACGCCCCAGCAGCTTTGCTGCAGCCGACCGGTCGAGCAGCGTGTAACGACCCGCCAGAAGAATGCAGTCGATCTCGTCTATCTCCATGAGGTTCAGACAAGCCGGAACCTCATTCACGCCAAGACCGAACGCGCCGATCCGGCCTGTCGCCTTCAACTCGTGCAGGGCCTCGATGCCGCTTTCGGTGAATATCCTGAAATGATGGCGATAGGCCTCTTCCCCAAGCGTGGTCTCCTCCAGATCGTGGACATAGAGAATATCCACTGAACCGAGACCAAGCCGGGCGAGGCTTTGCTCATGCGAGCGCATGATGCCATCATAGCTGTAGTCGTATTCCACCACGAAAGGCAGTGCATCGACAAAACCGTAATCCGGTGTCACGCCCGCTTCAGCCGGTTTCAGAATCCGCCCGACCTTGGTGGACAGCACGAATTCGTCGCGTGGTTTCCCCTGAAGAAAATCCCCGAGGCGGCGTTCGGAAAGGCCCTGCCCGTAATAGGGTGCGGTATCGAAATAGCGGATGCCGGCGTCCCAGGCGGCTTGCAGCGTCTCCATCGCATCTTCGCGGCTGACGCTGCGATAGAGATTACCGATACCGGCCGCGCCGAAGGAAAGTTCGCTCAGCGACAGCGCCGTGCGACCAAGTTTGCGGGTTTTCATGCGGCACCCTCCTCGCGGCGAAGCTGGCGCTCAATGGTGCGGATGACGCCGCGGAGTTCGCCGAGCCCCTTCATGCGGCCAATGTAGGAATATCCGGGATTGGTCTTTTTGGTGATGTCATCACCCAGCAGATGGCCGTGGTCAGGCCGCATTGGAATATTGGTGCGGCGGCCAGCCTTGGCGGCGGCCCGCTCCTCGCGCAACAATGCCTCGATGACTCCAATCATGTCCGTTCCGCCATCCAGATGATCGTCCTCAAAGAAGGAACCATCCGGCTCAACGGTCACATTCCGAAGATGGGCGAAATTGATGCGAGACGCGAACTCCCGTGCCATCGCCACAAGATCATTGTCGCTGCGGGCGCCGTAGGAGCCGGTACAAAGGGTGATGCCATTGTTCGGGCTTTCAACGGCCGAGAGAATGGCGCGAATATCTGCAGGTGTCGACACAACGCGCGGCAGGCCGAACAGGGAGAACGGTGGATCATCAGGGTGGATGCCGAGATGCACGCCCACCTCTTCCGCCACCGGCACGACCTCTCTCAGAAAGGCCAGAAGATTGCCCTGCATGGTCGCGCTGTCGACGCCATCGAACGAAGCAATCAGAGCGGCGATGGATTCGCGCGTCTGCACCAGGGCGCCGCCCGGCAGGCCGGCGATGATGTTACGCTCGAGAAGCGACTGGTCATCTTCGCTCATTTGCGCAAAACGCTTTTCGGCTCGCGCCACGAGCGCAGGATCGTAATTTTCAGCAGCACGAATACGCTTCAGGATGAAGACGTCATAGGCGACGAAATCCGCCATTTCGAAGCGCAGCGCCAATCCGGTATTGCGTGCCTGCCAGCGCAGGTTCGTGCGTGTCCAGTCCACCACCGGCATGAAATTGTAGCAGACGACGGGAACACCCGCGCGACCGAGACGGGAGAGTGTATCTTTCCAGCGCGCAATCGCCTTCGGCGCATCGGCATCGCCGCGCTTGATGGACTGTTCCATCGGAATGGATTCGCAGACACTCCATTCCAGACCGGCCGCCTCGATCATCGCCTTGCGTTTGGCGATCTCTTCGGCCGGCCACGCCGTGCCGTCGGGGATCTGGTGCAGCGCCGTTACAACGCCGCTGGCGCCGGTCTGCCGCACATGCTGCAAGGTGATGGGGTCCGATTCACCGAACCAGCGCCAGGTTTCCTTCATATTCTACTCCTCCGAAAAATGCCGTTCGATGGCGCCGAGTGCGCCGTATTGGACGATGTCGCGATAGACCGCCCGAAGCGCCGTTACGAATGCCTCATCCGCCTGCCATTCAGGCCCGAAGACGCGACGGAATGTTAAAAACCGGTCGATGACCGCGTCCTGCTCTTCGCCGTTGCCGGTGGGTGCACTCCATTCGGAAAATGCCGGATCGGCCATGACAATTGCCTCTCCCCGCTCGTTCAGCGCTGCGCAGGACCGTATCCACATGGCAACAGCAAAAAGAGCGGCCGTATTCGGCGCGCCTGCGGCACGTAGCTCCGCAAGCGGCGCGAGAATGCGCTGCGGCACTTTCTGTGAAGCGTCAGAGGCGATCTGGGCGGCGCGATGACGAAGGGCGGGGTTGGCGAAACGCTGGCGCAGACCGGCAACATAGTCCGGTCCGCTGACGGCCGGGCTCAATGTCGAACCAACCTCCCGCCAGTAACGGTCGACGTAACCGCGTACACGCGCATCGGCATAGATATCGGCGATCGTCTCAAGCCCGCTGCATTGGCCGATTGCGGCCATGGCGGTGTGAGCGCCGTTCAGCATCCTGAGCTTCATATGCTCATACGGCTCGACCTCATCAACGATTTCGGCACCTGACAGCTCGATGCCGGGGCGACCGTGCGGAAAGCGATCCTCGATTACCCAGCGGAAGTAGGGTTCCGCAATTACCGGCCAGGCATCCTCGCAGCCGAGACGCGCCGTCACACGCTCGCGGTCAGTTGCGGTGGTGGCGGGCACGATGCGGTCCACCATGACGCAGGGGCAGGAGAGATTTTCCGCGATGAAGGCAGCGAGATCATTATCGGTGAGACCAGCCATCTCCACCAGAAGACGGTGCAGGATGCGACCGTTGGACGGAAGATTGTCGCAGGAGAGCAAAGTCAGCGGCACAGCCCCGGCGGCCCGCCGGCGTCTTGTCGCTTCCAGCAGAAAACCGAGCGCGGAGCGCGGCTTTTGCGGATGCGCCAGATCATGAACGACATCGGGATGGTCACGAAGAAGCGTGCCCGCCGACAAATCGGCGAGGTAACCCTTTTCCGTGACCGTCAACGTGACGATTCTGACCCGCGGATCGGTCATGGCTTGCAGCAGCCGCTCCGGATCCTCAGGAGCGACGATGGTCTCGAGGATTGAACCGACAATCCGCAGCGTTTCGTTTTCACCGTCACGCAGGCAGAATGTATAGAGATTGTCCTGCGGCGCGATGGCATCGCGAGTATCGGGGCTGCGCAGCGAGGCAGCGACAATGCCCCAGCCGGTTTCGCCACGCGCCAGGCAATCGTCGATGAAGACCGCCTGATGGGCGCGGTGAAAAGCGCCAACGCCGAGATGCACGATACCCGGTGTCACCGCTTTGCGGTCATAGGCGGGCAAAAGGACGTCGTTTGGCAGATGCGGCAACGCAAGGGACGAGAGGCGTTCTGTCATGGTCATTTATCTCCGTATCTCAGCCGAATTGCAGGCCGCCATTCATGTCAACGACAGTGCCGGTCATGAAGCCGGACAGCGGCGAGGCGAGGAAACCTACGGTATGGGCCACCTCCTCCGGCTGGCAGAACCGCCCGACCGGAATGGCTGCAAGCTGGCGCTGGCGGTCTTCCTCTGACAGTTGCTCCATGATCATCGGCGAAACCACATAGGCCGGCGCGACTGCATTGGCGGTGACGCCGAAAGGGGCAAGTTCGCGAGCGGACGAGTAAGTGAGGCCCACCAGCGCCGATTTCGAGACCGAATAGGCCGTGCCCGCCGTCAGGCCACCGGACTTCCAGGCATAGGACGAGATGTTGATCAGCCGCCCCCAGCGGTTTTCCTTCATGGCGGGAACGACGGCCTGCGTCAGCAGCAGGGCGGCATCGAGATTGACGGCCATCAGCCTGTGCCAGTCATCAAGCGTGGTCGCTCCCAGCTTGTGCGGCGACAGCACACCGGCATTGTTGACGAGAATGTCTATGACCTCGAAACGGTTGGCGACATCTTTCATGACGGCCTGCAGCGCAGTCGCATCGCCGAGATCGACGGCGACGGGATCACAAGCACCGCCAAACCCCTCCGCAAGCGCCGCAACAGCTTCGATGTCGCGATCGAAGGCGATTACCCTCGCCCCTTGCGCGACCAGCGCCGCAACCACGGCACGGCCGATGCCGCCACAAGCGCCTGTCACGAGCGCCGTCTTGTGTTTCAGTTCCATTCTGTCTCCTCCACGTCCACTATCAAATGGACAAATGCTTCCGCTCTTCTTCAGGCAACTGTTCGTAGATCACGAAAACCATATCCAGATGCGTCACCAGCGCCTTTTCCGCACCTTCGGCATCGCCACGATCGAGAGCATCCACGACTGCCAGATGCTCTTCGATGACGGCGGGCAATCGTTCCGGCTTTGCCCAATAACGATGGAACCGCGACAGGGTCACCTTGGCGGCAAGGATCGCCTGCCAGACACCTTCGCGACCGGAAAACGTGCCGAGCAGGCGATGAAACGCCTCGTCGGCATGGAAGAAGCCGGATGCGTCGTTGGCGGCAATCACTCTTTCCTGCTCGGCGATGACGTCGCGCATCGTACGGCTCATTTCTTTCGTCCACTTCGGCGCGACTTCGCGCAGCAAAGCCACTTCGAGTGAACGGCGGATAAAATGGCTGTCCTGAATTTCGCCAAGCCTGATCGGCGCAACAAAGCTGCCGAGTTGCGGATAGACGTCCACAAGACCCTCTTCCGACAGGCGCTGGATCGCGGCACGCACCGGGGTGCGCGACACCGAAAACTGACGGCAGATCGAGTTTTCACTGATCGGCGCACCGGGCGCTAGGCGGACCTCGACGATCGCCTGACGCAACGCCGCATGAACCTGATCGGCAACCGAGCCATAACGATTGACCACAAGCTCCACGCTTTCGATTCCGGAGCCGGGGGCCTCTTGATGAGAGCCGCGCCCAGTGAAACCGGCAGTGGTGTTTTTCGTCATGAACGCTCCCCTTCAAAAGGCGGTCGTGAAAATCTCATTGCTACTTGGATACAAGTATACTAGTGTCCATGGTGCTTACGCAAGTCGGCTGTTGGGAGAAAGAGCGATTAAGGGAGGTTCCAGTCGCTTTTTTTAAGGAGCAGGCCGTTTCATGGAGGAGAAAAACATGACGTATTTCATGCGCAGCCTCGTCGCTGCCGCAATCATCGGCGCGGGAGCGTGCGGTGTCGCGCAGGCGGCGGACGCCAGCAAGATCGCCCTCGTTCCGGGCGGTCCGCACCCTTATTTCGCCGCCTGGGAACAGGCCGGCAAGGACGCGGCCAAGGACTTCGGCCTGGCTGGCGCCGACTATAAGGTGCCGCAAAAGTGGGAACTGGCACAGCAGAACCAGCTTCTCGAAAGCCTTCTGAGCCAGGGTTATAACGGCTTCCTGATTTTCCCAGGCGATCCCGTCGGCGCGGTCTCGACAGCAGAGGAACTGACCGGCAACGGCGCGAATGTGATTGCTGGCGCCGGATGCTTCAAGGACCCCTCGCCCGCCGCCTTCTGCCTTGGTACCGACACCGGTAATTCCGCTTATCTCGGCACCAAGGAGCTGATCAAGGCGATGGGAGCGGGCAAAAAACGCATCGCTCATTTCACCGGCTTCCTTGTTGACCCCAACACCCAGCTTCGTATCGATGCCGTAAAAAAGGCAGCTGACGAAGCCGGCGCCGAGGTCGTTCAGGTCATCGCCGATATCGACGCGCCGGAACCGGCGGAAGAAAAGATCAGCGCCTACCTGGCCGCCCACGCTTCCGAAGTGGACGGTATCGTGACCACAGCCTGGGTTCCTGCGGTCGTTGCCTCCAACGCACTGCGCAAGATCGGCGACAAGCGTATCCACATGGTCGGCATCGACCACGACGAAGTCGTGCTGAAAGCGATCAAGGACGGTTTCGTCGACGGCACGATGCTTCAGAACCCCTATGGCCAGGGTTATATCGGCGCGTTTGCACTGAGCAAACTTCAGGCCGGCTGCAAGGTGAAAGAAGATGCGCCGTTCAAATCCAATGCGCTGACGACCAAGTTCATCGATTCCGGCACCGCCTATGTCGATGCCGCCAAGGTGGACAACTACATCGATGCCATGCGCGCCGAGACTAAAAAGCTGCTCACCAACTTCGATACGACCTATCTGAGCTGCAACTAATCATGCCTCGAGCGATTGCCGGGCGGCAAACGACCGCGCCCGGCAATCTGCCCCGCCAGAAAATATTCTTTCAGGCCGCAGCGCAATGACCAGGCGACCCGCGCAGGCGCTTCGGGCGAACCAATACCGGGACAGTTTCATGACCGTGAACGATACTTTGCTCACAAAGGGCTCGCAGGAGGGCGACAGACGAATGGGGTCCAGCCTTTCGCAAGGCCGCTTTTTTCTGACCAATGAATTTGGCCTCATTCTGCTGATCGTCGTCTTCGCCGTCATTTTTGGCGTCGCGGCCAGCGGCTTCCTTTCGCCTTT
The DNA here is from genome assembly GCF_007828365.1 of Rhizobium sp. SJZ105. Classification (NCBI taxonomy): domain Bacteria; kingdom Pseudomonadati; phylum Pseudomonadota; class Alphaproteobacteria; order Hyphomicrobiales; family Rhizobiaceae; genus Rhizobium; species Rhizobium sp. SJZ105. The sequence goes on from NZ_VIUP01000010.1 coordinate 61,756, forward strand.
CAATCTGTTCACGCTTGGTCGCAGTGCCGCGATCAACATCATGATCGGCCTGTCGATGATGGCGGTGATCGTGACTGGCGGCCTCAATCTTGCCGTTGGAGCGATCGGCGTCTCGGCGGCCATGGCCTGTGGTTATCTGATCGAGGTGCTTGGCGTGCCGTGGCCGCTCGCCCTCATTGGCGGTCTCGCCACCGGCGCGGCGCTCGGTTTCGTCAATGGCTGGACCGTCATCCGCACGGGGCTGCACAGCTTCATCATCACGCTTGCCACCATGAGCATCTTTTTCGGCGTGATGATCTTCCTGACGCGCGCCGAGGCCTACCGTGGCCTACCGCCGATCTTCGCAGCCTTCGGAAAAATGAAGCTCGCGACCTATTTCTCGCCGCTGCTTCTCGTCACGCTCGCAACGGCGCTTGCCCTGTCCTTTCTCTACCGACGCACCGTTCTTGGCCGCGAAATGCTGGCGGCAGGCGCACGCCCGGAAGCGGCGGAACTTTCCGGCATTCGGGTCGACCGTATCTTCATTGCCTGTCACATGCTGTCGGGCCTGCTTGCAGCACTCGCCGCCCTGATGCTGGTGACGCGCACGGGCGCCGCCATTCCTTCCATGGCAGGCCAGCTTGGGCAGGACTGGCTTCTGCCAGCATTTCTCGGCCCGGTTCTCGGTGGCACGCTTTTGCAGGGCGGCAAGGTTTCGGTGCTCGGCACCTGTCTTGGCGCACTTTTGGTCACCATGCTCACCAGCGGCCTGCTGCTGCTTCAGCTCGGTGAATTCTGGGTCCAGACATTTCTCGGCCTGCTGCTGTTGCTAGCGGTTTTGATGGACAAGGCGCGGCGAAGCTATCTCGCCCGACGTAACCTGGCTTGAGGACTGGACGATGAAGACCGACAACACCCTTCTACGCCTTGCCAGAACCGACTGGTTCGGCCCTCTATTGGTCACGGTGCTGGCAATCGCGCTTATCCGCAGCTTCAGCCCCAACTTCCTCTCTTCCTTCAACATCCAGATTTTGCTTCTTGCAATCGCGGTCAATGCGCTCATCGCCTTTTCCCAGATGATCATCATTGCCATTGGCCAGATGAACCTGTCCGTGGGCGCAATCGGCGGACTGGCGGCAATATCCTTTGCGGGACTGATGCAGGTCTGGGGGCTTCCGGCACCGGTGGCCGCCATTGCTGCGGTACTGATCGGTGTTGTCTGCGGCATGCTCAACGGTCTGCTGATCGCCATCACAGGCATTTCCGCCTTCGTCATCACACTGGCGACCCTGTCGATCTACAAGGGTATCAACCTCGGCATCACCCGGGCGGAGCCGTTCTACGGCGTGCCGGAATCGGTGAAAGCCTTCGGCTCGGCACTGCTCGTTGGCCCGGTTCCGTGGCTCGCCGCACCCACCATCATCATTGCATTCGCGCTGTGGTTCATGCTGCGCCGCCAGCCGATAGGCCGCTTCATCCTTGCCATTGGCGGCAACAGCCATGCGGCAGAGCTTTCCGGCATTTCGATCCGCACGACAATGATTGTGGCGCACGGCATTTCCGGCCTCCTGGCGTCGGTCGCCGGCATTCTGCTCGTATCCCGCCTGCAGATCGGCCAGCCGTCCATTGGCGATGACTGGCTCATCCTGTCCTTTGCCGCACCCGTTATCGGCGGTGCCGTACTGGCTGGCGGGCATGTCAGCGTGGGGGCGACCCTGCTCGGCGTCGTCATCGTTGCCATCATCACGCAGGCACTCGTGCTGTTCTCCATCGATCCGTTCCTCGTGCAGGTGGTGCTTGGCGCAATGATCCTCGCCGCCGTCGGCATCAACCGCCTGCGCGAAACGCATCTCGGCAAAAAGACAGGAAAGGCCTGACATCATGGACAAGCAACCTGTTTTTCAGGCGCGCAACATCGAAAAAGTGTTTCCCGGCGTTCGGGCGCTCAAGGGCGTCAATCTTTCGCTGGAGCCGGGATCGATCCACGCGTTGCTAGGTGAGAACGGCGCCGGCAAATCGACGTTGATCAAGGTCATTACCGGCGTTCACCATCAGAGCAGTGGCCAGATCCTTGTCGATGGCGAGGAAGTGCGCTTCGGCAACCCGCGCGAGGCCATTGCCCGCGGCATCGGTGTCGTCCATCAGGAACGCAACCTCATCCCGCGCTTCTCGATTGCCGAGAATATCCACATGGAAAAGCTTGGGGCGCACTATCTCAAACCCATCGACTACGCCGCGCTGAACCGCGATGCACGCCGCTGGCTGCAGGCTCTCAATCTGGAAGTCGATCCGGCGATGCCGGTATCCGAGCTTTCCGTGGCGCAAATGCAGCTCGTGGAAATTGCAAAGGCGCTCTCCCTGCAAAGCCGGGTTCTTTTGCTCGACGAACCCACGACATCGCTGACCCCGAGCGAAACGGACAATCTCTTCCGCATTCTGCGCCGCCTGCGCGATGACGGCGCAAGCCTTGTCTTCGTCAGCCACAAACTGGAAGAGGTTCTGGATATCTGCGACCGGGTAACGGTTCTGCGGGATGGCGAAAACGCCTGCGAAAGCCGGTCGATGGAAGGTCTCGGACGCCAGGACCTGGTGCGCCTGATGATTGGCCGTGCCGAAGGCGGCGGTGGCTGGCGCAAACGCGCGGTCAAGCACAATCCGCTGGTGCTTGAGCTCAAAGGTGTTTCTACCGCAATCGGCCATCGCGATGTCAGTCTTTCCGTGCACAAGGGTGAAATCGTCGGCCTTTACGGGCTGGTGGGCGCGGGGCGCACCGAATTGGCAAAATCGATCATGGGTAAATTCGCCGTCACGGAGGGCGAAGTCCGGATCGAAGATCGCCCGGCCCGCATACGCTCCGTTGCCGAAGCCATCCACGAATACGGCGTCGGTTATGTCAGCGAGGACCGCAAGGGTGACGGCCTCATTCTCCAGCATTCCGTTCTCGCCAATGCGGGCGTTCCCATCTGGCGCAAGCTCTCAAACGCATTCGGCGTGCTTTCCGACAGCCGCATCCGTGCGGCGGTCACCCCTTTCCTGCAGAAACTTGAGGTGAAGACGCCGAGCCTGAGCCAGACCGTGGGTAATCTTTCCGGCGGCAACCAGCAGAAGATCAGCGTCGCCAAGTGGCTTGCCGCCGACGTGAAGCTGCTGATTGTAGACGAACCTTCTGTTGGCATCGACATCAAGACCAAGGCCTATCTGCACGATCTGCTGCGCGAGCTTGCAGACGGCGGCACCGCCATTCTCGTCATTACCAGTGACATGCCGGAGATGGTGGCACTGGCCGACCGCATTGTTGTCATGGACCGCTATCGGGTTAAAGGCGTGGTCGAAAACAATGGCGTCTATGCCGATATGAGCGAGAGTATCATGGGCTTGATCCATGATGCGGAGCGCGAAACGGCCCTTTCACGTCAGGCATGACGCACGGCCTTGCCGAAGTGTCACCGCAAAAACCGCACGCTGTTCCGGTAGGGCGTCAGGTACCATCGGACGGCTGCTCGAAATCTCTCCCGGCACGACGCCTTCTGCTGGGCGGGACGCCGTGTTTCTGGGTGTAGCAACGGGTGAAATGGGCAGCGGTCGAGAACCCCGTCAGCAAGGCCACGTCAACGATCGAAAGCGAGGTCTGCTGCAGCAGCTCATCCGCCTTTGCCAGCCGAAGACCACGGTAAAAAGACATCATGGACTGGTCGAAATGGCTGGAAAACAGGCGATGGAGCTGGCGAATACTGCTGCCGCACAATTGCGCCAGCTGCTCCGGCGACAGGGGATCCGCGACATGGGTCGTCATGAGTTCAATCGCAGCTTCGAGTACCGGGTGGTGGACGTTGAAACGTTGGCTAGCGCGGCCCAACTGAGGCTCATCGGCCGTTCTCAAACGCGGATGTATGAACCATTCGCTGACATCGCGCGCGAATGCAGAACCATGGTCTTTCGCAATAAAAGCCCCCATCATGTCAATGGCGGCAACGCCGCCCGCGCAAGTGTAACGATCGCGATCGATGACGTAGAGCGCACGCTCGATCAGGAGATCGCTGGCATATTCACTAAGCGGATCGATGTGGGTCCAGTGAACGGTAAAACGTCTGCCCGTCATCAGACCGGATTTGGCAAGGATCGCCGCGCCGCCGGAAATGCCTCCGAGCTTGACACCCCGCTGGTTGAGCGTGCGCAGGTTGCGCACAAGTGCCGGATCTTCATAGAGCATGGGATTTCCGCCCGCGACGATGAAGACCAGATCCAGCTTCTCAGACAAAGCCCGCGAAACGGGCGCGGTATCGAAACCTCCGCCTGACGTGGATGCGCCAAACCCGCCATTCGCGGAGTAAAACCGGCAATGGTAGAGCGTTTTGCCGGCAAGGTGATTGGCCGCGCGCAGCGGCTCAACCGCCGCAGCCAACGACATCAGCGCATAACCCTCAATGAGTATGAACCCGATCGACATCGACCCTTCGGCGTGCATGACCTGCTCCAAGACAATCCCCAGGGCAAGCTTAGCCGACTTGGCCAAAATGGACAATAATGCGTCCGTCACGGATAAAAAAATCGTGCGGTATCGCGCTATAAACTTGGACAACCGCCCTGTTTTCGAGGAACACAGATTTGCGCTATTCGGCTCTCCAGGTTTTCAAACAGGCCCTGACTGGCCACAAGGGCTGGCGCCCACTGTGGCGGAACCCCGATCCGCAACCTCATTACGATTTCATCATTGTTGGCGGTGGCGGTCATGGACTTGCAACGGCCTATTATCTAGCCAAAACCTTTTCCAAGTCGCGGATCGCCGTTTTGGAAAAAGGCTGGCTGGGATCGGGAAACATTGGGCGCAACACCACGATCATCCGCTCAAACTATCTGCTGCCCGGAAACGAGCCATTCTATGAGTTTTCGATGAAACTCTGGGAAGGGCTTGAACAGGAATTCAATTTCAATGCGATGGTAAGCCAGCGCGGAATTGTGAACCTGTTCCACACCGACGCGCAGCGCGATGCCTACCGCCGTCGCGGCAACGCCATGCTGCTGGCCGGTGCGGATGCGCAACTGCTGGCACAAGACGATCTCCGCGCCATGATCCCGTTTCTCAATTTCGACAACGCACGCTTTCCAATCAAGGGCGGCCTTTACCAGCGCCGCGCTGGAACTGCCCGCCACGATGGCGTTGCCTGGGGTTACGCGCGCGGCGCTGATCTGGCAGGGGTCGATCTTATCCAGAACTGCGAAGTCCAGGGATTTCGCATCGAGGATGGAACGATCAAAGGCGTGGAAACCAGCCGTGGCTACATCGGTGCCGGAAAGGTCGGCGTCGCCGTAGCGGGATCGACCGGCCGCGTCATGGCCATGGCGGGCATGCGTCTGCCTATTGAAAGCCATGTGCTGCAAGCCTTCGTTTCGGAAGGACTGAAGCCGACCATACCGGGCGTCATAACCTTCGGAGCAGGCCATTTCTACGTCAGCCAGTCCGACAAGGGTGGCCTGGTCTTCGGTGGCGATATCGACGGCTATAATTCCTATGCCCAGCGCGGCAATCTGCCCGTCATCGAAGATGTCGCCGAGGGCGGCATGGCGCTGATGCCGATGATCGGCCGGGCGCGCCTGCTGCGCATATGGGGCGGCATCATGGACATGTCGATGGACGGTTCACCGATCATCGACCACACGCCTGTGAAGGGCCTCTATCTCAATGCCGGCTGGTGTTACGGCGGCTTCAAGGCGACGCCGGCCAGCGGCTATGCATTCGCGCATCTGCTGGCCACCGATACCCCGCATGACACGGCCAAGGCCTACCGGCTCGACCGGTTCGAAAAGGGCTATGTCATCGACGAAAAGGGCGCCGGCGCCCAACCGAACCTTCACTGAGGCTTGAACAATGCTGATCCCTCACCCACTGCTCGGGCCGCGCGACGCTCAGGAATTCACCTATCTCGGCGATGCCGCCTTGTTGCATCGCCCGGACGGAATGGCCGAGAGCGCTGCGAAAGACTTCAACGATTATGTCTATCTGCGTGACAATCCCGCCGGCCTGCATCGGGAACTGTGGTTTCACGAACAGGGTGATCGCAGCTGGCTCGTGGTCACGCGAAACACCGTCACCCATGAAATCCTCGGAGCGGAACTCGCAAACGAGGTAGCGCTCCGTCAGAAGGCAGATGAAGCATGAGACTGAAGGACGGCTTGATCGACCGCAGCAAGGTGCTGCATTTCACCTTCGATGGAAAGAATTATCAGGGGCATCCCGGCGACACGCTCGCCTCGGCACTTCTGGCAAACGATGTCCGCCTGATGGGGCGCAGCTTCAAATATCATCGCCCCAGAGGCGTGATCTCTGCCGGCTCAGAAGAGCCGAATGCGCTGGTCGAATTGCGCACGGGATCGCGGCTGGAGCCTAATACCCGCGCCACGACGGTCGAACTGTTCGACGGGCTGGAGGCGAAAAGCCAGAACCGCTGGCCGTCCCTGTCTTTCGATGCCCTTGCGATCAATGATCTGTTTGCCGATTTCCTGACCGCAGGCTTTTACTACAAAACGTTCATGTGGCCGAAGGCGTTCTGGGAAAAGCTCTATGAGCCCGCCATTCGCAAGGCTGCGGGACTTGGAAGCCTGTCGATGAAACCGGACCCCGACAGTTACGACAAGGGGTTCCTTCACTGCGATCTGCTGGTCATCGGCGCCGGAGCGGCCGGTCTGGCTGCTGCCCTGACCGCGGCGCGTGCCGGTGCCAAGGTTATTCTGGCGGACGAGGACAATCGCCTCGGAGGTCGCCTGCTTGCAGAGAGCCACCTGCTCGACGGCGCCCCTGCAACCGACTGGATCGGAACGCTCGAGGCGGAGTTTTCAACCCTGCCGAACCTGCGCGTCATGCGCCGCACCACGGTTTTCGGCTCATTCGACCATGGGATATTCGGTGCGGTCGAGCGGGTTTCCGACCATCTTACCGCACCAAAGGGCGTACGCCAGTCCCTCTGGCGCATCACTGCAAAGCGCACGGTGCTTGCCGCCGGGGCGACAGAGAGGCATATCCCCTTTAAAAATAACGACCGGCCGGGGATCATGCTTGCCGGTTCGCTGCGTGCCTATGCCAATCGCTGGGCAGTCAGTCCGGCAGGCAGGGTCTCAATCTTCACCAATAACGATGACGGCCATCGGACCGCTGTCGACCTGGCTGCGAAAGGTGTCGAGATCGCCGCAGTCATCGATCCGCGCCCGGATGCGCGGGCGCTTGCGGAATACCGCCTGATTGCGGGGGCGACAGTTACCGGCAGCAAAGGCAGGCTGGGGTTGGTTTCCATCGATGTCCGCAAGGATGGCTATGACGAAACCATCGATTGCGGTGCGCTTGGTATCTCCGGGGGCTGGAACCCCAATGTTCATCTTACATCGCACCAGCGCGGTCGCCCGTTATGGGATGACGGGCTACAGGCATTCCTGCCCGGCGACGTACCCTCGCATATGCTCGTTGCAGGGGCGGCGGCCGGCAAAGGCAGCACGGGGGCGGCGCTGATCTCCGGTGCATCCGCTGCCATAACGGCTCTGGAGCAAATGGGGATCGCCGCATCCAGGCCAGCCCTGCCGGAGGCCGAGGATACGCAAATCGGCATCAAGCCCCTGTGGCATGTGCCTGGGAAAGGGCGCGCCTGGGTCGATTTTCAGAACGACGTCACGGTCAAGGACATCAAGCTCGCCCATCAGGAAAACATGCGGCCCATCGAGCATCTCAAGCGCTGGACCACGCTTGGTATGGCAACTGACCAGGGCAAGACATCGAATGCCACCGCTTTGGCAATCATGTCCGAACTGACGGGTAAATCGATACCGGATACGGGTACGACGATTTTTCGCCCTCCCTATACGCCGGTTTCGATGGCGGTACTCGGCGGCGGCGACACCGGCGCACATTTCCGTCCGCGCCGCCTCACACCCAGCCATGCCTGGGCTGAAGCGCATGGCGCCGTTTTCGTCGAAGTCGGTCAATGGATGCGTGCCCAATATTTCCCTCAAGCCGGGGAGACCCATTGGCGGCAATCCGTCGACCGCGAGGTTCTGGCCACCCGAAAGGGCGTCGGCATCTGCGATGTGACGACGCTTGGCAAGGTGGATGTTCAGGGCGCCGATGCGGCTGAATTTCTCGACCGTCTCTACTGCAATGCAATGAAGAGCCTCAAGGTCGGCATGGTCCGTTACGGCCTGATGCTGCGGGAAGACGGCCACGCCTATGATGACGGCACCTGTGCCCGTCTGGGTGAGGATCATTATATCGTCACCACGACCACGGCCCAGGCCGGCCCGGTCTATCGTCACATGGAATTCGCCCGCCAATGCCTGTGGCCGGAATTGGATGTGCAATTGATCTCGGCAACGGATGCCTGGGCACAGCTCGCAGTCGCCGGTCCGAACGCCCGCCGCCTTATCGAACGCATTGTCGATGGTTTCGACCTTTCCAACGCAGCCTTTCCCTTCATGGCCTGCGCCGAACTGACGGTTTGCGGGGGATTGCGAGCACGGCTGTTCCGGATCTCGTTTTCAGGGGAACTTGCTTACGAGATTGCAGTCCCCGCCCGCTACGGTAATGCCCTGATGTCCCGGCTGATGGAGATCGGTGCGGATCTTGGAGCCACCGCCTACGGGACGGAAGCGCTTGGTGTCATGCGTATCGAAAAAGGCCATGCTGCCGGAAACGAGCTGAACGGCCAGACGACGGCGCAGATGCTGGGCATGGGCAGGATGGTTTCGGCCAAGAAAGACGCGATTGGTACCGTCATGACTCGCCGCGAAGGGCTTGTCGGCGAAAGCCGGGTGCTCGTCGGCCTGCAGCCGCTTGTGGCAAGGGACCCTGTGGTGTCAGGTTCACATCTGTTTACCCGCGGCGCCAGCCAGAATACCGAGACCGATCAAGGCTGGATCACATCCGCCTGCTATTCGCCCAACCTCGGTTTCAGCATCGGTCTTGGTTTCCTTGCCGATGGTGCAAACCGTATCGGAGAGATCATCGTCGCGGCCAACCCCTTGCAGGGACAGTCGGTCGAATTGCGTGTGGTCTCGCCCCATTTCATCGACCCTGAGGGAGAGAGACTCCGTGCCTGATTTGAAGCCGACAACCGCACTCGGCGCGCAAACTTCGCGGCGCGCCCGCCATGGCACGCTGCGACTTGAGGAAAATTCAGGGCTTGCCCTCGCATCGCTCAGCCTGCGCCGCAACGTCAAAGAACCGGTGCCCTTTGACCTCACCTTGCCGGGTCCCGGAAAATGGGTCCAGCAAGGCCCGGTTTCAGCTTTTTGGACGGGGCCGGGCCAATGGCTGATTGAGGCCGCAGACCGGGCCGAAACGGATTTCGCCGCAGAACTCGCGAGCCTTTGCCCTTCCTGTTCCGTGACGGAACAGACCGATGGCTTCGTCGCCTTCGAAATCGAGAGCGACGCAGGCGAGGCGCCGATTGTCGCGCTCATGCAGAAGCTGGTGAACCTCGATCCCTCGGCATTCGGGCAAGGGACTGCCACGCGCACAGGCATGGAACATATGAGCGTTTTCGTGATCCGGCGCGCGCCGGACCGCCTTGCCATCCTCGGCATGCGCTCCGCTGCGGAAACACTGTGGCATGTGATCGAGACTGCGATCCGTCGTCAGGCGGAACTTCTTGGCGCTGCCGCATAAAGCCGGACTGCAATGCCACCAGACCGTTTTTTGCCAATCGTCGACCTGTACGGGCGAACTGTGTCGTGTTGACATGGGCGCATCGGGATCATCTCGAACGGTTACCGTTCTGAGCCATCAGTGAATAATCGCTCTGACGACGGCGCAAATCATATTGTCGCAAAAATCGACTAGACGGGCTATCGCCGCTTGTGAAAACGGCCGGACTAGTGCAGCGGAAATATGAGGTTATCGTGGTGACAAGCGACAATATTCAATATTTTTCGGCAACACTCTATTTTGACGACGGCGCGACCAGAGCCCGGACTACGGGTCTCGAGCATTTCGGCCAAACGAATTTGCTCTTCGACACGTCGTCGGATAACCCGACGGAGGCTCTTCTTGCCGTATTTGGGCTTGGACATCTCGCCGTCCACGGAAAACGCTTCAAGGCGGGCGAAGCCGTAACCTCATTCGACCTTCTTGCCCGGTTTGAATCCGCCGAGATGGGCGGGCAGCCCATGCTGCGGATTGTCAAACACGAAGCCGGCCAAACTGTATTGAATCGGCCGGGCTAGCAACAACAGAGCATTTTCATCCCCACTATGGAAATGCCGTCTTTCGCCACGCTTTCCTTGCGGTCGGATGACGAGTTTTGTTCTGGCGAGCTGGGGAAAACGCTTTGCGTATATCGACAGGGCGTGAATTATGGTGCTCCAAGGAATGGCAAAGCCTGACGCAATCTCTTCAAACGGACGACAGGCAAATTCCAAGGGACGCCAATGTTTGCATTCACACCTTTCCTTCGCGGCACCGTCGTAATGTCCGTAGCCATTACTGCGCTTCATGCCGGTAGCGCTTTGGCTGCCGAAATCGATCCCGCATTCTATGATGCGGCCCTGTGCAATCCGCCCTATTCGATGACATCGGCGACCGAAATTTATGATGCCGCCGAAAAACTTGCAAAGGCCGACACATCGTCTTTGGGTGCGGCTATCTATAAGCTTCCGAACCAGATCGGCCGCGATGGGTTTGAGAGTGACGAAGTCTTCTTCGCCAATGGTGCAGTCGGTGTTTTGATCAAGGGCCAGCGTGCCGATGCTCTGGCCGCGAAATATGATTTGAAACCGGAAACCTCAGACCTGATGGGTACATCGAGCAAGGGCTATGCCCGGCAGCTTCCGCAGGACCAGCAGCCGCCTGAAGGTCTGGCTGGACCGGGAAAAGTCTCCATTGTGGCGCGCGAAGGTGCGGCACTTGGCGACAAGACCCTGTTGGCGTGCGAATTCGCAGCGGACTGAATGGTGGCGAAGCACTGCCAATACTAACGCCTTGACTAACAAATGTAATTGCCGCCCGCATACCGCTTTCACAGCTCTTCTGCTGGCGGGCGGCTACATATTCATATCGAGGTTTGTTTCATACGCCAGCCTGATCGCCCAGGCCGGCGCCGCTTGGAACAATCTCAGGATTTCGCCTGAGCGCCCTCATGGAAATGGATAGGGGCGTGGTGCAGATAGTGCGCAACCTTTCGCTTGGCGGCGATATCGGTCCAGACGAACCGGACATTGTCCTCCGTCAACCCGGTCGCCGTGGCGATCTCGGTTGCAGGCATGCCGTGTTCCAATCCGTAGAGGCAGATATCCATCTTGTCGTAAGGAAGCGCGAAATAGAACTCTTCCTGCGTCTGCGGCATGGAATAGGTATCCGTTGTCGGCGGGCGGGAGCGGATTTCCTGCGGGACGCCGAGATGGGCCGCGAGTTGATAGACCTGTGATTTGTAAAGATGGGCGATCGGCTTGATGTCGGCAGCGCCGTCGCCGTTCTTGACAAAGAAGCCCTGGTCGTACTCCAGGCGGTTCGGGGTTCCGAGCACCGCAAAGTTCAGGCGGTCGGCGTGATAATATTCGAACTGCTTGCGCGTGCGCTGCTTCATATTCGTCGCCGCAACGATGCCGAGATAGGCTTTTGCGGAGAGGCGAACCTTGCGCGTTTCGCCCGATGGCGAACGGACGACCAGCGAGGAAATATTATAGGCGCCGGTGCTCATGGCGTTGTCGAAAACGATCTTGGAGGCCCAGCCCGGCCCGTATTCAGGCACAACCTCGCGGATGAAGCCATCGCGCCTTTCATAACAACCCATGGCGGCAAGCGAAGGGCCGATATCTTCCAGCACGCAGTCCATACCCAGCTTCGTCGCCAAAGCCTGCCCCAAGCGCAGGCTTTCCGGGTCGGAATCGTTTTCCGGCATGAACAGGCCAATAACATTTGCTGCCCCGAGCGCGTGAACGGCAAGTGCGGCGCAGACGCTGGAATCGATACCGCCGGAAATGCCGAGCACCAGCCCGCGCTTGCGCAGGTTGAAACGAAGCGACTGGCGGATTTTTTCGGCGATACGCTCTACCTCCGCCGCCGCATCAAGTTCAAGCGGCGAGAAAGGCAGGCTCTGTGCATTGTTCGTCATCGATTGTTCTCCGTATCTTGAGCAGCGAGGCGGCGACTGACCTTGCCGGTATCCGTCGTCGGCAGGAAATCGCGAAATTCAACCAGTGTTGGCACCATGTGGGTTTCGAGGTGCAGAGCGCAGTAGCGCATGACGTCTTTTGCGGTGATCGCCTCGTCGGATGCGATCACGATCGCCTTCACCGCCTGCCCGAAAACCTCATGCGCAACGCCGACGACCAATGCGTCCGAGACGCCCGGCATGGCTTGCAGAACGGCCTCGACAGCCTGCGGCGCAACCTTTTCGCCACGCGACTTGATGATATCGTCCTTGCGGGCAACGAAGGTGAGATAACCCTCGGCATCGCAGGTAAACAGGTCGCCGGTGTGAAGACGCGTCCGGCCCGTTGCAGCATCAACGCGCAGCGCGCGCGCTGTGGCAGCCTCGTTGCGCCAATAACCACGCATGACGTGCGGCCCGCTGACCACGAGTTCGCCGACCTCTCCGGGCAACAGGCTGTCTCCGTCCTCGTTCACCACCGCGATGGCAGTGCCCGGAATGGCGATGCCGACAGAACCGCGTTTCCTGTCGAGGTCTTCCGGCGGCAGAAAGCTGATACGGGTACACTCCGTCTGGCCATACATGCAAAACAGGTGCACATGCGGCAGAAAGGTCCGCAGCCAGTCGCTATGGGTGGGCGACAGGGGTGCAGCGGCAGCGGTGACGTAGCGCAGGCTTTCAAACAGCGCCGGCGACAGATCGCGCGTCTGCATCATGATGGACAGCATGGTCGGCACCAGCGCGAAGCCCATGATCCGCTCGTCGCGGATACGCTCGAAAATCAGATGCGGATAGGCGAAGGATTTCTCGATCACCAGCGTGCCGCCGACGAAAACGCTGGAAAGCAGCTGGTTCAGGCCATATCCGAACGAAAGCGGCAATACTCCGAGCAGAATATCTTCCGGCCTATTGCCGAGATACGAGGTAATCGAACGGACGGCCGCATCCATGTTATCATGCGCCAGCATCACGCCCTTTGGCTCTCCGGTGGAGCCAGATGTATAGATGATTACTGCCAGATCGGTATCGAGCAGGTTTTGCGGCAGCGCGCCTATCGGTTCCTCGAGCATCGCGTCAAAATCGACACCATCGGCCGTTGGGTTCGGCGCGCCGGAAACGATGCGCAACAACGGAGAAGAACCGGCCGCATCCGAAACGACCTTTTCCAGCCGGGCCTCGGCAACCACCGCAAAGGGCGTACAACTGTCCAGAATTTGCGAAAGGCGTGCGGCCTTGGACGATGGGTTGATGGGGCAGGCAACAGCGCCCGCCATCCAGCAACCGAAAACCGCAACCGCCATGCGCCAGCCATTGTCCAGCACAAGGACGACACGGTCTCCCGGGTTTGCGCCTCGCGCTATCAGAGCAGTGGCGAAAGCCTCGCTCATCGTCTTGAGTTCGCCGTAACTCAGGCGCGTCTCACCGGCCACCAGCGCCGTCTTGCCGGCATGGCGCTCCGCACTTCGATGCAGGTAGTGGTCGATACGCAATTGGCGCTTCCCGAAATTTCAGGCGGTCTGCTTGCGACCGATGAAGGCGGCGATGTTGTCGATCGTATCGAGATTGGCCGGTACGATATCGCCGTCGGCAACGCGGACGCCGTAGCGTTCCTCGATGAAGCTCACCAATTCGAGAATTCCCGTGGAATCGACCATGTCATTGTCGATCAACGAAAGATCATCGCCAAACGGCCGGCTTTCGTCACCGAACAGAAAGTTTTCGATGATGAAACCGCGAATTTCGGCTTTCATGCCGGTGCTTTCATTGGTCATTTGGAGCTTCCTTCGATTTTTTGCGATGACATTGTGGAATTCTGGGTCGTGGCAGCGCGCAGAAGCTGGGTCGAGAGTATCCCGACGAAGGCGGCGTTGTCGCGAAAGCCGGTCGCCTGTTTTTGCCGCACCTTGGTTGTCAGCTTTTCCACCGCCTGGGCATTGAACAGGCCGGTGGTCCTGACTTGACCGGTAGAAAGTACGGTGTCGAGATAGCCGGCATCCGCGAAGGCTTCTGCGTCGGGCGCGCGATAGGGCTGCTTGGGTCGGTTTAAGATTGCATCGGGCACCAACTCGGCTGCAGCCTGTTTAAGGATATATTTTTCCTTCAGACCGCGCAGTTTCGCCTCGGGATGGAGCGCTGCGGCAAAGTCTACCACACGGGGATCGAGGAACGGAAACCGGCCTTCCACTCCATTTGCCATCATGACCCGGTCTCCCTGACTGGACAGAATATAGCCGGGCAAGAGAAATGCTGTCTCGAGGTACTGCGCCTGATGAAGCGGATGCCAGCGCCCGAAATCCTCCGGCAACTGCGCGGCAAGATCGGCCGCAGCGTCGTAGTCGCCAAGCTGCGCTTTCAATTCCGCTGAAAAGAAGATTTTCGCCGCCGCCGTAGAGCGCAAGCGCGGCCGATGGGAAAACAGCGGTTCGTCAGTGGCTTCTGCGCCGAAGGAGAAGAAGCGTGCCAGATAATCCGGCGTCTGCTGTTTCAGCCCCGGAAGGTAGGGATAAAGCCGCTGGAACAGTTTCGGCCGGCGAGCCGATTGCGGCTGGCGGCTGCAAAAGCGCCGTACCCGCGCTTCGCGGAAAATATCGTAGCCAGCGAACAGCTCATCAGCACCTTCACCGGTCAGTACCACCTTCATGCCCCGTTCGCGCACATGCCGGGAAAGCAGGTAAAGCGGCACCGGTGCTGTGCGAAGAATGGGCGTCTGCACGTGCTCCATGACCTCAGGCATGTATTGCGCTATGTTCGCAGTTGAGCACTCCGTGGTTTCGGATGCGACGCCAAGATGCTGGCTCATTGTTTTCTGCCAGATACTTTCGTCGTGCTCCGCACTTTCGAAGGCCAGCGAAAATGTGCGCAGGCCTCGGCTAACGCTTTGCGCAGCCAGGGCAGAAACGAGGGAGGAATCGAGCCCGCCGGACAGATAGGAGCCGACAGGCACATCGGCGCGAAGCCTGATCCGCGTTGCGTCGGCCAGAAGCGCCGTCAGCTCTTCCACCTGCGCGCCAAGGCTTGCCGGCGGCGCCATGTCCTTGCCGTCAGGATAGGAAAGCTGCCACCAGCGCCGTACCGTGGACGCGCCATCGCGCAGGATCATCAGATGACCGGGCGGCAATTCGTGAATGCCGCGAAAGGCGGTGCGCGGCGGCAACGGGAACCAGAAGGTAAATATCTGATCCAGCGCTACCGGATCGATCTCGGCCGTCATTCCCGGCAACGCCAGAAGCGCCCCGATCTCGGATGCGAAATAAAACGTACCTTCATGCCACGTGTAATAAAGCGGCCGGACACCCATCCGGTCACGCGCAAGCACCAGCGTGTCGTTGCGGGCGTCGTGCAGGGCGAAGGCAAAATCGCCGTTGAATTCGTTGAGGCAATCCAGCCCCTTGTCTCGATAGTCATGCAGGATGACTTCGGTGTCGGAGTGGGTGCGGAAATGGTGGCCGCGTGCGGACAGCGTTTCGCGCAGTTCGACGTGATTGAAGATTTCGCCGTTGAAGGAAATGGCAAGATCGTCTTCGACGGTTCGCATCGGCTGCGCGCCATCGGCAATGCCCACAATCGCCAGCCGTGCGTGGGCAAGGCCGACATCGCCGCGCAGCAGGGCTCCATGCGCATCTGGACCACGATGCTTAAGACGCGACGCCATCAGCGCAAGGCGCTCGTTTGCGCGCTCGGCCGGCATGTCGTGTCGATAAAATCCGGCAATTCCGCACATTACTCGACCGCCTGACCAAAGCTGTCACCGATGAGGCGCGTCCAGCTTTCACCGCAAAAGCCGTTAAAAAATGCCGTTCCATCCGTCGCTGCCTTGAGGAGGTCCGCATTGCGCGAATGCACGATGGTGGATGACGCATGCAGAAACGTGCATTTCTTACCGAGCATCGCCCGCAGCAGTGCCGGCTGGGTGCGACCTCTGATGGCCGCGAGACCACGATCATAGGCATTGCGGATCAGCCGGTCGATCACGATCTGCTCCTGCCCGGGCACGGCCATGATCTGCAGCGTCCGGCCGATGCCCGTTGGATTGCCGTGGTAAAGAAAAAGCCCCACCGCTCTACCGCCGCGGGCCCTCACAATCCGCTGGACTGGTTCGCCGTGCAGACGTTTGCGTTTGGCGTGTTGGAGCATGTGCAACAGGCTTTCCTCGGTCCAAACGGGATGGAGCGGAAAGTGGCCGACGAGTTCCCGTGCCAGACGCGCGAATTCGGTATCGCTCGCGTCGTCGTCGGTAAAGCTGTCCACCTTGTCCGGATGTGATGCGTAATAGGATAATGCTCGCCCATGGCCACGCGCCGAAATGGTGCGATCGATGATCTTGCTGAACGGCGTCAGCGCGCGGAAAGTGCTGGAGAAACGATCAGCGGCTATTTCCAGCCCGAATGAAGCCGGGCGTAAAATCCGCAGCCAATCGAGACTGTAGGAGGCGAGCAGCTGGCCGCGCATCGTCTTCCACATATCGGCGGAAACGTCGTTGATCGTCTCCCCGAATGTCAGCTCCTGAGGTCCACCCAAAACTTCGCGCAGCAAACGCGCTCCGGCAAAGGGATCGGTCTCACGGTCTTCAGCGACAAAGGAAGAGCAGACAGCGGCCTGTATGTTCCGGCCATTAAGTTCCATTGCCACGGGCAAAACACCCAGAAATCCAGACACGCGGCCATCGTCGCGCACATAGACCTTGGAGTGAATATCCGGATTCATGTTTGAATTTTCGAGAAAGACGGCGCGCAAATATGAGGTCAGATCATCTGTCGCGGCCCCATCTTTCTTCCGCAAAAAACGGTGAAACATGTCAGCCACGGACACGAGATCGTCCGCAATAAATGAGCGTATTTCAGACATACTCGCCGCTTCTTGCCGGATAGATATTTAATCGAAAGTAATTATCATTCCTATTCTGCCGCAGGCGTATTAATCAGAAGTTATGTGCCGGCGTTTTTTCGCGTGATTGTGGCGTTTTGCCAATAATTTGACGGGTAATTTCAACCCTAGAGCGCGTCCGGTTTCAACTAAATTCGGTGGACGCGCTCTATATCTTTGGTTTCAAACGTTTTTCCGGACGTAAAGTTCTACGTCCGGAAATACTTTAGTATTGGACAGACAGGGAATCGATTGGCGCAGCTTTCGGCGGTGCGAACTTGGTCAGATCGATACCTACCACGGCGGCCTTGTATTCCTCAGCGCTCGGTGTGCGGCCAAGGATTGCCGACAGTACCACGACAGGGGTCGAGGCCAGCAGCGATTCACCCTTCTTCTCGGCAGTGTCCTCAACAACGCGGCCCTGGAAGAGACGGGTCGAGGTTGCCAGAACAGTATCACCCTTCTCCGCCTTCTCCTGGTTGCCCATGCAAAGGTTGCAGCCCGGGCGCTCCAGATAGAGGATGTTCTCGTATTCCGTCCGGTTGGCAGTCTTCGGCTTGAGATCATCGAACTCGAAGCCGGAATACTTCTGCAGGATTTCCCAATCCCCTTCCGCCTTCAGCTCGTCGATGATGTTATAGGTCGGTGCCGCGACCACGAGCGGCGCCTTGAACTCGACCTTGCCTTCGGCCTTCTCGATGTTCTTCAGCATCTGGGCGACGATCTTTATGTCGCCCTTATGCACCATGCACGAACCGACGAAGCCCAGATCGACCTTCTTGGTGCCGCCGTAATAGGACACCGGACGGATCGTGTCATGGGTGTAGCGCCGGGAGACATCGGTGTTGTTGACGTCGGGGTCGGCGATCATCGGTTCGTCGATCACGTCCAGATCCACGACGACTTCAGCGAAATATTTCGCATTGTCGTCAGGGGCCAGAGCGGGCTTTTCGCCCGAGCGGATTTCGGCAATACGCTGATCTGCCTTGGCGATCAGGCCCTTCAGTGTCTGGGCGGCATTATCCATGCCCTTGTCGATCATGATCTGGATACGCGACTTGGCGATTTCCAGCGACTCGATCAGCGTCTCGTCTTCAGAGATACAGATCGACGCCTTGGCCTTCATCTCGGCCGTCCAGTCGGTAAAGGTGAAGGCCTGGTCAGCGAGCAGCGTGCCGATATGGACTTCGATGATGCGGCCCTGGAAAACGTTGTCGCCATGCTGCTTCAGCATCTGCGCCTGCGTCGCATGGACAACATCGCGGAAGTCCATATGCGGCTGCATCTTGCCCTTAAAGGTGACCTTGACGGATTGCGGGATCGGCATGGTCGCCTCGCCCGTCGCCAGTGCCAGCGCCACAGTGCCCGAGTCGGCACCGAAGGCCACGCCCTTGGACATGCGGGTGTGGCTGTCGCCGCCGATGATGATCGCCCAGTCGTCCACGGTGATGTCGTTCAGCACCTTGTGGATCACGTCCGTCATCGAATGATAGACGCCCTTGGGGTCGCGGGCAGTGATGACGCCGAAGTTGTTCATGAAGGACATGAGCTTCGGAATGTTCGCCTGCGCCTTCTTGTCCCAGACGGAGGCCGTGTGGCAACCCGACTGGTACGCACCATCCACCAGCGGCGAAATGACGGTTGCCGCCATCGCCTCAAGTTCCTGCGCCGTCATCAGACCGGTCGTGTCCTGCGAGCCGACGATGTTGACCTTCACGCGCACGTCGGAGCCGGCATGCAGCACCTTGCCGGGCGTGACGCCAACGGCGTTGCGGTTGAAGATTTTCTCGACGGCCGTGAGGCCCTGGCCTTCGATGGAAATTTCCTTGTTGGGCGCAAAGACCGGGGTGGCCTCGACGCCAAGCGTTTCAGCCGCAAACGTCTGGAGCTTCTTGCCGAAGACGATGGCATAGGAGCTGCCCGCCTTCATGAATTCCATCTTCTGCGGTGTGAAGGAGGATGAGAGATCGACCAGTTCCGTGCCGTTCTCGTCACGAAGCTTGTAGTTCTTGGCGTCGATCTTCAAAACGGTGCCGGTCTCAACCGAATATTTCTGCTCCAGAACCGGATTGCCGTCATTGTTGAGGATGGGCTTGCCGTCTTCGCCGAGTTTCTTCACCCAGTTCTTCAGGTTGATGCCGATGCCGCCCGTGACGTCGACAGTGGTGGCGAAGATCGGCGAAATGCCGTTGGTGCCGGCAACGATCGGGGCGAAGTTGACGAAGGGCACATAGGGGCTGGCCTGCTTGCCGGTCCACAGCGCCACGTTGTTGACGCCCGACATGCGCGACGAGCCGACGCCCATCGTGCCCTTTTCGGCGATCATCATCACCCGCTTGTCGGGATGCTGCTTCTGTAGCGCGACGATTTCCGCCTGCGCTTCCGGCGTGATCATACACTGGCCGTGCAGCTGCCGGTCGGAGCGCGAATGCGCCTGGTTGCCAGGCGACAGAAGATCGGTCGAAATATCGCCTTCGGCGGCGATGAAGGTCACGACCTTGATCTCATCCTCGACATCGGGAAGCTTGGTAAAGAACTCAGCCTTGGCATAGCTCTCAAGAACGCCCTTCGCGACGGTATTGCCCGCCTTGAACGCATCACGCAGCCGGAACATGTCGGCGTCATAGAGGAACACCTGCGTCTTCAGCACTTCGCCTGCCTGCTGGGCAAGCCCGGCATCATCGCCAAGGGCGATGTCGAGCAGCGCTTCGATGGAGGGGCCACCCTTCATATGCGACAGCAGTTCAAGGGCGAAAGTGGGCGTGATCTCCGGGACGACAGTTTCGCCCAGAATGATCTGCTTCAGAAAGGCCGCCTTGACGCCGGCAGCGCTCGTGGTGCCTGGCAAGGTGTTGTAAATGAAGAATTTGAGGGCATCCGCGCGATATTCGCTACCGGTATCCCTGATCAAGGCAATGATTTCGCCGGTTAATCCGCCATCGTCGATCGGCTTGGGAGCGAGCCCTTGAGTTTTTCTGCTTTCGATCTCAGCCAGGTAATCCAAGTAAAGGTTCATCGCAATCCCAACGTCATGAGGTGTATGGCGCCGAAACGCAGCGCCACGAAACACTATTGTTAATCGGCCCAGGGTCCTATCGATTTCGAGTACGTCAACCAGGGCCGGAAGGCAAGATAGCGCACTCTGTTTCTGTTTTCGATAAGGGAACAGGAGAACATACGGGCAGGCATGCCGTCTGCCGTCGTGCCCTCAGGGATGCGCCCGGCATTCCTCCCCGCGGCCTGCCGTACGCGATGCCGGCAAACCATAGCCTCACCGATGGAAGCAACGTCGAGCAAAAAAATCCGGCCACCGAGGAGGTGGCCGGATCAGGCATGCAGAAGATAAGAGCAATCACATCTTCGGAAGCAGAACCTTGTCGATGACATGAATGACGCCGTTCGACTGCTTGACGTCGGCGATCGTCACATGCGCAACACCACCCGCTTCGTCGGTCAGGGTGATTTTGCCCATGCTCTCCTTCGCCTTGAGGATGCAGCCGCCGACCGTCTTCACATCATGGGTGCCGTTGTCATCCTTGATCATCTTCTCGATGGCGCTGGACATGGCATCGGCCGCCACGACATGACAGGTCAGGATCTTGGTCAGCTGCGCCTTGTTTTCCGGCTTCAGCAGAGTTTCGACTGTACCCTTCGGCAATTTAGCAAAGGCCTCATTGGTCGGAGCGAAGACCGTGAACGGTCCCTTGCCCTGAAGGGTTTCTACGAGACCGGCAGCCTTGACGGCCGCGACCAGCGTGGTGTGATCCTTCGAGTTGACGGCATTCTCGATGATGTTCTTGTTTTCGTACATTGCTGCACCGCCGACCTTTGGATTTTCAGCAAAGGCACCCGAAGCAAGAGTCGAGATTGCCGTCGCAAGGGCGAGCGTACGGATTGCGGACTTGAACATTGAATATTCCTCTTCCCTAATCGCCTCGGCGCGGAAGCGCGCCTCTGAAGGCCTATCGTTCCCGTCTCGGGGAACAGCACAAGTGACGAGAGCGACAGGAGGAAAGTTTCAAGCAAAAGGCAGTTTCATACGATCGCTTGCTACAGCGCTGATTCATTTCGGCTTTTTCTCAACCGAATTACACTCGCGATCGGCCAGCGCGCAGTGATCTGCAAACGGAGCAACCCTAACAAGGGGCGAAAGCTCCCCGCAAACATTCGATTTACAACGCTGCCGTCGGCGCTAGCAGCTGGAGAAGCGAAGCCAAGAGCATGTTGCCACCCGCAATACTATGCTCCTGCTCCACATATTCAGCCTCATTGTGACTGAGACCATCCCGGCAGGGTACGAAAATCATGGCCGATGGCGCGACGCGGTTCATAAAAAGCGCATCGTGGAATGCGCCGGAGAGCATTCTCTTTGTTGCAAAGTCCCGCTCTTGTGCGGCCTGATCCAATACGGCAAGCAATTCATCCGGAAAACTTGCCGGCGGCATGTCGAAAATCTGCGAAATAGTCGCCGAGCAGCCTGTGTCCGCCGCTGCCTGCTGGATAGCCATGCGGATTGTCTGCTCCATGACGCCGATTGTTGTCAGCGAAGGGTGTCTAAAATCGATCGTGAAGCGCACCGTTGCCGGGATCGCGTTCACCGCGCCGGGTTCAAGGACCATTCGGCCAATCGTGAAACGCGCGGCCGGATCGGCTGGCATGATGTCGCGATAGAGTTCAGCAAACGCGTTGGCCGTGGCTTGCATGGGGTCGTGCCGATATTGCAGCGCCGTTGTTCCAGCGTGGGCGGTCTGCCCTTCGATAATCACCTCCAGCCAGCGCGTTCCCTGTATGCCGGTGACGATGCCGATCGGTAAGCCCTCTTTTTCCAATGAAGGGCCTTGCTCGATATGGACCTCGAGATAAGCGAAAACCGGCGTGCCCAGAGGCCGCATCGCGGCAACCGGGAGACTTTCCAGCGTGGCGGAGAGTTCATCTGCGAAAAGCGCACCGTCAGTCGCGCACATGGTCTCCCAGGCGCTTGGAATTGAACCGGCGGCAAAAGCCATGGAGCCCATGCAGCCCGGCGCGAAGCGGCAGCCCTCTTCATTCGTGAACGACACGACCTCCACCGGCCGCTCGGTTTCCACCCCGCAATCTTCGAGTGTTTCCAGAACCTCAAAAGCTGCGAGCGTGCCGAGCGCACCGTCAAAACGACCGCCTGCAGGCTGACTGTCGAGATGACTTCCGATAAGCAGCGGCGACAGATCCGGGTTGCGCCCCTCGCGGCGAATGAACAGATTGGCAATCGGGTCCTGAAAGACTTTGAAGCCGCGCTGCAGCGCTAGCTCCGTCAGCAATTGCCGCGCCTGCCGGTCGAGGTCGGTCAAGGCCTGGCGGTTTACGCCACCCTTTGCCGTCGCGCCTATTTGCGCAAACCGGTCGAGTCGATCGATAAGTCGCTGCCCGTTGATCGAAAGAGTTTGCGTCATCATCATTTCCCGTTTGCCCTCAACCCGAAAGCCCTGGCTGCGCCGCCTCAACAAACGATCGCACACGGGCAGGCTCGACAGGGTTCCACCAGACACCGCCCTGTTTTAGCGACGAAGCGACGATGACACCGCTGGTGCGCTTCAGGATTTCAACGATATTGGCTTCCCCAACACCAGAACCGACCAGAAGCGGAAGATGTGTGGCCTGCCCGATCTCTTCGATTTCCGCCATCGTTGCGCTGTTACCGGTTCGCTGGCCAGTAGCGATCACCGCATCCGCATCAAAGAAAGCAAGGTCGCGGGTCAGCTCATCGATGCTACGATCACCCGTGATCGCATGCGCGCCATGCTTAACGTGGCTGTCGGCGAAAACCTTTATGTGCTCGGCCCTGAGCAGGGATCGATAACGCATCGCTTCCGCCGCACGCCCTTCCATGAAACCCTCGTTGGCGACATAGGCATTGGCCCACTGGTTGACGCGGATGAATGTCGCCCCGCCTGCCATGGCAATGGCGAAAGCCGGGATCGGCGCATTGGCAAGCACGTTGATACCGAGCGGAACGCCAGTCGCCCGCGCGACCCGGTCAGTCACCACGCTCATGAAGGCAGGTGTCTCATGACCGATATCCTCCGGCTTGGAAAAGGGAATATCGCCATGGTTTTCAATGAGAAGACCATGCATACCGCCTTCGATCAAAGCCTCGGCATCGCGCATGCAGACGTCGTAGATGGCATCCATGGCCGCGCCACGATACCTCGGTGCTCCGGGAAACGGCGGGCAATGCACCATGCCGATCAAGGCCTTGTCACGACCAAAGATTTCCTGGATGGCGTTCGCCCTATTGTCGGATATGATCTGCATGCCTTGTCCTCTCGAAAGTTTTTCATGCGTGCCTTCGTCATCGGCAATATCGCGCTCGACGAAACCTATTCCGTTTCCGCCCTGCCGGAAGCCGGGGCTTCGATTTTCGGCCGGCAGGCCTTCCGCGATCTTGGCGGAAAAGGCTGCAATCAAGCCATTGTCATGGCCCGATGCGGGCTCGATACCACATTGACTGCTGCTGTAGGTACAGATGACAGGTCTGCGACCATCCGCGCCCGCCTTGCAACCGAACCTCTGACCGCCGACCTCATTGGCATGGATGGGCAGACCAGCGATCTCTCCATCATCTTCAACACGCCCGATGGTGAAAACAGCATCGTCACGACCACTGCCTGCGCACAATCCCTGACCCCGGAAGACGTGGCCGGAACCCTTGGTACAGCCAGCCCCGGCGACCTTCTCGTCGTGCAAGGCAATCTGGGTGAAACAACCACCCGTCTCGCACTGTCGCAGGCAAAGGCAACGGGAATGATCACCGCATTCAATCCGTCACCTCTCCAACCCTGGTTTGAAAGTCTCTGGCCGCTCACGGACATCGCTTTCCTCAACCGCGGCGAAGCGGCCGCCCTGACCGGGGATACCGGCTCGACAGCGATAAAATTGCTCATTTCAGCCGGTGTCCGCCAGGTCATCCTCACCCTTGGCGGCGAGGGTTCGATGCTTGGCACGACAAACCAATGCCTGACCGTGCCCGCCGAAAAAACTGGCGTTGTCGACACGACGGGTGCTGGCGATTGCTTCATGGCCGTCACGCTGGCCTCCGCCGCGTTGAGAAACGTCAGTGTGGATGAACGGGCGTTGAGGCATGGCGCAAAGGCATCTGCGCTGACCGTCAGTCGTCGGGGCACGCTTTCAGCCTTTCCCGATATCCTTGAGCTCGCGGATATTTTGTCCAACTGACGATCCTCTCCACCGATACATGCCGCCGCGCTCAGCGAGCTTCTGTCAGCCAGCCCAGAATGTTTTTCCACAAACGGCCGTAGCCCTGCCATTCGCAGAAGGCGGGAGAGAGCCAGTGCGGACCAATGTCGGATGTCCACGCCGCTGTCCGACCCTTTCCAAAAACGCCGGTGACCAGAAGCGGATGACCGCCCTGCTCGGCAGGCAGGCGGGCGACCACGTCCACATCCGCGCGCTCGCGCACCTCTACCTCATTGACACCGAGGAGAAGCGGCCATTCGCCGGAAAGACCTGCAACGGTGGGATGATCCGGCATCAGAATGTCGGCCGTCGATCCTTCTGGAATTTCAACGCGGTCATCCCATGGCAGGCAGGTCACGGGAAGCGTATCTTCCACGGGGGTGCGACGCCACCGGGCCTTGCCATCGATACCCTGGAACGAGAAATATCCGCCAACCATCAGCAGGCCGCCACCCTTTTCGACCCATGCCTTGAGAAGCTTCAGACGGTTTGGAACGGTTTTCGAGTGCAGCCAAACCGCAGGCGGCAAAAGCAGCGAATTGGCACCGATGTCAGAGAGGATGATCGCGTCATACGCATCCAGCCCCGCCATATCGAAGGGAAGTTTCTCGACAGCATCATGCGCCGTCAGGTAGGTCAGCTCGTATTCACTACCTTCGAGCGCCTTTACCAGAGGTTCCGCGCCCAAGTGAAAGGTGACGCTGCCGAATTGGTCGAAGCCCTTGTAGTGAGTGGCGGAGCTGACCCAGCTTTCGCCCACGAGAAGTATTTTCTTTGTCATGTTTCGTTCCATTTCTATAGGTTCGTCACGTCTTCGCCTGGAAGACCGAGCGCGGGTTATCCCGCATGAGGATTTGCAAGGTGAGGTCATCCAGACCATGCCGCTTCAATCGCGGCAGGAAATGCTTGAGGATATAGGCGTAACCATTGCCGCCATACCGCGTCAGCATCATCTTCAGGAAAACATCGTGGGAAAGCAGGATGCGGTCCAGATATCCGCGCTCCACCAGCTGGACGATGGCTTTGGCCGCTTCGTCGTCACTCGGGCATTGGACCTGCTGATCGGCATAGAAGAAATCCATGCCGATCATGTCGTATTCGATGAAGGCACCGCGGCCGGCAAGTTCTCCCTGATAGCCAAGGTCATCATGCGACGGGTTCATGTGACACAGAACGGTGTGACTGACATCCGCGCCTTCCTGCTCGACTACATCGAGAACCCTGTGACCCAGCCTTAACCAGCCCGGAAGATGCACCATGAGGGGCAAACCTGTACGGGCCTGCGCCCTCGCCGCACCCCGCAGCGATTTTTGCTCCTCGGGGGTGAAGTCCGAGGACACACCGATCTCTCCGATCAGACCGATTTTCACGCCGGTTCCGTCGACGCCCTGAAGCGCCTCGTGAACGATTTCATTGGCGATGTCGTCGATGCTGAGCGCTGCCACTTTCTCAGGATGGGAGGAGGCCAGATAATAACCCGCCCCCATCACGATGTTGAGCCCGGTCGCCTCGGATATCCGCCTGAGGGCAAGCGGATTTCTGCCGATACCCTGGCAGGTCGGCTCCACCACTGTATGGCCGCCCTGAGCGGCGAATTCATGCAGTTCTTTAATCGCAAGCGGCTCATCATCCAGCGTGATGTTGTGCTTGTTGACGAAGGGATCCTGGCGAAGTTCGCCGAGGATTTCCTGGCAGACCAAGCCCTCCGCCAGATATTGCCGCTCCGGCGTTTTCGGTGCGTGCCACCAGCAGCGGCAATCGTTGAGAATATGCTCGTGCATCAACGTCACGCCGAGCTTTTCCACCGGGACGGGACCGGCAACCGTCATGAAATTGCCGGAGCGAATATGGCCTTTCGAGAGTTCATCCACCATGGCCTCAACCCTTTTTTCTGGAACCCAAGCGGAAGTTGGTGGTGAAGATGCGTGTGTTGAGCCAGATAGCGGCAAGAATGATCGCGCCCGTGACAATCTGTGTGAAAAAGGGCGAAATATGCATCAGGATCAGCCCGTTGCCGATCACGGCAATGGTCATGGTGCCAAGCACGGAGCCGAGAATGGTTCCGCGTCCGCCCATCAACGATGTACCGCCAAGCACAACCGCTGCCACGACTTGCAGCTCAAAGCCGACAGCAGCATTGGAGGAACCCGAGCCGAGGCGTGACGCGATCAGCAGCCCAGCGATTGCGGATGCCACGCCTGCCACCAGATAGACCGATGCAAGGATCCATTTTGCCGGCATACCCACACGACGCGCAGCCTCCAGATTGGAGCCTACCGCCACGACCCGGCGTCCGTAGCGGGTGGACGAAATGACCACATAGGCCACGACAGTGATGAGGATACCGATGAGCGCCGGCACCGGGAAACCGAACAGGTCTCCGCGACCGAGAAAAAAGAAGCCGGGCGCATCCGGAATAGGCACCGAATACCCTTGGGTGATATAGAGTGCGACCCCTCGAAGGATGGACAAGCCTGCGAGCGTAACGATGAAGGCCGGAATGCCCTGATAGGCAATGAACCAGCCCTGCAAGAGACCAAGCACGGCTCCGAGCATGAGCATGGCGACCAGCACCAGAGGCCAGGGATAGCCCGCCGCCATGAGGATGGCACCGACGGCGTTGATCAGCGCAACCATGGAGCCGACCGACAGGTCGATGCCGCCGGTGATGATGACAAGCGTCATGGCGACGGAAACGATGAGGATGGGAGCGGCCTGACGCACGACGTTCAGCAGGTTGCCTGCCGTTAGGAACGTATCCGTGCTTACGGCAAAGAACAGCATGCAGGCGATGAAAAAGGCCGTTATGGACAAGACCTGCGCGTTTTCGGCGATGAAATCGGCGACGGGTGAGCCCTTGGCGCGTTCAGTGTAGACGGTCAATGGCGACCTCCCACGATCAGTTTGACGAGGTCTTCGAGGCTGGTTTCGTTGATCTGCCGTTCGGCGACCTTCGTTCCCTCGTACATGACGGCGATGCGATCACACACGCGGAACAGATCCTGAAGACGATGAGTGATGAGGATGACGGACACGCCCTTGGCCTTGACCCGGTTGATCAACGCCAGAACGGCCTCCACCTCTGCCACGGCAAGCGCCGAAGTGGGTTCGTCCATGATCAGGACCTTGGGATTGAAGGACGCGGCACGGGCGATTGCGATTGCCTGCCGCTGTCCGCCGGAGAGTTTTTCCACCTTGGCCGTCAACCTTGGAATACGGATTTCCAGCGCGTCGAGCATCTTGCGGGCCTCGGCCAACATCGTCTGCCGGTCGAGGAACGGACCCTTGGTGATCTCGCGCCCAAGAAACAGGTTGCCGATCACGTCTATATGGTCACAGAGGCTCAAATCCTGAAAGACCATCTCGATATTGCGATTGCGCGCATCGGCGGGACCGGAGAAACGGACCTCTTCCCCTTCGAGCGTAATGGATCCTTCATCTGGAATGTAGGTTCCGGAAATAACCTTCGTCAGCGTCGATTTTCCAGCCGCGTTGTCACCGACAAGGCCCAGGCATTCACCGGGATAGATGTCGAGATCGACGCCGCGCAGCGCCTGATGTGAACCGAAGGTTTTTACGATACCGCGAAGCGAGACGCGCGGTTCTTGCGCCGCACCGGAGAGATGCTGGGGGAGAATATCTCCCCCAGCGCCGGTGACAGCGGTTGGGTGCTGTCCGCCGGCGATCATTTGAAGACCGCCCGGTAGGGCTCGACATTGGCCTTGGTAACGATGGTCACGGGCACGGCAATCGTCTTTTCGACACTGCCACCATCAGAAACAGTCTTCAGCGCCTTGACGGCCGCAGCACCCATGGCCGCCGGGTCCTGCTGGATGACACCCGCGACATAACCGGCGTCGATGCCAGCGATCGCCTGCTTGGTCAGATCCCAGCCGAAGACCTTGATGTCCTTCTGCTTGCTCTGGCTTTCGACGGCAGCGACGGCGCCGAGAAGGGCCGGTTCACCCGTTGCGTAGATTGCGGTCATATCCGGATTGCCAGTTATGAGGTTTTCCGCCGCGGAAAGAGCCGTATCCTGCACGTTCTGTCCGTCAACGACGCCAGCCGCCGTGATGCCGGGCTGATCCTTGAGCGTGTCCTCAAAGCCCTTCTGACGGATATTCTGGATGAAAGAGTTGAGGGCCCCGACGACGCCGATCTTGGCCTTGCCGCCCATGTCTGACTTCACATAGTCGACGAAGAACTTGCCCATGTCGGCACCAGCCTTGGCATTGTCGACGCCAATCTGTGCCTTCTGAGGCCCTTCGGGCAATATTGCGTCGATAGCGACCACTGGGATGTTCGCTTCGGCGGCCTGCTTTACCGCAGGCATGATGCCGTTGACATCGATGGCGACGACCGCAATCCCATCGACCTTCTGCTGGATATAGGTCTCGATGGCGCTGTTTTGCGCTGCCGGATCGTTATTGGCATTGAAGATGACGAGCTTGACGCCCGCTTCCTTTGCCGCCTTTTCCGCACCCTTGTTCATGTCGTTGAAAAAGATGGCCTGCTGGTTGATCTGCACGAGGGCTATCGTCTTTTCCGCGGCACCGGCAATGCCGGCGGAAAGCGTCGCCCCGGCCAGAACGGTGGCGGCAAGGGCTGCGGAGAAATATCTGCGTTTGATTATTGTCATTTGCGTTCTTCCTCTGTTGGTTTTGTCCGTCGCAATTATTGTTTCGACGGCGGCGCAACGGAGCTCCGCACGACGATTTCTACGGGAAGCAGCTCTTCCGGATGGGCCGGAGTTTCCTGTTCCCAATTGGTTTCGGCGAGCAACGACAGGGCGCGCTGGCCAATGGCCCTGACCGGCTGGCGAATGGCGGTAAGCGGCGGATCGAACAGATGCAGCGGGCCGACATCGTCGAAGCCGATCATCGATACGTCCTGCGGAATGCGCACACCCTGCGCCCGCAAGACTTCAATCATCCCGATGGCGATTTCGTCGGAGCTGGCGAAAATTGCCGTGGCGGGACGGCCTTCGGAAAGAAAACGCAAGGCCGCCTCGCGACCGAACTCCGCAGTATAGTCGCCGCAATAACGCATGATCGACGGCTCGGAGCCGCAATGTGTCCGCAACGCTGCCTCCAACCCAAGGAAACGCCGCTGCGTGCTGAGCATCTCTGCCGGGCCGCCGACATAAAGCACGCGTTCGTGGCCATATCCAGCAAGGTGTTCGCCGGCCAAGCGGCCGCCCTGTTCATTGTCACAGAACAGCTTCGGCACGGATGCCCCACTGACGTCTTCATCGACCACAACGACTTTGCCGGTGGCGCTGATAAGCTCGGCAAGCTCGTCCGTATCGGGGTGGTTGGTAACGAAGACCAGCCCGTCGACATGGTTGCGGGCAAGAAGCCGCAGATAGGACAGTTCGCGTCCCGGCCGGTTCAACGTTGCGAAAAGCGATACGGCAAGACCGCGTCTGTCTGCCTCCTCTTCCACTGCTGCAACCAGCATGCCGAAGAACGGGTTGCCGATATCGGGAACGACGAGACCGATCGTATCGGAGCGCCCACGGCTCAGACGCCGGGCATGCGGGTTAGGAACATAGTTGAGCTGGCGAATTGCGTCTTCGATGCGGGCCTTCGTGTCCGCAGGCAATTCCAGCGAGCCGTTGAGCAGCCGCGACACCGTGGCGACGGAAACACCCGCGGTGCGGGCAACATCCTTCAGACTGGTCGCACGATTTGGCGCCATCATTCTTCCCGTTCCTGTTCCCGTGGGCCTTTGGCCTCTTGATAGGCTTGTAAAGCGATTTACTAAACCGGTTTACAAGGAAATCCAAAACTTGCCCCCTGTCAAGATCATTTGGTGAGGCATTCGAATTTTGGCATATCGGAGACTTTTGCGGCCTTCCGACGGACAAAGGCCATCGCAGGAAGAGTGACGGCGCTCCTCGCCTTCACGTAGAGGTGTCTTCGATCAGCACCTCTGATTATCAGGATTGTTTCATTGCTAAACGAGTGAAACGGGTCCACTGTGTTTGTTCCAGCAGCTGTAGTACGGGCGCTGCTGTTTAAGGGTTGAATACCCTGGCCCCGACAAAGGAGGACGCCATGTCTTCCATATTCCACCAACCGACAAAACAGAATCTCGCAACGCTAGCTGGCTACGTCTTGTCTGCGGCAAGTGTGGCGCTGATCGTTTACATCCTGATCGGCGCATAGTTTCGATAACCGGCTGTAACTGTGCAGGTTTTAACGCAACGGAAAGCGGTGTTGGACATGATCGAAAGAACCACAGAGACCGAAATCACATTCACGCATCCGTTCCGTCTGGAGGCCCTTTCGGAACCCTTGGGAGCGGGCACTTATCGCCTGGTCATAGACGAGGAATTGATAGAGGGCCTCAGCTTCACGGCGTATCGCCGCGTGGGAACCCATCTAGAGATTCCCGCGATCGCTGTCGCCATGAACCGCCGCCAGTTCCTTCAGGTGTCACCAACTGAAATCGATGATGCATTGGCTCGCGACGTCGCAACCGCAGACGTCGGCCCGCGCGCCATTCCATGATCCCGCAATGGTCGCGCATTTCCTAAAGTGCGTAACAGTTTTACGCCCGGAAAATGCGTAAAAACAAATAGCGAGAGCACGTCAGACAATTTTGTTTAAACAGGATGTGCTCTAGCCGAAGTCGGAAGTCGTCAGGACGTTCAAATTGCGCCGGTACTTGGCATACACCTTCTTGGCAGCCTCGTAGATCGGCGTGCGCATTGCGTCAAAAGACGAAAGGCATTGGGCTTCCGACATGCCTGTTGCATGCACGCCGCCCTTGGCGAGTGCAGCAGCTTCGACAAAAAACCGGATTTCGAACATGCCGTCATGGCCGAAAAACCGCACAGCTTTACGCACGTCGTCAAAACTGCGGGCCGAGTTGGGGAAAGCCAGTGTCATGCTTCACACCTGCTGCGTTCTTCCCTTCGCAAAACGTTGCGACGATTGAGTGAAAGCATGCCATCGGTTGCTTCCGATATGCTGAGTTCGGTCAGCCTGCGGCCACCCACCCGTACCGGCACACCGGTGAATACATGATATATGGTCCAGGTTTGGTCCCTCTCGATCCTTCTTCCATATTGGGAGTCAACCGTATCGGCAACGGAAGTCCCGCCTTCGTTCTCCCAAACTTCGATCCTGAGCGCCTGGCGTCTTTGGTCGTTATAACTATTCATGGTCTTGCCTTTTATCCGAGGCTTCAGCGCGGCTTTGATCCGCGTGGAGCCGGTTTTATTCTACATTGCAACTGCTGCGTTCCTGTCTCTCGGTCGAAAGTCCCTATCGATCGGAGTGGTGCTTGAGCCAGACATCCCTAAGAACCAGATGCGGTGTCGTGTCCGGGCGGTACCAAGAAAATCCAGGAGCGAAACGACCAGACGCCATGAAATGGCACTGGAGAAATGCAGATGGTTTGCGTTGTGCAACTGATGGCAGCGTAGTCCCCCGTCAACCTGCATGCTCGTGACGCAACAGGTGACATCTCGGTGATTACCGCAAAGAAATACGGCACCGTCAGCGCAAACATTCACTAAAGGACAACGAAGAAGAGGCGGTGCCTCTCTGACACCGGGGAGCCGTGCTGCCAGCACAACGAAGCCTATACTGCGCCTGGATTGCGCGGAAAACAAGGCGGACGCTAAAACCTGCCGGGCAGACAAAGCAAACACGTCTATTCAAAGCACGCATTTCTACGCCATGATAGAGGTAGCCGAGCCCTGTTTTCCTGTCCTTCCCCGGATCAACATCAGCAGGCAGGCATCGCAGCCGGCAAATCGGGCCCGAAAAACCCAGGCTACTTTAGGCTGACAGGATCATGCGCTTTTTTTCCTGTCCGGAAAGAAACTCACGGACATCCTGTTCTCGTAGCGGTGCCGCATAGATATAACCCTGCACCAACGTAGCACCGAGACCTTCAAGCGCCGCGAGTTCCTCCCGTGTTTCGACCCCTTCCACCACGCATTCCAACCCCATGTCGCGGCTGAGCGTGAGCAGCGATTTCACGATTTTGTAGCTGGCTGGCTTTTCGTGCAGATCCGTAACGAAGCTGCGGTCAATCTTGATCTTGGTGAGGGGAAGAGCGTGCAGCCGTGTCAGGCTGGAATAACCGGTGCCGAAATCGTCAAGCGAAATGCCGCAACCGAGCCGCCGCAGCATTTCGACCGACTGCCTGACCTGTTCGAAATCATGCGCAAAGGCCGTTTCGGTAATCTCTAGGTCAATACGTGTTGCGTCGAAGCCGCTGTTTTCGATGATGCCGATCAATGACAGCACGCCTTCGCAGGAATTGAGGTCATGGGCGGAGAGGTTGAAGGACAGTCTAAGGGATGGCTCCCATGCCGATGCGGAAACGAGAGCGGCTCGAAGAAGAGGCCGTGTCAGCGAGCTGACGATACCGGCCCGCTCGGCAATGGCGAAGAACTGGGCAGGCGGGACATGCCCAAGGACCGGGCTGTGCCAGCGCGCCAGTGCTTCAAAGCCCGCAGCTCTTCCATCGCGTATGTCGACGATCGGTTGGAACACGACTGAAAGCTCGTTTTCTATCTCTTTCTGCTTGAGCAGATGTTCGATACGGGCTTCGATATTGATCTGCTTTTCATGCTCCGCATCGAAGAGGACGGCATCGCCGCGCCGGGTTTTCTTGGCGTGATACAACGCATAGTCCGCGCGGTCGAAAAGTTGCTCAAGCGTCAAAGCGAGGCACGGAAATACGGCTATCCCCATGGAAGCAGCGACATGCACCGTTCCCTCGGGCAGATGATAGGGCGCCCTCAACCGTTCCGAGATCAAGTTCGCATTTACGACGAGTTGCGCATCATCGGGTATGATTGGTGCAACGATCGCAAACTCATCTCCCCCAAGGCGGAATGCCTTGCTGGTCGTCAGAGTTTCGGTGAGACGTTTGCTAACGTTGACGAGCAGCCTGTCGCCCACGGAATGGCCGTAAAGGTCGTTGACGGGCTTGAACCCATCAAGATCGATAACGCCAAGCGCCAGTCGCGTTCCCGCCACCCTTGCTTTTTCGATTTCGGCTTCGAGATGGGCGAAAAAGGCGCGGCGGTTGGGCAGTTCCGTCAGGCTGTCGATATTGGCAAGCAGCAGGTTCTCATTGTTCAGCGCTTCCGTGCGCTGCTGCGAAACAATCATGCGCTCGAAATTGCGGTAGTTGGTCAACAGGATGGACATCATGCCAGCGCAGACCAGAAGGACATTGATGGCAATGGCGATGAATGTCGGTTGCCTTGAGGCCAAAAAGAAGATGATGAAGGCGCCGTTGACGATGGCCGTGACCATGAAGGCGGCCGAACGCACATACATCAGACAGAAGATGCAGGAGATAACGGTAATCGCCATGTAGAAGGCGACATGAGACTGCGTATAGGCGTCCCCATAGGGCACCAGCAAAAAAGACCAGAGCGTGAATATAATGGCGATACCGGCTGCCAGGCGATTTGTGCGCTGAAGCGCTGCATGGGCCACCTTCGGCGGGGGATCGATACCGCGGGTTCTCCACCAGAATGCAACCCTGACGGTGCAGCCGAGTGTGAAAAAAGCGGGAATTCCAATGGTGAGCCAAAACGGCGCCAGTTGCAGATGTGTAGTAGCCAGCGCCCATGTACTTGAAATCAGTATGAAATACATCATCGGCATCTGCCGCGTGAAAGCGCGATATTGCGCTTTCAGCAGGTCCGGATTGTCGGACCGGACAGACATAAAATACAGCAATTTCTGTTTGGCGCCAAGTATGTTCATTTGCACGACTCATCGAGTACAGAGTCGGTTATTTATCAAGTCCGTGTTACATCATCGGAAATACACAAGGTAAATCAAGAGGAAATGAAATCAACTCCAAGGTGTGCAGTCATGTTTTTACATAATCTGCGGCAAATAAGCTCTATTGCTGAATAGAAATCAGCTGAGTACGACGATCGTTGCCGGCGTTTCTTGTTGCGGCCATCGCTGCAGCGCCTCCTGTCCGGCAGGGGTCAAGCCATAGACGCCTCTATCCAGACGTTCAAACCAGCCATAGACGTTTGCAAGCAAAATCTTCCCGGCATCCGGTATGCTGGATCTGACCTGACGCACGCGCAGCGGCCCTGATGCCAACGCCAAAGCGCAGCCGAGTGCCTGTTGGCGGTACGCGGTCATGATTGGTGCGCGAGTGCTTCCACCCACCGCCGGATCTCCGCGTCGCCTCTTGTGTTCACGTATCAATCGCGAACGCCGTTTCGGATTGGTTCGCGGCATCGGTGATATGGAACTGACGATAACGCTGACGTCGCCAACATCGGAAATGCCGAGCATGCCGATCCCGAGCCTGCGGCAGAGGTCGCGGTAACGTTTGTCAGCCTCGCGGCCCTTGCCCTTGGCTGAGACCCGTGCCGCAATCCAGACCTCGTCTGCCATAGCCGCGCGATCAACCGCCTGCAAAATAAGCTCCAGATTGAAGCTCAGTTTCAGCTCGCAGATGACGACAACAGGCGGATCGTTATCGCTCAAGCCCACGAGGTCGCAACTGCCAACCTCGCCTTTGACAGTGTAGCCCGCTTCCTCGAGGAAACTTTTGACGGGCAGATAAAGCGAAGTTTCCATGTACCCGCAGATTAAATTGACGAACCAGGCCCTAGATATATCGATCCGCCTGCGCAGAACAACCGCTATAACCACCAATGCGGTTGCAAGTTGTCGGTGATGCGGGCAATCGCCAATAGTACCGGAATGATCAACTGGCACTTCTCCCCAGAGCGGACGCTTTTTAGGGGAGATACGATCAAAAATCGTCACGGATTCGATGTGCGATCGGCAAGACACCGGCGATCAGAGTCCAATCGCCGGTGCAAGTTTTTTAAAACAATGCTTTCAGTCTCTCATCAGACGTCAGGCGTGAAAGACGCGCATTTATCAAAACTCTTCCCAGTTATCCGGCGATGTGTTCAGCGCAGCATTGCCGGAGAACGCAGCTTTAATCTTTCCGCCGAGTGCACGCGCAGGAGAAACTGCAGGCCTGTCGGCGGACGAGGCTGCGCGAACCGGTGCGGAGATGTCGCTGTAACCACCTTCTGACAACTTGAACCGAGCGAGCAATTGGTTGAGCGACGAAGCCTCGCGTGCAAGCCCGTGGCTTGCCGCCGTGCTTTCTTCCACCATGGCAGCGTTCTTCTGGGTGTCCTGGTCCATCTGGTTCACAGCCGTATTGATCTGCTGGAGACCAGAGGATTGCTCCTGTGCCGATTCCGCGATCGCCATCACGTGACGGTTGATTTCCTGTACTTCCGTGACGATCAGTTCGAGTGCCTTGCCCGTTTCGCCAACCAGTTGCACACCCTGCTGAACCTGACTGTTCGATGTCGTAATGAGATTCTTGATCTCCTTGGCGGCACCGGCGGAACGCTGTGCCAGTTCGCGAACCTCTTGGGCAACAACCGCAAATCCCTTGCCCGCCTCACCGGCACGGGCAGCTTCCACGCCTGCATTCAGCGCCAGAAGGTTGGTCTGGAAAGCAATCTCGTCGATCACGCCGATAATGTTGGAAATCTCATCAGCGGATGAAGCAATTTGCTCCATTGCCGTGACAGCTTTTTGCACCACTTCTCCCGACTGTTCCGCGCCCACTTTTGCGCGACTGACAAAGTGGCCCGCTTCATGCGCCCGTTTGGTCGAGTCTTTCACCGTCGTGGTGATCTCTTCCAGTGCAGCAGCTGTCTCCTCGACGGCCGCTGCCTGCTGTTCCGTACGCTTGGCCAGATCGTCGGCTGCGGCCCTGATCTCGTTCGCGCCGGAGTCGATGCCGCGCGCGTTCTGCGCCACCTGGTTCAGAGTCGATTGCAGCTGTTCCGCTGCCCTGTTGAAGTCGCCGCGAATACCGTCAAGGCTGGACACGAACGGCTGAGCGATCCGGTAAGTAACGTCGCCCTGAGCGATCTTCGAAAGGGCAGCAGCAAGGTTGTCGACGGCGAATTGCACGTCGGCAGCTTCTTTCGCCTTCTGTTTCTCGCGCTCTATCCGGTCCTGCTCTGAAGACGACCGATGGTTTTCCGTTTCATTCTCAAGCCGGAGGCGCTCGATGGCGTTCTCGCGAAATGCCTGAACAGCAGCGGCCATCTGGCCGACTTCATCCTTGCGGTCCATACCTTCGATTTCGCTGGCTGTATCGCCTGCCGCCAACGACCCCATCCGCTCACGAAGCCGCGCAATCGGGGTGGTAATGCCACGCGAGGAAATAAGCAGGCCGAGCGCGATCAGTGCCAGGGAAACGAGTGCTATGCTGACCAGAGCGGTCCAGATTGTCGTGTTGGTGCTGGCCGTGAGGCGCTCTCTCCCATCGTTCATCACCTGGATCAGTTGCTCGTTCCCCGCGCTGATTTTCGGTGAGACTTCAGTTATTTTTCGAAGGACGTTAAGCGCCATCTGCTGAGCTTCAGCATTTTTTCCCGCCTGCATGAGAGCGATGACCTGATTGCCGATTTCCTCAACCTCGGCAACACCCTTGAGGATATCACGAGCGGCATCCGTCCGGGCCGGCACCAGCTGCATGATTTTATTCTGCCGTTCTTCCAGTTGCTTCCGGTCGGCCTTGAATGTTTTGACAGCGGCCTCGAAATCACTGCTGGTCGAGTCATTGAGGCTGGCGCGAAGCATCTGCATGCCGAGTGCATTGAGATTGCCGCTGGTTCGGGCGTTCAGCACCGCAGCAAGCGCCTCATTGGCGATGAAATCGCTGTAAACATTGTCGGTATTTTTATACTGCAAGCTGACGTAGCTGATTCCGGAAAGCGACATCAAACTCATCACTGATATGACGAATAAGACCTTTGTTTTTATTTTGGTATTCTTCAGGAAAGACATGAATAGCCTCAGGGCAAGCGCTCCTCCAGCTGTCCGCGCAGGAAGCCAGAGAAACAAACAACGGAACATCGCGGGTAGCTGTGCCCCTCCTCATAGGGCGACAAGCGGATATCCGCTCCGGGCCGCCAAAGGCTGGGCGCGTTGGATCCACTCGTTCTACCAGCCCCGCCGATGAAACTTTGGAACCTGCGTATTTTAGATTTCACAAAATTACTAAATGAAGTGTTACCCGGGATATGCAAACGATGACATGTGTGATGCCGTAAACTTACTCGGGCTTTTGGCGGCATCGGTATTTTCACGAGGATATCGATGGGGCCGACGGCTTCCCGCATCGATTTAACCGTCCCGGAGGTCGCGTCACGCGAGGCAATGTCCAGCGCGCGGGCCATGGCTTTGCCCTTATTCTGTTCGATCAGCAGTCACGGTGTATGCATAAACTCACAATTTATTGTGGTTGCCCTTCGGAGCAATTTGGCCTTGTTTGTAGACTCACACTCTTCACGGGAGGGAAATTATGTCGATAAAAACAACAACTCGCGCCACGCTGCTGGTAGGATCGCTTCTGATTGGCGCAAGTTCCGCACTTGCAGAAACAGTTCTTCACCGCGGCAATTCCGGGGAGCCTCAGACGCTCGATCAGGCACAGACCTCGATCAATATCGAAGCCTTTATCCTGAAAGACCTATATGAAGGTCTCACCATTTACGATGCTGCCGGCAAGATCGTTCCCGGTACGGCGGAAAGCTGGACGCTGTCTGAGGATGGTACCGTCTACACGTTCAAACTGCGTGCAGATGCGAAGTGGTCGGATGGCACTCCGGTAACGGCTGGAGATTTTGTTTTCTCCTATCAGCGCGTCGAAGACCCGAAGACCGCAGCAAAATATGCGAATATTCTTTATCCGATCAAGAACGCCGAGAAGATAAACAAGGGCGAAACTTCGGTTGACCAGCTTGGCGTCAAGGCCGTGGATGACAAGACCCTTGAGATCACACTCGAGCGCTCAACACCGTTCTTCCTTGAACTCCTTGCCCACCAGACAGCTCTGCCGATCTCGAAGGCAAGCTTTGACAAGAACGGAACCAACTTCGTAAAGCCGGGCGTCATGGTCTCGAACGGTGCTTACAAGCTTGAAGCGCATGTTCCCAATGACAGCTTGACGGTGGTCAAGAACACCAACTTCTGGGACGCATCGAACACCAAGATCGACAAGGTCATCTTCTACCCGATCGACGACCAGGCCGCATCCGTTCGTCGTTTCGAAGCCAAGGAAATGGACCTCGCCTACAACTTTTCCGCGGACCAGATCGACCGTCTGCGCAAGGCCTATGGCGAACAGGTTCACGTTTCGCCGACGCTTGCGACCTATTACTATACCTTCGACACGCGTGAAGCGCCGTATAATGATGTCCGCGTCCGTCAAGCCCTGTCCATGGCAGTCGACCGCGATTTTCTCGCCAAGGAAATCTACAGCGGTTCGCAGGTTCCCGCCTACTCCATGGTTCCTCCGGGCATGGACTCCTACGGTGAGCCTGCGAAAGCAGAGTTTGCGACGCTGTCGCAACTCGATCGTGAAGACGAAGCCGTTAAACTCATGAAGGAAGCCGGTTACGGCGAGGGCGGCAAGCCGCTTTCCGTTGAAATTCGCTACAACACCAACCCGAACCATGAGCGCGTTGCCACCGCTATTGCGGACATGTGGAAAAATACCTTTGGCGCGAAAGTGTCACTGGTGAACCTCGACGTCGCCTCGCATTACGGCTACCTGCAGGAAGGCGGCAAGTACAACGTTGCGCGTGCAGGCTGGGTTGCCGACTATGCGGATGCGGAAAACTTCCTCGCCCTTTCGGTATCCTCCAACAAGACCTTCAACTACTCGAAATTCAATAATGCCGAATATGATGCGCTGATGCAGAAGTCCTATGACGAAAAGGATCCTGCTGCTCGCTCCAAACTGTTGCACGAGGCAGAAACCATCCTCATGAAGGAACAGCCGGTTGCTCCGCTTCTCACACAGGCGGACCTGTGGCTGGTTTCCAACCGCGTGAAGGGTTGGGAAGACAATGCTGCTAACGAACACCTCAGCCGCTTCCTGAGCGTTTCCGAATAAGCAGTGCTGGCACGGTGGCCGAAACCACCGTGCCATGTCGGAGCCTGAAAATCATGATTTCATTTATCCTGCGCCGTTTGGCGAGCGCCGTGCCGACATTGTTCATCGTCGTCACGATTTCGTTTTTCCTGATGCGTTTCGCACCGGGCGGTCCGTTCAACCTCGAGCGGCCCCTGCCCCCGCAAACCATGGAAAACCTGATGAGAACCTATCATCTGGATGAGCCATTGTGGCGCCAGTATCTCATCTATCTCGGCAACGCCGCCACCGGCGATTTCGGTCCGAGCTACATCTACAAGGACAACACCGTCGCCCAGTTGATCGGCAAAGGCCTGCCCTATTCGCTGGAGCTCGGTTGCTATGCTCTTTTGCTGGCGTTGGTCGGCGGTATTCTTGCCGGCACCTTTGCCGCACTCAGGCAGAATAGCACCTTCGATTTCTCCATCATGTCCATTTCGACCATCGGTATCACCGTGCCGAACTTCGTCGTCGCACCTGTCCTCACGCTTATCTTCGCCGTGTTGCTGGGGCTTCTGCCCGCAGGTAGCTGGGGTGATGGGTCGCTACGCTATCTCATTCTTCCGATGATCGCGCTCGCCTTGCCGCAGCTTGCGGTCATCGCGCGTCTGACGCGCGGTGCAATGATCGAGGCTCTGCGCATGGACCATATCCGCACCGCCAGGGCCTATGGCCTCCCGGCTCGCAGCGTCGTGGTGATTCACGCCATGCGCGCGGCGATGCTGCCGGTCGTTTCATATCTTGCGCCTTGCGCCGCAGCGCTGCTGACGGGCTCGGCGGTCATCGAGACGATCTTCACCATTCCCGGTGTCGGCCGCTACTTCGTTCTTGGCGCCATCAATCGCGACTACACGCTGGTCATGGGAACGGTGGTTCTCATCGCCATTTTTGTGATCCTGTTCAATCTCGTGGTCGATATTCTCTACGGCCTGCTCGATCCGAGGGTCAGACATGACTGATATCTCCGGCAATATAGCCCCTCAGCCATCGGTGAAAAGCCGAAGCTTGTTCCAGCTTGCAGCCCTGCGTTTCAGACGAAACAAGGCCGCCATGGCTGGTTCCATCATGCTTGTGCTGATCACACTTTTCTCGTTTATCGGCCCGCATTTCCTTTCACACACCTATGATCAGGTGTTTTCGTCCTACGTCTCCGTCGCGCCAAGCCTCGAGCCGCGCCCGGACGTGAACAACCTCCAGAGCGTCATGGAAGGTGTGGCAGGCCGTGCGCGCGTCGAACTGAAGGAGTTTGCCGTCGAAGGGCAGACCTTCACGGCAACGGTTACCTCCAGCAGCCCGATTGACCCGCGCACGACACGTTATTTCGACCGCGCCAACGAATTCGAAAACACGAAAGTCGTTGCTACGGAAGATGATGGTCGAACGCTGAAGTTGGAAGGCGATGTCAATCGCGAATACTTCTTCTTCGGTACAGATTCAAACGGTCGCGACATGCTGGCTCGCGTAATGCTGGGCGGCCAGATCTCCATTGCCGTCGGCGTTCTCGCCAGCCTCGTTTCGCTCGGCATCGGCGTGCTTTACGGCGCTACGGCGGGTTACATCGGCGGGCGCGTCGACAATGTAATGATGCGTTTCGTCGAGATCCTCTATTCGCTGCCCTTCGTCTTCCTGGTCGTGGTTCTCGTGGTTTTCTTCGGGCGTAGCTTCATCCTGATCTTCCTTGTCATTGGCGCAGTGGAGTGGCTGGATATGGCGCGTATCGTGCGTGGCCAGACGCTTGCCTTGAAACGGCGGGAATTTGTGGCGGCAGCTCAGGCCTTGGGTTTGAGTGACTGGCAGATCATCCGCCGTCACATCATCCCCAACACCATCGGTCCCGTGGTCGTGTTCGTGACGGTCGTTGTCCCGAAGGTCATACTTCTTGAAAGCTTTCTCTCCTTCCTGGGGCTTGGTGTTCAGGCACCACTCACGAGTTGGGGTGCGCTCATTTCCGAAGGCGCCAACAATATTCAGTCGGCCCCGTGGCTGCTGATATTCCCGGCAATCTTCTTCGTGCTGACGCTTTTTTCGCTGAACTTCGTAGGCGACGGATTGCGTGATGCACTCGATCCCAAGGATCGTTGACATGAATACGACATCTGAAAACATTCTCACCGTCCGCAATCTCAAGGTCGATTTCACTACGCCAGACGGCACCGTCAACGCCGTCAAAGGTGTCGATCTCCACGTAAAGCAGGGTGAAACGCTCGCTGTCGTCGGGGAATCCGGCTCCGGCAAAAGCCAGACCATGATGGGCATCATGGGCCTCTTGTCTTCCAACGGCGTCATTCAAGGCTCGGCGCAATATCGTGGACGCGAGTTGGTAGGCTTGCCGGTCAACGAGCTGAACAAAATCCGTGGCGCGAAAATCACCATGATTTTCCAGGAGCCGATGACCTCGCTCGATCCGCTTTACAGGATCGGCGCGCAGATCGCCGAGCCAATCGTTCATCACCGGGGCGGCAGCAAGAAGGAAGCGAGGGCACGCGTTCTCGAACTTCTGAAACTTGTCGGTATTCCGGACCCGGAGCGGCGCATCGACAGCTACCCGCATGAGCTTTCAGGCGGCCAGCGCCAACGCGTCATGATCGCCATGGCGCTGGCAAACGAGCCGGATATTCTGATCGCGGATGAGCCAACCACCGCGCTCGACGTGACAATCCAGGCGCAGATCCTCGATCTTCTGAAGTCGTTGCAGCAGCGCTTCGGCATGGCCGTGGTGCTGATAACGCACGATCTCGGTGTCGTCAGGCATTTTGCCGATCGTGTTGCGGTTATGCGCCGAGGCGAGATCGTTGAAACCGGTCCGACGGAAGAGATCTTCGAGCGCCCGCAGGCGGACTATACGAGGATGCTTCTCGATGCCGAACCCAGCGGCCACAAGCCGCCGGTCGGCAAAGAAGCGCCGGTCGTTCTCGCTGGCCAGAACGTCACGATCGATTATGTGATCCCGGGCGCCTTCCTGTCGAAGTCACGGGCTTTCAGGGCCGTGGACGGCGTTAATGTCAGCCTTCATCAAGGGCAGACCATCGGCATCGTCGGTGAATCCGGATCAGGCAAGTCCACGCTCGGTCGCGCGCTTCTGCGCCTTGTCACTGCAGAGGGCCGCATTTTCTTCGGCAAGACGGAAATCACCGGACTTGGCCGAACGGCAATGAGGCCATTGCGGCGGCAGCTGCAGCTTGTGTTCCAGGATCCGTATGGATCTCTTTCGCCAAGGCAGACTGTTGGAGAGATCATC
Source organism: Rhizobium sp. SJZ105 (assembly GCF_007828365.1). Taxonomy (NCBI): domain Bacteria; kingdom Pseudomonadati; phylum Pseudomonadota; class Alphaproteobacteria; order Hyphomicrobiales; family Rhizobiaceae; genus Rhizobium; species Rhizobium sp. SJZ105. Next base: position 104,167 of record NZ_VIUP01000010.1, read on the forward strand.
ACTGAGGGTCTCTTTGTGCACGACCCACAGCTCAGCCGCGCGCAGCGCGACGAGCGAGCAATAGAAGCGCTGAAAGAAGTCGGCCTCGATCCCGCCGCCCGCAACCGCTACCCGCACGAGTTTTCAGGCGGGCAACGTCAGCGTATCGCAATTGCCCGCGCGATCATCCTCAAACCAGATGTCGTCATTCTCGATGAACCTACATCGGCGCTGGACCGATCCATTCAAGGACAAGTTATCGACCTCTTGCGTAATTTGCAGAAAACGCACAACCTTTCCTACATCTTCATCAGCCACGACCTCTCTGTCATCAAGGCCATTTCGGATTATGTCATCGTGATGAGAAACGGGAAGATTGTCGAAGAGGGAGAAACGGACGCGATATTCGAGCGGCCGGCGGCTGAATATACCAAAACACTGATCAAATCCGCGTTTTCGGCCGAAGTAACATCATAGATTACAGCCCGGCACTGCCGGGCTTTTTCTGGCGCCGTTACAAAAGATCCGGTTTGTGGAGGAGGTCGTTATTTAGAGGCCATGGCGGCCTTCCTCTCCTGTTCAATCCCGACCATATCGCCACGTAGCAAGCAGGTTCGATGATGTGCGAAAGCTGGTACCCGTCACAGGACTAAGCGACTTCCAAATTCATAACGAAATCCGCGGTTTCATGGGCATGAATGCGGGTAAAACGTATCAGCTCGTCGAAGTGACGTTGCATCTTACGGATGGCTTCAGCGTTGTTGAGCACAAGATACATGGCGCCGACGAAAAGTGCTGCCCGTTGCGAACCGAAGATCGTATAGGGCACGGAAAAGCGTTCTTTTTCATTGAACAGAAACAGCCGGAATGATGGGTATAGCTCGCTGATAAGTCCCGACATATGTTTGAGTTGTTCGGCACGTGTCTCGCGGTCCAAACCGCTCCACATACCGCGCCCCTGCGCAAAAGCTTCCAGCGTTTCGAGCGGCATGCAAACTTCCATGTCGGTACCAGGCTGGCGATTATAATCGAGTCGAAACGCCGTTTCGCTGGCCTGCGCCATCACACTCTGATGCGCGCCCATGGCCTCGAAAGCGATGATCTCGGGTGTGCGAAGCAGATCGGGAATGCGTGCCGGAACATAACGGATTTTGGTGCCTGCAGCTTCCGCATGCCACTTCATCAACAGCGTATCCGTATAATCAGCACCGCCCTCCTCGATCTCGAAACTTGGCCGCAATTCCCCCATCAACCCCTGATCATGGGAAAGACCGAGTAGCCAGTCGAGCGAGACGGAATGTCGCTCGGCGATATTCAGCAGCGTCTCCACACGCGGAAGCCGCGCCGAATCACCGGAAAGCAATTGCGAAAGTGCTGATCGATCAATGCCAATAGCGGCGGCAAAAGACGCCTGGTTGTCTTCTGACCTGTTCACCAGCTGGATCAGGCGGGCACGAAACAATTCTGCGAGCGCGCGTTTGTCCATAATTCACCCGTTTGTTTATAATTATCACCATAATGCTTAAACTGTTATCAAAATCAACAGTTGGTCACCATAAACCCGTTGTGGCTGGCTGAGACTGATGCGACCCTACGGTGACAGGGGCATCAAGAGTATGAAATGACAGACATATTGGCAAAGAAGACGGCGCGGCTGACTGGCGTGCGCCGCAGAAGAACGCGTGACCGAATTGAATGGCCAACAGTCTCGCTGTTGGCGGTCTGTTACGGTCTCTGGATTTTCGCGGGATATTTTCTGTATCCGATGTTTCCAATCGTTTCTCTGGTGCTCATGGGCATTGCAGTTGCCCTGCACTCCTCGCTCCAGCACGAGGTTCTACATGGGCACCCCACGCGCAATGCACGACTGAACGAAGCTTTGGTCTTTCTGCCGCTCGGGATTTTCTACCCCTATCGCAGTTACAAGCGCACGCATCTGCAACACCATGCAGACGAGCGTCTGACCGACCCATTCGACGATCCGGAAAGCTATTACCGGGCTATGGGCGACTGGCAAAAGATGCCGTCGTTCCTCAAGGTCCTGCTGGGATGGAACAATACGTTCATCGGGCGTCTGGTCATCGGCCCTCCGCTGATGGTTGTTGGTTTCACGATATCCGAATGGCGCAAGATCGCGCAGGGTGATCGGAGGGTGATCTATGCCTGGACCCTGCATCTGGCCGGACTTGTTCCGACACTGCTGGTCATATCCCTGATTTTCGGCGTTCCAATCTGGCTCTATGTTAGTGTGGCGGCCTATCTGGGCATATCCATCATTGCCATTCGCTCCTATTGCGAACATCAATGGTCCGAACAGCCGGATGGGAGAACGATCATTGTTGAAAACTCCATCCTGGCTCCACTGTTTCTCTATAACAACCTGCATTTCGTGCATCACAAAATGCCGACAGCCGCCTGGTATAAATTGCCCTCCCTCTACAGCGAGAGGCGGGCGGAGTGGCAGAAGATGAATGACGGATATGTGTTCAGCAATTATTTCGAGGTGTTCCGCGCTTTCGCCTTCAAGGCCAAGGAACCGGTAGCGCATCCTGTCTTGCGACGGGACGAGCAAGTTTTAATCGCGTCACCCGTCGTGCCTGCCGCTCTGATTTTTTCTGACAATGCGATGCAGGAACAAGACGTGAGACTGGAAATTCCATCGTGACATGGATCGCGGCACTGCCAATGTATGACTGGCCCGAACTGCGCAATGAGACGGACAGGCTGTGGGCCGATATGCGCACCCGTTTTTTAGCAGAGGGTATCGACGCTCCCAAAGGCCTCACCAGACGCAACGGCGATATGCCGGCGGTTCCGGGAGGTATTCGTGGAAAGGACGGCGCCATCATTGCCGCAGACCCTGCCACGCTCGATCCCGATGCATTGGATCTTGCGGTGCTCTGGCGGCATCCGGCTCTGCTGATATCCGGCACCTGCTGGGGCCCAATGGAGTTTGGCCTGCAGGATCATGTGCAGGTGATTGGACAGAGCGATTATAATGGCATCAAGGGTGGTGCAGGCGAGTTCTATTCCAGCGCCATCATTGCCCGCATAGCAGACGGTGGAGAGGGTGCTGAACCTTCGAAAACCGGTGAGGCCGCTTTGCCGAAAGGATTTCTTAGCGGGAAAATACTGGCATTCAACGAGCACAAGTCATTATCCGGCTATCTCAGCTTGAAACGCGATCTGGAAGCAGAAGGCGCGGGCCTCGATCTGTTTGAAAATTGTCTCGAAACCGGTGCGCACCGCGCTTCCGTCATCGCAGTGGCCGAGGGCCGGGCGGACATTGCCGCGATCGACTGCAAATCCTGGATGCTTGCGCAACGGCATGAACCGGCCGCCCGGAGCCTTCACGTTATCGGCTGGACTGCACGGCGCAAAGGCCTGCCCTTCATCCGCGCCAAGGGTATCGATCTGCCTTTCACCATGTAAGGCACGAGCCTTACGGCTTTCAATCACATATCCGGTGGCGAGAAATCACGCAGGAGCAGCCTTGCCTTTTCCATGTCCGCAGACAGGGGCCGGTCATCCGAATAGGGCTGGAGGTGCTCGCGAAGCAGATTGTAGACCGCATTTGTTCCGGCTGCCCGCCCGGCAACATTTTCCAGGAAATCATGGGCCTGCACCCCGGCCATCCATTCGATGGCCAGAATATATTCTGCATTGTCGAGAACCGCGAGCAGCTTGTTGGCGGCTGCCGTGGGATGAGAGAGGAAATCCTCCTGTAATCCCGATGTCAGCCCTCCATCTGTGGAGGCAGGCGCGGAAAGACGTCTGCTATCGCCGACAAGGGCTACGGCCGTATATTGCGCGATCATGAAACCTGAATGGCTTCCGGCATCGGTCGCCAGAAATGGCGGCAGACCACTCACCAGAGGATTGACCAGCCTGTCGATACGGCGCTCGCTCATGGACGCAATCTGTGCAATGGCGATGGCGAGACTGTCTGCCGCCTGCCCCAATGCCGGGGCAACGGCATGGGCCTCCGACGAGACGATGGGCTGCTCGGGCGTGCCAAGGATCGCGGGATTGTCGGTGACGGAGGCGAGCTCTCGGTCAACGATGGAGGCGCAGGCATCGAAGATGTCGCGTGCAGCACCATGCGCATGCGGCACGGCACGCAGGCTTAGCGCGTCCTGTGTCCGCCTGCCATGAGCGGCGGCAACCAGCCCACTGCCTTCAAGCCGGGATCGCAGAGCGGCCCCGACGGCCGCGATTCCCGTCGAGGGACGCAGCGCGAGAACCGTCTCGTCAAAAGCGTCGATCTGGCAGCCTGCTGCTTCAAGCGTCAGCGCCGCTATGGCATCGGCCCAATCTAGCAGGTGATTGGCCCGCGCGAGTGCCATGCAGGAAAGACCGGTCGCACAGGCTGTACCATTGACGAGGCTCAGCCCTTCCTTGGCACCCAGCACGATGGGTTGAAGTCCCATTGCCGCCAGGGCATCTCGTCCACTCATAACGCGCCCGCCGAGCCGGGCCTGGCCCTCTCCGATCAGAACAAGCGCAACATGCGCGTTGTGCACCAGATAGCCCGCCGATCCGCGGGACGGCACGTCGGGAATACAATCCTGTTCCAGAAACGTCGACAGATGCGAGACGATCTCGCGTCGGACACCGGAGTGCCCATGGGCGAAATTGGCGATCTGCGCCGCCATGATTGCCCGAACTTCGCGAGGATCCAACAACGGGCCGACACCGCAGGCATGGCTGAGAATAATGGAGCGCGACAGCCGACCCTGCGCGGTGCGATCCACCACAGTGTCCGACAGTGCACCGACCCCGGTATTGATGCCATAGGCACGCACACCGCTTTCGACGATGCTGTCAACGATCTGGCTCGCCCGGTCAATCCGCAGATAGGCCGCGTCTGACACACGCAGTGCCTCGCCCTTGCCGATATGGGCCACATCGCGCCAACTCAATCCATCATCCAGTAGAACAGTCATGACGTTTTCCTATGATGCAGAAACGGCTGCGAGGAGCGGGAATTTTCCATCTTGAATACTGCCGGCGTTGGCCCGTGTCTCAATTACTGCTGTAAAGACGATAGCGGCTGCCGGGATAAAGGAGGCGGACAGAAGACACGATCCCCTTTGTCGACCATGTGCGACGACGCACGAGCAGGCATGGTTCCGTCTTGGAAATCGCCAGCAGCTTGCATTCCCAGGGCTGTGCGCTGACCGCCTCGATATGCTGCTCGGCTTTCACGATCGGTGCCACTCGCGTGAGATAACCGTTGGGTGTTACGAGGTTGAAATCCTGTTTGATGTAATCGGGCGCGCAGTCCGAATTGACGAAACGATCCTCGATTTGCATCGGCACGCCGTCTTCCGCATGCACAATGATCGAGTGCGCAGCAAGGCTGCCAGCCGGAACAGCGAGCGCTTCGGCAAGATCTGGATCGCAGGTTTCGATTTGAAGAAGTATGACCCGCGCGCTGTGAACACCGCCGTTGCGTGTTATTTCTTCGGCAATGTTGGGTACGCTCTGGAACTGCGATGTGCGCTTCTTGGACGCAACGAACGAACCTTTGCCGCGTACACGCACCACAAGCCCTTCGTCGGCCAGCTCACGCAAAGCGCGGTTGGCCGTCATACGGCTGACACCGAGAATATCGACCAGTTCGTTTTCCGATGGAACACGTTGACCGATCTTCCACTCACCCGCCTCGACGCGACTGCGGACATAGTCCTTCAGCTTTACATAGAGTGGTGAACTCTGGTCTTCGGTGCCCTGCGCGTCATGAGCGTTCTCAGATATCGGTGACATCACTTCCCGGAAAATCTTTCTGTCGTGATCCATAGCTATGACGTCACCAATACGCAGGGTTGTCGGCAAAGGGAGGGGCAATGCCACGCCCTTTGCCGATGGATTCAGTTCAATTTGTGTTCGGCCAGCCAGTCGCCCGCCACGACATCGAAACTGTCGTGATTGGCCAGACGACCGTTCATAACGACGAGATCTTTCGTCGTCAGGGCGGCAGAAACAGCATCGAGAGTGCTTGTCACAACGTCGCTAACTTTCGGTGTGGCAATCACTGGTACGATGTTCTGGGCGGGAAAGAGGTTCTTGACGTCTTCAAGCACGATGAGATCGTTTGCAGCGATGGCCGGATCGGTCGAGAACAGGTTTGCAGCATGGACCTGACCGTTGATGAGTGCCGAAAGGGTCAGCGGGCCACCGACGTCAAGCGATTTGAACGACTGGAACTCGAGGCCATAAAGTTCCTTCAGACCGATAATGCCTTCCTTGCGCGTTTTCCATTCCGGTGGACCGCCAAGTACGAGCTGCGAGGCTACGGGTGCGAGATCGGCAATCGTCTTCAGCTTGTATTTGTCAGCGGTCGCGCGCGTCACAGCCACGCTATCGGAATCCTGTGCTGCGGAGGGTGTCAGCATCGAGACGCCTTTCGGCAGAGCCGCCTTGAGCGCTGCGGCCACATCGCTTGGCGAATGGGCCGTGGCGTTCTTGTCGAGATAGCTCAGCGTCGCACCAGCATACTCCGGCAACAGATCGATTGATCCGTCCAGCAACGCAGGGATATAGACTTCGCGGCTACCGATGCTCAACTTCGTTTCGACGGCAACACCCTTGGCGGCAAGGGCCTTGGCGTAGATCGTCGCCAGAAGCTGGCTTTCGGGGAAGTCGGCGGAACCGACGATGATTGTGGTCGTATCGGTTCGCGGAGTGGCTGGCGTGGCCAGCGGATTGCTTTGCGCCAATGCCGAAGCAGCGGAAAGTGCCATGAGCGCAAATGCGCTGGCGGCAGTGATGATCCTGAATGCCATGCGAGCTTCTCCTTTATGTTGAAACAGTCGTGGAATAGAAAACCGCGTTATTTTAGAACCTCTACCGCTTCGCTCGACGCGTCAGGCCTGGTGATACGGTGACCCTCGATATGACGCCGATGATCAGATCCACGGTCAGGGCCAACGCACCGACGAGAACGGCACCTGCGGCCATCTGATAATAATCGTTCTGCGCCCGCCCATCGATGATCAGGCGACCGAGACCACCAAGAGAAACATAAGCGGCGATGGTTGCGGTCGAGATGATCTGAAGCGTGGCGCTGCGCAGACCGGAAAAGATCAATGGCAGAGCGCAGGGCAGTTCCACATCGAACAGAATATCGAGCGGACGTTTCCCCATGCCTCTTGCAGCATCCACCGCAGCGGGATCCACCGCCGCGATACCGGCGTAACTGCCAGTCATGATCGGCGGCACGGCCAGAAGCACGAGCACGATAAGGCTGGGTACGATAAAAGCCATATCGGATGCGAAAACGGGGCCAAAAACAATCACAAGAAGTGCAATTAGGCCGAGGCTTGGAAGGGAGCGTAGCGCATTTGCAAGACCCGCGATGAAGACGACACCGCGTCCCGTGTGTCCCACATAAAGCCCAACCGGCAAGCCAATCAGACAGGCGAGGAAAAGGGCCGCAAAGCTATAAGCCAGATGCTGACCGACGAGAACGATGACACCATCACTCCCTGTCCAGTGAGCTGGATCGCTAAACCATTCGATCATCGCGCCGCACTCCCAGGCTGCCACGGCGTAAGGCGGCGTGAAATGAACAGAACAAGCCCGTCCAGCAAGGCTGCGAGAAGCACGCAGAGTACGATGCCTGCTATAATCGGCGTCAAGAACCGCAGTTGAAGCCCCTGCGTGAAGAGCAGACCAAGTTGCGGCGTTCCAACCAGTGCCGCTACGGAAACGATGCTGACATTGGAAACCACGGCCACACGCAATCCGGCGGCAATCACAGGGACCGCGAGCGGTAGCTCCACCACCACCAGACGCGCAACCTGTCTGTAGCCCATGGCATTGGCCGCCTGGAGGACGTCTGGCGAAACCGATTCCAAACCATCGTTCACTGTTCGCACCAGAAGCGCCAACGCGTAGATCGTCAGCGCGACGACGACGTTTAGCGGATCGAGTATACGGGTGCCGAGCACCAGCGGCAGCAGGACGAACAGCGCAAGCGACGGAATTGTGTAAAGAAGTCCGGCAACCCCCAGCAGGGTCGACCGGAATAAACCGGCCCGCTGCGCAATCCAACCGAGCGGCAGGGCAAGAAGCAGGCCGATCACCACCGGGATGACCGAAAGGCCTAGATGCCAGATGAAAAGCTCGAAAATCCGCCCGGATTCCCGGTAGAGCCAATCAAACCTCATGGCTGACCTCCGAAGCGACCGACCCGCGCGGCTTCGATGGCTTTGGCGACATCAGAGAGTGTGACGGTGCCGACAAGCTGGCCCGTTGACCCTACGATGACCCCGCGGCCGGAGGGCGAACTCAACGCTGCATCGAGCACATGGCGCAAACTGCTGCCTTCCGGCGCCAGCGTGCCACTGAGATTGAGATCTCCCTCACGCAGTGGCTGCCTGAGACCTTGCGCATCGGCCCATCCAATGGGACGATGTTCGGCGTCAGTCACCAGAACCCAGCGATCCGTTGCAACGCCACGAAGGCTGTCCGGTGTTGCGCCGAGCAAGGCTGTCGGCTCCGCACCGAGAGGGACTGCTCCGTCAAATTCTGCAAAACTCAGGAAGCGATACCCTCTGTCCCGGCCGATAAAGTCCGCCACGAAGGCATCTGCCGGGCGCGCCAGCAATTCCTCTGGAGTGGCGATCTGCGCAAGCGTTCCGCCGGCACGCAAAACAGCAACCTGATCGCCAAGCTTCAACGCCTCGTCTATATCATGGGTCACCATGATGATGGTCTTGCCAATCTCACGCTGCAAGCGAAGAAATTCGTCCTGCAACTGTGTGCGAACGACGGGATCGACAGCACTGAAGGGTTCGTCCATCAGCATGAATTTGGGATCGGAAGCGAGTGCACGCGCAACACCGACGCGTTGCTGCTGGCCACCCGAAAGCTGCCACGGATAGCGATCGGCAAAGGCGGCGGTTAGCCCTACACGCTCAAGCAACTCATGCGCCGTGCGCAGTGCTTTTTCCTTCGGCGATCCGTTTAGCCGCGCAGTGGTCGCAATGTTCTGAACAACGGTGCGATGGGGGAAAAGCCCGGCATGCTGGATGACATAACCGATACGACGACGCAGCAGTGCCACGTCCATGCCATCTGTCGGTTCGCCGTCAAGAAGGATCGACCCGGACGATTGTACGATCAACCTGTTGATCATCCGCAAGGATGTGGTTTTCCCGCAACCCGAAGGGCCGACGAACACGGTCAGTTTGCCGTTTGGCGCCGTCAGGGACAAACCGTTTACGGCAGTAGCCGCGCCCGCATATTGCTTGGTGACGTTGTCGAAGACGATCATGCAAATCTCTCCTGCGCTCTGTCTGCGCCTTCAGGCTCGGCAACTGTGATGACTGCCTAGGTTGTCTATACAAGCACGCAAATAGCGCGTCCGCAAGATAGATCGATGAAAATATCCGCAACCCTGGAAACGACTAAACTTTAAGCATTTTGACCGCTGTAGAGACGCTGTATGCACATAGAGCAAGCAATCTCGGCGGCCGCAACTCTCTACGCCTTCAAACTGCGCTGCTTTGCCGATCAAGATCAGGCCCGCTCAACGCGACAAATTTGTTCATAAGCAACTCGTTGCTTCAATTTTTGTGCGCGGGAGCAAAATGGAAATACGAATTAATTCGTGCTGAAATTCAACAGATCGCGTGCTGATCGTGACTGAGACCGCAAAACAGGCGTTTTTGAAAGCCACTCATCCACGGCGACTTGTCTCGAGAAGGCCATAAAGCCTTGTGGCCACCGCCATCGAACAATAGTATTACCGCGTCGTATTCAATTAACGAGGATAACATGGCAACAGGTACCGTCAAATTTTTCGCACAGGACAAAGGCTTCGGCTTCATCACTCCGGACAACGGCGGCCCGGACGTCTTCGTCCACATCTCCGCCGTAGGGTTTGGTGGTTCTCTTCAGGATGGCCAGAAGGTCAGCTACGATGTGGGACAGGACCGCAAGACTGGAAAGTCCAAGGCCGAGAACGTCAGCCTCATCTGATCAGCGTCTCTTGGCTCCGCGATTACTCGCGGGGCCAAATCGGTCCTGACTCCCGCTGACCTTAGGCTGTTTCCATCCCGTCGCTCCCGATCCGTGCCAAGCCGGATGCAAAAACTTCGGCGTCGATGGGACGGCTGAAAAGGTAGCCTTGGCCGACCGGACAGCCCATTTCGCGAAGCATTTTGCGCTGGGCCTCGGTCTCCACGCCTTCTGCAACCACAGTTAACCCAAGGGCGCGTCCAAGATCGATAACGGCCTGGACAATCACCCTTCTGGACGGCCTCGTTGCGAGTTCGCTGATAAAGGTGCGGTCTATCTTGATCTCGGTAACCGGAAAGGTTTCGAGCGATCGCAGGTTTGAATAGCCCGTGCCGAAGTCATCGACGGAAAGGCCGACGCCGCTCTGTCGCAGCCGCTGAAATGCGTCCATCACGCCGGGTGTATCGCTGAGAAACATGCTTTCGGTGATCTCAAGCGTCAACCATGCCGGGTCGGCCTTGGTCAGGCACAGGACCCGATCCAGCATTTCGGCCATGTCATGCTGCAGGAACTCCCCGGCGGATACATTCACCGCAAAGCGCAAAGCCTTGCCGCGATGCGCGTTAATGCGCCGTGCATAAGCTGCGACGGTCGTCAGACTTCGTTCGGTCAGATCAAGCAGCAGACCTGATCGCTCGGCAGTCTCGACGAAACTTCCGGGGAGCTGGCTGCCAAACAGAGGATGATTCCAGCGTATCAGAGCTTCCGCACCCACCCACTCGCCGGTTGCAAGGTCTACCTGGGGTTGGAAGTGATACACAAATTCGTCATTCGCGACCGCGACCTTCAATTCGCGAGTCATTCGCACGCGTCGGCTTGCCTGTTCGTGATCCGAGTCTCGAAACCGTCGCGGACCACCCAGAGGGGCGGACTTGGCGGCCCACAGGGCGATGCCGGCATTGCGGATCAGCGAAATGGGTCTCGCCCGAGGCTGGCCCACCGCATAGCCGATGGCGAAACGCAGTGAGACACTTGCACCTGGCACGACGAAGTCAGCGGCAAGCGAAGCGGATACCGCTGCCACGATAGTGTCCGCACTTGATCCATCCGTGAGCTCAAAAGCCAAAGCGAACTCATTGGCGCCCATGCGTCCCACCTGGGCAGCGCCCACGTCCCGCAGCCGCCGCCCGGTTTCATAAAGCAGGGCATCCCCGACTTCGAAACCGTATCCCGTGTTGAAATCGTGAAAACCGATCACATCCAGCTTCACGACCAAGGGCGTCGCTTTGGCATTGGTTGCGAAACGCTCCTCGGTAGCCAGGATAAATGCTTGACGGTTCAGGCAACCCGTGGTCGCGTCGAGGTTCGCGACACGATCCAGCGCGGTGTGCGCCTGGCGAATCGCCGAGACGTCGCGCAGTATGCCGACGTAGAATAGTTCTTCGCCCACCCAGGCAGGCCGGAGACTGAGACTGTTCCAGAACGCCGACCCGTCCTTTCGATAGTTACGCAGCGTTGAGTCCAGAGGCTCCGCCGCCTCGATCGCAGCGCGAATGTGGACGACCTCTTGTTGGTCGCGCTCGTTGCCCTGCAAATAGCGGCAATCTTTCCCGACGACCTCGTTCCGAGCGTAGCCAGTCAGATGCTCGAAGGCCTTATTGACATAGAGCAAGGGCGAATTGGCGCCCAAACGCTGTGCGATCGCGATCCCATCGGTTAGTTCTTCGACCAGCGTCGCAAGAATTGGCCTGATAGCGTCGGAGCTGAGAAGCGCATTGTCCGACATGACCGGCGCGGGCTGCATGAGGTGCGACTGCATGCGTTTTTCGAATTCTTCCATGACAAGAACCATGGACGGCGAACACGGGCGGGGCAACCCGCAGCCGAGGCGGTTCCAGGACAAGCGTCAGCCGTTTTCAGACAAACTGATTCTCGCGCCATCGCCGGACGTCCGAAAGCGATCACGGTAGTCGGACGGCGTCACTCCAGCGTGCGAAACAAAGGCACGGCGCATCGCGCGTGTCGATCCAAAACCACTTCTCGCTGCCACCAAAGCGATTGGCAGGCGGCTCCCCTCCAAAAGGAAGCGCGCAACGTCGATACGGGTCCGGTCGACATAGTCTGATGGCGATATACCGACCTCCTGCGAAAAAACACGCGTAAAGTTCCGCACACTCATGGCCGCGATCTTCGCCAAGGCGCTGACAGAGAGGTCAGCCGCCGGATGGTTCAGAACATATTGCTGGACGTTGTGTAGACGGCTGCGGTCGATAGCCTGTGCCGCCAGATGCACGCTGAACTGCGACTGATCGCCTGGTCGCTTCAGAAACACGACGAGTCGGCGAGCAACGTAGAGCGCAATCTCCCGGCCCAAGTCCTCCTCGACGAGGGAAAGGCCGAGATCTATAGCCGCGCTGGAACCGGCCGACGTGATCATCGCGCCATCACGGACAAAAACCCGGTCGCTTTCCACCCGCGTCTCGGGGAAGCGCTCGGCCAACAGTGACGCGAACTGCCAGTGCGTCGTAACACGCCGGTCTTTCAGTAGACCTGCCTCGCCAAGCACGAATGCCCCTGTGCAGACGGAGCCATAGCGCCGCGCCTGAGCCGCGATTTTAACAATCCAGTCGACAACACGCCCGCCCGGACTTTGCGGAACTCCGACGCTGCCGGCTACAAGCAATGTATCGGGGCTACCAAGGTACGCATCGAAAGCGCAGTCGGTCAGGATTTTTAGCCCCGATGCACAGCGGATCGTGCCCTCGTGCCCTGCCAAGACAGCAACTTCGTAGAATAACTTTTCAACACGGGCATTTGCTTCGGCAAACACGTCCATTAGCCCTGCAAGCTCCAGAGAATGCACGTCCTTTGGAACGAAGATCACGATCCGCATGAGAGTATCTTTCCCTGCACAAAGGACTCAAAGCTCTCGACGAGGATCTACGCGCCGACGCCGGTCTATGTGGCGACGGTTGCACAATGCTGAAGGTCCGTCAAAGTCAAAGGTATTAGCTCGAAGCGACGGAAGAATTCTGCACGCGCTGACTTTGTTCGAACTGCCGACCACTAATGGATGCTTTTATGATTGCTACCGCAATCCCAGCCGCCAGCCATTGGTGAACGAGATATTATCTCATTTTGTTGCCGATCTGAGCCCATCTGTTCGACATTATGAGGTCCGAATAGTCTGGGCTATGAACGCTTTTCGGCGAGGATAGACAGCATGTGTATCTGCGGCGGCTTGGCGAACAGGTCCCCTGCCTCTGCCTTCGCCATCAAGGCTGCAGCGACTTGGCCATTTAAGTGCGCATCCCTACCGTCCTCATCGTCGAACGTATCGAAGATTGCAAACGAAGTTGGGCCTCCCTGTATCGCATACCAGGAAATCGTGCCGGGCTCTGCATTGACCAGCGGTAAGGCTGATCGCAGAAACTCGGCGACCTCCTGTTCTTTGCCGGGCATTGCCTCGAGCGGAACGTAAAGCGCGAATTTGGTCATGACCACCTCCATGGGCACATCATTGTGCCGCAACTGAAGGAACGCGTTAAGCACGACAAATGTTCGGTGATGGACAATAAAAAGGGGTGTCGATGTAAAAATGCGATCCACGCCTCTGCACACATGAGGTTTCGATGATCAGTCGATTTCTGGATGGCCACCTAAAGCAACGAGCTGCTCTGTGTTGTCTATGTCCACCTTGGCGCTTTCGCCAATCTCTATGTCGATGACGTCGAGACCAGATTGGGTGATTATCTTGCGCGCGCCGCTGTCGCCTATAAGCGCCATGAGCTGCGGGAATGCGGCGCGAGGAAAGACAACCGGGTTTCCCGGATTTCCTTCGCACACCGCGCGAATAATCGCCTTTCCGTTTCTCTCCGCAAAAGCGCCGATGAGTGCGTCAATATCCGCAGGTTCAAGCAACGGCATATCCGCAAGCATGATCATAATCCCGTCGGGAGCTTGCAACGCGGCGCGCTGGACGCCGAGCACGATCGAGCTTGCCATTCCGTCACTGAAGTTGGAATTTCTCGCGATGATCACGTCGAGCCCTGCAATTTCGGCCTCGACGTCCGAGCTTCGGTATCCGGTCACAACAACCACAGAACGACTGCCGGCCCCAATAGCTGCCAATGCGGCCCGACGAACGAGGCTGGTTTCCCGAAAACGCGCAAGAAGCTTGTGCCCGGCACCCGCCATCCTGCTCGATCGTCCAGCGGCCAGGACAACCACGGCAACTGACACTCGTCTATCTCCTGCCGCTTCCACACCGAACCTCACGCATAAAGGGACAAGCGGCTCGCCGCGATGTCGGCAAGGATGGACAGGGCAAGGGAGTTCGCATCGCGGGTTGGCCCGAAAAGTCCGATCGGTGCCCTTATCCGATCAGTATCTGCCCGGGAGAAACCGGAGCTGACAAGGAAATCGACCCGTCTACGGTGTGTACGGGTGCTCCCCAAGGCGCCGATGTAGAATGCGGGTGACCGTAACGCGGCTTGCAGAACGGCCTGCTCCGCATCAAGGTCGTGATGGAGAAGAACAACAGCGGTGTACTGATCGATATCGGGCACAACTTTTTCGTTCGCTGTGCAGGCCACCACCTCGTAGCCGGAGGATTGGGCTATATCAGCGACCCTCTCGGCCTCTATACTTTGACCGGAAATCACGACACGCGTGCGCGGCCGATAGACCGTGAAAAAGCGGTCGTCGGCGTAACCGGCCCGCGATGGCGGCTCGACGATCTCGAGCTGTTGGGTCTGCCTCGTGTAGCACAGGCCCGTGGTCCGGCGCTGATGAAGCTGTTCAAGAACGCCGCTCAACATCTCGGTATTTTGCAGCACGTGGATCGACACGGTAATTCCACCACCGCACGGTAGGGCAATGTCGAAAAAGGGGGAGCCTAATCCGAACTTCACCTCCCTATCTCTGTTCTCGCCCATTGCGTCGAGCGCCTCGGAAGCGACAGCCGCCTCAATGCAGCCCCCCGACACATAACCACAAAAACGACCATCGGCCGCAACGGCGACATGGGAGCCAAGCGCGCGCGCCGCTCCCCCGCGAATTTCGACAAGGGTGGCAAGTGCCACCCTGCCCTTTGCAAGCTCCCTTATCGCAAAGCCAAATATTTCTTCCGTATCATCGGTGAGCAACGACCTGACCGGCGTCGGCTTTGTCGCAGCTTGGATATCCTCCTGAGAACAGATATCCGTGAGGGCGGCGATGTCGTCATGCAACATCCGGCAGCCCGCCTATGATCTTGTCGAGCGTCACAGGGTAGTGACGCACCCTCACCCCGGTGGCATTGTAGATTGCGTTGGCGACAGCTGCAGAAACCCCGCAGAGACCAAGCTCGCCAACGCCCTTGGCCTTCATCGGCGACGACATGGGGTCTGCTTCGTCCATGAAAATCACTTCCTGATGGGGAATGTCGGCATGCACCGGAACTTCGTAGCCAGCCAGATCGTGGTTGACGAAGAAGCCTTGCTTCGTATCGACCGCCAACTCCTCTGACAGGGCTCCACCCACACCCATTGTCATGGCACCAATGACCTGGCTGCGCGCTGTTATCGGGTTCAGGATCCGTCCGGCCGCACAGACGGCCAGCATGCGTCGAATGCGCGTTTCACCCGTGGCCACGTCAACACCGACTTCCACGAAGTGGGCACCGAACGTTGACTGTTGATGGGCTTCGGAAAGATCGCCCCATTCCATTCCATCTTCGCCAACAAGGCCGTTTGGCGCAGCCGCCTCCGTAAGCGCTACCGAACGGTTTCCTGATCGAACCTGTCCGTTCTCGAACACGACGTCATCAGTGTTAAAGCCGAGTTTCTGCGCCACCGCCTCACGAAGCTTCACGCAGGCTGCGTAGACGCCAGAGGTAGAACAGTTCGCGCCGAACTGCCCGCCCGACCCTGCCGAAACCGGAAAGCGGGAATCGCCCAGCTGGACGGCTACTCGATCGACCGGCAGGCCCAACATCTCAGCTGCTGTTTGTGCGATGATGGTATAGCTGCCGGTCCCGATATCGGTCATATCGGTTTCAACCGTTGCAATGCCGTCAGCGCCGAGCCGAACCCTTGCTGCGGATGGGAGGAGAAGATTGTTTCGCAACGCGGCTGCAACACCCGATCCGATCAGCCAGTTTCCTTCGCGTCGGGAACCCGGCTTGCCGCGCTGGTTCCAGCCAAACCGTTCCGCCCCGAGCTTGAGACAGCCGACCAGGTTCCTTTGGGTAAAAGCGCGCTCGGGCTTCTCAGGGTCGACCTGAGTGTCGTTGAGTATCCGAAACTCGACCGGATCGACGCCCACCTTTTCGGCTATCTCGTCTATGGCGATCTCGAGGGCCATCAACCCTGGCGCTTCGCCGGGCGCCCGCATCGCATTGCCTTCTGGCAAGTGAAGCGTGGCCAGTCTCATGGCAGTCATCCGGTTCTCACCCGCGTAGAGCAGTCGTGTCTGATTGACAGCCGTTTCCAGCTGGCCCCCAGGCTGGTCACCCGACCAGCTTTCGTGAGCAATCGCGGTGATTTTGCCGTCCTGTGTCGCTCCAATGCGAATACGCTGGATCGTCGCCGGCCGATGCGTCGTGTTGTTGGCTATGAACGGACGGGGAAGCGCGACCTTGACCGGACGTCCAGTAGCCTTTGCTGCAAAGGCAGCAAGCACCGCGTCGGCCCGCAAGAAAAGCTTACCCCCGAAACCCCCGCCTATGAATGGCGACATCAAATGGATATTGTCCTTGTCGATACCAAGTGTAGTCGCCAGATCGGATCGCCACCAATCAATCATTTGGCTGGACGTCCAAACGGTCAGTTTATCGCCATGCCACGCAGCGATGGACGCATGGGGCTCCATCATGGAATGTGACTGATCTGGAGTGGTATAACTTTCGTCGAGAGTGACCGGTGCGCTCTTGAAGGCTCCCTCGAAGTCACCGACTGCCGTGTCGGGCTGCTGCTTCTCGTCGGGCTTGACCGCACTGTCCTTAGCCTTCTTGAGATCGAAGCTCCCGGGCGCGGTTTCATATTCTACTGTCACAAGCGAAGCTGCGGCGCGCGCCTGCTCGAAGGTTTCTGCGACGACTACTGCCACCGCCTGGTGATAGTGCTGGACTTCATCGCCACCAAAAAGATTGGCAGTGTTGAATTTACCCTTCTCGCGCTTGCCCACGTCCAAGGTGGTGACAACAGTCAAAACGCCGGGGGACCGCTTTGCGGCGTCGCTCGATATCGACCGGATACGGCCCTTCGCAATCGCGGCACCGACCGGATACCCGTAGGCGTAAGGAATATTCGGATCATGCCATTCGTAGGCATACATTGCTCGGCCCGTCGTTTTCTCTTGGCCGTCAATGCGGGGGATAGGCTGACCGACGACTTTCATCCGGTCGATGGGATTGTTGATTGCAGGTGTGTCGAATTTCATGGTCGTTATCCCCTTGCCTCTGCGATCACCGCACCGATCGTTCGTTCCACGAGGGTTATCTTGAAGCGATTTTGCTCCGTCGGGCGAGCTTCGCCGAGAAGTGCCGCACTTGCGGCTTTTGCACCGCTCTTCAGCTCCCGGTCACCTGAGCCTGTTCGCCAGGGCTTGTGAGCGACGCCACCTACAGCCACGCGGCCGGTGCCATCCGGCTGGATCACCGCAGCGACGGATACGAGCGCAAACGCGTAGGAGGCCCGATCGCGCACCTTGCGATAGATATGCTTGCCCCCAATTGGCTTCGGCAGCGTGACCGCAGTTATGAACTCGCCCGGCT
Organism: Rhizobium sp. SJZ105; assembly: GCF_007828365.1. Classification (NCBI taxonomy): domain Bacteria; kingdom Pseudomonadati; phylum Pseudomonadota; class Alphaproteobacteria; order Hyphomicrobiales; family Rhizobiaceae; genus Rhizobium; species Rhizobium sp. SJZ105. Next base: position 121,871 of record NZ_VIUP01000010.1, read on the forward strand.
CCAGGACCGTCTCGATGTGTGGGGTATCGCCGGGAAGCCTGTGAAAGTCTGCGATCGGGATTGCGCGGCTACGGCCGTCGCCATTGACCGTTTCGACGGTTGCGTCGAGCGCCCTCATCGCAACAGCCATGTCGCTGGGATGGGTGGCGATACAGGATTCGCTGCTTCCGACGACTGCATGCTGTCGCGAAAAACCGCCAAGGGCCGAACATCCGCTTCCCGGCTGCCGCTTGTTGCACGGTTGGTTGGTGTCATAGAAATACGGACAGCGCGTGCGCTGGAGGAGATTGCCCGCGGTGGTGGCCTTGTTTCGCAGTTGACCAGACGCCCCGGCGACCAGGGCGCGGGTAAGCAAACCATAGTCGCGACGGACAGTCTCGTCGCTTGCCAGATCGGTATTGCGGACCAGAGCCCCTATGCGCAGACCGCCATCAGAGGTGGTTTCGATCTTGTCGAGACCAACTCCGTTGATGTCGATGAGATGCGCCGGGTGCTCGATCTCCAGCTTCATCAAGTCCAGGATATTTGTCCCGCCGGCGATGAATTTGGCTTCCGGATTGGCTGCTGCCGCTTTCGCTGCCGCCTGAGCCGTTGTGGCTCGCTCGTATGTGAAGGCTCTCATGCTTCGATCCCCCCGACTTCGGCAATTGCATCGAGAATGTTCGAGTAGGCGCCGCATCGACAGATGTTTCCGCTCATACGTTCCCGAACTTCTGCCGCGGTGACTTCCACCTTTGCGGAAATGTCTGCAGTGGCGTGGCTTGGGATATTCGACTTGATTTCCTCCAAGACCGCCACGGAGGAACAGATTTGTCCGGGAGTACAGTAACCACACTGAAAACCGTCGTGTTTGATGAATGCGGCTTGCATGGGATGCAGGTTTCCAGGCTGTCCGAGGCCCTCGATGGTGGTGACCTCGTCACCGTCGTGCATCACAGCCAACGTCAGGCACGAATTGATCCGGCGTCCATCCACCATCACGGTACAAGCGCCGCACTGGCCGTGATCGCAGCCTTTCTTTGTGCCGGTTAGATGAAGGTGCTCGCGCAAGGCGTCGAGCAAGCTCGTGCGATTGTCGAGTTCGAGATCATGCATCTCGCCGTTCACTTTGAAGGAAACACTTGTCTTGAAATTCATTTCTTCCCCCGAGGACTGTGCTGCGGCTCCTTTTGCCGCAACTCCCGTGACAGCAATTGCCGCCGCCGAGGAAACAAGTAAGTCCCGCCGCGAAAGTTCCAAATGTGAGTGATCTCTCATCTCCAGCTCCATTCGTTGTTGATGGCCTGGCGCATTCGGAGAAACGCCATATCTCAACATAGGGAGGTAAAAGAAGATGATTAGATGCGCCTTTTCGCTAACACTTATTAGCGAGGCTCATAAATCGGCATACGCGATCCATGGGGCAGCCACCGTCAGCCGCCCACTGTCACCCAGGCTCTCTCTCTCGAGAGAGAGGGTAGACCACACGCTCATAAAACTAACGCATCTGGCAGAGTTGCGACAATTGCGACCCCGTCCAGCGCCTCGCGAGTTCGCTGGCATCCACCGTGCCGGGCAGCAGGCTTCCCAGCTCACCGCCGATCTGAATTTGAGCATCGGTGATTTTGCATGCTCTTTCGTTGACTGAAACGATCACCGCAATCTCCGACTGCATCGGTGGCATCTCGAAAAGCGCGTCGGGAGGGCTTTCGCAAGTAACTATGGCCGTAGCTCTGAGAGTGGAGTTTTGATCCACGCCACGGCAAAGTTCTGCGGATTGCACGCGGAAACTGCGAGTTTGGTTGGGTCCGGCTGGGAGCTGCTCACAAACCTGTGCTGAGGAAACTGCCCCTGCAATGAGCGGCCATTCAGGCCGCCCAACCAGAGAAAAGCAATTTGCGAAAACGGGGGCGGTTGAGGCGACGAGCGACGCCATACATACAAACAGCGCTGGGATAGGATGTTTCACGGTGCCACGCTCCTCCACGTCTTTCAGACAGTTGTAAAGCTCGATTGCGGCTTTTTCGCTTCGAATGCAGCAGGAGCCGGTTAATCGATCCGTATATGCGCCGTTTGGTCAGGCTTTTCTGGCGGGGAGGATGGCCGACATCCATCTGGTACCTTTTCACGACAACGGATGAATGAGAAAAGTTAGTCGGCTCTAAGTTTCCTGCGTCAAATGGCATAAAAAAAGGGCGGCCAGAGCCGCCCTTTTTATGGAATATTTACGCCGCCCCTGGCCGATTGATCGTCAGGAAGTGACGAACGACGGGTTTGTCCGGACCAACGTGGTAAGTTAGAACCTTTCCCTGCACGTCTGCATCGGCGTTGGAAACCCGCTTGTGCTGGCGGAGGTGCTCAGCCCAGGATTCCACCATGAACCACTCGACGATCTTTTCCGGATCGGCGGAGTCTTCCGTCACACCCCACCCATAGGCACCATCGCGGCGGCGTTCTTGAGAGAGGTGGTCGAGAGCACGCAGGAAGGCTGAACGATGCTGTTTCTCGACCTTGTACTCGATGAGGATCAGGACAGGACCACGGTCATGAGCAACAGGCTCGGCGACCAGCGGTTCCGGCCAGTGGTTGGACGGCACCATGTCGGCGTCACCAGCCGGGAGCTTTACGCGGTGCATGATGAACCCCGCAACGAGCAAGCCAGCTGCACCGATAAGCAATGTCGTCTGAATTCCAACGGCTTCGCCCACAGCACCCCAGCCGAGGCTGCCCGCCGTCATGGCTCCGTTGAATACGGTCAGATAGACAGCGAGGCCACGCCCACGCACCCAGTTGGGCAGAACAGCCTGGGCTGCGCCGTTCAGGGTCGTCAGGGCGGTGATCCAAGCACCACCGAGGAACAGAAGAGCGATAATGGCGACGATCTTCGGCGGGGCGAGCGAAAGGACACCCATGACAACTGCGGTGATCACCGCTGCGCCAAGAAGCAGACCATCCGAGCTCAGGCGTTCGCGTAGCCTCGGCATGACCAATGCTCCACCGATCGCACCGGCGCCGACCGCACCAAGCAGAATACCGTAGAAGCTGGCATCACCACCCAGCAGTTGACGGGCAACCAGCGGAAGAAGTGCCCAGACGGCACTGGCGAATGCGAAGAAGATGGCGGCACGAAGAAGGACGACATGCAGGGGGCGGCTTGAGCGAGTGTAACGTAGGCCAGCCCTGAACGCGCCGAAGAAGTTCTCTTGTAGAGCGTCGTTGGCGTTTTTGGCACGTGGCCACCACACCAGAGCCGCGATAACGAAGATGTAGCTTGCAACGTCTGCGCCATAGGTGATCCCCGCCCCGAACGCTGCCAGAAGCAAACCGCCAGCAGCTGGGCCGATGGAACGAGCGATATTGATGCCGAGGGAGTTGAGAGCGACAGCGCTCTTCACTTCCTCGCGTTTCACCAGTTCAGGAACAATCGCCTGCCAGGTCGGGCCCATCAATGCGGCACCAATGCCGCCGAGGAAGGTCAGGCCGATCAGTGCGCTCACGGAAAGCATGCCTGTCTGCGAGAGGACCATCAGCGAGATACTTACGAAGGCCAGCAGGATCTGGACCGCAATCAGGAACTTGCGGCGATCCAGAATGTCGGTGAGAACGCCTGCCGGAATGGCAAGCAGGAAGATCGGCAATGTTCCGGCCGCCTGAACCATGGCGACTGCAGCAGGCGTTGCCGAGAGGTCCGTCATCAGCCATGAGCTTGCGACATCGCGCATGAAGCTTCCGGTATTGCCGAGAACCGTTGCAATCCACAGGACCGCGAAGACGGGCTGTGCGAGAGGAGCAAAAGTGCCCCCGGATGTTTTCGCGGCGCTCATTTACCCGCTCCCTTTGCAAGGTCGGCCGCTGCAACGAAGATGAATGCACCGGCCAGACCGATGTGTTCGAAGAAGGCGTTCGTTGCCATCATGCGGTCCATGCCGGGCGCCATTTCCCAGAAGCGAAGAGCAATGAACGTTGCGAGAAGCGTAAAGCCTGCAAGTGCGAGTGCGCCTGCCCAGCGCAGGAAGCCCGAGACCACCATCGCGGAGGCCGTAAGCTCGAACACGATGACGACGACGGCAAAGAGAGCGGCAGGGTGCAGACCGAAATGATTCATCTCAGCAAGCGCGCCATTGAAATCGAAAATCTTGGTGAGTGGACCCTGGATGTAGGCAGCGCAGAGAGCAAGCAGCGATACAGTTCTCGTAATGGGAGAGCCGACGACGCGGGCAAGTCCGCTCAAGGCCGAATTCGATATAGGGGATTGGTAGGTCATATCCTGCTCCTTTTTGGTCGCTGACGGGATCGAGCGGCCGCGTTTGATGGAGCGATATTGGCCGGTGATCGCTCTGCCAACAATTGCAGCAATAGTTTCGATTTAATTGCCAATATTGCAATTATGGGGTCGGATCGCTTGGGCGAACAGAAGTCGCCCAAGCGATGACACGATCAGACTGCCCAGCAAGAGCAGCCAAGAGCGCCGAAGAAACCCTTGAGGTCGGCGATCGGAAGTTTCGAGGTCCAGGCTCCCGCATGGTCGTGACCATGCACGCCGCAATCGCTGGCGCAGCCACAGGTCGAGATAGCCGTGCGCCTTAGAGACCGCGCGCCAGCACCTTCCGGCTCGCCCCATGCAGCATATCCGCCGAACTTGCGGACTGGAGACCAGTCGGGCATTGCAGGCGGCACGTCGTTCTCGTCGAGCGTTTTGAAGTCACCCGCTCCATAGACGATTTTGCCGCCAACCATGGTCAGCTCCGATACCAGGAACGAGATCTCGTCTTCGGCGCAGGAGAAGAAGTCCTTGTCGGGAACGACAAGGTCGGCGAACTGGCCTTTCTCGATACGGCCTTTCTTGCCTTCTTCATTCGAAAACCATGTGACTTTTTCAGTCCACATCCGCAGAGCCGTCTCGCGATCAAGGCAGTTGGCGCGCGGATAGAGTTGCATGCCACCTACCGTCTTGCCGGTCACCATCCAGGACAGCGAGACCCAGGGGTTGTAGGAGGCGACGCGTGTCGCATCCGTGCCGGCAGAAACGTTGACGCCCTTGTCGAGCATCTTTCGGATCGGTGGGGTCGCTTCGGCAACGCCTTGGCCATATCGCTCGACAAAATATTCGCCCTGATAGGCCATGCGATGCTGGGTTGCGATGCCGCCACCAAGGGCCGCAATGCGGTCGATGGACCGGTCCGAGATGGTTTCGGCATGGTCGAAGAACCAGTTCAGACCTTCAAGCGGAATGTCCTTGTTGACCTTCTCGAAGACATCAAGCGAACGGGAGATTGTCTCGTCATACGTGGCGTGCATGCGCCATGGCCAACGGTTCTCGGCCAGAACGCGCACCACTTCTTCGAGTTCACCTTCCATTTCCGGCGCCATTTCCGGACGTGGCTGGCGAAAGTCCTCGAAGTCCGCCGCGGAGAAGACCAGCATTTCGCCGGCACCGTTGTGACGGAAATAGTCGTTGCCCTGCTTGTATTTGACCGAAGACGTCCAGTTGAGAAAGTCTTGCTTTTCTTCCTTGGGCTTCTGGGTAAAGAGATTATAGGCCAGACGCACCGTCATCTGGTTCTCATCAGAGAGTTTTTGAATGACCTCGTAGTCATCAGGGTAGTTCTGGAAGCCACCGCCTGCATCAATCACACCCGTTACGCCAAGACGATTGAGCTCACGCATGAAATGGCGGGTGGAGTTGACCTGATAGTCGAGAGGCAGTTTGGGTCCCTTGGCAAGGGTGGAATAGAGAATGCCGGCATTAGGCTTGGCCAGCAACAGGCCAGTCGGATTGCCGTTGGCATCACGGGTGATTTCGCCACCGGGTGGATTGGGCGTATCGCGGGTGTAACCGACGGCGCGCAGTGCAGCGCCGTTCAAGAGCGCGCGGTCATAGAGGTGCAGCAGAAATACTGGGGTATCTGGCGCAACCGCGTTGATCTCCTCGATCGTCGGAAGACGCTTCTCCGCAAACTGGTGTTCGGTGAACCCGCCGACAACACGCACCCATTGCGGGGCTGGCGTTATCGCCACCTGGCGCTTGAGCATGTCCATTGCATCTGCCAGCGAGCGCACGCCGTCCCAGCGCAATTCCATATTGTAGTTTAGCCCGCCACGCACAACGTGGGTGTGGTTATCGATGAGGCCGGGCAGGACGCGCTTGCCCTTGAGATCGACGATCCTGGTGTTGGAACCAGCAAGGGACATGACCTCGCTGTCCGAACCGACTTCAAGAAACAGTCCATCCTTGATGGCGACCGCGGTCGCGTTTGGATTGGTGCGGTCAAGGGTCGTGAAACGACCGTTATGGAGGATCAGGTCTGGGTGCATGGTATCTATTCCGGTCTGGTTGGGATCGGCGGCATTGGCCTTTGAGAAGAGGTTCGAAAACGCCAGGCTCGAGGCCGCTCCAAGGAAGGTTCGGCGCGTCGTCATCAGCTCCGCTCCTCCAAATTGGTTTGCGAACGATGGGCAATCTCCGGAGAATTTCCGCCCTTCGGCATGTGACCGAACATGTGGGGCTTCACCTGCTGGAGCCAGGAAACCGCTGCCGGCTCCTTGCTCCAGAGCGATTTGGCGAGCGGGATGATCTGCTCACCGACGAGAATGCCGAGCAGGCCGACAAGCGCGATAACCGGCGGAGCAGGCGAACGCACGTTGAGCAGGCTGTAGACGATGCCGACCAGCAGACCCGCGCCAAGAGACAGAAGATAGATTTTCATGAGAGTCATCCTCGTTAAAACGGACAACCGCTCCGATGCGTCACCGGAGCGGTTGATCTGGCTTACTTCGCGGGGTTCGGGCCGATGCGCTTGCCATGGCTGACGCGTTCGGCACCGCCGTGGACGTGAGTGACCGCGTAATCGATGCCCATGCCGTAAGCGCCGGAATGCTCCTTCACCAGTGTGGTGACCGCATCGTAGGTTTCCTTGCGAGCCCAGTCGCGCTGCCATTCGAGCAAGACCTGCTGCCAGGTGACGGGTATGACGCCAGCCTGCACCATGCGGTCCATTGCATATTTGTGCGCATCGGAAGAGGTGCCGCCGGAAGCGTCGGCGACCATGTAGATTTCGTACTCCGGAACGTCATGCAAAGCAGAGAGTGCAAAGGTCGTGTTGCAGACTTCGGTCCACAGACCGGAGACGACAATCTTCTTGCGGCCGTTTGCAGCATTCTTTGCCAGCGCATCGCGTACGTTCTGATCATCCCAGGAGTTCATCGAGGTGCGTTCAAGGATGTCATTCTGCGGATAGACGGCCAAAAGTTCGGGGAAGGTGTTGCCGGAGAAGCTCTCGGTCTCAACCGTGGTAATCGTGGTTGGCACGTTGAAAATCTTAGCAGCCTTGGCCAAGCCAACGACGTTGTTCTTCAGGGTCTGGCGGTCGATAGACTGAACGCCGAATGCCATCTGCGGCTGCTGATCGATGAAAATGAGCTGGCTGTTGGCGGGGGTAAGAACTTCAAGCTTGGACATGTCAATTCCTCTTCGGTTGTTTTGGACCGCGAATGCGGCCGGTGATGAAATGAGCAGGACCTTTCGGACGGATGCCGTGCCCTGGGACACAGCTTCCAAGACCGTCGGGAGGTTGAAACCGATGCTTTCTTTCGCTTGCTGCCTCGGCTGCTGAAAGAAAAGGTAGCGCGACTTGCGACCCCGTAGAATTGCAATATTAATTGGGAATGAATTGCTTTTATCGCAATAATAATCTCTCGATTCGGCTGAGCTGCGGACTTCGCACGGGGCAGCGATACGCGGCCACGCGTTCCGAAAACTTCTGAAGGAAATTTGATGCGCAGAGTCGGCCTTGAAGACCTCTGCAGCGTCCTTGGTTTCGCTGCTCGGTGGAAAGCGATTTGGCTGAATTTGCTCTGCGCGGCACTGCCAGTGAACAACGGTTGCGCGGTGTGTGAGCCGCGTAATCCTTGGCAGTCTGCCGTTGAGTATTGACGCGACAAGATGGCGGGTCACCGTTGGCATTGACGCCCCATATCGCGATCACGTCGCCTTATACTTGATCTGAACAACCGTTATTCCAAATTGCAGGTGGGTTCGTGCGACCAAGGAGCCAAGCCTGTCAAAGCATACTCCCATTCGGGATAGAGCCACGGGCTCACATCAGCCGTGGGATATCGTCAAAGGAGAACGTGGAGAAGCCCGCCGTTGTGGAGTAACTATCCATGGATATGGATAAAGCTATCAGGACGTGGCGATGCCCTCATCGTAGGCAGAAAACACGCCCGCAACCCAGTCTGCAAATACCCGATACTTCACGCTCGGAAACCGGCCCGCTGGCCTAACTATGTGAACAGGATAACGTGGTGGCGCCCAATCTTGCAGGATGGGGACCAGTGCGCCGCGAGCGATATGGGCGCGTGCCAAGAATTCAAATGTCTGTCCAATACCCAGCCCCGCCAATATTCCATGCAAATGCGCAGTCGCATCACTGGTGGAGAGCTTGATCGGGCTGTAGATTTCTATTTTCTCGTCACCATTCATCAATCGCACTGGTGCGGCCTTCAGGCTGCGCGCGAAAAAGTACTGAACGAAAACATGATCACGCTGCAGATCCGATGGCGAAGCTGGCACGCCGTATTTTTCGAGGTACGCCGGGGTGGCGCAGGTTACTATCTCGACGCTGCATAGTTTCTTCGCAACAAGAGATGCGCTGGGCAGATCTCCGGCACGAATGACGCAATCTATTCCCTCTTCAACGATGTCGGCCTGACGTTCTGTCACACCAAGGTGCAACTCGATCTCTGGATAGAGCGCGTAAAACTCTGGCAACCGAGGGATCAGAATCGTATTGGCGAAGGTCCCTCCTACGTCAACACGAAGTTTTCCCCTGGTGGCAAGGCGCCCGCGGGTCGCCTCGTTGTTCATTTCATCGAAATCGGCGATCAGCCGGAGGGCGCGCTCGTAATAAGCAACGCCCTCGGGTGTCACCGTGAGTGAACGTGTCGTTCGTTCCAACAATTTGAGGCTCAAGCTGGCCTCAAGATCCTGAACAAGCTTGCTCACGGTGGACCGTGGCGCACCCATCGTGCTGGCAGCCTTTGCAAAGGATCCGGCCTCGACGACGCGAACAAAGGCTCTGATTGCTCCCAATTGATCCATTGGCATTTCTCCATAGAAGCCCGATCAGTTGCCACAGACACCAGTGAGCGGGGGTTGTTAGGCAGTCAGCGGCTCGAGATTTGCCTGGATCTGGTCACGGAACGCTTCATACCGGCTCGGCAACTTAAGCGCCTCGCCCAGATGTGCCGTGTCCTCGTCCCGGTCAAACCCCGGCTCGTTCGTGGCAATCTCGAACAACACGCCGCCTGGTGTGCGGAAGTAGATTGCCCAGAAATAATCGCGGTCAATGACGGGCGTAACCTGATAACCGGTGTCCATCAGTGCCTTGCGAACTTCGAGTTGCTTTTCGCGGTTTTCGACGGCAAAGGCGATATGGTGAACCGAGCCGGCGCCCTGACGGGCAAACGACGTTTTCGGCAGTGCTGCGACATCAATCGTGTCGGCGCCGTTTCCATTGGGAATGATAAAGCGGGTCACGTCACCTTCCTTCTCGGCGCGTTGATACCCCATGAAACCCAGAAGCTCTTCTGTCGCGGCAGTATCGTGCAGGCTGAACCGGGCGCCGGCAAAACCGCGGATAGCTGCATCGCCCGGAATGCCGTCCGCCAGCCACGGCGCGCGGTTGTCATCGGCAGATTCAATCAGCGCCAGACTGTCGCCGTCCGGACCCATGAATTGAAGTCTGTTGGCGCCAAAGACGGTGTCAGTTTTCAAGCCATCGACACCGTGTGCGGTAAACCGATCCTGCCAGAATTTCAATGCGCCCTTTGGCACGGAGAACTGGGTTTCCCCGACCTCACCAACACCGGGACGACCCAGCATCATGTTCGGGAAAGGGAAGTAGGTCATGACAGTGCCGGCAGAGCCGTTCTCGTCACCATAATAAAGGTGGTAGACGTTCGGGTCGTCGAAGTTAACGGTCTGCTTGACGCGACGCAGGCCCAGTGTGTCGGTGAAGAAGCGATTGTTCTGACGCGCATCCGAAGCCATTGAGGTTACGTGATGCAGTCCCTTGATATCCTTGATCATGTCCTTGCCTTTCAATGTCGCCGTTAGTGTTTGGCTGTTGACGAATATCTAGACCGATTGATCACACCAGAGAATTGCAATATTAATTTCGACTGCGTTGCTCTTTTTGAAACAATCCCAATGAACGATTACAAAGCTCTGCGAACCTTCCTCCTTGCGGCCGAAAAGCGAAATTTCGCCCAGGTTGCCCGCGAACTCGACATGACGCCGGCTGCAGTCACAAGGGCTATTGCGGCACTTGAAGCCGAACTCGGCGTTCAGCTGTTTGTCCGTACGACCCGGCAAGTGTCGCTGACAACAGACGGTGCGATCTTCGCCGCCCAGATTCAGCCGGCGGTGAAGACGCTTGAAGAAGCGCGCCGCGACGTGATGAACGCTCACAAAGCCGACGAAGGGCGTCTCAGGATCAGTGCGCCGACGTGGTTTGGCAAGGCGGTGCTCCCACCGATCCTCTCCGGCTTCAAAGAGCGGTACCCGAAGATGGGCTTCGAGATATCACTGTCCGACGGACTGGTGAATATCGTTGATGATGACTACGATCTGGCGATCCGCATCTCGTCTCAGCCATCGGACAAGTTCACGATATGGAGGAAAATCCGCGTCGTGCCGCGCATTCTGGTTGCGGCACCGGGAAGCCGGTTTGTCGAGATGCAGCATCCGAACGAGCTGACGCCAGACGATTGCCTCGCCTATAGCGGCGAAAGCCGGCGAGAGAACTGGGTGCTCTCGGACGGCGGCTCGAGCATGACGATATCGGCAGGGCGCGCCTTCAGCGCCAATAATGGTGAGGTTCTGGCCGACATGGCCGCAGATGGAGCAGGCGTTGCCATGCTGCCGAACTTTCATGTCTCGGAACACCTCAAGAGTGGGCGCCTCGTGCACGTCTTCAAGGGCTGGGCTCCACCCGATCTGTGGTTGACCCTCTACTACCCGCCCTATCAGGCTCTGCCTCCCCGCATTGCATCCTTCTCCAAATTCTTCGAGGAGCAGGTTGCGGCGCAGATGGTCATGCTTGATTGATATCCCGGACTGTCCCGCCACAGCGTCCTTGCTGTGCGGAGATCTCGGCCGCGACCCGCGCCTGTAACTGCCAGAGGTTTCGATCGCGAATGCCCTCTGCCTGAAGATCGACGATCGTGTTGTGCAGATACTGGGCGCAGGAACCGCCCTCTCCGCAGGCGCTGGCGATCAGTTTTGCGGTCGTTTCCACCGGTAGCGGCGCCGTCAGACCCGCGCGCTTTGTGCTCGCCCAGAATGTCAGAGCCTTCTGGATGCCGTCAGGCGTTTTGACCTTTACCCAGCGCACCATGTCGATGACTTCCCGATACCTGATTTCGCGGGCGACGAGAGCTCGAAGGTCGTCACGCCGCCGCTCGGACGAGAGTTGCAGGATGACGCCGTCGCACTGTCCACCACGCTCAAGCGCCATCATCAGACCTGGCTGCGCGCTCGTTGCCCGCCAGCGCTCGATTTTCAGGGAAAACGAACGATGCCAGCCATGGGCGGTGGCACGTCGCCTGCCGGCTGGCTTGAACTCAGGATTCCAGATGAGGGAACCGTATGCAAACACCCAGATCGGATCGCTATCGGCTTCACGCTCGATAGCGGCAACCAGAGCGTCAAGTTCTGCTTCAGATAACGGCGTCCAGCCCGGCTCCGGGCCGTCGTCACGGACGTCTCTGATGGTCAGGGCTACAAGCTCGGGCGTCAACTGCATCGTCGTCTCGATCGGTAGTACGGCAAGGATTGCATCAGTGGCCGTGGCAGGTTCCGCCACGGCCACCTCTTATCGTCAGGATCGAATGAATGCCAGAAGATCGGCGTTCAGCACATCGGCATTCACGGTCAGCATGCCATGCGAGAAGCCGGGATAGGTCTTCAGCGAACCATTCTTCAGCAGCTTGGCGGACTTCAGTGCAGAATCCGCGATTGGAACGATCTGATCGTCTTCGCCGTGGAGAACGAGCGTCGGCACCGTGATTGCCTTCAGATCTTCCGTCTGGTCGGTTTCGGAGAAGGCCTTGATGCCATCATAGTGCGCCTTTGCACCGCCCATCATGCCCTGGCGCCACCAATTCTGGATTACGCCTTCCTGAACCTTGGCGCCATCGCGGTTAAAACCGTAGAACGGGCCGGCCGGGACGTCGCGGAAGAATTGCGCCCGATTGGCCGCCAGCGCCGAACGGAAGCCGTCGAACACTTCGATCGGCAGGCCTTCTGGATTGGCTGCGGTCTTCAGCATCAGTGGCGGGACTGCCGATACCAGAACGGCCTTGGCGACACGACCGGCCGGCTGACCAAACTTCGCCACATAGCGCGCCACTTCGCCACCGCCGGTGGAATGGCCGATATGCACGGCATTTTTCAGGTCCAGCGCTTCGACGACAGCGAAAGCGTCGGCGGCATAGTGGTCCATATCATGCCCTTCGGAGACCTGGGCAGAGCGTCCGTGGCCACGGCGATCATGGGCAACGACCCGGTAACCGTTGGCGAGGAAGAACAGCATCTGGGCATCCCAGTCGTCAGACGATAACGGCCAGCCGTGATGAAATACGATGGGCTGAGCATCCTTGGAGCCCCAATCCTTGTAGAATATTTCGACGCCGTCCTTGGTGGTGATAGTACCCATGGTCTTGTTTCCTTCGATTGATGTGTTGGTGGGGGCAGCGTTTGCTGCGAAGGTGAATACGGGTGAAATGGCCATCGCCGCTGCGGCTGCACCAACTGAAAGCAGTGCGCCACGGCGCGTTATGGAAAAGTCGTTCTGGGTCATCTCACGTCCTGCAAATGTATGGTTTCGTGTTTCAGGCGACGCCGTTGCTCGTCTGATGCGTGGATATTGCTACCAAGTCGCGGGCACAACAATTGAACTAATAATTCATAGTTTGTTGTGAAATTCGAAATAATACGTTCCGGTCGTTATCGGGACAGTGCGGATTGTCCCGATAACGCGGAATCTATCATTTCTGCTTTGCCGAGACGGCCTTGGCGGCAGCATCGATGGTATCAGCGACGACCGTCGGCTGCGTCATGAACAGGGCGTGGCTTGCTGAGACCTTGGTGATCTTGGCTTTGATGCGTTCGGCCATATGGATCAGCATTGCCTGGTCGAATGCCTTGTCCTCGGTAGCGATCACAGCCCAGCTGGGCTTGGTGCGCCAGGCAGCATGTTCGAGCTTCGTGCCGAACGCCGACATGTTGATCGGGACCTGAGCGTCCCTCATGAACGCAACATCGGCATCGCTAACGTCATGAGCAAAACCAGCCTTGAACTTTGCCGGGCTGACATATCCAAAACCATCCTTCGTGGTTTCGATGACGAATTCCGATGCGGGAGCAAACCCCTGATATTGCTGGGCTGTCGTTTCGCCGGCATCTGGTGAGAGCGCAGAGACATAGACGAGGCCAGCAACCTTTTCATCAACGCCCGCTTCTGTAATGACCGAGCCGCCCCAGGAATGTCCGACCAGAATGACCGGACCGTCCTGCCGCTCGAGAGCACGCTTTGTGGCGGCAACGTCGTCCGCCAGAGAGGTCAGGGGATTCTGGACGATGGTCACGCGGTAACCACGCTTTGTGAGATTGTCGTAGACACCCTTCCAGCCAGAGCCGTCAGCAAAAGCGCCATGGACAAGCACGACGTTTTTTACGGACTGGTTCTGGGAAATGGTGTCGGCAGCGTTTGCCGGCAGTGCGGCAGACAATGCGGCGGTGGCAATTGCAGAAAGGGCGGTTGCGGACTTGCGTGTCATGGCTTCTTCCTTTTTGTTTTGCGATAACTGTTATCGCGATACACATAAGCTGACAGATGCCGACCCTTCCGTCAAGATAATTCTTATCGCGATATTTATTTTTGCCATATGATTGGCTATATGTATGTGTGAAGGAGCCTAGAATGACCATACGTCACAACAATCCACCGCCTTTGCACGACCAGCTGTGCTACGCAATTTATACTGCCGGCATTGCCATCCAGCGCGCTTACAAGCCCCTTCTGGATGAGCTGGGGCTGACGTACCCGCAATATCTCGTGCTAAACGTGCTTTGGAGCGGAGATGAGCAAACCGTTGGCGCCATTGCAAACGCCCTCGCATTGGAATCGAGCACACTGACGCCGCTCTTGAAGCGCCTTGAGACAGCCGGCTTGTTGCGCAGGACCAGAAACCTCAGCAATGAGCGGCAGGTGGTCATCGCTTTGACCGAGGAAGGCCGCGCATTGCAGCACAGGGCGGGCTGCCTCAGCGACACCTTGCTTGCAGCTTCAATGCAAACTCCAAAGGAGCTGGCCGATCTGAACCACGACGTCCGCCATCTCCGCGACGCGATCTATTCACAGATCGGCGGGTGGGACGCGCCCGCCTGATCTGCAGGCGCATCTCGGAACCTACGCTGTCGGCACCGTCCCCCCATCAATTGTGTATTCGGTACCAGTAATCGAAGCCGCACGGTCGGAAGCGAGGAAGGCGATCAGGTTTGCGACCTCTTCCGGTTTTGCCGGGCGGCCGAGCGGAATGCCGCCCAGTCCATCCATGATGATCTTCTTGCCACCCTCAAGGTCAGTTCCGGCCTGCTTCGCCAGGCGCTCTGCAAGGTGGACGGAGGCTTCCGTTTCGATCCAGCCCGGCGAAACCCGAACGACACGCACACCTTTGGGCGACACTTCCTTCGACATCGCCTTGCTATAGGTCGAAAGTGCCGCTTTTGCTGCGGCATAGGCTGTTGTCGATTCCGGAAGTGGCAGGACTCTCTGGATGGATGTCACATGCACGACGACGCCGCTTCCCCGGGCGACCATATCCGGGACCAGTTGCCGATCCAGCCGGACAGCCGGATAAAGGTTAAGCGACATTTCCTTGTGCCAGTCATCCTCCGACAGGGCAGAAAAGCCGCCCCCCGATGCTGAGGAGCCACCCAGCATATGGACGATGACATCGACGCCGCCAAGGCGCCGCCGCGTGGCCTCTGCGACGATTTCACATCCCTCTTCGGTGCTCAGGTCCGCATCGACGAACAATTCTTCCGGCATGTTTTCCGGACGGGCACGCGCTGTCGTCAGCACCTTTGCGCCTAGTTCGCGAAACAGGCTGACGGTCGCAGCGCCAGCACCCTTGGTTCCAGCCGTAATGAGTGCGCGTTTGCCTTTCAGATTGAGAAAGTCGATCATGACCGGATCTCCAGCCTGACGATCCTGTCGTCCTTGATCGTGAAGGCATGGATTAGCATCACCGGACTACCGGGAAACTTGCCACTCACCCTCGCCCGCACGAGTACCTTGTCACCGTCAACCGTGGTTTCCACAGGTTCGGCAACGTATTGAGCCGAACTCTTGGCGGCCACCCACCATTGACGGATGGCGGCAGTGCCCTGATAGCGGGCATTCTCGTCCTCGACCACCGCATCGACATCAAGCGTTTGCAACAGCCCGTCGGCATCGTTGCGGGTGTCGGCGTCAAAATACATATTCACAACTTGGGGCATATCCATCTTATTTCTCCTTGTGAGGTGCCCCTAAGTTAGTGCTCTACCATTGCATGGATAAGTGGGATAAATATGCACGTGATGTTGAACAGATCGGGATAATGGAACAGTTAAACCTTAGGGAACTCGAAGCAGTCATCGCGATCGCCAGGCGCGGGACGTTTCGCGCAGCGGCTATCGATCTCGGTATGTCCACAACTGCGCTCAGCCACACCATCGGCAGGCTTGAGGCGGGGCTCGGCGTACGATTGTTCAATCGCACCACGCGCAGCGTCTCGCTGACAGATGCCGGCAGGCTCTTTGTACAGCAGGTTGCGCCTTCGCTTCAGGACCTTCATGCCGCTCTGGAAACGGTTCGCTCACAACGCGAGACACCGTCTGGAACGATACGCATCAATGCGGCACCGTTTGCAGCACGCGCCATCATCTCACCGCTCGTGCTTGAGTTCCTGCGTCGCTATCCCGAGATGAATGTCGATCTGGTCACGGAAGGAAAAATGGTTGATATCGTCAATGACGGTTTTGATCTGGGCGTCAGGGTGGCAGGTCTCGTTCCCAGCGACATGATTGCCGTTTCGCTCGGCCGGCCCCAGCGACACGCTGTTGTTGGTTCTCCGGACTATTTCGCACAACATCCTAAACCCGTGGTTCCTCCGGATCTTCTCAATCACAGATGCATTCGCGTTCGCTTGCCGGACGGCTCACTGTTTCGATGGCGGTTTGAAAAAGACGACGAGCCGGTGCAAATCGATGTGCGAGGCCCGATCACACTTGATGAAGCGGGCCTTGTGAGGACTTCGGTGCTGGAAGGTACCGGCCTGGGCTATACCATGGAAGAGGAAGTGCTCCCCGACATCAAAGCGGGGCGCCTTGTCCGGGTGCTGGAGGACTGGACACCACCGTATCCGGGGCTCTGCCTGTATTATCCCGGGCGCCGCAATCTGTCGGCTGGAGTGAAAGCGTTTCTTGATCTGGCCCGCGAGCTTTCGCGACGAGCTGCTGACTAACCCGCTGACCCCGCATTTGTAGTGGCGGCCCTTTGGGGAGCCGCCACATACGTCTTGGGATGGGGAAACAATCAAGCCTTGATGAAGGCCAACAGGTCTGGATTGATCACGTCGGCATGCGTGGTCAGCATCCCGTGCGGGAAGCCCTTGTAGATCTTCATCGTGCTGTTCTTGATCAGTTTGGCCTGAAGCTCCACGGCGGCCTTGTAGGGAACGACCTGGTCGTCATCACCCTGGGTCACCAGCGTGGGAACGGTAATCGCCTTCAAGTCTTCGGTCTGATCTGTCTCCGAAAACGCCTTGATACCTTCATAGTGCGCCACGGCGCTGCCCATCATCCCCTGGCGCCACCAATTGTCGATCACACCCTGCGAAACTTTCGCATCCGGCCGGTTGAAACCATAAAATGGGCCCGACGCAACATCGAGGAAGAACTGCGCGCGATTGGCTGCCAGGGCGCTACGGAACCCATCGAAGACTTCCATCGGCGTGCCATCAGGATTGCCTGCGGTTTTCAGCATCAGCGGCGGAACGGCGCTGACGAGGATTGCCTTTGCCACGCGTCCCTGTGGCTGACCATGCCGTGCGACGTACCGAGCGACTTCGCCGCCGCCTGTGGAGTGACCGATATGAACGGCATTGCGCAGGTCAAGATATTCGGCGACGGCGGAGGCATCGGCAGCGTAATGATCCATGTCGTGACCATTGCTCACCTGGCTGGAGCGTCCATGGCCGCGGCGGTCATGGGCCACAACACGATATCCCTTGCTGAGGAAGAACAGCATCTGGGCATCCCAGTCGTCTGACGACAGCGGCCAGCCATGGTGGAAGACGATCGGCTGTGCATCCTTCGGACCCCAGTCCTTGAAGAAGATCTCTACGCCGTCTTTGGTGGTGACGAAATTCGTGGTCATCGATGCAATTCCTTCTGGGTTACGGGAAATTTTCTTTTCGGAAGCCATCGCCGGCATGGCCAAGGCCAGAGAAACCGTGGTGCCGGCCAACAGGACCTGCCGACGGGACAGTGAAAGTTCGTTGATCATGGGCCTCTCCGAAATTTCGCGCGCTCATTCGGCGCCGCGGGTGCTTTCGAACAGGAACCAGGCACGGCGCTCTGCCTCATCCACCCAGTTTTCGATCAGGCTGGCGGTTGCGATGTCGCCATGGTCTTCACAAAGATTGTGTGTCGCCTTCATCAGCGAGACGAGTGTGAGGTTATCGTCGCGAAGCTCGGCCAGCATATCCGCCGGGGTCACGAAATCGGCGTCGTTGTCGAGAAGCCGCTGCAACCTGGAAATATGGCTGATCGAACGAAGTGTGGTGCCGCCGATCTTGCGGGCTCGCTCGGCAATGTCATCCGTCATGGCGAAGATCTGCTCGCCCTGCTCGTCCAGCATCAGGTGGTAATCACGGAAATGCGGACCGCTCATATGCCAGTGAAAATTCTTCGTCTTGAGATAAAGCGCGAAGACATCGGCCAGCAGCGCCGTCAACGCGCCGGAAATATCGGCGGTTGCGTTCGTGCCAAGGGCAGTCGGTGTTGCAAGAGGCGACTTGCGATGTTTTTCAGCGAGGGTGCGGTTCAT
Source organism: Rhizobium sp. SJZ105 (assembly GCF_007828365.1). NCBI lineage: Bacteria > Pseudomonadati > Pseudomonadota > Alphaproteobacteria > Hyphomicrobiales > Rhizobiaceae > Rhizobium > Rhizobium sp. SJZ105. The sequence goes on from NZ_VIUP01000010.1 coordinate 140,011, forward strand.
GGTAATCTCCATTGGGTTTGGGTTTGGATTTGGATTTCAGGGTTTCAGAGCTGTGCAACGATCAGCGGATCGTCGATATCGACAGGAAGAGGCAGGAGGGCTTGCTCGGAAAGGCCCAACTGGCTAGCGATCACATTGCGTGAATAACCGGCCGCCGCTGCTCGGTAACCGATATCTTGTGGCGCGCTGTGACTGAAGAAAATCAGGATATGCAGTGTGCCACTGCCGGCGTTTTCGATGTGATGCGGGTAAGCCGGCGGCACGAAATAGGCGTCACCCGGATGGATCGAATAAGTGTCAGCGCTTCCATCGGGATCAAGGACTGTCATCTGACCGGTCCCTTCGAGCACATAGCCCATTTCGGCGGTCTCGGGGTGCCAGTGCGGTTCGCGCAGGCCAATCTCGCTGATGCGGACAGAAAACATCGAAAGACCATCGAGAGCAGACCAAGCCGGAGCCTGCGCGGTCCTTGCAGAGCCCGCCGGCGACGATACGTGCGGCGCTGACTCCTCGACACGGAATTTGAGCCTGTTTGGATGAAGCGCCTGCTTTTCAATGGCTGGCTGGGCCTGCAGGTCGAATATCTCTGTGTTTGCGTTCAGCCTGCCAAAACTCGGCGGCTTTTGCGGTTGCCACTCGAATGTGCTTAGCAGCACGGCGTCGGACATCACGTCGAAGGCGCCAGACAGGCTGAAATCTTCCGGATCCTCGTTCGAAAAGGCAAGGATGAACTCCGCCTCCGTCTCACCGGTATTTTCAATTGCGTGAACCATGCCTGACGGAACGAAGAACATTTCGCCAATGCCGATAAGAAAGACATCGCGGCTGCCATGATTGCCGACGACAGTCACCAGTGCCTGGCCGCGGACACAGTAGCCTAGTTCATTGGCATTCGCATGCCAGTGAGGCTCCCTGATCGCGTGTGCCGTGAGCACCAGCCTGCGTATTGAAAGGCCTTTGAGGATTGGCAGTTGATCGCGACCAAGGCGCATGATCGATCCCGCCGGGCTTTCGAAGGCTGCAGGCCGGTCCTTGAGAGAAAAAACATGTTTTGAAATCTGCATCTTCAGCTCCTGCCCACATCGTTTGTTTGACGAGATGGTTGTAGGCGAGGATCTGGTCGCGCGGTATCCAATGCTTGGTTAGTCGGACTGACACCTAAGTATAGTGGCTCGCCTGCCGAACCGAGGCTACAAATTCAGGCCCTCCACTGAAGAGATGCTGGATGCCAATGCACCCTGAATTTTCAAGCGCGCCCTTTCACATGGATGTCGCGATCCATCTGAGGCCATCCCAGTCCTGGAATGGCCTTTCTTTTTTGCGCGGTTATGAGATTGAGTTTGCATAGGAATATTGGAATTGCCATTTGCGTTTTGGCAGCAGGGATGGCTTGATAATGCGGTCGATCTCAACGTGGGAAATCTCCTTGCATTCGCTGGTCCTGGTAAACCCGGAAAGACGGCTGCCGGCGCGCTTTGAACTTTGCGTGCTCGTCTGCGCATTTTTGCTCGCAGCGCTGATCTTCTATCTCGATACCTATACCGACATTCACAGCGCGCTTGCCACGCTCTATGTCATCACCTTGCTTCTGTCGGCAGAAACCCTGACAGAAAAAGGAACGATGCTGGTGACCGGTATCTGTATCAGTCTGGCGGCAGTCTCGTATCTTGCAGCTCATGGGCTGCAAACCGACCTCGCCGCAACCCTACGCCTGGCGGTCGCGGTTGCTGCAATGTTGATCACCTGCGCCTTGATCATCCGCAATCAGCGCGCGCGCCTCAATCTTGTGAAATTCAATGCCGCCCTGCAGAGCAGCGAAGAGCGCTACCGGACGATTTTCGAGCAAAGCCGCGTTGCACTTTGGGAGCGCGACTATTCGCAGGTCCGCGCCATGCTGATGGCGTTGAAAGCAGATGGTGTCAAAGACCTTAGTGCTCACGCTCGGGAGAACCCGGATTTTCTGGAGCAATGCATCGTCAGCGTCCCTACCGTTGCCGCCAACGCGGCGGCACTTGAATTGCTGGGTCATGTGGGCAACAACAATCCCGGCGCCATGCGCCGCTATATTGCCCAGGACGACGCCACCTTTCTCGATCTCATCGCGGCAATTTTCAACAACGAGACGCATTTCGAAGGCAAGGGCAGCATCATCACCAGCGATGGCACCAGCAAATTTGTGCTGCTGACCGTTGGCTTTCCTGAAGATCCTGCCAATTTCAACCGTGTCATTGTCGGTATGTTCGACATTACGGAACGGGAACTCGCCCAGAAAGCACTGTTCGAGGCCCAGGCGGAATTGGCATTGGCGTCGCGCGCGGCAACCGTCGGTGCGTTATCTGCCTCGCTCGCGCACGAACTCAATCAGCCGCTCGGCGCCTTGGTGGTCAACGCCCAGACCCTGCAGCGCTGGCTGGATCGCGACCCGCCGGATCTGGCAGCCGTTTCCCGCTCAGCTGAGCGCATCGCTCGTGACAGCCAGCGTGCCAGCGACATCATTCAGAGCGCAAGATCAATGCTTGGTAACCGCCCGCCCGATATCGAGTCGGTTTCGCTGGCCGATCTCGTCACGGAGACACGCGCGCTGATGGAGAGCGAGCTGGTCAGAAATGGGGTCATTGTTGAAATAGCTGAAGCAAGCGATGTGCCCACCGTCAACGCTGTGCGGATAGAGCTGCAGCAAGTCTTGATCAACCTGATCACCAATTCCCTTCACGCCATGGCCGAAACCCCGGAAGCGATGCGGCGGATATCGGTAACGATCGAGCCTGGGGATGGTCAAAGCGTGATCATCAAGGTTCTCGACACAGGTCCCGGGCTCAGTCCGGACGTTCTCAAAAACCTGTTCAAACCATTCTGCACGACCAAACCAACCGGGCTTGGCATGGGCCTTGCCATCTGCCGCAGCATGCTCGAAGCCCGCGGCGGCACGCTGTCTGCCAGCAATCACATCAATGGTGGCGCATTGTTCGAAATGATCGTCCCGATGGAGGCAACCCATGAATGATGCGAGAAAGTCCGGCAAACCGCCGAACGGCGATACGCCGGTTGTCTACGTCGTCGATGACGATACTGCGATACGCGAGGCTTTGGTCGATCTGTTCCTGTCAATTCGAACAGAAGCAAAATCCTTTGAAAGCGCCCAGGACCTGCTCGAAAATGCCGATCTGGACCGACCTGGCTGCATTCTTCTCGACGTTCGCCTGCCCGGTGCGAACGGCCTTGATTTTCAGCTCCACCTGGAAAAACTCGGCAACCGAATGCCGATCATCTTCATGACGGGTCACGGTGATATACCAATGACAGTCCGTGCCATGAAAGCAGGCGCCATCGACTTCCTGACCAAACCTTTTCGGGACCAGGACATCCTCGACGCCGTCTCGGTCGCTTTTCAGAAAGATCGGGAAATGCGCCAGCAATCTGCTGCAAATGGCGCCGTCGTGGAACTGGCCAAGACATTGACCTGCCGCGAGCATGAGGTCATGACGGCTGTCGTGCAAGGCCTGATGAACAAGCAGATTGCGTTCAACCTCGGGATCAGCGAGATCACGGTCAAGCTGCATCGCGGCAATGTCATGCGCAAAATGGAGGCGCGCTCCGTAGCCGAACTGGTGCGCAAGGCGGAACTGCTAGGCCTTTGAGGCCAAAACCTAGACCCTTGTATGGTGCAATGTTGTGTCTCGATGGCGCATATAGAAGCCAGTTGATTTTAAGAGGCAAGGCCCAATCAAATTGTCCAAAACACCTGTCATAGCCATCGTTGACGACGATCGGTCGATCCGCGAAGCCCTTGACGATCTCGTTTTGTCCTGCGGTTACGAGAGCCGGCTGTTTTCGTCTGCGGAAGACTTTCTGGCCCGCGGTGATCGCGTCGCGATCGACTGCATGCTGGTCGACGTTAAAATGCCAGGCTTAAGCGGCATCCAGATGCAGGACGTGTTAAACTCGCGTGGTGATCAAAAGCCGCCGATGATCTTCATGACATCCTATTGCGACGAGCGAACGAGAGCAGCGGCAATGGATGGCGGTGCATTCGCATTCCTTGGGAAGCCAGTCGATTTCAACCAGCTTATACTGTGTCTTGAAGAAGCACTGAAGCACTGAAATTTCCAACACGTTCAGGAGTGGAACCATGTCTGATCAATGCTCGCACCTGCCGACGATCCGATCGGTCAAGCCCATGACGCTTGGCTGCGAGGAATGTCTCGAAACTGGCCAGATATGGCTTCATTTGAGGCTCTGCCGCGAATGTGGTCATGTCGGCTGCTGCGATCAGTCCCCCGGCCGCCACGCGACCGCGCATTTCCACACCACCCGCCACCCCATCATCGAGGGCTATGACCCGCCGGAAGGCTGGGGCTGGTGTTATGTGGACGAAACCATGGTGGACCTGCCTGATCAGACACCGCAACGCGGGCCGATACCGCGATATTACTGAAACTTCGCCGAAAAATCGGCGGTGACCTGCGGACGACATTTCCAGCTGGAGGTAACAGATGGCAGATCTCAGCGCGCGCCTGGACCAGATGTTTCCGGTGCTCAACCCCCATCAGGTCGAGACGGCCAAGCGTTTTGCCAGCGGCGAGCCAAAATATTTCGCTCGTGGTGACTTCGTCTACAAGGTAGGAGACCACGCAGCGCCCGCCTGGCTGGTGCTGAAGGGATCGATGGACGTGTTTCGCCACGAAGGTCTTTCCGGCGAGGCGCCGATCACGACGCATGGAGCAGGCCAGTTGTCTGGCGAAGTCAACCAGCTGTCGGGTCGACCGACACTTGCCGGGGCCCGCGCCGGGTCCGAGGGCTGCACGGCCATTCCCTTTGATGCCGCCCATTTGCGGGCCTTGGTGATCGGATCGGCCGATGTCGGCGAAATCATCATGCGCGCCTTCATCCTGCGCCGCGTCGGTCTGATCGATGCAGGCGCAGGTTCTGTTCTGATTGGAACCGCTGGCAATGCCGCGCTCTCGCGTCTGCAAGGATTTCTAGCCCGCAATGCCTTTCCCCACATCGTACTTGATGCTGCCATGGAGGGTGAAGGTAAGGCGCTGATCGAACGCCTGGGTATTCTCGCCTCCGACCTTCCGCTAATGGTCTGCCCCAACGGCACCGTGCTCAAGAAACCGACAGATGCGGAGGCCGCAGCATGTCTCGGCATGACGCCGGACCTCAAGCCCGGAAAGCTCTATGACGTAGCTGTTGTCGGCGCTGGACCGGCGGGCCTTGCCACCGCCGTCTATGCCGCTTCGGAAGGGCTCGACGTCCTTGTCATCGATGAACACTCGATTGGGGGGCAGGCCGGCGCTTCGTCTCGGATCGAAAACTATCTCGGCTTCCCGACGGGCATATCCGGACAGGCGTTGGCGGGACGTGCCTACAATCAGGCTCTCAAGTTCGGGGCGGAAATGGTTCTTCCCGTCGCTGTCAAAAATCTGATCCCTCCGAAAGATGACGCAGGTGTGCTGGCGCTCGAACTCGACGGTGGAAAATCGGTGACGGCCCGCAGTGTCGTCATCGCATCCGGCGCTCGCTACAGGCGACCGGACATCACCAACATTGACGGTTTCGAGGGCAACGGCGTTTCCTATTGGGCCTCGCCGATCGAGGCAAAACTTTGCGCCGGCGAAGAGATCGTCCTGGTTGGCGGCGGCAATTCGGCAGGCCAGGCCATCGTTTTTCTGGCGCCTCAGGTCAAGACACTTCATCTGGTCGTGCGGCGCGCACTCGAAGATACGATGTCGCAATATCTGATCGACCGTATCAAGGCCCTGCCGAACGTCCAACTGCACATGCATTGCGAAGTGGACGCGATCAATGGCGATAACGCCACTGGCATCTCCTCCGCAAGACTGCGCAACCGCCTGGATGGAAGCGTGAACACCTTGCCGCTTCATCATCTCTTCCTTTTTATCGGCGCGGATCCGAACGCTGGCTGGATCAGCAGCCGGGTGCAAACCGATGACAAGGGCTTCATCGTCACTGGGCAATCCTTCGATGAGCATTGTCGTTTTTCCCGCAAGCCATTGCCCCTCGAAACCAGCCTGCCGAATGTCTTTGCCATCGGGGATGTCCGTGCCGGATCGACCAAGCGGGTCGCGGCAGCAGTGGGGGAAGGTGCCGCCGTCGTCTCGCAAATCCACGCCGCACTAAGCCTGATAAAGCCCCCAAACTGAAGCATCCGACCTTTCTCAAAATCAAAAACCCGCTGGCAGAAGCCAGCGGGTTAAAAATATCGTTCTTGAGTACCGTGACAGACAGCCGGTCGATACTCAGATAGCCGACGCACCGAGTTGCCGGCCATAAGCAACGATTTCTCGGCCAACCGCGATGCGCTCATCCTCGAACCGCTGCAAGGCACTGGGAAGGTCAACCTCGGACTCCAGGCTGTCGCTCAACGCCATGACATCGCCCGCTGCCTTCGACACGCCCATCGCGGTGTGCGGACGCGCGACAAAGGCGGCGTCGCCGATGAGGACGACCGAACGGCCCGTCATGCGGGGCGACTCGTAGTCGAAAATGCCCTGGATAGAGGGGCTTGGCTCCGCCTCGACCGCCTGGGCGAATTGCGGCGGAAGCATCTGCAGCGCATCGACGCGCAACGCCTCCAGATGGTCGCTCGACAAGCCACCACGCGGCAGCGAAAATGCATGCGTTCGCCCATCTAGATCGGTGAACGTGTGGGCAAGTTCGCTTGCTGGCACTTTGCGATACCAGACCCAGTTATATCGGCGATTGCCGATGTCCATTTCGCCCTTCGAGCCCGGGACAAGATAACCGAGCGCATGTACGCCGGGCCTGACATGAAAGGCAAACCGGTCGAGAAGCAGATTAGCTGCCGTTGGAAGCCTCGTTTCCGGGATCAATCCACGCCATGCGACATAGCCGGAATAGCGGTTTTGCGTGTCTCCGAGATTGACCGCTGCGCGCACCACCGAACCAAGGCCATCGGCACCGATAACCAGATCGACATTCACCCGCGTGCCGTCACCAAAAATCAGCTCCGCGCCACTCTCGCCATCCAGCACTTTGACGACATCCCGACCCAGCACATAGCTTCCTGAAGCGATGCGAGAAGCGACAGTTTCGAACAGGTAGTCCCAGGAGATCTGGGTCTGGGGCGCCTTAACGGTCTGGGCGATAACGCCATCCTGATCGAGATAGATGCGTTCCTTAGCCACCACGCCGATACGGGCGACATGCTCGCAGCCAATCAGCCGGAGAATGTGCAGCAGGTCCCTCTGACCGACGAGGCCCGCTCCCCGACCTGCAAGACCGCTCTTCGATCGCTCGTAGATGCGGACATCGTGGCCAGCCTGTTGTAACATGATGCCAGCGAAGAGGCCGGCAAGCGAACCGCCGACGATTCCTATGCGTAGTTTTTCCATCGTTCCGCCCTCAGTTTCCGACAACCGTCAGCGAATGCCGGCGATGATGAAATATTTTAACCGCGAAGGCTGCGAGGCCAAACGCCGCGCCGAGAAGGCTGACGACGAGCCAGTCGCCCTGCCCCCAGGCCAGTGTCGCCATCGCCGAACCTGTGGCACCCCCCAGAAACATTCCAGTCATGAAGACCGTGTTGAGACGGCTACGCGCATCGGCATCCAGGGCATAAATGATGTGCTGGTTAGAAATCAGCGCGCTCTGTATGCCGAAATCAAGCACGATGACGCCCACAACCAAGGAAGCGATCGATGCCCAGAGGCCGAAGATAAGCCAGGCGGCGATCGTCAATCCGGCGCCCATCCAGACCACGAAATGCGGTCCCCGTCTGTCGGCAACAACTCCTGCCAGAGGCGCTGCAAATATGCCGACCGCACCGACGATCCCAAACAGACCCGCGACATCCGCACCGAGCTGAAATTCTGGCCCCGCCAGATAGAGAGCGAGGATGGTCCAGAAGGCCGTGAACGACGCGAACAGAAACGCCTGGATGATGGTCGCTGCCCTCAAGGCCGGGTGGCGTTTCCATAGCTGGCCGAGCGACCGGAGCGCCTGATGATATCGCAAAGTCGAGGTTGGCCGATGATGCGGCAGGACCGCAAACATGAGGCCCGCGGCGAGCAGGGCAAGCGGTACGCCGATCCAGAACATTTCCCGCCAGCCGGCGTGTTCGCCCACAAAGCCCGAGAGGGTGCGGCTGAACAATATGCCCGACAATACGCCTGCCATGACGGTGCCGATTGTGGCGCCGCGCTTTTCGGGCGCGGCCAGCGATGCCGCAAAGGGCACGATCTGCTGGGCGACTGTCGAGCATGCTCCAACCATGACCGATGCTGCAACCAGCATCCAGGCCGTCGGCGCCAGTGCAGCCAGCGCGAGCGCGGCGGCAAGCACCACGAATTGCCCAATGATCATCCGGCGGCGATTAACGAGGTCGCCGAGCGGCAGTAAAAGGAACAACCCCAGTGCGTAACCGAGTTGCGTTGCGGTGGGCACCATGCCGGTAACTGGCTGCCGACTGAAATCCGCCTCGATGAGCCCGAGCATCGGCTGATTGTAGTAGATGTTTGCGACGGCAATACCGCCCGCGACGGCCATGGCCAGAAGCGCCACTTGTCCGATCGCATCATTGTGGGTGGCGCTTGCCGCCCCGGCTTGCATCTGTCTTGTCTTTTCCATGATACTGTTCCACCGCCAATCTTGATCTGGGCAAAATATGCTCAATCTCGTTGGCCGCACATTCGATAGACGTCTACCTGGACCTATACATCGGTCTAGGTTCGTACTGATGCGTTCGATGCTAGATTTATTGAAACACGCTGAAGGGAGACTGTGATGAGCGAGAAGCGGCCGGATGGGATAGAGCATTATACAGCGCCAGCAGGTGGCTGGGGCGCACTAAAAGCCGTTGCCAAAACCCTTGCTCACCAGCAGATCATCGCCGAGGGCGCGGCGACATTGTTAAAGGCAAACCAGCCCGAAGGCTTCGATTGTCCCGGCTGCGCCTGGCCCGATCCGAAGCACACAAGTTCGTTTGAGTTCTGCGAGAACGGAGCAAAAGCGATCACCTGGGAATCGACGGCCAAGCGGGTTGGCCCCGATTTCTTTGCCGCTCATTCGGTGACTGATCTCTGGCAATGGACCGACCACAAGCTTGAAGATCAGGGGCGCCTGACGCATCCGCTGATTTATGATCATGCCAGTGACCGCTACGTGCCGATCGAATGGGATGCCGCATTCGCGCGTATTGCCTCGGAGTTGAACGCCCTTCCCAGCCCTCATATGGCCGAGTTCTACACGTCCGGTCGTGCCTCCAACGAAGCGGCGTTTCTCTTTCAGCTCTTCGTTCGCGCCTATGGCACCAACAATTTCCCCGACTGTTCCAACATGTGCCACGAAGCCACCAGCGTCGGTCTGCCCCTGTCGATCGGTGTCGGCAAGGGCACTGTAACGCTGGAGGATTTCGATCATGCCGACGCGATCTTTTCGTTCGGGCACAATCCCGGCACCAACCATCCGCGCATGATGACGACATTACATGAGGCCTCCCGCAGGGGTGTGCCGATCGTCGTCTTTAATCCACTCAAGGAGCGGGCGCTGGAGCGGTTTGCAGCCCCCCAGGATCCGATCGAAATGGCGACGATGTCATCCACGCCGATCGCATCTGCCTATCATCAGGTTCGTACCGGCGGCGATCTTGCCGCACTCAAGGGCATGATGAAGCGCATCTTCGAGCGCGACGCGGCCGATATCGAAGCTGGCGGACCCGGCGTCATCGACCGCGATTTCATCGCGGCGCATACGATTGGCCTCGAAGCCCTGCAAGCCGATGTAGATCAGACGCAATGGCCGGAGATTATCGAGAAATCCGGCCTCTCACTGGAAGCACTCGATAGCGCCGTGGATGTCTACCTCAAGGCGAAAAACGTCATTCTCTGTTATGGCATGGGCATCACACAGCATGCCCATGGCACGGCCAATGTGCAGCAACTCGCCAATTTCCTGATGCTGCGCGGCAATATAGGCCGGCCAGGCGCCGGTATCTGTCCCCTGCGCGGCCATTCCAACGTTCAGGGCGACCGAACCGTCGGCATCACTGAAATTCCCAATGAGGCTCTTCTTGCTGGCATGGAGAAAGCCTTCGGTTTCCGCCCGTCTGGTGAAAAGGGCCATAATGCCGTGGAGGCAATCGAGGCCATCATTGAGGGCAGGTCGAAAGCGTTGGTGTGTCTTGGTGGCAATCTTGCTGTCGCCATGTCCGATCCTGAAGCGACGTTCGCGGGCATGCGGAAACTCGATATGGCCGTTCATCTTGCGACAAAGCTCAATCGCTCGCATCTGCTGCTGGCAAAGACATCGATCCTCCTGCCGGTTCTGGGCCGAACGGATCTGGATATTCAGGCGACAGGGCGCCAATCCGTCACGGTAGAGGATTCCATGTCGATGGTGCACGCGTCGCGCGGTTTCCTCAAACCGCCAAGCGATGAGTTGCGCTCGGAACCCTGGATCGTTGCCGGCATGGCCAAGGCGACGCTAGGTAACCGGCACGACATCGACTGGGACGGCATGGCCGGCGACTATGAGCAGATCCGCGACAAGATCGAAATCGTATTTCCCGATTTTCATGATTTCAATACGCGCGTGAAAACGCCCGGAGGCTTCCGGCTCACTGTCGCGGCTTCTGATCGTGTGTGGAATACGCCGTCCGGCAAGGCCGAATTTCTCGTCGCACCGGGCCTTGATGAGGACACACGCTTGCACGACCCCGAAGCCCTTTTGCTGACCACCTTGCGCAGTCATGACCAGTACAACACCACCATATACAGCCTCGACGACCGCTACCGTGGTGTCTACGGCCGCCGCGACGTCATCTTCATGAACCAGCGGGACCTTGAAACGCGGGGACTAAGAGACGGAGACCTCATCGATGTCGAAGCAATTTGCGGGAGTGGCGCCAAAACCGCTACCGGATTTACCGCCGTTGCCTACAATATTCCGCCCGGCTCGGTAGCAGGTTATTACCCCGAAATGAACCAGGTCATTGCCCTCGCAGACTACGACAGGAAATCCGGGACCCCAGCATATAAGGGCGTTCCAGTGAGGATACGCCGATCCACGTAACCGAGCTTTATTTTACCAAACAATCCGGGCCAGCTTCCCAGAAACAGAAGCTTCGTTGCAGCCAGCGACAAGATGTCGGCGGCGAAGGACGGAAAATTAGGTAGCCGATACGACGTGTTCCTTGTGTTGAGCGCATTATTAATGATAAGCGTCAGCAATACTCTCAATCCATGATAATATCCAACATCATGGAGACGGCGCCGTCGAAAGGGTTCTGACATGCGGATCACCAAGGAAAAGAAGCAGGAAAATCATGACCGGATTGTTGCGATTGCATCCGGGATGTTTCGCGAACGAGGGTTCGATGGCGTTGGCGTGGCTGACCTGATGGAGGGTGCGGGCCTGACCCATGGTGGATTTTACAACCACTTCGTCTCGAAGGAGGCGCTCATAGCAGAAACCTCCGCCAAAGGGTTTTCCGAAACGTTGGCACGCTATGCCGGGTATGATTTGGGCGAGATGATCGACGCCTACATCTCGCGCACGCATCGTGATGCGCGTGGCCAAGGCTGCACGGCCGCTGCACTGAGCGGGGAAGCAGCGCGGCTGCCAAACGAAACCAGAGCTGTTTTCGGCGAAGGCATCGAGCGCCTTGTTGACGCACTGGAGAGCAATCTTGCGGCGAACCAGCCCGCCGGCTCAAATGCCCGCACGCAAGCCATCAGCATTATGGCGCAAGCTGTCGGGGCCATCGTGCTATCGCGGGCCTGCCCGGACGCATCGGCCCTGGCGGATGAAATTCTCGATATTTGCCGCGCCGATTGCCGGGCCTCTGTCGAAAATGGCGGGCGGGAGCAATAGGGCCGCAGCCATGCGGCCCCATCTCCTGCAAAATACGAACTCAGTCTGCGACCTTCACAACGACCTTGCCCCTGGCGCGCCCGGTCTCTACATGGGCCAAGGCCTCCGCCGTCTGAGCAAAGGGAAATACCTTGTCCACGACCGGACGGATCACGCCGGCGTCGATCAGCTTGGCGATCTGGGCAAGTTGTTGCCCTTCCGCGCGCATAAACAGGAAGGAATACAAGACGCCCCGGCTTTTCGCCTTCTTCAGCACGCCCCGGCTCAGCATCCGTACCACCAAGCGCAGGAACAGGTTCAGCCCCAGAGATCTGGCAAAGGGAACATCCGGCGGCCCCGAGATCGATATCAACCGACCACCCGGTTTCAGAACATTCAGCGACTTGGCCAGCGTCTTGGCATCCTGACTGTTCAGCACCAGATCATAACCGGATAGCACCTGTTCGAAATCCTGCGTCCTGTAGTCGATCACCACATCGGCGCCGAGGCTTTTGACCAGGTCAATATTCGCGGCACTGGTCGTGGTGGCCACCGTGGCGCCGAGATGCTTGGCAAGCTGGATGGCAAAGGTCCCAACCCCTCCGGAACCAGCCTGAATGAACACTTTCTGGCCGGGCTTGACCTTGCCGACCTCCACCAGCGCCTGCCAGGCGGTCAGTCCAACCAGCGGTATGGATGCAGCCTGCTCCATCGAAAGGCTCGCGGGCTTCAGCGCTACATCGGCGGCGTCAATTGCGATGAACTCTGCAAAGGTACCAGCCCGGTGATCCCTCGGACGGGCGTAAACCTCGTCCCCAGCCTTGAATTGCCGCACATTCGCGCCCACGCTTACAACCGTTCCGGCTAGATCGTGACCCAGAATAAAGGGCGGGCGATAGGGCAGGAACAGCTTGAACTCGCCGTCCCTTACCTTGGAATCCAGAAGGTTGATCGCCGTGGCCTGAATGCGAACCAGAACATCATTCGCGCCCATCCGGGGCTCGGGCATGTCTGCCAGACGCAAGGCGCCCTTCTTTTTGTATTTGTCGACAACGAAGGCTTTCACGGACGTTCTCCAGTGTAAAAATATTATCGGCTCAGATGGCTAAAAAAGCCAAGGCTTTCAGCGCGAACTGAGCATGTTGTTGGAAGGCCCTGCCGTGGCCGTCATTCTCGCTCACGCGATGTTGAATTGCTTGCGCAAGGTTCGATCAAACAGCGCGCGCGGCAGGAAACGCCGGGCAAACGAGGTCTGCCGGGCCGCCTTGCCGGAGGGGTAGCGCAACCGCGGCGCCTTGTCCTGCGCCGCCATCAGGATGGTGGCCGCAACATCATCCGCCGTGTCGCCGGTCGCCATGGCCAAGTCAAACGCCGTGCGGTATCTGGCCAGTGTCTGGCCATAGGCTGCAACCGGACGGTCGCCTTGCGGAGAGTTGGCCTCGATCGAAGTTTTCGTTGCCCAAGGCTCGATCACGGCGACACGGATGCCGAACTGGCGAACCTCATGGTCCAGCGATTCCGAATAGCCCTCAATGGCGTGCTTGCTGGCCGAGTAATAGGCTCCAAAAGGACCGGGTATTAAGCCCAGGACAGAGCCGATGTTCAATATCCTGCCATAGCCCTGTTGGCGCATCATCGGCAACACGGCATTGGTCACCCGAACGACACCCAGAAAATTGGTTTCGAACAGCGAACGAACCTGATCCACCGAGCTTTCTTCGGCCGCCCCGGACAGGGCGTAACCGGCATTGTTGACCAGAAGGTCGATACGGCCAAGTTCCTGATGCGCCAGCGCCACGGCATCCGAGACAGACAAATCGGAAGTCACGTCACAAGCAATCATCCGAATGCCATCACGTATCTCGCCAGGTGCGGCCTTACGACTCGTGCCAATCACCCGGTAGCCTGCCCGGGCCAGAGCCGTGGCGGCCGCCTTGCCAATCCCACTGGAAGCCCCGGTCACAAAGGCAGTCTTCTGTCTTTTAGTAGCAAACGTCGCCATAGCGTCTTTCTCTCTTTTCGGTATCACCATGGATTGCCGCCAAGGCATATGGTTTTACGACACTAATTTTATGATGATTTCCGTCATCATTGATGATTTTTAATGATATATATCATCATTAAAGTCAAGCGTGACTTTCAGACGGCGAGGGAAAGGGTAACCCTTCAGTGTCGGGACCCGGCACCAATCCGCAACGGATCAGGCACAGCACACTGATTTGATGGGGCCGCACCAGCGAGCGACCCCAAAAGTAGTCAACGCCCGGCAGCTGCCGCCAAAGAGGGGTAATCGATATAACCCGCAGCACCGCCACCGTAGAGCGTAGCCGGGTTTATCTCTGCCAACGGCGCATCGCTTTTCAATCGTTCAACCAAATCGGGATTGGCAATGAACGGCCGGCCGAAGGCGATCAGATCCGCCAGGCCCTCGGTAAGATGCGAAGTCGCCAGTTCGAGGTCATAGCCGTTGTTGGCGATATAGGTCTTGCTGAAGCGACGGCGCAATGATCCGAAGTCGAATGGCGCGACATCGCGCCGCCCACCTGTGGCACCCTCGACGACATGAATGTACACGATGCCAAGGGCTTCGAGCTGATCGACGATGTAATCGAACTGCGCCTGCGGATCAGTACTCGAAATGCCATTGGCGGGCGAGACCGGCGAGATGCGGATGCCGGTGCGTGCAGCGCCGATTTCCTGGACAACCGCGGCCGTGACTTCCAGCATGAGGCGCGCACGGTTTTCGACAGAGCCGCCATAGGCGTCTGTGCGAACATTGGCACCGTCCTTGGCGAACTGATCAAGCAGATAGCCGTTGGCCCCGTGGATCTCGACACCATCGAAACCAGCCTCGATGGCGTTGGCTGCTGCCTGACGGAAATCGTCGACGATCCCAGGAAGCTCTTCCAGTTCAAGGGCACGGGGTTGCGAAACGTCCACGAAGGCATTGTTGACGAACGTCTTTGTCTCGGCGCGGATGGCTGAAGGGGCAACCGGCGCTGCGCCGTTCGGCTGGAGATCAACATGGCTGATGCGACCGACGTGCCAGAGCTGGAGGAATATATGGCCACCCTTCTCGTGCACCGCACTGGTGACCTTGCGCCAGCCTTCGATCTGCGCCTGGGTATAGATACCGGGCGTGTCCTGGTATCCCTGCCCCTGCTGTGATATTTGCGTGGCCTCGGAAATGATGAGCCCGGCAGAAGCACGCTGGCCGTAATATTCAGCCGTCAGGTCACCTGCGACAAAGCCCGAACCGGCGCGATTGCGCGTCAGGGGCGCCATGACGATCCGGTTGGAAAGCGTCAAGGAGCCGAGCGTATAGGGTTCGAAAAGCGTCTTTTTAGTCATGATTTACCTATGTGTTGCCGCCGCAGCGGTATGGGTTGCGCGGTCTGCTCAAGCGACGGTGCGGTACCGTTCGGCTGGCAGCGCATTGCCGAAGTTGGCCAGCATGGTCTTGCGCGCAGCTTCAAAGGCTTCCCACTGACCGGCATCGGGAAGCGGCGGGATGGTCACCGGCTCGCGACGGTCGAAGCCGACCAGAGCCGCATCCACAAGATCGCCCACCTCCATGACGTTGTTCAGTGCATTGACGTCGGCGCCGACATGGTCCCAGATTTCGGTTCGAGTCGTGGCGGGAAGAACAGCCTGAACGTAGACGCCCTTCGGTCCAAGCTCGAGGCTAAGCCCCTGAGACAGGAAGAGGACAAAGGCCTTGGTT
The DNA here is from genome assembly GCF_007828365.1 of Rhizobium sp. SJZ105. Lineage (NCBI taxonomy): Bacteria > Pseudomonadati > Pseudomonadota > Alphaproteobacteria > Hyphomicrobiales > Rhizobiaceae > Rhizobium > Rhizobium sp. SJZ105. Next base: position 155,570 of record NZ_VIUP01000010.1, read on the forward strand.
GCGCCGTAGACCGTCATGCCGAACTCCGGCGCCAGACCAACCACGGAGCCGATGTTGACGATTGCACCCTCACCTTTCTTGACGAGTCGAGGAGCAATTGCGCTGGCAAGGCGAACGAGTGCAGTCGAGTTGAGTGCAACAAGCCGGGCCATGTCGTCGGTGCTCTGCTCGATGAACGTTCCACCGATGGCCGTTCCGGCATTATTGACGAGGATGCCGATGCTGTCATCGTCGCGCAGTCTCGTCTCTACTTTCGCAAGATCGGCGAGTTGCGTGAGATCCGCCTGGACGATGTCTATGGCCACGCCGGTTTCCTGTCGCAGACGGCTTGCAACGGCCTCCATTCGCGCCACGTCACGGGCGACCAGCACGAGATCGTGGCCGCGCCGCGCAAACCGATCGGCATAGGTTGCACCAATACCGGTGGAGGCGCCGGTGATGAGGACTGCAGGATTTGTGCTCATAGGATTGCTCTTTTCTGTGATGGAACCTATATTCATGACAATCGTCATGATTGGATTTAAATATGATAGACATCATGTAAATGTCAACGACCATGTTGGGAGAATTGTGAAAATGAAGGTCAGCCGAGAACAGATGGCGGAAAACCGTCGCCGGATTCTGGATGTCGCCAGCCGGCTGTTTCGCGACAAGGGGTTCGATGCCGTCAGCGTTGCGGAGGTGATGAAGGCAGCCGGTCTTACTCACGGCGGCTTTTATGGACATTTCAGTTCAAAAGACGATCTGGTCGCGGAGACCCTTGCCCACGCCCTTGCTTCAGATAGCGTCGGAGGAGGCAATTTCAGCGATTTCGTCAAATCCTATCTTGCGCCTCGCCATCGCGACAACGCTGCCGGTGGCTGCCCAACCGCCGGTCTCGCTGCAGCAATTCGCCACCAGACGCCGCCGGCGCGCTCCGCCATGACAGAAGGCCTTCGTGCGCAGATCAGCCGGATCGAAAGGGCACTCCCGCAACTGGACCCGGCAGATCGCCGGCGCACAGCGATAGGAAGCTGGGCGGCCATGGTTGGGGCGGTCATACTCGCCCGGGCAATCGACGATCCGGAACTATCGGACGAGATTCTGGAACAGACGCACGCATGGATCGATAACAGCATCAGTTAGTCCGCAAAAAACGACGACGCGTACCGGCATGACCCTCCCACGGAACCTTCATCCAAATGCGATTGGAGGTTCTGCGTTTTTCAACATTCCATTTGGCGCGGTGTGGCAAATCGGTGGGAAAGCGAAGCTTTGATCTCCCGCAGCATTGGAGCCGGGCGCAGTGATGATCCCGGCATAGGCTGCCGGGGTCTGGTATCCGTGCTACTAGTCCGGGCGGAAGATCGGTCCGGATGTGGATAAGATGGAAAATCCCAGCCTTTCAACGGTGCTCGGCCAGATGGTGTGAGGCCACGCATTGTTCGGCTCCTGCTGCCCTTAAATGCCGCCGTCACATCACGCTTCAGGTTTGAGCCGGCACGCATGGACGCCCCTACTCTGCCGCGAGCGCCAGTGGCTGCCCTACGTGCTCGACCGTCTCTTTTTCGGCACCCGCCTTGGGTGGCTTGATCCGGAACCAGACAGCATAGAGAGCCGGAAGGAAGAGCAGGATCATCACCGTGCCTGCTGCCGTTCCACCGATCAGGGTATAGGCCATCGACCCCCAAAATACTGAGTGGGTCAGAGGTATGAACGCCAGGATCGCCGCGAGAGCCGTCAGGATCACGGGTCGTGTCCGCTGCACTGTCGCTTCGATAACGGCATGATAGTCATCAAGCCCCGCCGCCTGGTTCTCCTTGATTTGCTCTGTCAGGATAAGCGTGTTGCGCATCAGGATACCCGCCAGTCCGATCAAGCCGAGAATGGCGTTGAAGCCGAAAGGCTGATTGAACAGGAGCAGGGTCGGAACCACCCCGGCAAGACCAAGCGGCGCTGTCAGCATCACCATTGTCATTGTCGAGAGACTGCGAACCTGCAGAATGATGACGATCAGCATGGCAGCAATCATCACCGGGAAAACCTGAGCGAGTGCCGTATTCGCCTTGAGAGACTCCTCGATGTTGCCGCCCATCTCGATACGATATCCAACGGGAAGCGACGCGATGAGTGGCTGCAGAGCTTTCATAACCTGTTGGGAAACCTCCGGAGGCTGCGTCGCCTCGTTGATATCAGACCTGATCGTGATGACAGGCGTGCGGTCACGACGCTTCAGGATAGGTTCTTCAAACCGGATTTCGGAGTGCCCGAGTTGATCCAGCGGAACCTGACGGCCATCCCTGCTCATCAGAGAGAAATCGGCAAGACGTGACGGATCGAGGCGGTTTTCGCCAGCACTGCGAGCGACGACGGGCACGTTGCGGATATTGTCGCGCACCTGCGTAACGGGGATGCCGGAGAGCAGCATCTGCAATTGCTGGGCTGCCTCCGATGGAGAAAGACCAATCAGATTGAGCCGCTCCTGGTCGGGCACAAATCGCAGAACGGGTGTTCGGTTGCCCCAGTCACGGTTGGCTTGGCGAACATCGGGGATAGTCTTCATGATCGCCAGAGCCTGCTCAGAAATCCTGTAGAGTTCATCCTGATCGGGACCCATGATCCGGAACTCGACCGGGAACGGCGTGTAAGGACCAAACACAAGCTGGGTGACGCGGACGGACGCTTCAGGAACAAGACCCTCCGAAATAGCTGCACGAAGGCGATGCTTCAGTTCTTCACGTGCGTGGGCATCGGGTGTGAGCACGACGACCTTGGCGAAGGCAGGGTCAGGTAGTTCCGGTGCCATGGCAAAGAAGAACCGGGGTGCGCCCTGCCCTACGTACGACGTGACGATATTGGTCTCAGGCTGAGTTTGCAGCCAGTCCTCGACTTTCTTCACCGCAGATGCCGTCGCCTCGATGCTTGTGCCCTCGGGCATGCGCACCTCAACCAGCACCTCAGGCCGATCCGATGTCGGGAAAAACTGTTGTTTCACGCCGCCCATTCCAACGACCGAAACGGCCATGGAAATGCCGACCACGGCGCAGACCATGAACTTATGGCGGACAGCGAACTCGATGACGGAGCGCAGACGGCGATAATTCGGCGTGTCATAGATGGCGTGATGACCGCCCTCGACCGGCTTGATGTTGGGCAACATCTTCACACCGAGATAGGGCGTGAAGGTGACGGCGACGATCCAGGATACGATGAGCGCAAAGCCCACGACCCAGAAGATGTTACCGGCATATTCGCCTGCGGTCGACTTGGCAAAACCCACGGGCATCAGCCCGATGATCGTGACCAGCGTGCCGGACAGCATCGGCGCTGCCGTATGGCTCCAGGCATAGGCGGCCGCCTTGATGCGGTCCATGCCCTCCTCCATCTTCACCACCATCACTTCGATGGCAATGATGGCATCGTCAACTAGAAGGCCAAGCGCGAGGATCAAAGCGCCAAGCGTGATGCGGTCGAAGAAGCGCCCGGTCTCCAGCATGATGAGAAAGACCACCGCAAGGGTGAGTGGCACAGCAAGAGCGACAACAATACCAACGCGCCAGCCAAGTGCCACCAGACTGACAAACAGAACCACGCCAAGCGCCATCGCGAACTTGAGCATGAACTCGCCGACGGCTTCATCGATGTTGACGGCCTGGTCGCTGACTTTGGTAAGCGTCATCCCCAGCGGCAACGTTTGCGCAATGGCGGCAGAGCGAGCCTCAAGCGCCTTGCCGAGATCAAGACCGTTCCATCCCGCCTGCATCACCGCACCCAGCATGATTGTCGGTTCACCTTCGTGGCGGATGATATACGTGGCGGGATCCTGATAACCGCGTCGCACCTCTGCAAGATCGGAGAGCTTCAGGGTTCGTCCAGCAGCAACGATCGGCGTGTCGGCAATCGCCTGCACACTGTTGTAAGCTCCGTCGAAGCGGATAAAGACCTGTGGGCCTCGTGTGTCGATTGAACCCGCAGGCGTGACCGTGTTCTGTCGCTGCAACGCAGAAGCGATATCCTGCGCGGATATGCCGAGTGTAGCGAGCTTCGCATAGGAGAACTCGACGAAAATCTGCTCGGGGCGCTCACCGACGATGTTGATTTTCTTGACGCCAGGCACGTGCAGGAGGTCCTGGCGGATGACTTCCGCTTGCCGAACGAGATCGCGCATCGGCATTCCCTTTGCCTTCAGTGCATAGAGGCCGAAACTCACGTCAGAATATTCGTCGTTGACGAATGGGCCCATGACGCCCGGCGGGAGATTGCGGGCTTCGTCGCCAAGCTTCTTGCGCGCCTGATAGAACTCTTCTGCAACCGCACTTGCCGGCGTGTTATCCTTGAGGGTGACGGTCAGGAAAGCGTAACCTGGCCTCGTTGTGGTCTCGACGCGGTCGTACCAGGTCAGTTCCTGAATACGTTTCTCAAGCGGCTCGGCGACGAGGTCCTGCATTTCTCGCGCCGTTGCACCCGGCCAGACTGACGTGACCGTCAATGTCTTGATGGTGAAGGACGGATCCTCGGCGCGCCCCAGCTTGACGAAAGCGTAGACGCCGGCTGCGGCCAGCAGCACGATAAAGAACAAGGTGATAGCACGTTCGCGAACCGCGATGGCTGACAGGTTGAAGCGCATTAGTTTTTCACCTCTTGGCTCGAGGCAATCCTGACGGTCGCACCATCGTCGAGAAGATGCGCGCCGAGGGCAACGACCTGCTCCCCGGTCCCGATCCCCGTGACAAATGCCGTCTCCTCGCCAATCTGCTGAACTTTAATCGGGGTGAACTTCACCTTTGACGTGGCGCCGTCGACGACCCACACGCCTGTGCGATTACCGTCGTCCAGAATGGCGCCGACGGGCACGGTGACTTCCGACTGGCGTTCGGCATCCGGTGTTCTGATTGTTACAGTGGCGCCAAGCGGTGCTGAGGCCGCATCACCCTCAAGAATGTAACGCGCTTCATAGGTTCTCGTTTGAGGATCAGCCGAATCGGAGATTTGTCGCAGTCTGGCGTTTCCACTAAGCCCGTCGCTTCCATAAACACTGGCCTGTGCTTCCGATCCCACCTTAGGTCGCAGTGTCTCAGGCAGCCAGACGACCGCCTCGCGAGGGCCCGCCTTTGCGAGTTGAACAACCGTCTGGCCGGCGGCGACCACTTGTCCCGGATCACCGAGAGTTTCGACGACCGTTCCATCCGAGTCAGCAACAAGAGTGGTGTAGGTTGCCGCATTCTCGGCAACCTCCGCTTCGGCCTCGGCCGCCGCAAGCTGTGCCGTCGCTGTATCGAGAGCCGCCTTTGCCTGTTCATAACGCTGGGGCGTGGCCGCCAGGCCATTCTTGACCAGTGCCGCATAGCGCTTCTCATCGGCTTCCGCCTGAAGCAGAATAGCACGCGCTGATATGACCGAATTCCGCTTTGCTGTCAGTGCAAGCTGAAGATCGGTCTCATCAATGCGCATCAGCGGTTGGCCCTGTTTGACCTGCTGACCGACATCGACCAGCCGCTCCACGATTTTACCGGGAACGCGAAATCCGAGATTGCTTTGAACGCGCGATGCGACCGTCCCGGTGAATGACCGATCGGCCCTGCCGGTCCTTTTCGCCTCCGCAATCCTTACCAGTGGTGAAGCCGTCCTTGGGTCTGCGACCTCGGCTTCCCGTTTTGGGGTTTCAGAAACGAGGAAAAAGGCGGCGGCCCCAGCCGCTGCGACAAGACCCACGACAGTCAGGACATGTTTGCGTTTCATTGTAAGTTCTCTTCTTGACCAGCGGTGCAAATGATTTAGATTGCGATCTAAATCTATGTGCGCTATAAATGTCAAACGAAATCTAACCGGAGGTCGATATGAGAGTGAGCCGGGCACAAGCCGAGGAAAATCGGGAGACGGTGATCAACGTTGCCAGCCGTCTGTTTCGCGAGCACGGATTCGATGGCATTGGCCTGAAAGATTTGATGAAGGGTGCAGGACTCACCCAAGGCGGGTTCTACAAGCAATTTGCATCGAAGGACGATCTTGCAGCCCAGGCTTCGAGGCGCGCGATGGAAAGCGCTACACGCAGATGGTCTGAAGCGGCTGCGGACAGTTCCGATCCTCTCGAAGCAGTGATGGCGTTCTATCTGTCCAAGGACCACCGTGGAGAAAAGGCAGAAGGCTGCCCCCTGGTGGCACTGGGGTCGGACGCTACTCGGCAGAGTGAAGAAGTCAGGCGTCCATTCGAGGATGGGATACGCGCTCACTTCGAGGTGCTCAATGAACTGCTTGATGACACCAGAAGCTCCAATCCCAGCGGCAAAGCGATGGCGATCCTGTCTCTCATGGTCGGCGCCGTTACCCTGTCGCGGATCATGGAAGACGAGAATACGTCTCAAGGAATCCTCGACGCAGCGGCGGAGGAAATCAGGCGCATCGCAGGCGCTGATCATGCGGCCTGAGGATCGCGCTCGGTAGCTAGGGAAAACAAAAGCCAAACGCAGTCGCCGCGTCGGGTTCGGGCGGATGCGATTTAGGCACTGCATATCCGGAGAACAGGCCCTGACCGCACCGTCGGTCGGGATGCCGAAGGCATGCCAATTTAAACGAAGAACAGGTGTAAAACATGCGTCGTATCGTTGTCACAGGAATGGGAGCTGTCAGTCCCCTTGGAGCGAATGTCGGTATCTCCTGGTCGCGCCTGCTCGCGGGTCGAAGTGGCATTCGACGGCTGGGTGACGACGTGGTGGCGGACCTTCCATCGAAAATCGGGGGCATTGTCCCCTCATTGATGGAAGATCCCGAGGGCGGCTTCGATCCCGACACCATTGTGGCTCCGAAGGACCAACGCAAGGTCGACCGTTTTATCATATTTGCACTGGCAGCCGCGGAAGAAGCGCTTGCACAAGCAAACTGGAAGCCGACCTCGAATGAGGAACGGCTGAGGACCGCGACGATTATCGCGTCCGGTATAGGCGGCTTTCCTGCGATAACCGAAGCGGTCCGCACCGTCGATCAACGCGGTGTCCGTCGCCTTTCGCCCTTCACCATACCGTCGTTCCTGGTCAATCTCGCAGCCGGGCATGTCTCAATCCGTCATGGCTTCAAAGGCCCTCTCGGTGCACCGGTAACCGCGTGCGCCGCCGGCGTTCAGGCAATTGGCGATGCTGCGAGGCTTATTCGGTCAAATGAAGCCGAAATTGCGATATGCGGCGGAACAGAAGCCTGCATGAACATCGTCAGCCTCGGGGGTTTTGCAGCCGCCAGATCTCTGTCGACTGCTTTCAACGAAACACCAGACAAGGCATCGCGCCCCTTCGACACATCACGCGATGGCTTCGTCATGGGCGAAGGAGCGGGCATGCTTGTCATTGAATCCCTGAGCCATGCGCTTGCTCGCGGCGCTACACCAATTGCCGAACTCGTCGGATACGGCACGACAGCCGACGCTCATCACATCACGTCAGGACCAGAAGACGGGAACGGTGCCAAAAGAGCCATGGAGATCGCCATTGCGCAGGCAGGCATTTCCCCCCGCGAAATAGGTCATCTGAATGCCCACGCCACCTCGACCCCGGTCGGAGACCTCGGCGAAATCAGGGCCATCAAAAGTATCTTTGGTTCCGAGAAGACTGTCGCTGTCAGCGGGACGAAGTCAGCAACAGGACACCTACTTGGCGCGGCTGGAGGATTGGAAGCAATCTTCACCATTCTAGCACTCCAGCATCAGATTGCGCCGCCAACTCTCAACCTGAATGCTCCGGATCCGGAAGCCGAAGGCATCGATTTTGTGGCGAACCACGCGCGCCAATTAGACGCTGAATTCGCAATATCCAATGGTTTCGGTTTTGGCGGTGTCAATGCGAGCGCAGTGTTCCGGCGGTGGCCGAAGGCAAACGGCGCTGGCTGAGGATCAGCGTCGCGCCACCACACGCTGAAACTGTTTTCGCTTGGGACTTGAACGTCAATGAACCAGACCTTGGGCACGACACCGGACATACTGCACCTCAAACCGAGGATTGCCGTTATAGGCGTCGGCGGCGGTGGTGGTAATGCGGTCAACAACATGATGGCGCAGAAGCTGCAAGGGGTAGAATTCATTGCAGCAAACACCGATGCGCAAGCTCTCTCCATGTCTAAAGCCCCACGAGTTGTTCAACTCGGCCTGATCGCGACTGGCGGGCTTGGGGCCGGATCACTCGCCGAGATCGGACAAGCGGCGGCCGAAGAAACGATCGACGAAATCATGGACCATCTGACCGGGATGCATATGTGTTTCGTGACCGCGGGCATGGGGGGCGGCACTGGAACGGGCGCCGCGCCTGTTATAGCTCGAGCTGCGCGGAAGGCCGGAATACTGACGGTCGGCGTGGTAACCATGCCATTCGCATTTGAGGGCATACATCGAATGCGAATGGCCCAACACGGGGTAGAGTGTCTAGCCGAAAGCGCGGATGCCGTGATCGTGATCCCAAATCAGAACCTTTTCCGGGTGGCAGATGCCACAACGACGTTTGCTGAGGCTTTCGAAATGGCGGATCGGGTTCTTTATGCAGGCGTCAGCTCCGTCGTCGATCTGATTGTCAGGGAAGGGCTTATCAATCTCGATTTCGCCGACCTAAGGTCAGTGATGCGCGGTATGGGCCGAGCTGTGATGGGCACGGGAGAAGCGGCAGGCGAAGGCCGTGCAAGAGCTGCCGCCGAAGCAGCGATTGCTAATCCGCTTTTTGACGACACATCGGTCAAAGGTGCCAAAGGGCTCCTCGTCTCGATTTCCGGTGGACCGGACATGACGCTGTTCGATGTGGACGAAGCAGCCACGCGCGTGCGCGAAGAGGTCGACGCTAACGCCGATGTCGTGATCGGCGCGACGTTCGACGATGCGCTTGCGGGTCGACTGAAAGTGTCCGTTGTCGCGAGCGGATTGCGGCAACCGGCAGAGGTGACCTTTCTTGCGGAGCGCACGGGGTGAGCCTGCTCCTTTGCACCCTCGAGCGAGCATGTCCTTGAAGACTTGAGAGTGCCTGCGTGTCTGCTACCGCCCGGCCCAAGATAGGGCGACATAGAAAATTCCAGTGAAATCGATCGAGAGAAAACAGCACATGCTGAAGCACTTCTTAGAAAAATGGCGTCTATGGGAAGAAGCATTCCTCGGTATCGATGATTTGCAGGGGGACTATCTCCTCTCCTTGGAAGAGCGCGTGGCTCGGCTCGAGGCAGCTACGGAGGCGCTAGATAGAAAACGCCTGCCTGCGACCTTGCCCAAATCTGCCGAAACAACGCCACGTCGGTGACGCGGAAACCCTGATCACAAAGTGAATGCCGCTCTGAGCGCTTGAAGTGCTTGTTCCGGCTCGTGTTTTACAAAGGCCTAGCTGCACGCTACCAGAGCCCCACGTGGCTGTACCACCAGCAAGTCATTTGCGGTATCCAAGGCCCTAAACGCAAAGTGCCCTCGGGGATGGGAGGGCTTTGTTGTTGATAGTCTTGAAGATATTGGTTGCGGGGGCAGGATTTGAACCTGCGGCCTTCAGGTTATGAGCCTGACGAGCT
>NZ_VIUP01000011.1:0-151125 GCF_007828365.1 Rhizobium sp. SJZ105
TTAGCCGATCGGCGAAAATGCCGGTCTCAACATAACAGAGCCCAGGGAATGCGACGCAGAATAAGCATTTTGCCCCTTGAGTTCTTTCATTGGAGGAAGACTATGCAGACTGTCAATCTTTTCATCGGTGGCGACCATTGCCCAGCCGCAAACGGCAAGCGTTTCGAGCGCAACAATCCGATCACCGGGGACCTGGCAACCAGTGCGGCGGCGGCAACGCCTGAGGATGCCACACGTGCGGCCGATGCCGCAGCCGCAGCCTTTCCCGTCTGGTCGGCAACGCCGCCCGGCGAACGCCGTCGCCTGCTTCTTGCCGCGGCGCAGGCGCTCCGCGATGCCGGGCCGCAGATTACGCTGGCGATGAAAGAGGAGATTGGCGCGACGGATGCCTGGGCCGGTTTCAACGTGATGCTGGCCAGCGACATGCTGGTCGAGGCGGCCAGCCTTACGACCCAGATAAAGGGCGAAATCATTCCCTCCAACCGCCCGGGAACCACGGCGATGGCACTTCGCCAGCCGGCGGGCGTGGTTCTGTCCATCGCGCCATGGAATGCACCGGTCATTCTCGGCGTACGCTCCATCGCCACGCCACTTGCCTGTGGCAACACCGTGGTGATGAAGACCTCGGAGCTTTGCCCGCGCACCCATGCGCTGATCATCGAGGCCGTCGCTTCGGCAGGTCTGCCGAAAGGTGTGCTGAACGCCGTCTCCAATGCGCCGGAAGATGCGGCGAAAATCGTTGAAACACTGATCGCCCATCCGGCTGTCAGAAGGGTGAATTTCACCGGTTCGACCCGCGTCGGTCGTGTCATTGCGGAAACGGCGGGCCGTTACCTGAAGCCAGCGCTTCTGGAGCTTGGCGGCAAGGCACCCTTCATAGTGCTTGATGATGCCGATATCGATGCAGCAGTGGCTGCGGCCGCCTTTGGCGCTTACATGAACCAGGGCCAGATCTGCATGTCGACGGAACGCATCATCGTACTCGACAGCGTTGCCGACACCTTTGTCGGGGCCTTTGCCAAAAAAGCGGCGAGCCTGAAGGCGGGAGACCCTCGCGAGGGAAAAATGCCGCTTGGCTCCTTGGTCAGCGCCGAGGCCGCGTCCCGCATCCGGGCGCTGGTGGATGACGCCGTTGCCAAAGGCGCACGCCTTGTGGCCGGCGGAGGCGGCAATGGTACCATGCTGGATGCGCTTGCCGTCGATGGCGTGACCTCTGCGATGCGGCTCTATTCCGAAGAAAGCTTCGGCCCGGTCGTTTCCATCATTCGCGCCGGCAGCGTCGATGAGGCAGTCAGTATCGCCAACGAAACCGAGTTTGGTCTTTCCGCAGCTATTTTCGGCAGGGATCAGGCAAAAGCACTCGCGGTAGCCGGGCGCATCGAAAGCGGCATTTGCCACATCAACGGACCCACCGTTCACGACGAGGCGCAGATGCCGTTCGGTGGAGTGAAGGCCTCCGGTTACGGCCGTTTTGGCGGCACGGCGGGCATTGCGGAATTCACCGAACTGCGATGGGTCACGCTGCAGGACGGACCGTTGCATTACCCGATTTAAGCCGGAAGCATCACCGGCTGGCTGGTCACGTCAACGCTTCTCGTCGATCAGCCAGCCGGTGAGTTTTCTGACCGCACTGTCGCTGCTTTTCGGCCTCAGCAACCAGTAGCCGCGACCCGGCGCATCCAGACTCGGGCCTGCGGTCACCAGGACGCCTGCCTCGACCAGCGGATCGACCAGTCCCGCCCAACCGAGGGCAAAACCCTGTTCGCCGATCGTTGCCTGAACCACCATGGTGTAATTGTTGAAACTGATGTCTCCGCTTTCGTTTTCCGCGCCCCTCAGCACGCCGAAATGCTTGAAATAGGACGCCCAGTCGAACCAGTGCGCCTGTGAGGTATTTTCGAGGTGGATGAGTTTCAGCCGCGAAAAATCAGCCACGGTTTCGGGTGCCGACTGCTCCGCCAAAAGCGCCGGCGAGCAGACGGGCGTGACCTTCTCCGAAAGCAGCAGCACCGCGCCGTCGCCGGCATCCTGCCGCGTGCCGAAGATGATCATCACGTCGCTGTCGTGTTTGCCCTGTCCGAGCGGATCCTGCGTGGCGACGATCTGGATGTTGATGTCAGGATTGAGCGCGCGAAAACCATGCATGCGCGGGATGAGCCAGAGAGAGGAGAAGGCATAGTCCGTGTGCAGGCGGATTGTCTGCCGCTCCTCCGTTCTGCGAAGTTGCTGGGCCAGAAGATCGATGGCATCGACATTGCGCGAGACGATCTCGAACAGCTTTAGCCCCTCGGCCGTCAACTCGATGCCGCGATGTTTACGCCGCACCAGTGCAACGCCCAGATCGTCTTCCAGCCGGCGGATCTGATAGCTGACAGCTGGCTGGGTCAGCCGCAGGGACGCCGCCGCTGCCGTCAGGCTGCCGCGCCGGGCGACCTCGGTAAAAATGCGCATCCATCCAAGATCGAGCGGCCGCTCTGTCATAGAAATTCCTTATATCAGTCATCGAAAAATACCCGCTTCACAGGCAAAAACAATGTGGTGTTCAATAAACTGGACTAATAAAAGGGGAGCCGCAATGAAAACCGTTTCTCGCATGCACCGCATCGCCGCCGGACTGTTTTTGTCCGTGGCGGCCTTCTCCACCCCGCTTTATGCCGCCGATGATGCGGCCTGCAAGACCATCCGCCTCAGCGATCCCGGCTGGACCGACATCACCGCCACCAATGGCGTCACCTCGGTTCTGCTCGATGCTTTGGGGTATGAGGCTGACGTCAAGACGCTGTCGGTACCGATCGGCTATCAGGCCATGAAAAACGGCGAGATCGACGTTTTTCTCGGCAACTGGATGCCCGCCCAGAAATCCTTCGTTGACGACCTCAATGCCGCCAAGGCGGCCGACGTGATGACGAAAAACCTCGAAGGCGCCAAGTTCACCCTGGCAGTGCCTTCCTATATGGCCGAAAAGGGCGTGAAGGATTTTTCGGATCTTGCCAAACACGCTGACGAATTTGAAAGCAAGATTTACGGCATCGAGCCGGGCGCACCCGCCAACCAGAACATTCAGAAGATTATCGATGCCAATGATTTCGGCCTGAAGGGCTGGCAGCTTGTCGAATCCGGCGAGCAGGCGATGCTGGCGCAGGTGGAACGGGCCGGAAAAGACAAAAAGGCGGTCGTCTTCCTAGCATGGGCGCCGCACCCGATGAACGAGAAGATCGATATCGCCTATCTCTCCGGCGGTGACGCCTATTTCGGCCCGAATTTCGGTGGCGCCGAGGTCTATACACTTGCCCGTACCGGCTGGCCGCAGCAATGCCCGAATGCGGCGACGCTTTTCAAGAACCTTAAATTCGATATCGGCATGGAAAATGCCCTGATGGGTTCCATTCTCGGTGGCGAGGATTCCAAGGCGGCGGCAGCGACGTGGCTGAAAGCCAATCCGACATCGCTGGATGGCTGGCTGCAGGGCGTTACCACGCTGGATGGCAAGCCGGGTGCGGATGCCGTCAAAGGCAAGCTTGGCCTCTGAGACTGTAGGGTGAAATGCCGCGTCCCAATATCCTGATCCTGATGGCCGACCAGTTCAACGGGACGTTTTTTCCCGATGGCCCGGCCGACTTTCTTCATGCGCCACATCTGAAAGCGTTGGCGGAGCGGTCTGTCCGTTTCGCCAATACCTATACGGCAAGTCCGCTTTGCGCGCCGGCCCGGGCTTCGTTCATGTCCGGTCAATTGCCCAGCCGGACGCGGGTTTACGATAATGCCGCCGAATTCGCGTCGGATATTCCGACCTATGCGCATCACCTGCGGGCAGCTGGTTATTACACCGGCCTTTCCGGAAAGATGCATTTTGTCGGACCGGACCAGCTGCACGGCTTCGAAGAGCGTCTGACGACGGATATTTATCCGGCGGATTTCGGCTGGACGCCTGATTATACCAAGCCGGGCGAGCGGATCGACTGGTGGTATCACAATCTCGGTTCGGTCACCGGCGCGGGCGTTGCCGAAATCACCAATCAGATGGAATATGACGATGAGGTTGCCTATCACGCAACCCGCAAGCTCTACGATCTGTCGCGCCGGCTCGATGACCGACCGTGGTGCCTGACCGTCAGCTTCACACATCCGCATGACCCGTATGTGGCACGGCGGAAATTCTGGGATCTCTATGAGGATTGCCCGGCACTCGATCCGCAGATAGGGGCGCTTCCCTTCGAGGAGCAGGATCCGCATTCAAAACGGTTGCTGGAAGCCTGTGATCATCAGGCCTTCGATATTTCACCCGACGAGATACGCCGGGCGCGGCGCGGTTATTTCGCCAATATCTCCTATATCGACGAGAAGGTCGGCGAAATTCTCGACGTATTGAAGGCGACGCGGATGGAGGAGGACACGATCATCCTGTTCCTCTCCGACCATGGCGATATGCTGGGCGAGCGCGGCCTGTGGTTCAAGATGTGCTTTTTCGAGGGTTCGGCCCGCGTGCCCTTGATGATCGCAGCACCCGGCTGGAAACCGGCGCTTATCGACGCGCCGGTTTCGACGCTGGATGTCACACCGACGCTGTGCGGTCTGGCAGGCCTGGATATTACCTCACTGAAACGCTGGACGGATGGCGAAGACCTTGCGGCTTTGGCTGCGGGAACAGGCGAGCGCGGGCCAGTGCCGATGGAATATGCCGCCGAAGGTTCGATCGCGCCACTCGTCGCCATCAGGGATGGCCGTTACAAGCTCTCGGTCTGCGAAGCGGATCCGCCGTTGCTCTACGACCTCGAGACGGATCCTGAAGAGCAGATAAACCTTGCCGGCAATCCTGAATTCGCTGATGTGCTGTCATCGCTTTCGGCTGAAATCGGCCGACGCTGGCAGCTGCCCGTTTTCGACGCATCGGTGCGGGAAAGTCAGGCGCGGCGCTGGGTGGTCTACAAGGCGCTGCGAAACGGCGCCTATTTCCCGTGGGATTATCAGCCATTGCAGAAAGCCTCGGAACGCTACATGCGCAACCACATGGACTTGAACGTGCTGGAGGAAAACCAGCGTTTTCCACGCGGGGAATAACGCTGGCAGGGATTATGCGGCGGCGGTCGTTCTCGGCGCGCCGCCCGTGGCCTGCACGGCAAGGCTACCCGCCGCGACGCCTGCCTCAAGGCATTGCTTCTCGTCCGCCTGCCGAAGCCAGGCATCGATGAAACCGGCATTGAAGGCATCACCCGCGCCCGTCGTGTCGACGACGGGTACCTTCTTCGCCGCCGCATGGTGTAGGCCTGTCTGCGAGGACACCCAGGCGCCCTCTGCCCCGCCTTTCAGGGCGACGACAGGAAACGACCCCGACAAGGCTCTGGCCGCCGACTCAGGGTCAGAATGGCCTGTGATCGCCTCGGCTTCTTCGAGGTTGGGCAAAAACACGTCGACGCCATCGCACGCCTTGAGCAGGCCTTTGTCATAAATCAGCGAGGCATCCCAACTGGGATCGAGCGAGACGGATAGTCCGCTGTCCCTGGCGCGGGCGACGAGATCGGGGATTTCGTGCAGTGTGGCGAATTCTGCGATGTGCAGATGGCAGGCCCCGTTCCACGAAAATGCGGCATCAAGGGTCGATGGCCGGGCGATACCGGCGCGCCGTGTCAAAAACGCCCTGTCATGGCCAACCACCGTCGCGACGGTGACCTGCGGGCCCGCATCTGCCGAGTGTTCCAGAAATTGCAGGTCTACACCGCTTTGCTGCATTTTCTCGCCGATGGCGCGTGAGAAGGTGTCGGTGCCGAGCCTTGCCAGCAGCGTGGCCGTGCGGCCGATATGGGCGAAATGCGCAGCCGCAATGAAAGCCCCGCCACCGGCGGCGATTTCCATGTCGCTGGCAAACAGCTCCCGGCCGAGCACCGGCAATTCGTCAAGCCCGGTGAAAATGAGGTCGCAATAGATCCGGCCGATACTGATGACCGCTGACTTTTCCGTGTCTGTCGTCATCATGCGCGACCCAGAAGCTTTTCCGTCTTGGCATCGAAAAGATAGAGCGCGCCTGCCTGCGCCTCGCATTGCAAGCGGCTACCCACCTGGGGAATGGCCTTGCCCCTTGCTGTCGCGATGACCGAGGTCGTGGGCGTGTCCAGATGAACCAGCGTTTCCGGGCCGAGCGGCTCCACGGCTGTCACTGTTCCCTCCAGCGAGAAGGACCCTTGAGTTGTCTCGCCTTCTCCAACCAGCAGATCATGGGGGCGAATGCCAATCAGCAGATCGCCATCGGCAGACTGTGTAACGCTGTTCGTCGTTCTTTTGCCCCGCAGCAGGTTCATCGACGGGCTGCCGATGAAACGCGCAGTGAAGACGTCCACCGGCGTCTCGTAAAGTTCCGAGGGCGTGCCGACCTGCAGGATATGGCCGTCCTTCATCACGACAATCCGGTCGGCCATGGTCATGGCTTCCACCTGATCGTGAGTGACGTAGACGGTGGTTGTCTTAAGACGTTGGTGCAAGCGCTTGATTTCAATGCGCATCTGCGATCTCAACTGGGCGTCGAGATTGGAGAGCGGCTCATCGAAAAGGAAGGCTGAGGGATCGCGCACCATGGCGCGGCCGATGGCGACGCGCTGTCTCTGTCCGCCGGACAAAGCCGCGGGCCGACGGTCTAGCAATGCCTCAAGTCCGAGCACCCGACCGGCCTCTTCGATACGCCGGTTCTTTTCCGCCTTGTCGAGCTTTGAGGTATAGAGCCCGAAGCCGATGTTCTGGCGAACCGTCATATGCGGGTAGATCGCATAGTTCTGGAAGACCATGGCGATGTTGCGCTGTTTCGGTTCTTTCTCGTTGACGACGTTTCCGGCAATTTTCAGCGTTCCGCCCGAAATCTCTTCCAGACCCGCGATCATTCTGAGTGTCGTGGATTTGCCGCAGCCGGAAGGGCCAACGAATACGACGAATTCGCCGTCTTCAATGGCAAGGTCGATGCCTTTGACTGCCTCCACCTTGCCGTAGCGCTTTACGAGTTGATTGAGTTCGATTGTCGCCATTATCGCGCTCCCGTCAGGGCGGTAAATTTCTCTGCAAGCTCAGCGGCTTTTGTCGCTGCGTAGTCGGCGGATCGCTGTGCTTCTGCTTCAAACGCAGCAAGTTTATCGCGATAGGCCGCAATCGCCTCGCGCATCGGCTCCGGGGCAGGGCCGCCGAAGCGGCTGCGCACGGCGACAAAGTGCTCAGGCGAGACGATCTGCCTGAACTTTTCCTCATCGACACTGGTCTCGCGTCCTGCCAGTTCCTCGAACGCCTTGCGGAACGGCTGGTAACCGTCGTTCGGCAGGTCACCCTTCAGCGCGACAACGCTTTTGGCGACGGTTGCGGCAATTTCATGGGCCTGGCGGAATGACAGGTCTTCGATGCGGACAAGAGAATCTGCCAGTTCCGTGATGGTGATGCAGGAACGGCGAATATTCTGGTCGACCCTTTCCGGATCGATACTGATCTTGCCGACGAGGCTGGCAAGGAGATCGAGCACCCGGCCGGCAGAGGCGAAGGCTTCGTAACCCATGCCCTGGGTTTCGCCCTCGCTGTCGTTCATGTCGGTGAAGGGCGTGTTGTGCATCACGTCGAGCATGGTCCTTGCCCGCCCGAATGTCTGGCTAGCAAGGTGGCGCATATGTTCGATCGGGACCGGGTTTCGTTTCTGCGGCATGATCGACGAAATCTGCACCAGCGAATTCGGTACGTAGATCTGCCCGACTTCGAAACTCGTCCAGAACTGGAAGTCCTGAATGAGCCTGCCGAGATGTAGAAACATCAATTCGATGGCGCCATAGGTCGCTGTCGTATAGTCGACGGCGGCGATGCAGGAATAGGAATTGCGCAAGGGTGCCGCAAAGCCGAGAAGTTCGGCGACACGTGCCCGGTCGATGGGAAAGCCGGACGTGGTGATGGCCGCAGCGCCCATGGGTGAGAGATCGACGATGCGCCGGGCCTCAGTGAAGCGGTCAATATCCCGGATCAGCACTTCGATGGCGGCGGAAAGATAGTGGCCGAAGGTGGTGGGCTGGGCCGGTTGTCCGTGCGTATAGGCGACGATCAACGTCTTCTCATTGCGCTCGGCGGCGTCGATCAGGGCGGCCAGCAGAAGCCGCGCCTTGGCAGTGAGCGTGTCGATCTTGTCTTTCAGGCCGATTTTGAAAAGCGTGTGATCGATGTCGTTGCGCGAGCGTGCGGTGTGCAGGCGGCCTGCCACATCGACACCGATGCGGGCTTTCAGCTCCTTTTCGATCAGGAAGAAGAAATCCTCGACCTCGCCGGTATAGACCAGCTCCGATGGATTGATGGTCCTGTCGATGTCATCAAGCGCTTCGGCGATTTTTGCTGCCGTGTCCGCATCGAGAATGCCGGTCTCGCGCAGCATGACCAGATGGGCGCGGTCGATGCGGCGGAAACCGTCGACATGGTGGTTCTTGGCGCCATCGAAAAGCGGACGCAGCACGGTTTCCTTGTAAACTGGGTCGGGAAACTTGCTGGTATCCGACAGGCGCGGGTTCATATCGGCCATGATGTTATCCTTTCAGGCCTGCCAGCATCACACCGCGAACGATGTAGCGTTGCAGGACGATGAAGACGATAAGGGTTGGGATGGTCGCAATGGCAGCGCCGGTCATGATCATTTCCCACTGGATCTGTTGTTCCACCGCAAAGCTCGATAGGCCGACGGGCAGCGTGTACAGCTCCTTGCTGGTAGTCACGATCAGGGGCCAGAAGAATGCTGTCCAGTTGCCGAGGAATGTGAAGATTGCAAGCGCCGAAAGGGCAGGCGTCACCAGCGGCAGGGCTACCTTCCACCAGATCTGGAATTCGTTCAGCCCGTCGACACGCGCTGCCTCCAGGAAGTCGTTCGGAACCGTCTCAAAGAACTGCTTCATCAGGAAGGTGCCGAAGGCCGTCATCATTCCCGGGAACATGATGCCCCAGTAGCTGTCGAGCCAGCCAAGCTGGCTGGACATCAGATACCAGGGGATAACAAGCATTTCGGTCGGGATCATCAGCGTGGAAAGGATCGCGAGGAAGATGAAGTAGCGACCGCGAAACTCGAATTTGGCCAGCGTATAACCGACCAGACTGTCGAAGAAGCAGTTGGAGACGGTGACGATGACCGCAACGAACATCGAGTTGAAGAACCAGCGGAGAAAACGGCCGTCGGCCATGACAGTCATGTAATTCGCAAGCGTCGGTGCTGCGGGAAGGAGCCTGAGATCATAGACCTGATCCGCGGTCTTGAACGAGGTCGAAAACATGAAGAGCAGCGGCGAAATCATGATCAGGCCGCCGATGAACAGCAGCGTCCAGGCAAGGATGCGGCCGGGGCGGACGCGGGCGTGGGAGAGTGGCAACGCTTCGCTCATTTCTTTTCCCTCAGAACCCAGAGCTGGACCAGCGACACGACAAGAAGAATGGTGAACAGGACAACCGTCTGCGCGGCGGCATAACCCATCGCATAGGAGTTGAACGCGGTCTGGTAGATCATCAGCACCAGCGGTTTGGTTGAGCCGAGCGGTCCGCCCGGATCGTTGGTGGTCATGTTGTAGACCTGATCGAAAATGCGCAGGAAACCGATTGAGGAGAAGACGACCAGGAAAACGGTAGTTGGTTTCAGGAGCGGCAGCGTGATCTTTCGAAGGATCGCCCATTCGCCAAGTCCGTCGATGCGCGCGGCCTCATAAAATGTCGTCGGAATGGAGCGCAGGCCCGCCATGAAGATGATGATCTGGAAACCAAGCCCCGCCCAGATGGACGTCACCATGACCGAATAAAGCGCCTGATCGGTAGAACGGATGAACGGCTGTTGCGGAATTCCGATCATGCCAAGCACGTCGTTGATGATGCCGATCGGCGGCGGCTGATAGAACCAGCGCCAGACCCATGCCATTGCCGCTGCCGTCGTCAGATAGGGCAGGAAATAAAGCGCGCGGATGAAACCGTGCAGGATGCGCACCCGATCCAGATAAAAGGCGATGACGAAAGCCAGAACCAGACTGATGGGCGTGCCGACGATGAGATAGGTGAAGGTGTTCTTGAAAACCTTCCAGAATTGCGGATCCTTGAACAGCTTGACGTAATTGGCAACGCCGATGAACTTTGCCGGGCGCAGCAGGTCCCAGTTGGTGAAGGACAACCAGAAGGCCTGCAACGTCGGGTAAAAACGGATGATGCTGTAAAACAGGATCGGGATAGCAAGAAAGCTCCAGATCCACACAAGCCGTTTCGTGCGCATGGAAAAGCGATCCCCGAAGGAGCCGCCGGGGCGGCCGGATGCCGCCCCCTGTTGATCGATCGCTGTCATGATTGGACCTGCGGTTTTACGGTTTGGCCGCGTCGATGATTTCCTGCTCGGCGCTGGCGGCCTGCTTGATGGACTCCTCGACGGATTGACCCTCGAGCAAAATCCGGTTCGTCATGTCGATGGCGTTCTGCCGCTGGGCTGCCTCATCCATGAACCGTGTCGTATGGGCGTATTCGAGACCCTTCAGGAACGGTGCATAGATCGGGTCTTTCAGGTTCTCCTCGGTCAACGCCGCAGATCGCCGCGCCGACTCGCCAACCGTCTTCAGCCAGATCGCCATGGCTTCCGGTGAGGAGATGTAAGCGAGGAATTTCTTCGACGCTTCCAGTTCTTCACCGGTTGTCTTGGCGCTGATGCCATTGGCGAAATAGCTGGCATAGTTGGAGCGGATATTCTTGTCATTGGTGGGAAGCTCGGTCACGCCCCACTCGAAGTCCTTGATGGTTCTGAAAGATCCAAGCCTGAACGTGCCGTCGATGGTCATGCCTGCCTTGCCCGCACGGAAGGCAGCCTGGCCTTCGTCCATAAAGCCCACCTGACCGATCTTCTTTTCAAGCTGCAGGCTCGTATAGAACTTCAGCGCCTGGATGCCCGCCTCGCTGTCATAGGTGACTTTCTGGTCGTTGTCGGTGTAGGGCTCGCCGCCATATTGGCGGATAAGAACTTCGCGCCACCATTGGTGGTCCTGACCGCCCATATCGAGCGTGGAGCCTGCAACGGTCAGGTTTCCGGCGGCATCGTGCTTGGCGATCTTTTCCGCCGCGGCAACAAATTCGTCCAGCGTCTTCGGCGGATTGGCGGCATCAAGACCGGCTTCCGTGAAGAGCTTCTTGTTGTAGAAAAGTGCGAGCGAGCGAACCGCCGTCGGCAGGCCGTAATAATCGTCGCCGCGCTTCATGGCGCCGACGATGGGGAAAAATTCGCTTTCGATCTTGTCATGCGGGAAAGCGTCTGTCGGCAGCGGCTGCAAGATACCGCCGGCTGCAAACTTGTCGAGCCAGCCGTAGAAGAGCTGCATCACGTCAGGGCCTTTACCGGACATGTTGGCGGCAATCACTCGCGTCTGGTAGTCGGCATAAGGGAAGGTCACCTGTTTGACGGTGATATCCGGATTGGCCTTCTGAAACTCGGCGATAAGCTCGTCCATCGCTTTGACGCGTGTGTCGAAGACATATTGCCAATATTCGATTTCAACCGCCTGCGCGGCGTTGAATGCAAATGTGCTGAAACCGGCGACCAAGCCGGCGAACAAAGTTGCCCTGCGCATGTAAGCCTCCATTTTCTCCGCCCGGTCTTCCGGATGCGGAGTGATCGTTCCCTTTATCCGCGCTTTCGCGCGCGCTCATCGATTTGCCGGCAGCGGGATTTTTACGCGTTCCGCCCCTTGCAATTCTGACCCCCGGTCGCTCTCTACGGTTCTCTGAAGGCGAGCATTTGTCAATAACATAATTTACTTGAATTATTATATTGCGCTTATCCTCACTTCGACGCTATGAATTTTCTAACGGACGGGAAGTTGAAGAGGTGACGGTGCACACGGTGGATACCTATCCCGTAGCAATCGGAAAAAATCCTGAGCGCAGCCGCGAACACAACAGGCGAGTCGTCCTCGACATCGTCAGGCGGCACGGCTCGCTCGGTCGCGCCCAGTTAGCCAAGATCACGCATCTCACACCCCAGGCGGTCGCCAATATCGTCGATGAGCTGGTGGGCGAGGGGCTCCTGAAAGAGCTTGGTCGCCGGCGCACCGGCAGGGGCCAGCCGCCGATACAGTTTGCTGTCAACCCGGATGGTGGCGCAACGATCGGGGTGGAGATTGCCGCAGACCATATGGTCACCGTCGGTCTTGATCTGGCCGGCGTGTTGCGCACGCAGCGCGTTACCCCGCTCAAGGACACCACGCCGGACGCCATACTCAAAACCTTTGCGGCGGAACATGCAGCGGTTGCGAAGAATGTCGGGTGCAGGCTGCTTGGCACCGGCGTCGTCATGCCCGGGCCTTTCGAGATTGACGGCATGACGTCTGTCGGTCCGACGACGCTTTCCGGCTGGGTGGGTATCGATGCCCGCCAGATGCTGAGCGATGCCTGCGGCCAACAGGTCGTGGTGGAAAACGATGCGACGGCCGCTGCCGTCGGCGAGCGCCTGTTCGGCGCAGGGCTGGCTATCCCGAATTTCTGCATGATCTATTTCGGCGTCGGTATTGGTCTCGGCATCATCCAGGATGGTTCGCCCTATCGCGGCGCTTTCGGCAACGCCGGCGAAATCGGCCATGTGACGGTCTCGCCCAAGGGAAGGCCTTGCCCGTCTTGCGGGCAAAGAGGTTGCCTGGAGGCCTATGCTTCCGTCTATGTGCTCAAGGAAAAGCTCGTCTGCGCCGGTGTTGCGGACACGGAGCTTGATGATCTTGAAGCCCTGTTCAGCGCGGGCAATCCGGTCGTGATGGAGTG
This sequence comes from Rhizobium sp. SJZ105, assembly GCF_007828365.1. Taxonomy (NCBI): domain Bacteria; kingdom Pseudomonadati; phylum Pseudomonadota; class Alphaproteobacteria; order Hyphomicrobiales; family Rhizobiaceae; genus Rhizobium; species Rhizobium sp. SJZ105. The sequence goes on from NZ_VIUP01000011.1 coordinate 12,757, forward strand.
GATCGACGAGGCGGCCGTCCATCTGGCGCCCATGGTGGCGATGCTCGAGAACATTCTCGATCCGCAGACGGTCATTCTCGGCGGTGCGCTGCCTGAAAACATCATCAGCGAGATCATTGCGCGGATGGGGCATCTGCCGACTTCGGTCGCAAGCCGGCGGCAAAGAGAGTTGCCGCGCGTCATCCACGGCAAGTCCGGACAGTTGACGGCGGCGCTTGGTGCCGCCGCCTTGCCGCTGTTCGACATTGTCACACCAAAACTCGAGACGTCCCTGGGCGCCGCAGCGCAGGTGCCCGGCTGAATATTGGAGGAGACCGCCCATGCTTAACCCCCGGGAGCGCATCGAACGGCAGATGGCCGATCCATGGCTCGTGCGTCTGCACCGTAAACTGAGCGCACTGAAATCCACTGTCACCATCATGCACACCGGTGCGCACCCGGACGACGAGCAGAACGGTCTTCTTGCCTATTTCCGGATGGAACTGGGCATGCGGATCATCATCGCCTGCTCGACGCGCGGTGAAGGCGGGCAGAATGCGCTTGGGCCGGAGCGGCTGGGCGCGCTTGGCGTCATCCGGTCGCGGGAGCTGGAGGAGGCGGCCCGCATCATCGATGCGGACATAAGCTGGCTCGGCCATGGCCCGGCGGATATCATCCACGACTTCGGCTTCTCCAAGGATGGCGACCAGACCTTTGGTCGATGGGGGCAGCAGCGCATCGTCGAGCGGCTGGTGCGCGCCTATCGCAAGGAACGGCCCGATATCGTCATTCCGACATTTCTCGATGTGCCGGGACAACACGGGCACCACCGCGCCATGACGCGCGCGGCGAAAAGCGCAATCGCGCTGGCGGCTGATCCTGCCGCCTATCCCGAGCATTTCTCCGAGGGGCTGAAGCCGTGGAAGGTGGCCAAATATTATCTTCCTGCATGGTCTGGTGGTGGTGACACCTATGATGACGAGGTGCCTCCGCCGGAAACGACGCTGACAGTCAATGCGGTGGGCAAGGAGCGGGCAACCGGCGCGCAGTATGACCGCATCGGCGAATGGTCGCGTTATTATCATGCCTCACAGGGAATGGGGCATTGGCCGAAGCGGGCGCAGGAAGCATGGCCACTGCATCTCGAGCTCTCCAACGTCGCGGGCGGTGAGGAAGGCTCGATCCTCGACAGCCTGCCGTCGTCGCTGGCTGATCTCTCGGCTTTTCCGCGTCTTGCCGCCGATTTGGCAAAGGCGCTGGTTGCAGCCGAACAGGCAATCACTGACGCAATCGATGCCTTTCCCGACACGCAGCGGATCACGGCCTCACTTCTGACGGCGGCAGCCCTTTTGCAAGAGGTCGACGAGGCCGCAGCGCCGGACTTCAGGGAGTTGCATGGGCACCGGATCGCGCGCAAACGGGCGCAGGTCGATGCCGCTATCCTGACGGCACTCGATCTTTTCGAGCGGGCCTATGCCGAGCCAGCCGAGATCGTTCCGGGTGGGACGTCATCTCTCTATGTGGAACTCGCTGGAAAGGCGGCTGAATTTGACGTCGAGGTTACCCCGGTCCTTCCGGCTGGAGTATCGTCTTCGGTTCAGTCGCGTGGCCAGACAATGGTCTTCTCGCTTGCCGCCGATCAGGACGCGGCCGTTTCCGGGCTTTACCAGCCCGACTGGAAAGCCTCAGGCGGCAATGGTCATGCCTCGGTGCGCCTGTCCGTAAGGATTGGAGGCAGGGAGGTTTCGGCCGCTTTCGATCTGGAGGAGCCGTTTTTCGTGACGCCGGCGCAGTCGCTGACGATTTCGCCCGATGCGCTTCTGGTTCCACTTGGAAAAGGGCAGGATTCCCATGTTTTTGAGGCACACATAAAGGGTACCGATGCGCCGCTGTCGTTCAGGAGTACGGATGGCTGGAACCTGCGCAAGACCGGCAATGACTGGATTGCCGAACGTACCGGTGAGGCAGCGGTCGGCCTTGCCCAGATCAAAGCGCTTGTCGGTTCACAACCTGCCTTCCAGATCACGCCCATCGCATATCCGCATATAGGCCGGGCGCGGTTTCTGGCACCCTCCGCTCTGAAAATCCTCTCGCTCGATCTCAAGCTGCCCGAGGGCGCGCGCGTCGGTTATGTCGGCGGCGGTGCCGACCGGGTCGGGTCATGGCTTTCGCGCATGGGTCTTGATGTCACCGAACTCGATGCGCAGGCGCTTGGCGGTGATCTCTCATCCTTCACGACAATCGTTGTCGGCATCTTCGCCTTCGGCATTCGCAAGGATCTGGCTGCGGCAACCGAAAGGCTTCACCGCTTCGTCGAAGAAGGCGGCCATCTTGTCACGCTCTATCACCGGCCGACCGACGGATGGAATCCCGAGACGACGCCCGTCAGGCGGCTTGAGATCGGTAAGCCTTCCCTGCGTTGGCGGGTGACGGACCCAAATGCGGAGGTGACGGTGCTATTGCCCGATCATCCATTGCTTGTCGGGCCCAACACGATCGGTGCTGCCGACTGGACGGGCTGGGACAAGGAGCGCGGGCTCTATTTCGCTGCGCGCTGGGATGATGCTTATGAACCCCTGCTCGCCATGCACGATGTCGATGAACAGCCTCTGAAAGGGGCGCTGGTCTCGGCAGCCATTGGCAGGGGCCGGCATACGCATACGAGCCTCGTGCTGCACCACCAGATGGACAAGCTGGTGCCGGGGGCATTCCGCCTCATGGCAAACCTTGTGCAACCCGCGTGAATGGCCAGGACCAGAGTGAAAAACAGGAAAACCCGCGCGAAAACGATGCTCGCGCGGGCATCGGCTGGCTGCTCATGGATATGGCCCTCGTTTCGGGCGGAATGACAGCCCTGGTCAAGGCGCAGGGTGTGACCTATCCGGCATTCCAGCTCGTCTTCATAAGAGCGATGATCGGCCTGATCTTCATCCTGCCGCTTATCTGGCGACACCGGGGGGAAATGGCGCGCTTCAAATATCCCTGCCGCAACCTTTTCCGAATCTGCTGCAACGCCATTGCACTCACCAGCAACTTCGTCGCCATCACCCTCTTGCCGCTCGCCACCGTCAATGCTGTCGGCTTCTCACGCCCGCTGGTGACGATGGCCATGGCGGTTGTCTTTCTCGGTGAAAAGGTAAGCCGATATCGCTGGGTCGGCGCTTGCCTCGCATTTGTTGGCGTTCTTGTAGTCATCGGGCCGGGCGGCGCGGAGATTAACGCAGGCGTGCTCGTCGTCCTCGTCTCCGTCGTGTTCGGCGCGCTTGCGGTGATCCAGACCCGGGCGCTGCGGCAGGAAAACACCACTGTCATGATGGTGTTCTACACGGTGGGTCTTGCCGTCATTACCGCCGTTCCGGCGATCTGGACGTGGAAACCGGTCATGCCGCTCGACTGGGTGGCGCTGCTCGCCATCGGACTGCTTGCGCAAATGGGGCAATATTGCTTCCTGCGGGCCTATCGCATCGCTGACGCCAGTGTTCTGGCGCCCGTTGGATATCTGTCGATATTGTTCGTGACCGCTGTGGGATACTTCCTGTTTGACGAGGTGCCCGAAGCCCGTGTTGTTCTTGGCATTGCCATCATTCTCGTCTCCTTGCAGGCAACCGCCTTTGCGGAATATCTTTTGAAGAAGTTGCGCGGCCGGCGGTGAGAAGTGCCGCTTTTATCTTTGACGCGCCAGAACGCTCAGCCGGATCCAGCCCAGTGTCGCGCGCTTGAAGCGATCGTAAAGCGAACGGGCAAAGCGCACATATCTCATGATCCATGCGAACCAGGCGTAGGTGAGGAGCTTCTCCCGACCGGCGTGGTAAATGCGCTCGACAATCAGGAATGTGGCGAGGTGAGCGAGGATCGTCAGCGCAATTCCCATTTTGACGGTGCCGTGCGCGATGAGGAGCAGGCCGATGATTTTCATCGGTTCGGCGATGGCAAATGGCACCGCCAACAAAAGAAGAATGGCAAGACGCGGTAATCCGCCAATCCGGCTTTCAAGTTTCCTGATGAATGTCAGTCTGGATATCGCCTTGATGATCGGCCGATAGAGCGGGCGAAAAATGCCGTCGAGGATCAGGGCAAACACGATGATTGCCCGAAGCGGAAAGATGAGGATCTTCCTGATTTTGTTGTTCACCTCATTCGGTCTCCAAAAGGGGCTGTATGGCCAATTCTTAATCGCCTGAAACGTGGCAAAACGAAGTTGTTTTTTACGATCTGCTCTGCTGAACGCTCGCATACATGCCGGTGGTGCGGAATTCGCTTGGATTGATGCCATATAGCCTGCGGAAGACCTTCGAGAAATAGTTCGGGTCTTCGAAGCCGCATAGCACGGATACCTCCTTGATGGGGATGTTTTCGGCTGTGGTGAGAAGCTTGGCTGCCCGCCTCAACCGTCGCTGCAATACAAATTCGGCCGGTGGCAGGCCTTCGCTTGCCGTGAAGATGCGGGAAAAATGCGCACGGCTGAGGCCGGCGACGGCGGCAAGATCGCTGACGGAAAGACGCTCTCCGAGATGCCCGTCTATATAGCTCAGCACCTGCTGCATGGTGCGATATTCACCGCCAAAGGAGGGATGCGAGCCGAACACGTCGTCATAAAGCGTCATCGCCGCCTCATAGGCGACGGCGGAGGCCGCCCCTGGTGTTTCCGCGCCGTTGACGAGGCGCGAGCAACAATGGGCGAGATGATCGACGGTTTCCTGTTGCAGCTTGAGGATCGGCCCAGTGACGGCAAGAATATTGCGGTGAATGCGCAAGGCCTCTTCGCCATTCATGGAGATCCAGAAGAACTCCCATTGCTTTCCCGCTTCCAGCCAGTAGCGATGATTGTGCGGGATGAGCAACAGGAGGGTTTCGCCCGGCTTCACCACGTAATGACGGTTCTCGTAACGAAGGTTTCCCTGTCCGCCAATGCAATATTGCAGCACAGTGAATGGTGTCTGTCCGCGCTTTCGTCCGTCCCAGTCATAATTGCCACTGCTGCGGATTTCATAGCCGCTGCTGGTGGGCATTGTGTGCAGGGTCTGGCGGCCGCGGGGCAGCGAGACGGTCCGCATCCCCGGCCCCTGATCGATCAAATCGCGCAGCACAAAATTACCCATGAAAGCATAATCCTTCTCTGGTTCCGCTCGTCATTATACGCATAATCCCGAACCGAGGAGACAGCCAGCGCGATATTGTTGCGGAGAATTTTTCAGGAGTGCCGGTTTTCCGGGGTTCTTACAGGTATATTCTCGCATCGCCTTATTATGATCGTTTGGCCCGTTTCACCCGTTCGATTTGCAACAGAGGTGGCGTTATGAGTTTCAAAATCGCTATAATCGGCGCCGGAAGCGTCGGATTCACGAAAAAACTGTTCACCGATCTTTTGTGCGTGCCGGAGTTTCGCGACATCGAGGTCGCGCTGACGGATATCAGCCAGCACAATCTGGATATGATCAGGGCGATCCTCGACAAGGTCGTGGAGGCCAACGGTTTTCCGGTGAAAGTGACAGCGCATACCGACCGCCGTCTCGCGCTTGAGGGTGCGAAATACATCATAAGCTGTGTGCGGGTCGGCGGTCTGGAAGCCTATGCGGACGACATCCGTATTCCGCTGAAATACGGGATCGACCAGTGCGTCGGTGACACCATCTGCGCCGGCGGCATTCTCTATGGCCAGCGTAACATTCCGGTCATTCTGGATTTCTGCAAGGATATCCGCGAGGTCGCCGCACCCGGTGCCAAGTTCCTGAATTACGCCAACCCCATGGCCATGAATACATGGGCAGCCATCGAATATGGCAAGGTGGATACGGTTGGTCTTTGCCACGGTGTGCAGCACGGCGCGGAGCAGATCGCTGAAATTCTCGGCGCAAAATCCCCGTCCGAACTTGATTACATCTGCTCGGGCATCAACCACCAGACATGGTTCATCGATCTAAGGCTGAATGGCCGCAAGATCGGCAAAGAAGAGCTGGTCGCCGCTTTCGAGGCGCATCCGGTTTTCTCACAGCAGGAAAAGCTGCGCATCGACGTGCTTAAGCGCTTCGGTGTCTATTCGACGGAGAGCAACGGCCATCTGTCCGAATATCTGCCGTGGTACCGCAAGCGCCCGGATGAAATCGCCCGCTGGATCGATATGTCGGACTGGATTCACGGCGAAACCGGCGGTTATCTGCGCCACTCCACCGAGACGCGGAACTGGTTCGAAACGGAATTCCCGCAGTTCCTGGCGTCAGCCGCCAAGCCCATCGAACCGGAGAAGCGCTCCAACGAACATGCGAGCCACATTCTGGAAGCGCTTGAAACCGGGCGTGTCTATCGCGGCCACTTCAACGTCAAGAACAATGGCGTCATAACCAACCTTCCTTCTGATGCGATCATTGAGTCGCCCGGTTTCGTGGATCGTTTCGGCATCAACATGGTCTCGGGTATCACGCTGCCGGAAGCCTGCGCAGCGACCTGCATGGCGTCTATCAACGTGCAGCGCATGTCGGTACATGCGGCGGTCAGCGGCGATATCGATCTTCTGAGGCTTGCCGTGCTGCACGATCCGCTGGTCGGTGCCGTCGCCACGCCGGAGGAGGTCTGGCAGATGGTGGACGAGATGGTCGTCGCGCAGGCGCGCTGGTTGCCGCAATATGCGGATGCCGTGCCTGATGCCAAGGAGCGCCTTTCGAAATCGACGGTCAAGACCCGTGACTGGGCGGGGGCTGCACGCCGCAATGTGCGTTCCATCGAGGAATTGCGGGCTGAGAAATCGGCTCTGAAGAAGGCCGTATAAATGAAAAAGCATGGGAACAGGCCGGCGGCGAAAGGGAGTTCGCCGCTTCGGTCTTGGTGATGACAGACGGTGGGCGGTCGAAGAGCTGCCATTTGGGAGGAATGACGATGCAACTTCAACGCAAGATCGGTATCATCTCGGCATTGGGTCTTGGTGTTTCGATGATCGCACTCAGTGCGAACGCCTTCGAAACCACCACGCCGCCGGAGCCGCCGCAGTTTCCGGCGGAAGGCAAGATCAATTATGTAGCGCGCGACTCGATCCTCGAATTCAAGGCCCTGCCGAGCTACAGCGAGCCGGACTGGATCACCGAAAAATTCGAGAAGACAGGCAAACTGCCGCCCTTGAAGGAACGCTTGCCTGAGGAGCCGCTGGTCTACAAGACCGGCAACATGGTGGATGGCATCGGCGTTTATGGCGATACGATGCGTCATGTGATCGGCGGACGGCCCGAAGGCTGGAACTACATTGCCGGCCAGAGCCAGGGCTGGGGCGGCATCGATATTGCGCTTTCCGAATGCCTGACGCGCACAGCGCCGCTGTTTCAGGTGAATGCCAAGGACACCGAACCGCTGCCCAATCTCGCCAAAGGCTGGGAATGGTCGCAGGATGGCCACAAGCTGACGATGCATCTGGTCAAGGGTGCCAAATGGTCTGACGGTGTGCCGTTCAACGCCGATGACGTCATGTTCTACTGGGAAGACGCGGTTCTCGATCCCAACGTGTCGCCGCTCGGCGGCGGCGCTTCGCCTGAAGCCTTCGGCGAAGGCACCACGCTCAAAAAGATCGATGACTATACGGTGGAGTGGACTTTCAAGACCGCTTTCCCGAAGCAATATCTCTATACCATGGCTTATCCGAGCTTCTGCCCCGGACCGGCGCATATTCTGAGACCACAGCACCCGAAATATTCCAAGAACACTTATAACCAGTTCAAGAACGCCTTTCCGCCGGAATATATGAACATGCCTGTCATGGGTGGTTGGGTGCCGGTGGAATATCGCCCCGACGACATCATCGTGCTCAGGCGCAATCCATACTACTGGAAGGTCGACGAGAAGGGCCAGCAGTTGCCTTATCTCAACGAGCTTCATTACAAGCTCTCCACTTGGGCCGATCGCGATGTGCAGGCTGTGGCGGGATCGGGGGATTTCTCCAATCTCGAGCAGCCGGAGAATTTCGTCGCTTCGCTGAAACGCGCAGCTGACCCGAATGCGCCGGCTCGCCTTGCCTTCGGGCCACGCCTGATCGGCTATAACCTGCAGATGAACTTTTCCGCCAATGGCTGGGGCAATCCGGACGAGCGCGGGCAGGCCATTCGCGAGCTGAACCGCAACGAGGTGTTCCGTCAGGCGGTGACCTCGGCCCTCGACCGCAAGGCAATCGGCGACTCGCTCGTCAAGGGCCCGTTCACGGCGATCTATCCGGGTGGCATTTCCTCGGGCACCGGTTTTTACGATCGCAATTCCACGGTCTATTACCCCTTCAACCTTAAGGAAGCGAAAGCCGCCCTTGCATCAATCGGCCTGAAGGACACCGATGGCGACGGCTTCTTGAACTTCCCGAAGGAGACACTGGGCGGACGAAACGTCGAGATCATTCTTCTGGTCAATAACGGCTACACGACGGACAAGAGCATTGCGGAAGGCCTTGTCGGGCAAATGGCGAAACTTGGCCTTCGCCTCGTCATCAACAGCCTTGATTCCAACCAGCGCGATGCGGCCCATTATGGCGGTCAGTTCGACTGGCTGGTGCGCCGCAACTCCACCGAGCTTTCGTCCGTGGTGCAGAATACCGAGCAGTTGGCACCCGTTGGCCCGCGCACCAGCTGGAACCATCGCGCACCTGAAGGCAAGGAACTGGATCTGATGCCGTTCGAAAAGGAGATGGCCGATATCGTGCGCAAATTCATCTCCTCGCAGGACAATGCCGAGCGGGCGGAACTGATGAAGCAATATCAGAAGGTCTACACGCAGAACCTCTACACGATCGGGCTTACCGAATATCCCGGCGCGCTTATCGTCAACAAGCGGTTCTCGAATGTGCCGCAGGGCACGCCGATCTTCATGTTCAACTGGGCTGAAGACGCCATCATCCGCGAACGCCTTTGGGTCGCGGCCGACAAGCAGGGCAAATACGAGCTTTTCCCCGAGCAGCTTCCCGGCAAGCCGGGTGAGGGCGGCCCGATCAACTAGAACTCCTCCCGGAGAAAACCCGGTACCGGTCGCGCGTGAAGCGCGGCCGGAGACACACGGACTAGCCAAGCGGAGGATACCCGTTCGATGCTGAGATTCCTGACAATACGCATAGGCTCCGCCATTCCGGTGCTGCTTATCCTGAGCGTGGTGACATTCGCCATCATTCAGGCGCCACCTGGCGACTATGCTGACTACATCCGCTCGCAATTGATGAACCAGGGCGGTGCGTCCTTCGAACAGGCGGAAGCGCAGGCGCAGGCCTACCGCATCGAACACGGTCTCGATAAGCCGATCGTCGTGCAATATTTCAACTGGATCGGGGGTATCATCACACGCGGCGATTTCGGCTACAGCTTCTATTACAACAAGCCGGTTGCCGATGTGGTCGGCGAACGCCTGCCGCGCACCATCGCACTCGCCCTTGTCTGCCACATTCTTTCATCGCTTCTCGGCATCGGTTTCGGCATCTGGGCTGCCACCAGACAATATTCCTGGATCGATAATCTGCTTTCGACCGTCGCCTTCCTCGGCATGACCATTCCGCGCTTCCTGATGGCGCTGATCCTCGTCTACCTGATGGTGTTTCATTTCGACGTGTCGGAAATCGGCAGCTTCTTTTCGCCGCAATATGGCGGTGCGCCATGGTCATGGGGGAAGTTCGTCGATCTCGTCAGCCATGTCTGGCCGGTGGTTGCCATCGCCGTTTTCGGTGGACTTGCGTATAATATGCGGGTGATGCGCGGCAATCTGCTGGATACGCTGAACGCCCAATATGTGGAGACGGCGCGCGCCAAGGGCCTTTCGGAAGGCGCGGTCATCATGCGCCACGCCGTGCCGAACGCCGTGCATCCGCTCATTATGTATCAGGGCGTCGTGCTGCCCTATATGCTGAGCGGCGAAATCGAAACTGCGATCATCTTTGCGCTGCCGACCGTCGGTCCCGCCATCGTCGGGTCCATGGCGGTCGGCGATGTCTATGTCACCGCAACCTTCATGATGGTGCTGGCCGCCACGCTCATCATCGGCAACATCATCGCCGACATGCTGCTCGCCATGCTCGACCCGCGTGTGCGCGAATTCGGGAGGGCTTGAGATGGTGGCCGTTGACGAACTCAAGAATGAATCGGCTGCCGCACCGAAGCCCGAGCGAGGTGTTCAGGGTAACGAGACCTATCTCGCTCTGGTGTGGCGGCGCCTCAGACGCTCTTTCACCGGCGTGGTGGGGCTGGTGCTGGTGGTGCTGTTGATCACGATCTCAGTCTTCGCCGATTTCTTCGCGCCGATGAACCCGCTCGAAACCAATGACAGTTTCTCCCCGCCGAAGGTGGTGCGGTTCTCCGACAAGGACGGCAATATCAGCCTGTTCCCTCGGGTCTATGCTACCGCTGAAACGGACGAGCTCGATCCGGTGACCTTCCAGCCTATCGTCGGCCCGGATTACGACAATCCGCTTTATCTCGGCTTTTTCGTGAAAGGCGCGGAATATCGGCTGTTCGGCCTCATCCCGGCAAACCGGCACTTCTTCGGCACCACGGACGGGCAGCCGGTGCATTTTCTCGGAACCGACAAGTTCGGACGCGATGTGCTGTCACGCGCCATTTATGGATCGCGCATCTCGCTTGCCATCGCGCTCAGTGTCGTCACCATCGTTACCGTCATCGGCACCAGCGTCGGGTTGATCTCAGGATATTTCGGCGGGCCGCTGGATGCCTGGGTGCAGCGTTTCGTGGAAGTGGTTCTGGCCTTTCCACAATTGCCGCTCTATCTCGCCTTGACGTCGCTCATTCCGGTGACCGCCCCGACGACTGTTTTCCTCCTCTTCGTGGTCGGCGTCATGTCGGCGCTCGGCTGGGCGCAGATGTCTCGCGAAGTGCGCGGCAAGACGCTGGCGCTGGCGCGTATCGATTATGTCCGCGCCGCGATTGCCGTCGGCGCCACCGACCGGCGCATTATTTTCCAGCACATCCTGCCGAATGTGATGAGCCATGTGATCGTTGCCGTCACGCTGCATATTCCAAGCGTCGTGCTGCTCGAATCCTTCCTTGGCTTTCTCGGTTTCGCGGTCAAGCCGCCGCTGATCTCCTGGGGGCTGATGCTTCAGGATACGGCCACCTATTCAGTCATTGGTTCCTATCCATGGATCCTTGCGCCGGTCGGCTTTGTGCTGGTCACCGTTTTTGCCTTCAACGCGCTGGGCGATGGCCTTCGCGATGCTGTCGATCCCTATTGAGAGGAGCGTAACATGGTTGCTGCACAGAACACCTACGCCCCTGCCATCCGCTTCGATGCTGATAATCGAAACGACCAGGCCATCATCGATGCACGCAATATTGCCGTGACTTTCAAGGTTGAGCACGGCACGGTGGAGGCAGTGAAGGACATTTCCTTCCAGCTTTACCGGGGGGAGACGATCGCCATCGTTGGCGAATCCGGTTCGGGAAAATCGGTGACCGCCCGCACCATCATGGGGCTTTTGACGAAGCGGGCCTCGGTTTCGAAAACCGCGACCGTGCGCTTCAACGGCGACGACATCCTGAAATTTTCAAGCCGCCAGCGGCGGGCGTTGCGCGGCAACCGTATCTCGATGATCTTTCAGGAGCCGATGAGTTCGCTGAACCCGATCTATACGATCGGCAGTCAGATCGTCGAGGCGATCCGCGTCCACTCGAAGCTGAGCAGGAAGCAGGCCGAAGCGAGGGCGCTCGATCTTTTGCGGCAGGTGCAGATTCCGGAACCCGAGGCGCGGCTGAAGCAATATCCGCACCAGCTTTCAGGCGGTCAACGGCAGCGTGTCATGATCGCCATGGCGCTCTCCAACGATCCGGATGTGCTGATCGCCGACGAACCCACCACAGCACTGGATGTGACAGTACAGGCGCAGATCCTCAACCTCATACGCGATCTGCAGAAGAAGCGCGGCATGGCCGTGGTGCTCATCACCCATGACCTGACGATCGTGAAGCAGTTTTCCGATTACGTCTACGTCATGCAGCATGGCGAGATGCGTGAGCACAACACCACTGAGCGGCTGTTTGCAGCGCCGAACCACCCCTATACCCGAAAGCTGCTTGCTTCCGAGCCGCATGGCACCGCCAAACCATTGCCGGAAAATTCCGGTGTGCTGCTGACGGCGAATGGCGTGCGGGTGTCGTTCATGATGCGCTACGGTGGCCTGTTCAAGCCGGAATTGAAGGAACTTGTTGCCGTCGACGATCTTGGTCTTACCCTCAAGCGCCATGAAACGCTGGGAATTGTCGGCGAATCCGGGTCTGGCAAAACGACCTTTGGCCAATCCCTGTTGCGGCTGAACGAGCCGGTGGCCGGAGAGGTGATTTTCGATGGCGAGAGGGTCGACGGCCGCTCCCGGTCTCAAATGCGGCCTCTGCGCTCTCGCATGCAGGTCGTCTTTCAGGACCCTTTCGCCTCGCTCAATCCACGCATGACCATCGGCCAGATCATCGAGGAAGGGCTGGTTATCAACGGGCTTGGTAAAACCAAGGCCGAAAGGCTGGAGCGGGTGCGCGACGCGCTGGAAGCGGCAGGCATGCCCGGCAACATCCTCTCGCGTTTCCCGCACGAGTTCTCAGGCGGCCAGCGCCAGCGCATCGCCATCGCGCGTGCAGTCGCGCTGGAGCCGGAATTCATCCTGCTCGATGAGCCGACCTCGGCGCTCGACCTTTCCGTTCAGGCGCAGATCATAGACCTGCTGCGCAAGCTGCAGGACGAGCGGGGCTTGAGCTACCTGTTCATCTCGCACGACCTGAAGGTCGTTCGGGCTCTCTGCCACCGCGTCATCGTCATGCAGCGCGGCAGGATCGTGGAGGAAGGCCCCGTCGAGGAGGTGCTGAACCGCCCGAAAACCGAATACACCCAGCGGCTCGTCCGGGCCGCCTTTGAAATCGCATAGTTCAAGATGCCGGAGGCAAATATGGCACGAGATCCCAAGATCACATTTATCGGCGCAGGTTCCACGGTGTTCATGAAGAACATCATCGGCGACGTGCTGCAACGTCCGGCCCTTTCCGGCGCAACGATCGCGCTGATGGACATCAACCGCGAAAGGCTGGAAGAAAGCGCCATCGTCGTCAACAAGCTGATTTCGACGCTCGGGGCAAAGGCGAAAGCCGAGACTTTTACAGACCAGAAAAAGGCGCTCGCCGGTGCCGATTTCGTCGTCGTCGCCTTCCAGATCGGCGGATACGAGCCCTGCACAGTCACCGATTTCGAGGTGCCGCGTAAATATGGCCTGCGCCAGACCATTGCCGATACGCTTGGTGTCGGCGGCATCATGCGGGGCCTGCGCACCGTGCCGCATCTGTGGAAGATTTGCGAGGATATGCTCGCCGTCTGCCCCAATGCGATCATGCTGCAATATGTCAACCCGATGGCGATCAACACCTGGGCGATTGCGGAGAAATACCCGACAATCCGGCAGGTCGGCCTTTGCCATTCGGTGCAGGGCACGGCCATGGAACTCGCCCATGACCTCGATATTCCCTACGAGGAAATCCGCTATCGTTCGGCCGGCATCAACCACATGGCGTTTTTCCTGGAATTCGAGCACCGCCAGCCTGATGGCAGCTACAAGAACCTCTATCCCGATCTCGTACGAGGCTATCGCGAAGGCCGTGCGCCGAAGCCCGGCTGGAACCCGCGCTGCCCCAACAAGGTGCGGTACGAGATGCTGACGCGTCTCGGCTACTTCGTTACCGAAAGTTCCGAGCATTTCGCCGAATACACACCCTATTTCATCAAGGAGGGGCGCGAGGACCTGATCGAGAAATTCGGTATTCCGCTCGATGAATATCCCAAGCGCTGCATCGAGCAGATCGAGCGCTGGAAGGGGCAGGCGGCGGCCTATCGCTCAGCCGAAAAGATCGAGGTCAAGCAATCCAAGGAATATGCCTCCTCCATCATCAACTCGGTCTGGACCGGCGAACCGTCTGTCATCTACGGCAACCAGCGCAACAATGGCTGCATCACCTCGCTGCCATCAGATTGCGCGGCGGAAGTGCCCTGCCTTGTCGATCATAACGGCGTGCAACCAACTTTCATCGGGGAATTGCCGCCGCAGCTGACCGCGCTGATGCGCACAAACATCAACGTGCAGGAGCTGACGGTGCGGGCGCTGATGAGCGAAAACCGTGAGCATATCTTCCACGCGGCGATGATGGACCCGCATACGGCAGCGGAACTCGATCTCGACCAGATCTGGTCGCTGGTGGACGATCTTCTTGTCGCGCACCGGGACTGGTTGCCGGAATGGACGCAGGTGGAGATGAAGCGGGCGCGGGCGGTGTAAGGAACGCAACGGCTGCGTTGACGGCAGGCTGGCGCACCTTGCGTGGCGTTCGCCGGTTGTCATTCCGCTATAGATTTAACGTCATCCTCGGGCTCGTCCCGAGGAACCAACCACCTAGCAGAAAATGATAGCTAGCAGATGCTCGGGACAGGGCCGAACATGACGAAGTGGGTTTTAGTCCTTCATCCACTTGACGTGTGTCAAAGCCTCGAAGCGCTCCCTCACCTAAACAGTCCCTAGCAACCTGTCTTCTCGCTCCAATATGGGAAATATCAGGTGGGATTTATGAACGTAAAGGTGGATGGCTTCTTCGGTTTTATCGTATTACGGTTGAAACTCGAAGGGTTCATGGGGAAGACGGATGTCTAAAAAAGGCTTGCTCATTGGTCTGGCGGTTGGGGTTATTGCCGTTGCTGCCTATTTCGCCTGGTCGAAGTTGACGGCAGAGGGTCTGCCCTCCGGTTTCGTTTCCAGTAACGGCCGGATCGAGGCGGTCGAGATCGATATTTCCACCAAAACCGCCGGCCGTCTTCAGGACATCATGGCGCGCGAAGGCGATTTCGTGAAGGCAGGGCAGGTGCTTGCCCAGATGGATACTGCCCAGCTGGAGGCCAAAAAGCGTCAGGCGGAAGCGCAGCTTCGTCGCGCAAAGATCGCAATCGATACCGCCCATAGCCTCGTTGCCCAGCGGGAGGCGGAAAAGACCTCGGCGCTTGCGGTGGTGGAACAGCGCAAGGCCCAGCTTGATTCGGCGTCCAAGACCTATGCGCGCTCAAGACAGCTGTTGACCGGCAATGCCGTGTCGCAGCAGATCGTCGATGACAGTGAGGCGGCAGAACAGTCCGCCCGCGCCACTCTTGCCTCGGCGCAGGCCTCGCTTGCCGCCTCTGATGCGGCAATCAACGCCGCCAAGGCACAGATCGTCGATGCGGAAGCGGCTGTCGATGCCGCGCAGGCCGATATTGAGAGCATCGAGACAGACATAGCCGATGCGACGCTGAAATCACCCCGCGACGGCCGTGTGCAATATCGCATCGCCCAGCCCGGCGAGGTGCTTTCCGCCGGCGGGCGGGTTCTCAACCTCGTCGATCTCGGTGACGTCTACATGACGTTCTTCCTGCCCACGGCTGAGGCTGGCCGTACATCCATGGGCTCGGATGTGCGCCTGATACTGGACGCAGCGCCGCAATATACCATTCCCGCCAAGGTTTCCTTCGTCGCCGATGTGGCGCAATTCACGCCAAAGACGGTGGAAACCGAGGAGGAGCGCCAGAAGCTTACCTTCCGGGTGCGGGCGCAAATTCCGCAGGAGCTGCTGCAGAAATATATTCAGTATGTCAAAACCGGTCTTCCCGGCATGGCCTATGTCCGGCTTGATCCGCAGGCCGTCTGGCCGGAGAATCTCGAACGCAATCTTGTGAAGTGAGAGTGGCCGCGATGGTCACACCCTCCGCGACGAATACTAAAAATCCCGGCGCGCCAGTCGCGCGGTTGACGGATGTACGGCTGGCGTTTGGCAGCACGGTTGCGCTTGCCGATATATCGGTCGAAATTCCCGCCGGACGGATGATCGGCCTTATCGGGCCTGACGGTGTCGGCAAGTCCAGCCTCCTCTCTCTGGTTTCCGGCGCCCGGGCCATACAGAAAGGCAAGGTGGAGGTCCTCGGCGGCGATATGTCCGATCCGCGCCACCGCGAGGATACTTGCCCGCGCATCGCCTATATGCCGCAGGGCCTCGGCAAGAACCTCTATCCAACCCTCTCGGTCTTCGAAAATATCGACTTTTTTGGCAGGCTGTTCGGGCAGGACGGCAGGGAGAGAAAGGCACGCATTGCCGAGTTGCTGAAGAGCACCGGCCTTGAACCTTTTGCCGACCGGCCGGCAATGAAGCTTTCCGGCGGCATGAAGCAGAAGCTCGGGCTCTGCTGTGCGCTGATCCACGATCCTGACCTGCTCATTCTCGATGAGCCGACGACGGGTGTCGATCCGCTGTCGCGCCGGCAATTCTGGGAGCTGATCGATTCCATCCGCGCCGGTCGTCCGGGTATGAGCGTGATTGTCGCTACGGCCTATATGGAAGAGGCCGCCGGTTTCGACTGGCTGGTCGCCATGGATGGCGGCAAAATTCTTGCCACCGGCTCGCCCACCGAGTTGCTCTACCGCACCTCCGCCGCCAATCTCGATGCAGCCTTCATCGCGCTTCTTCCGGAAGAAAAGCGTAAGGGTTACCACGAGGTGAATATCGCGCCGCGCACGGTGACCGGCGAGGGCGATTATGCCATTGAGGCCTCGCATCTGAGCATGCGTTTCGGTGATTTTGCCGCCGTCGACAATGTCAGCTTCAAAATTCCGTGTGGCGAGATTTTCGGTTTTCTCGGCTCGAACGGCTGCGGGAAATCCACCACCATGAAGATGCTGACCGGTCTTCTGGCCGCCAGTGAAGGCGAGGCGAAGCTATTCGGCCACGAGGTGGATGCCAGCGACATGGCGATCCGCCACCGCGTCGGCTACATGAGCCAGGCCTTTTCGCTCTATTCCGAACTCACGGTGCGACAGAACCTCGATCTTCACGCGCGGCTGTTCAAGCTGCCGGAAGCGACCATTCAGCCGCGCATCGCCGAGATGGCAGAGCGCTTTGATCTCGGCACGGTCAGGGACACGCTGCCGGACGACCTACCGCTCGGCATCCGGCAAAGACTGTCGCTTGCGGTGGCGATGATCCATTCTCCTGACATTCTCATCCTCGATGAGCCGACCTCAGGCGTCGATCCCGTGGCGCGGGACGGGTTCTGGCAAATCCTAGCCGATCTCTCCCGCAACGATAATGTCACCATCTTCATCTCCACCCATTTCATGAATGAGGCGGAGCGTTGCGATCGGATTTCGCTGATGCATGCCGGCAAGGTGTTGATAAGCGATACGCCTGACGCGATCACCAAAAGCCGTAATGCCGCAACGCTGGAAGAGGCTTTCGTCGCCTATCTCGAGGATGCCTCGGGTGTCAAAAAGGCGGAACCTTCAATAGCGCCCGCTCCGGCAACGGAGGTGGTCCCGACGCAGCATGTTGCACCAGCCCGCAAACGGTTTTTCGATGTCAGGCGCATGTTCAGCTATACGCGCCGCGAGGCGCTGGAACTGCAACGCGATCCCATTCGCGGCACTTTAGCGGTTCTTGGCAGCGTCATCCTGATGTTCGTGATCGGATACGGCATCAATCTCGATGTTGAGGACCTGACCTTCGCGGTACTGGACCGCGACGATTCCACCATCAGCCGCGATTATGTGCTCGATATAGCCGGTTCCCGTTACTTCATCGAGAAAATGCCGATCCGCGACTATGCGGATATGGACCGGCGCATGCGTGACGGGGAACTCAGCCTTTCCATTGAAATTCCACCCGGTTTCGGCCGCGATGTGCTGCGCGGCAAGACGGTGGAGGTCGGCGCTTGGATCGATGGCGCCATGCCGCAACGGGCAGAAACCGTGCGCGGTTACGTGCAGGGCATGCACCAGACATGGTTGGCGCGCAAGGCGAGCGAAATCTATGGCAATGCAGCGACGCAAAGCAGCTTCAGCATCGAAACGCGCTATCGTTACAACCCCGATGTCAAGAGCCTCGTCGCCATGGTGCCGGCGGTCATTCCGCTGCTGCTGATGCTCATTCCCGCTATGCTGGCGGCGCTCAGCGTCGTTCGGGAAAAAGAACTTGGCTCGATCGTCAATCTTTACGTGACGCCGACCACGCGGCTGGAATTCCTGATCGGCAAACAGCTTCCTTATGTGGCGCTCGGCATGCTCAATTTCCTGCTCTTGACGGCATTTGCGATCTTCATCTTCCGGGTGCCGTTTACCGGGAGTTATCTCGCTTACGCGACGGGCGCTTTACTCTTCGTCATCATCGCCACATCCATCGGGCTCGTCATGTCTTCCTTCATGAAGAGCCAGATCGCGGCGATCTTCGGCACGGCCCTGTTGACGCTCATTCCGGCCACACAATACTCGGGCATGATCGATCCCGTTTCGTCGCTGCAGGGGGCGGGGGCCTTTATCGGCAATATCTATCCCGCCACCTATTTCATGACGATCTCACGCGGCACCTTCTCCAAGGGGCTGGATTTCGACGGTCTTTCGGGTTCCTTTCTGCCGCTTCTCATCGCCATTCCGCTGCTGCTCATCGCTGGTGCTACTCTTTTGAGGAAACAGGCGTCATGAGTTTGTTTTCATCCAACATCTTCCAGCTCGGCATCAAGGAACTGCGCGGGCTTGCGCGTGATGGCATGTTGTTGCTGCTGATCGTTTACGCTTTCACGCTGCAAATCTACACCGGTTCCAGCGCGTTGCCCGAAACCCTAAACAACGCCGCCATCGCCATTGTTGATGAGGATCAGTCGCCGCTTTCCGGTCGCATCAGCACGGCGTTTTATCCGCCCTATTTCGCGCCGCCGAAGCAGATTTCCATTGCTGAAATGGACAAGCGCATGGATGCAGGGCTCGACACCTTTGCGCTCAACATTCCGCCGGATTTCCAGCGTCAGCTAATGGCCGGGCAGTACCCTGCCATCCAGCTCAATATCGATGCCACTCGCATGAGCCAGGCCTTCAGCGGCGGCGGTTACGTGCAGAACATCGTGACGAGCGAAGTTGAGGAATATGTCAACCGCTATCGCGGCGCGACGACGGTGCCAGTCGATCTGACGCTGCGTTCTCGTTTCAACCCTGAACTGGACAAATCCTGGTTCGGCTCGATCAACAATATCATCACCGCCATCACCATGCTGTCGATCGTGCTGACGGGCGCGGCGCTCATTCGCGAGCGTGAACATGGAACGGTCGAGCATCTGCTGGTCATGCCGGTCACGCCGCTGGAAATCATGCTCAGCAAGGTCTGGTCCATGGGCCTTGTCGTGTTGGTGGCCTCGGCATTTTCCCTTTTCGTTGTCGTCAAGGGGCTGCTCGCTATTCCCATCGAAGGCTCGCTCTCCCTTTTCCTACTTGGAACGGCGTTGCAGCTCTTTGCGATGACCTCGATGGGTATTTTCCTGGCAACAGTGGCGGGTTCCATGCCGCAATTCGGCATGTTGCTGATCTTGTTCCTGCTGCCGCTGCAGGTGCTGTCCGGCGCCATGACGCCGCGCGAAAGCATGCCGGATATCATCCAGTACCTCATGCTGCTCGCACCCAACACTCATTTCGTAATTCTGGCGCAATCGGTGCTTTTCAGGGGGGCGGGGCTGGATGTGGTCTGGCCGCAATTGCTGGCGCTGCTTGCGATAGGCTCTGCACTCTTCATTTTTGCGCTTCGCCGCTTCCGGCGGTTCCTGCGCTGACCGGCGGACATTAGCCCGTTTTCCAGCATTTGCGAACGAGTTGAATTAATTGTGTTCGGTAACGGTATGTTCGCCCTCCGGGAATATGCCTATGAGGACGGTTGGGTAAAAGAGGGCTTTGTTGAGGAGTAGCAAATGAATATCGCAGGACGTCTGTCACTCACGGCCATGATCGCACTGGCCACGACACCATCCCTCGCATCGGAGGATATGGCTTCGCAGACGAGTGAAGCGATATTTGGTTTCGGTGGTGTTTTAACGAAAGAAGACATGTTGAAAAGCGCTGCCCTCGTTCCCGTGGAATACGAAAAGAATGCCATTCTGGGTGGCGGTTATCAGTTCTATCCCTATCGCATCGGCAATGTGAAGCTGGGCGGTGAAATCGGCGTTGCCGTCAGGTTTGGCAAGGGGTTCACCGGTGAAGTCTGGGCAGGGCCTGTCGCGCGTTATGACAAGATCAGGCTCGGGGAACGGTTGTTCGTTTCGCCGAGTTTCACGGCGGGTCTGAGCCTCGTCTCGGATGCGCAGCCGGGGCGGGAGAGGCAAGAAGAAATCAAGGACAACGGCAACGCCAATGTCCTGTTTTACCTCGGCCCGGAAATCAACGTTTCCTTCAGCGAAGAATCCTCGACGGAGTTCTTCTGGCGGCTTCACCACCGTTCCGGCGGCGGCATGACGCTGGGCAATATGAAGGGCGCGACGAATGCCAATGTGTTTGGCGTTCGCTACAAGTTCTGACGACGTGGTGTCGGTAGTGGCCCCCGATATGACTGAATTTACGCCATACTTCTGTTTTTCCGCGCCCCTCGGAGGATGACCCTTGCACTCAGCGCATGGGTGGCCTGCCTTATTCTGTCTGTTCTTTGGTCCCGACAAGGCGCATATAAGGGACATCAAAGGACGCCGGAACGAAACGTTACTGACGTCGCCAACACCTTGAAAGGGTAATGTCATGAACGTAGCACGCAGCTTTAATAACTGGCGCAAGTATCGTCAGACCGTCAACGAACTGGGCCGCATGAGCAGCCGCGAACTGCACGATCTCGGTATCGACCGTAGCCAGATCAACAGCGTCGCCCGCGCCGCCGTCGGCAAGTAATCAGGCAGCTATTGCCGCTTTTGAATGACTAAACGCCCGCTTCGCGGGCGTTTTTGTTTTTGGCGAACCGTCGACGCTTGTGTCTCCCACGGGGCATGCCGTGCAAAGGCGAAAATCAGCCTGTTGCATTGATGTTTCGGGTTGGAAAAATCGCCATGCGTTTGATGCATGTCTGAGGTGCAAGCTTGTGTCTGTGAAATGCAGAAAAAAATGATATCTTCAAATCATCGAAACGGATGTACCTCCTCCCACATTCTTTCGGTAATGCGGGTGATCCTACTCCTCCTCCCAAGGATTGCCCCGGGGACAGCGGTTTCCTCCTCCCATATCGCTGTTCAATCTTTCAAGAAGCCTGCCGCACCTCCTCCCGCGGCAGGCTTTTTTGTTTTCAGCGCCGGGCGCCGTTTTCAGGCAACCCGCTTTTTATCTCCACGAGAATGGTTCAGTCGAAAGCCATCATGCCGATGGGCGTAACGGCACGGGTGCCCGCGCGCTTGGCAAGTGCGTAGGAAAGGCACTGTTCCACGGCGTCCTGCGGCACAGGTTTTACGATAACGCCTGCGCCGATACCGAGATTGACCACCACTTCCGGATTTGCCGTCATGAAGATCACCACGACGCC
The DNA here is from genome assembly GCF_007828365.1 of Rhizobium sp. SJZ105. Taxonomy (NCBI): domain Bacteria; kingdom Pseudomonadati; phylum Pseudomonadota; class Alphaproteobacteria; order Hyphomicrobiales; family Rhizobiaceae; genus Rhizobium; species Rhizobium sp. SJZ105. The sequence goes on from NZ_VIUP01000011.1 coordinate 34,047, forward strand.
GTGATCCTGCGAAAGCCGCCTCCCGATCTCCGGGCCGGTCTGGCCGTCGGCGAGATTGACGTCTACAAAGGCAATATCTGCGCGGCTGCCGAGTGCCACGGCCTGATCCAGCCGGTTGGCGATGCCGATGACGTCAGCTTCCTCTTCCGCCTGCATAATGGAATCTTCGATATCCATCGCGATGAGAAATTCGTCCTCCACGATCAGCACACGCGGTTGTTCCGTGCGGAAACCCGGTTCGTTTTGCAGGATGTATGCGGACATATGACTGCCTCCATTCCATGCGCTTTAGCGCGGTCGGAAGGCAAACACCTGCCGAAGCAACTCGTTCCAAAGTGAGATAAACATGGTGAATACAGTGTAAACGGACCGGCTTTTCGGCTATCACCTCTAGATAGCGAAGCAGTTGATTCGGTTTGGTTTTCATCCGGGGAAGGGGTCGGAGACAGTCGCCGTAGCGCATCTTTCGCCCCTGGAGCACAAGCCTTTAGCCGCAAGCGGGGCAAAGGCTTGCATGCAAATTCAAAGCGTTACAGCGTCCTTCACGCGCCAGGAAGGACATGCAGGAACGTTGCCGATCATTCGCGTGCCGCGGTTAAAAAACGGCGCGAGACCCTATGAGTTTAGAAAGAGAATAAGACGATGACCCAGTCTCCGCGCGCTCCAATCGCCCGCAATACGCCCAATATCGCTGTTATCGGCGTCGGTGGCGGCGGCGGAAACGCGATCAACAACATGATCGACGAGGGCATCGGCGGCGTTGATTTCATCGCCGCCAACACGGATGCGCAGGCGCTGAAGAAAACCAACGCGCCAAGGCTCGTGCAACTCAGCTCCGAACTTACAGGCGGGCTGGGTGCCGGGGCTGATCCGGAGGTTGGCCGGCAGGCGGCAATCGATTCGCTTGACGAGATCATGGATCACCTCAACGGTTACGACATGTGCTTCATCACCGCCGGTATGGGCGGCGGTACCGGCACCGGTGCTGCGCCCGTCATCGCGGAAGCGTGCCGTGCGAAGAACATCTTGACCGTCGGTGTCGTCACCCTGCCGTTCAGCTTCGAGGGCGCGCGCCGCATGCGTGCTGCCGAATATGGTTTCGCCAATCTGCTTAATACCGCCGATACCGTCATCGTCATTCCCAACCAGAACCTGCTGCGTATTGCGGATGCCGGCACGACCTTTGAAAGTGCCCTGAAGACGGCGGACAAGGTCCTGTCCCTCGGCGTGCGCTGCATTACCGATCTCATCCTGCGCGAAGGCCTGGTCAATCTCGACTTCGCCGATGTGCGTTACGTCATGAAGAATGGCGGACGCGCGCTTATGGGCACGGCGCAGGCCAAGGGTCCAAAACGCGCTTCGGAAGCGGCAGCAGCCGCCATCGCCAACCCGCTGCTCGGCGAACCGTCGCTGAAGGAGGCACGCGGCGCACTTGTGTCGATTTCCGGCGGTAACGACCTGACGCTTTACGAGATCGACGAGGCGATGACGCTTGTGCGCGAGGCAGTCAGCGAAGAGACCGATGTGGTGATGGGCGCGTCCTTCGATCCGACGCTGGACGGCGCTTTCAAGATTTCCGTCGTGGCCACCGGCCTGCGTAACTGAGGTCCCTACCTCGAAGCGGTGCTTTGTACAAAAGCAGCGATGTCACAAATTGAATTATTGAAGCCGTCGCGGGTAATTTTCGTGACGGCTTTTTGTTGTTTTTGAACAATTATTCCGCCATTCGAGGGGCAGGTGCTGCAACGCGGCGTTGATATGGAAAAAATATAATAGTACTCTTTATGTCGACAAAAGGGATTTGGTTATGACGGATATAATTGCTTCTGCCGAGCGTAAGCGTGGCTCCGGCGTGAAGATGGTCTACGATCTGCTGCGCGACGAGATTCTCGATCTGGTTCTGCCACCGGGTAGTCCAATCGATGAGGTGCAGCTTGCCGAGCGGTTCAAGATGTCGCGCACGCCCATTCGCGAAGCGCTGGTGCGGCTCTCGGGCGAGGGGCTGATCGATACGCTGCCGAACCGTTCGACCATGGTGTCGACCATCGATTTCCTCAATATGCATACCTATTTCGATGCGCTGGTGCTGATGTACCGGGTAACGACCCAGCTTGCTGCCCAATATCACCGTCCGGAAGATCTGGCCGGCATCCGCGCCCATAATGCGGAATTTGCCATTGCGGTGGAAGAGCAAGACGCGCTGGCGATGATTTCCACCAATGCGGCCCTGCACCTTTCCATCGCCGAAGCCGGGCGCAACCCCTATTTCACCAGTCTGTTCAAGCGTCTGCTGGATGAGGGACGGCGCATCTTGCGGCTGTATTACCAGTCCTATGATGATCGCCTGCCGAAACGTTTCGTCGACGATCACGATGCGATCATAGCGGCGATCGCCGCGCGCGACACTGTTCTGTCCGAGAAACTGGCCCGCGAGCATGCCGAACAGATCGTGCAGCAGGTGCAGAAACTACTGGTGCGCAATGAGCGGCTGGAAATAAATCTGTAGCTTGTCGATTTCTTGTCGACAAATAAAATACAAGATTGTAATGTCCTTGTTGAAAGGGTGGCGCGGAGGTGCGTCCATTCCCGAAAAACTGTCCCTTAGGAGCTAGTAATGACGGCCAGCATTTTTTCCGGCGTGATTCCCGCCTTGATGACCCCCTGCAAAGATGATCGCACCCCCGATTTCGACGCGCTTGTCCGCAAGGGCAAAGAGCTGATCGCCGATGGCATGTCTGCCGTCGTGTATTGCGGTTCCATGGGCGACTGGCCGCTTCTTTCCGATGAGCAGCGCATGGAAGGCGTGGAACGTCTGGTGAAAGCCGGCATTCCGGTCATCGTCGGCACCGGCGCGGTCAACACGGCATCTGCCGTTGCGCACGCCGCCCATGCCCAGAAGGTTGGCGCAAAGGGCCTGATGGTCATTCCGCGTGTTCTTTCGCGCGGCTCGGTCATCGCTGCCCAGAAGGCGCATTTCAAGGCCATCCTTGCGGCCGCTCCCGAAACGCCCGCTGTCATCTACAACAGCCCCTATTACGGTTTCGCCACCCGCGCCGATCTCTTCTTCGCGCTGCGTGCGGAACACAAGAACCTCGTGGGCTTCAAGGAATTCGGTGGTCCGGCGGATATGCGTTACGCTGCTGAAAACATCACCAGCCGCGATGATGAAGTCACCCTGATGATCGGCGTCGATACTGCCGTTGTCCACGGCTTCGTCAATTGCGGCGCAACCGGCGCGATCACGGGCATCGGCAATGTCCTGCCGAAGGAAGTCATCCATCTCTGCAAGCTGTCGCAGGCCGCCGCCAAGGGCGATGCGGACGCCCGCGCCCGCGCGCTGGAACTGGAGCAGGCGCTCGCCGTCCTCTCCTCCTTCGATGAAGGCCCGGATCTGGTTCTCTATTTCAAGCACATGATGGTGCTGAAGGGCGACAAGGAATATACGCTGCACTTCAACGAGACCGATGCCCTCAGCGACAGCCAGCGCGGTTATGTCGAGGCGCAGTTCAAGCTGTTCAACAGCTGGTACGCCGACTGGAGCAAGCTTCCGGGTGCGGTTCAGGCCTGCAAGGCTGCCTGATTACTTTCTGCAGTGAAAAAGGCCCGCATTTGCGGGCCTTTTTTCGTTTTATGAGGTTCGATAGATATCCTTCGTCATGCCTGATTGGGTTCGGCATGACGAAGGACTGATGTCAGGAGACGGCGTCCATCCCCTGTTCCAGCAGCCGGTCGAGACCGGCGATTTCGGCGGCGGTCAAGGTGATGCCTTCGCTTTCCGATTTGGCGCGTGCAGTGAAGCGGCGGCCGGAGGGCAGGCGGGCACCTTGGCCGATAATGGCGTCGAACAGGATTTCCGCCCGCTGGAAAGGATCGCCCGGACGGCCCTTGGCGAAGGCTTCCGGGGAAAAGGCGACGATAAGCTCGCCATGGAACGGCGCAAGCGTTGTGGTTCCGAGATACTCCAGTACTTCAGGGCTGGTCAGGTCACCAATCATGATACCCGCGAGAAGCTCGATCATGGTGCCGATCGCCGAACCCTTGTGGCCGCCGAACGGAAGCATGGCGCCGGCAAGCGCAGCCTCTGGGTCGGTCGTCGGGTTTCCGTCGGCATCCACGGCCCAGCCTTCAGGCAAAGATTTGCCCGCGCGACGGTGCAGTTCTATCTCGCCGCGCGCCGCAACAGATGTCGCGAAATCAAAGACATAGGGTGAAGTGTTCTTACGGGGCCAACCGAAGGCGAAGGGGTTGGTGCCGAGCAGCGGCTTGGTTCCGCCAGTGGGGGCGACGGTGGAATAGCTCGGGCACATGACCAGACCCGCTAGACCGTTCGCTGTCAGCCCCTCGACTTCCGGCCAGAGCGCCGAGAAATGCGTACAGTCATTGATGACGAGCGCGGCGATGCCGGTGCGTTTCGCCCGCTCCACCAGAACAGGCAGGCCAAGCTCGAAAGCGGGGTTGGCAAAACCGCCATTGGCGCTGACTTTCACGATCGCTGTGCCGTCGTCTGCGGCCACCTCCGGCATCGCATCGGGCTTAACCTTGCCTGCCTTGACGGTGCGCAGGGCGCCTTCGATGCGGTAGATGCCGTGCGATTTGCAGGCGTCGCGCTCACCGGCAACAATAACCCGCGCAAGCGCTCCCGCCTGCACGGCATTGAGCCCCGCCTTGCGGAAAATAGCTTCGACCCGCTGAAAAAGCCCGTCGATGGTCAATGTGGTGTTGTCGCTCATCATAATCCTCCGATATTGGGCTCGCACATTTTGAATACATAAAGTATACAACGGTCATTCTATTGCAACTTGTCTTTTCGGCATTCTGCGTCCGGTGCCCATGCCTGCCACAAGCGCCGGGATGAGAGTAGGGCGGAACTGCCCAACCAGGGCGTCATTTTCACGTGCTCTTCGGTCCCGAATTGCAAGCTCGCTGCCGTAGCACTGTTCGCTGTTGCAAAAATTCTTTTTGTATACTCATTGTATTTTTATGTTGATTTATCGCCTCCATGGGGAAATAGTGACCTCGCCTTCAATGGCAGAGCAATTCTGGGAGCAAATCAACAATGAAAAAATCGGTCATCGTCGCCGGCCTGCTGGCCGCCACTTTCGCTATTACTCCGGCCAAGGCCGACAAGCTTGACGACATCATTTCGTCCGGTACGCTGCGCTGTGCGGTCGTGCTCGACTTCCCGCCCATGGGCGCGCGTGATGACGCCAACAACCCGATCGGCTTCGATGTCGATTATTGCAACGATCTCGCAAAGGCGCTCGGCGTCACGGCTGAAATCGTCGAGACACCTTTCCCGGAACGTATTCCGGCGCTGATGTCCGGCCGCGTCGATGTTGGCGTTGCCTCCACGTCCGATACGCTTGAGCGCGCCAAGACGGTTGGCATGACCGTGCCTTACTTCGCCTTCGAAATGGCTGTCACCGCCAACGACAAGTCCGGCGTCAAGTCCTTTGAGGACATGAAGGGCAAGACCGTCGGCGCGACTGCCGGTACGTTTGAAGCCATTGCGCTCGAAAAGACCGTCAAGGAATGGGGCGTAGGCGAGTTCCGTCCTTACCAGACGCAGGCCGATGTGTTCCTCGCGCTCAGCCAGGGCCAGATCGACGCCACCGTTTCGACCTCGACCGTTGCACAGGCCAACGTCAAGACCGGCAAATTTGCCGGCATCTCGGTGGTCGGCAAGGCACCTTATGACATCGATTATGTCGCTCTCTTCACCAACCGCGATGAATATGGCTTCATCAATTACCTGAACCTGTTCATCAACCAGCAGGTTCGCACCGGTCGTTACGCCGAACTCTACGGAAAATGGGTTGGCGGCGAAGTTCCTTCGCTCACCGTCAACGGCGTCTATCGCTGATCAGAACTTTTCCCAAACGGCGCGGTCGGATCGATCGCGCCGTTGATCGTTTCTGAAAAGGTGAGACGGTTATGTTCAATTATACATTCCACTGGAATCAGGCGCTGAAGGCTTTGCCGCAGCTGCTGGACGGTGCGGTGGTGACGCTGCAGATCGCGATCCTGTCGATGGTGATCGGTCTTTCCTGCGCCATCGTGCTGACCCTGTTCCGGCTTTCCGGTAACCGGATATTGGGTGCCATTGCCGCCGTCTGGGTGGAAATCGCCCGCAACACGCCGGCGCTGTTCCAGATTTACATGGCCCATTTCGGCCTTGGCAATTTCGGCATTCATCTTAGCCCCTATACGGCACTTCTGGCCGGCATCGCCTTCAACAATGCGGGCTATCTTGCGGAGAACTTCCGTGGAGCGCTGAAGGCGATACCGGATACGCAAACGCGCTCCGGCCGTTCGCTCGGCATGACGTCGATGCAGACCTTCCGCCTCATCATCATGCCGCAGATGCTGCGCGTCGCCTTTCTGCCTGCCACCAACCAGATGGTCTGGGCAATCCTGATGACCTCGCTCGGTGTCACCGTCGGCATGAATACGGATCTTGCCGGTGTCACGCAGGCCTTGAACGCCCGTTCGTTCCGCACCTTCGAATTCTTCGCGCTTGCCGCGGTCATCTATTACGTGATCGCCAAGATCGTCACGCTTGCCGCCAGATTGCTGGCCGCTCGTCTGTTTCGTTACTGAGAGAGGTGCGCCATGTTTGAAACCGCTCTCACCTGGAGTGATCTTGCCTTCCTTGCCAAGGGCGCGGGGATGACGCTTGCCGTCACCGCCGTTGCCGTGACGGCTGGCACCCTCATGGGTATCATCTTCGGTGTCATCCGCTTCCAGCTCGGGGCCTATTGGTCGCTGCCGCTGACCTTCGTGCTGGATGTTTTCCGCTCCGTGCCGCTCCTCATCCAGCTGGTGCTTGGCAATGCCTTCCAGTCGATCGCCAAGCTCGGCTGGCCGCCATTCACCACCTCATGCGTGGTTCTGTCGCTTTATACGGCGGCCTACTGCACCGAGATCGTGCGTGGCGGCATCGAAGCGGTGCCGTCGAACACGCGCCGCGCCTGCCGTTCACTCGGCATGACCTGGTCGCAGGACATGCGCTACATCGTGCTGCCGCTTGCAACTCGCGTGTCGTTGCCCGCCTGGATCGGCCTGACACTCGGCGTCATGAAGGATTCGGCGCTGGTGCTGTGGCTCGGACTTATCGAGCTTCTGCGTGCCTCGCAGATCCTCGTCACCCGCCTGCAGGAACCGCTGACCATTCTGATGATCTGCGGCGCCATCTATTTCCTTATCAGCTTCCCCATCGCCCGTTTCGGCGGGTATCTCGAAAGACGGTGGTCCCCCAATGATTGAGATCGAAAACGTCCGCAAATCCTTCGGCCCGCTGGAGGTTCTGAAAGGGATCAACCTGACCGTCAACAACGGCGAGGTCGTCACTATCATCGGTGGTTCCGGCTCCGGCAAGTCGACGCTGCTGACCTGCATCAACGGCCTGGAGCCGATCGATAGCGGCAAGATCGTCATCGACGGCACCGAGGTGCATGCCAAATCGACCGACCTCAACAAGCTGCGTCGCAAGGTCGGCATCGTCTTCCAGCAATGGAATGCCTTTCCGCATTTGACGGTGCTCGAAAACGTCATGCTGGCGCCGCGCAAGGTGCTTGGCATTTCGAAAGAGCAGGCCGAGGAAATCGCGGTCAAGCAACTGACCCATGTAGGTCTTGCCGAGAAGCTGAAGGTCTATCCGAACCGCATGTCTGGCGGTCAGCAGCAGCGTATGGCGATTGCCCGCGCTCTTGCCATGTCGCCGGAATATATGCTGTTCGACGAAGTCACCTCAGCGCTCGATCCGATGCTGGTGGGCGAAGTGCTCGATACGCTGAAGATGCTGGCCGACGAGGGCATGACGATGATCTGCGTCACCCATGAAATGGCCTTCGCCCGCGATGTGTCGAACCGTGTCGCCTTTTTCCATCAGGGTGTGATGGCGGAAATCGGCACGCCGGATCAGCTTTTCGGCGCGCCGCAGCACCCCGAGACGCAGAAATTCCTGTCGAGCGTGCGGTAATGTCTGCAAACAATGTCATCGTCATAGGGGCCGGCGTTGTCGGCCTCTCGGCAGCTATTGCCGCGCAGGGACGCGGCCTTTCGGTCACGGTTATCGATCGCGAAGGCCCGGCGGCCGGCGCTTCCGCCGGTAACGCCGGTGCCTTCGCCTTCACCGATATCCTGCCGCTCGCATCCCCCGGCATTCTCTGGAAAGCGCCGAAGTGGCTTCTCGACCCGCTCGGGCCTCTCAGCGTCCCGCCTGCCTATGCGCTGAAGATTGCACCATGGATGTTCCGGTTCTGGCGCGCCTGTGCCGCCTCGAAGGTTGAACATTCCACCGCCGCCCAGACGGCGCTGATGGACCTGTCGAAATCTGAACTTGAGCCGTTTCTCAGGAGAACCGACACGATTGCCATGCTGCGCAAGGAGGGCAATCTCCAGGTCTATGAAAGCGAAGCCGAATTCGAAGGCTCGCTTGCCGGCTGGAAGGCGCGCGAGCGTCATGGCATCGAGTTCCGGCACCTGAATGCCGAGCAGATGGCCGAGATACAGCCGGGCATCGCACCGCGTTTCACCTGCGGCACCTTCACGCCCGGCTGGCATTCCATCGCCGACCCAAAGCTCTATACGCTGGCTCTAGCCGAGCATTTCCGCAGCATCGGCGGTCGTATCGAACGTCTCGACATCGCAGCGCTCAGGCCGCTGGAAGACGGTGTGGAAGTGGTGAGCCATGACGGGCGCACCCGCAAGGCCGGGAAGGTGGTATTGGCGGCGGGCGCATTTTCGCATCGCATTGCCCGTTCGCTTGGGGAAAAAATTCCGCTCGAAACGGAACGGGGCTATAATACTACCCTGCCTTCAGGCGCCTTCGATCTGCGCACGCAGGTGACCTTCGGTGGCCATGGTTTCGTTGTCACGCGGCTTTCGACCGGCATTCGCGTCGGCGGTGCAGTGGAGCTGGGCGGGCTCGAGCTTCCGGCCAATTTCGCCCGCTCCGAGGCGCTTCTCGCCAAGGCGGCAAGTTTTCTGCCAGGCCTGAAAACCGAAGGCGGCAAACAATGGATGGGTTTTCGCCCGTCGCTGCCCGACAGCCTGCCCGCGATTGGTGCGGCGCGCCACACGGCGCGGGTGGTCTATGCCTTCGGCCACGGCCATCTGGGGCTGACGCAATCGGCCGGCACGGCCCGCATCGTCGCCGATCTACTGACGGGGCAAAAACCCGCCATCGATACAAGGGCATTTTCGCCACAACGTTTCTAGAGGATTTTGGCTTTTCTCCGAAACGCAAAAATTCTCTAGTTTTTTTTACGCATTTTCCAGACGTAAAACCGCTACGCACTTTTACTGGAAATGCTTTTGGGGAGATTTTCGATGTCTTCTTCCGGTTCGACAACAGCCGTTCCTCAGGCGCGCAGCATCCTGCCGGGCGCGGCTGAAGGCGTGGTGATCGCCACGACAGAGGCGCTGAGTTTCTGGGGCGGTGTCGATCCCGCCACAGGCAAGGTGATTGACGTGCACCACCCGCTGCACGGCGTCTGTCTCACCGGCGGTGTGCTGTTCATGCCGTCAAGCCGTGGCTCCTGCACCGGTTCTGGCGTTTTGCTCGATCTCATCCTGACTGGCCGCGCACCCTCAGCGCTTGTCTTCTGCGAGGCCGAAGACGTGCTGACGCTCGGCGCGCTGATCGCTGCGGAAATGTTCGGCAAGCCTTTGCCGGTTCTGCGCCTGGACGCGGAGAATTTCGCGCGGTTCTCTCAAGCCTCTCATGTGCGTATCGATGAAAATACCATTGAGGCTGATGACGTTTCCCTCGCGATCGCGCCGCCTGCGACGACGCATCTCGATCTCAAGAATGACGACAGGGCAATGCTCGAGGGCCGCGATGGCATCGCCGTGCAGCAGGCAATGCGCATCATTGTCGCCATGGCCGCCCAGCAGGGGGCATCAGCGCTCGTCGATGTCACGCAGGGTCATATTGACGGCTGCATTTATGCCAGTCCCGCCAATCTCACCTTTGCGGAGAAGATGGCGGAGATGGGCGCAAGCGTGCGCGTGCCGACGACTATGAACGCCATCTCGGTGGACAAGGCGCATTGGCGCGCGCAGGGCGTGCCGGAGGATTTCGGCGATCCCGCCGCAAGGCTGGCGGATGCCTATGTACGCATGGGTTGTCGCCCCACCTTCACCTGTTCGCCATATCTGCTCGACAGCGCGCCGCAGGCCGGCGACATGATCGCCTGGGCCGAATCGAATGCCGTGATTTTCGCAAATACGGTTCTCGGCGCACGCACGGCTAAACATCCGGATTTTCTCGATCTCTGCATTGCCTTGACGGGCAGGGCGCCATTGTCCGGCGTCTATCTTGAGGAAAACCGCCGACCGCAACGCATTGTCGATGTCGCTTTGCCTGAGGATATCAATGACGCCTTCTGGCCGCTCATCGGTTATCTCGCTGGCAAGGCAGCCCCCGATTGCATTCCGCTTCTGCGCGGTCTTGGTGCAGCAAAGCCTTCGCGGGATGATCTGAAGGCGCTCTGCGCCGCTTTCGGCACCACGTCTGCGGCTCCCATGCTGCATATCGGTGGCGTCACCCCGGAAGCGAGACTGGAGCCGGTCGAAACGGCGGAAACCGTCACAGTTTCGCTTGCTGATATGGCCGCAGGCTGGTCGCTTCTGAATGAAGGACCAGAGGATGTGCAACTGGTTGCCATCGGCAGCCCGCATGCCTCGCTGGAGGAATGCCGCGCGCTGGCGTCCGCCTTCAACGGACGCAGGCGTCATGCAAATGTTGCCGTCATCGTCACTGCCGGACAGCAGGTCATCGACGCAGCAGAACGGGACGGCACCCTGCAAAGCCTGCATGACAGTGGCGTCCAGGTACTGCCTGATTTGTGCTGGTGCTCGATTTCCGAACCGGTCTTTCCGACCAGGACGCGCGCGCTGATGACCAATTCGGGCAAGTACGCCCACTACGGTCCTGGCCTCAGCGGCCGCGCGGTGCGTTTCGGCAGCCTTGCCGACTGTGTTGAAAGCGCACTGACCGGCCGTGCTATTTCCCGTCTTCCATCCTGGCTTTCCTGAGGAGCACTAAATGCGCAGTATCAAGACAGTTCACGTCATCTCCGCCCATGCGGAAGGCGAGGTGGGTGATGTGATCGTAGGCGGCGTCAGGCCGCCGCCCGGCGAGACGATCTGGGAACAGAGCCGTTTCATCGCCCGCGATGAGACCCTGCGCAATTTCGTGCTCAACGAGCCGCGCGGTGGCGTGTTCCGCCACGTCAATCTTCTGGTGCCGCCAAAACATCCTGACGCGGATGCCGCCTTCATTATCATGGAGCCGGAAGATACCCCGCCCATGTCGGGCTCCAACTCCATCTGCGTTTCCACCGTGCTTCTGGATGGCGGTATCGTGCCAATGCAGGAGCCGGAAACCCATATGCTGCTTGAAGCGCCGGGCGGGCTTGTGAAGGTGCGTGCCGAATGCCGCAATGGCAAGGCCGAACGCATTTTCGTGCAGAACCTGCCGAGCTTTGCCGCGAAGCTCGATGTAGAACTCGAGGTCGAGGGTCTCGGTACGTTGAAGGTGGATACGGCCTATGGCGGCGACAGTTTCGTCATCGTCGACGCCGAGGCGATGGGCTTCAGCCTGAAGCCGAATGAAGCGCACGAGATTGCCCGTCTCGGCGTGCGCATCACCAATGCCGCCAACAAGGCTCTGGGTTTCGAGCATCCCGAAAACCCCGATTGGCGTCATTTTTCCTTCTGCCTGTTTGCGGGCAAGGCGGAGCGCACGGTTGAGGGCCTGCGGGCAGGTGCCGCCGTCGCCATCCAGCCTGGCAAGGTGGATCGCTCACCGACCGGTACGGCGCTTTCGGCCCGCATGGCGGTGCTGCATGCACGCGGTGAGATGAAAGAAGGCCAGACGCTGACGGCCGTGTCGCTCATCGGCTCCACCTTTACCGGTCGCATTCTGGGAACGACAACGGTGGGCGACCGCCCGGCCATCCTGCCGGAAATTTCCGGCCGCGGCTGGATCACCGGCATTCACCAGCACATGCTCGATCCTTCCGATCCATGGCCGGAAGGATATCGTCTGACGGACACTTGGGGCGCTCGATAAGGACGATACACTGTACTTACCTCATCCCTGTGACCAGCACAGGGATGAGGGAGGGAGCGCCTCACCCGCCCACCCGCTTCGTTGTCTCCCTGACGATCAACTCGAACCCGACATCCACCCGCGCACCTTCGGGAACGGCAGCGCCTTTTTCCGCTTCCAATATGGAAAGCAGCAATTCGCCCGCTTTGCGGCCGATCATCTGGGCGTCTACACGGATCGTTGAAATCGCCGGATAACATTGCCGGCCGATGTCGAAATCGCCGAAGCCGAGGATGGAAATCTGTTCGGGAACGCGAATGCCGCGACGATGACACTCCATCAGTGCGCCGACGGCGGAAATATCGGAGACCGCGAAAATGCCTTCGACATCCGGCGCCTTCGCCAGCAACGAGCCGAGCGTTTTGGCCCCATGGTCGTAGGAGACTGGGGCGCTGCCCTCGCGGATGATGAGGTCGTCGGCAATCCCGGCTTCGCGAAGTGCAGCACCAAAACCGAGCAGACGGCTTTCGCCGCGCCAGTCCTTTACATCGCCATCCGCACGCGATCCCAGTGCGCCAATTCTCTTAAATCCAAGCGATATTAAATATTTGGCGGCGTTTCTTCCCACTTCGTAGTTGGAAAAGCCGACCGCGTGGTCGATGGGATGTTCGGGAACGTCCCAGATTTCCACAATCGGGATGCCGGCGCGCATCAAAACTTCGCTCGCCATCTTGGTATGCACCGTTCCGGCAACGACTATGGCGTCGGGCCGGCGCTCCATCATGGTGCGGATGACGCGCTCCTCCTCCTGGAGATCGTACATGGTATAGCCGATCAGCAGTTGATAGTCGGCGGCGCGCAGAGCATTGGCGAGCCCCTGTGCGCTGTCGGCGAAGTTGGAGTTGGTGAGCGTCGGCAGGATGGCGGTGATGAAATTGGTGCGCCGGGAAGACAGCGAACCGGCGATTCTATCTGGAACATAGCCCAGCTTCTCGATGGCCTTCATCACCTTCTGGCGCGTGTCCTCAGACACCAGCGCCGGATCGGCCAGCACCCGCGAAACGGTCATCTTGGAGACGCCCGCGAGTTTCGAGACGTCGCTCATGGTTGCTTTTTTTGACGTGACTAACGCTGCGGCCAAGGGCGTGCGCTCCACCAAAGCATGTCTCCCTGAATTAGAACCGGTTCAGGACAAGACATACACGAAGATATCAAGGGAAAGCACGCCGCATGATTGCAGATCGGTGCGGCGTGCACCGGATTTATGCGATGCGACGGTAGACGAGGTGATAGAAACGCCCGTCGCACATGCTCATCATCTCGTCCGTCAGCACCCGGCCTTCCAGTCTAACAGGCGAAACCAGCGCTTCTTCCACAGCCTCAATCGACGGATAGTCGATTTCCTGCACCATAATGATGGCCGCCGCGTCCGGGTCCGTACGCTCGGTGCGCATGACGCGCACGGCCTGCGCGTTCGGCATGCGTTTCCAGACCGGCAGAAGCTTTTCCTCGACAATGCGGAAAAACTCCTCCTCCCGACCGGCGTGGATCTTGCCTTCAAAAATTGCCGAGCGTGTATACATGGTTCCCTCCCGAATGAATGCCCGATGCAACAGTTCTGTAGATCGGACTTGCAATGATACCGATAACATGCATTATTGATCCTGCCAAGAACGCGAAATGGTGTCGACCAGAGGAAAATCGATAACCAGCCAAAATCATTGAATTTCATGGGGAATTCTAACAGTTTTGGATCTTCGCGTCTTCTTGGGAGGAGTTTTTTGCAAATCGGGTCGAAATGTTATCGAGAACATTTTTCGGTTTGCGCAAAGGCCGCTGTTCCCGTGCGGACGGCAAATAAAGGGTTGGAGGAGAAACCATGAGCATTTCCAGATTTTTGAAGAACATGACCGTCGCAGTCGGTGTTGCCGCAGCAACGCTTGCCGCGACCACTTCGGCCCATGCCGTCTCGCTCAGCGAGATCACCGCGCGCGGCAAGGTCAAGATCGGCGTTCTCACCGGCGCGCCGCCGATGGGTATGGTGGACGAGAAGGGCAATCCTTCCGGATATGACGTTGATGTCGCCAATCTGATCGGCTCTTACCTGTCGCTGCCGGTCGAACTGGTGCCGCTGACGCCGCCGGCCCGCATTCCGGCGCTCCAGACCGGCAAGGTCGATTTCCTTGTCGCGACGCTCGCTCCGACCGGTGAACGCGCCAAGACCGTCATGTTCACGCAGCCCTACAGCGCCTTCAACATGGACATCATTTCCGGCAAGGACCAGAAATTCGAAAATCTCGACAGCCTCAAGGGCAAGCGCGTTTCGGTCAACCGCGGTTCCTCGCAGGAAACCGCGCTGCGCAAGGCCAATGTCGAAGGTCTCGAAATCGTCGTCTACGAAGACGATTCCACCAGCGCCCAGGCTCTGCTTGCCGGTCAGGTGGATGCCGTCGCCCTGCCGTCCACGGTGGGTGAGGCGATCATCAAGCAGCGTCCGGAAGCCGGTCTGCAGGTCGGTTTCACCTTCTTCCAGCAGGGCAATTCCATGGCGACGAAGATTGAGGATTTCGAGCTGCGTCAGTGGCTGAACACCTCCATCTATCTCATGAAGATGTCGGGCGATCTCGACCGCATCTCGGTGAAGTGGACCGGCCGTCCGCTGCCGCAACTGCCTAGCTTCTGATTGAGCCATTCAACGCGCCCGCCGGGAGAAATTCCGGCGGGCCGGGAAATGTCCACGGAGTGACGCATGTCCTATACATTTCAATTCGGCGCACTTGCCCAATATCAGAACGAATTGTTGAGCGGCATATGGCTGACGATCAAGCTATCGGTCCTCTCCATCGTGCTCGGTTGCGCTTTCGGCATTCTTTTAGCCTCGCTGCGTTCCATCAATGGCGGCATCGTCCGCATTATCGTGGACGGCTATGTTGAGGTGATCCGCAACACGCCATTTCTGGTGCAGCTTTTCATCGTCTATTTCGGTCTGCCGGGGCTCGGCTTTCGCGTTGGAGCCGATACGGCAGCTCTGATCGGCATGACGATCAATCTTGCCGCCTATTCCACGGAAATCATCCGCGCCGGCATCGAGGCGGTTCACAAGTCGCAGATCGAGGCGGGTGAGGCTCTGGGCTTCACCAAATATCAGATCTATCGTCACGTCATCATCGTGCCTGCTATCGCCAAGGTCTATCCTTCGCTGTGCAGCCAGTTCGTGCTGATGATGCTGGCATCGAGCATATGTTCGGCCATCTCCACCCATGAGCTTGCGGCCGCCGCTGCCTTCGTGGAATCGCAGACCTATCGCTCCTTCGAGGTCTATATCGTCGTCACGCTCATCTATCTTGCGCTGGCGCTCAGCCTGCGGCTCATCCTTGCCCTTGTCGGCATGTGGCTGTTCGGCCGCCGCGTGGCGCGCAAGACGATGACCGCCTTGCCGGAGGTGCAGTCATGACACTCAGAACTTTCGGCTGGAACGAGTTCGGCTTCCTGCTCACCGCCCTGCAATGGACCGTGCTTCTGACGATCATTGCGCTCATCGGCGGCGGCCTCGTCGGTTTCTTCGTGGCGCTTGCCCGCACCTCGGATCTGAAGGCGCTGCGTATCGCTGCCGGCACCTATATCCAGGTCATCCAGGGCATTCCGGTGCTGATGATCCTGTTCCTGTCCTATTACGGCCTAAGCCTTGCCGGACTTGAACTGCCACCACTGATTGCCGCCGGCGCATCGATGACGATCTATACGTCGGGCTATCTCGCCGAAATCTGGCGCGGCTGCATCCAGGCGGTGCCGAAGCAGCAATGGGAGGCGTCGGAGTCGCTGGCTCTCACCCGCGCCCAGCAATATCGCTACGT
This sequence comes from Rhizobium sp. SJZ105, assembly GCF_007828365.1. NCBI lineage: Bacteria > Pseudomonadati > Pseudomonadota > Alphaproteobacteria > Hyphomicrobiales > Rhizobiaceae > Rhizobium > Rhizobium sp. SJZ105. The sequence goes on from NZ_VIUP01000011.1 coordinate 49,962, forward strand.
CATCCTGCCGCAGGCGATCCGCATTTCTCTGCCGCCGACCGTCGGTTTTGCCGTTCAGGTCGTCAAGAATACGTCCATCGCATCGATCATCGGTTTCGTCGAACTGGCGAGAGCGGGGCAGCTTATCAACAATGCCACGTTCCAGCCGTTCCGCGTCTTCGTCGCGGTGGCCGTGCTTTATTTCATCGTCTGCTACCCGTTGTCCCAGCTGTCTCGTTGGCTGGAAAGGAGGCTTCATGCCGGAAGTAATCGTTGAAAACGTTCACAAGAGCTTTGGCGCTCTGGAAGTCCTCAAAGGCGTGTCGCTGACAGTCGGCCGTGGTGAAGTTTTCGCCCTCATCGGCCGCTCCGGTTCGGGCAAGAGCACGCTGCTGCGCTGCATGAACGGGTTGGAGAAGATCAATTCGGGCCGCATCGAAATTGCCGGCCATGCGCTGGGCGGAGATGCCACAGCGCTGCGCAAGCTGCGCACCGATGTCGGCATCGTGTTCCAGAGCTACAATCTTTTCCCGCATCTGACGGTCGGCGAAAACATCATGCTCGCTCCGCGCATCGTCAAGGACGTGGCAAAGTCGGAAACGAAGGACATTGCCCGCGAGGTTCTGCAACTCGTCGGCCTGTCGGAGAAATTCGATTCCTATCCCGACCAGCTTTCCGGCGGCCAGCAGCAGCGCGTGGCGATTGCCCGTTCGCTTGCCATGCGGCCGAAGGTGATGCTGTTCGACGAGGTGACCTCTGCACTCGATCCCGAACTGACGGAGGAAGTGCTGACGGTCATGGAAAACCTCGCCAAGGGCGGCATGACCATGATCCTTGTTACCCATGAAATGGCCTTTGCACGCCGTGTGGCGACCGAAACCATCTTCATGCACAAGGGTAAGATCTGGGAACAGGGCCGCTCGGCAGAACTCTTCGCCAATCCGCAAACACCGGAACTCCGGCAATTCGTCAAGGCCGATGTGAAATAGCGCCTGATCCACAAGGACATATCCATGACTACTGAAATCGTACAACTGTGCCCGCTGATCCCGGCACTGGAAAAAGAACTCGCGCAGCGCTTCACTGTTCATCGCCTGTTTGAGGCGGCAGACAAGGCGGCGTTCCTTTCTGAAAAGGGTGCTGCAATCCGCGGCGTCGTCACCGGTGGCCATATCGGCCTTCCGGCGGATATCGGCGCCGCACTCCCCAATCTCGAGATCGTCGCCATCAACGGCGTCGGTTTCGACAAGGTGGATCTGGCGGAAGCCAAGCGACGCGGTTTCCGCGTTTCCAACACACCGGATGTTCTGACGGCGGATGTCGCTGACCTCGCGCTCGGTCTTGTTCTGGCGCAGGCGCGCAAGCTGCCGCAGGCTGACCAGCATGTGCGCACGGGGCAATGGCTGAAGGGTGATATGGGTCTTTCCACCCGTGTGGCCGGCCGCCGCTACGGCATTTTTGGCCTCGGCCGCATCGGTCAGGCGATCGCCAAAAGACTGGAAGGCTTTGATGCGCGCATTTCCTACACCGCCAGAAACCGTCGCGATGTTCCCTATGATTATCACGACAGCATCGAAGCGCTGGCCGCCAATTGCGACGTGCTGATCATCGCCGCCGCCGCCACCGCCGAAACGCGTCATATCGTCAATGCGGATGTGCTGAAGGCTCTCGGTCCCCAGGGTGTGCTCGTTAACGTGGCGCGTGGTTCGCTTGTGGATGAAAAGGCACTGGTCGAGGCGCTCTCGAGTGGCACGATCGGTGGCGCAGCGCTTGACGTCTTTGAAGATGAGCCACGTGTGCCGGAGGCGCTTTTCACCTTCGAAAACGTCACGCTCGCGCCGCATATCGGCAGCGGCACGCACCAGACCCGGCGCGCCATGGCCGATCTGGTTCTCGCCAATCTCGACGCGCATTTTGCCGGTAAAGAGCTCCCCACACCTGTCGTGTGATGGATAAGCATTGACGGTTGCAGTCAAACGCTGCAGCCGTTGCAACTCATGAGATTGGCTACGAAGTCCTGCAGCTCACGGTTCAGTGCTATGAAGTATTGAATGGGAAAAGCTTGTTTCACGGCGCAGATGCGCCGTGGCTCAATGCGGGCTCAAGGCCGGTATGTTGCAGGAGAGGTTTTGCCTTTGCCGACAATCTGATCGCGCGGTATTTGTCGCGCCATTTCGCTTCAATCCCCCGCCGCCGTTCATATTTATATAATATGTATAATCCTACTATTCTGCTTCCTTATACAGTAACGAGGCGGATAGTTGCGTTCCAAAGGCCCGAAGTCACGCTTGCAGAACCGGCCGCCGCGGACGAAGTCCGATGCGCCGCCATCCGACCGGCATGCGCTGCTTGAAGCGATGATCGATCATGTGCCGGATTTCATCTACGCCAAGGACCTGGAAGGCCGCTTTCTCTTCGCCAACCGTGCCATCGTCACCGAAAACGGCTTTGACACAGTCGAGGAACTGATCGGTCTCACCGATTACGATATTAACGGCGATGCGGCGCAGCGTGCCGGCATTCCAGAGACCGAGGCGCGGGTGATGCGCACGGGAGAGCCGGATCTCGGTTTTGAGGAACGCGCAATGCGCGGCGATATCGACCGCTGGCTGATGATGTCGCGCGTGCCGCTTAAGGACAAGAACGGCGCGATCATCGGTGTGGTTGGTGCATCCAGGGATATTACCCAGAAGAAAGCCTCGGAGCGCCTGCTTCAGGCGCAGGCGCATATTCTCGAAATGATTGTTGGGGCGGCGCGTATCGAGGATTTTCTCGAAGAATTTGTGAAAGCCATCGAAAACCTCGCTACGGGTCTTGCCTGCGCTGTTCGCGTATTCGATGCCGCGGCCGGCGAACCCTCGGTCTATGCCTCACCGGCGCTTTCACAGCATGCGGGGGTGACAGCACTCATCTCCAGCGTCAGCGATCCCGAAAGCCTGACCTATCCCGCAGGTAATGTGGCCTTCAGTTTCGATATTCCCGCCAGCGAAGGCAATGCGCACGGTTTCGTCTGGTGCATGTTGGCGGGCCGCACACCGGATGCGGGGCTTTTGGAGTTCATCGCCGCCGCCGCGCGCATGGCGGGTCTTGCGATCGATCGCAAACGGGCGGCGGAACATATCGCGTTTCTTGCCGATCACGACATGCTGACACGGCTGCCCAATCGCCGCTTTCTGGATACGAGACTGCCGGAGATACTGGCAGCATCGGCAAAAGCGAAGCGGCATGTCGGCATCGGCTTTCTTGATCTCGATAATTTCAAGCAGATCAACGATACGCTCGGCCACAGCGTTGGCGATGCTTTGTTGTCCAAAACGGCTGAGCGCATCTCGCGCAGTCTCGGTCGAAACGATCTGGTGCTGCGGGTGGGCGGGGATGAGTTCGTCATCATCCTGCATAAGCACAAGGACGATTTCGAAAGCCGCCTGCAACATATCCGGGCTGCGGTCTCGCAGCCGCTGCGCCTCGGCAACTACGATATCAAGGTCACATGCAGCATTGGCATGGCATTTTTCCCGGAGCACGGGGAAACCACGGCGGAAATTGTCGCTGCGGCCGATCTTGCGATGTATGAGGCCAAGCATAGCGGGCGAGATGGCATTGCAACCTTCACGCCGCGCATGGCGGATGATCTGAGGAAGAAGTTCACCCGTATCGAGGAATTGCGCAAGGCGGTGCAAAGCGACGAATTCGTTCTACACTATCAGCCGCAGGTCGACCTTCTGACCGGTCGCATCAGCGGCGTGGAGGCGCTGGTGCGCTGGCGGCACCCGGTGGAAGGTCTGCTCGGCCCCGCGGAATTCATCGGCCTTGCGGAAGAAACCGGCCTCATCGTGGAACTTGGGGAAAGCGTTCTGAAGAAAGCCTGCCTTCAGGCGCAGGCATGGTGCAATGCCGGGCTGCCGCCCGTCAAAATGGCGGTCAACATTTCACCCAGGCAATTTCAGGGCGGCCTTGTGGAGCAGATCAGGTCTGCGCTCACGCAATCCGGCCTTGCACCGTCTCTGTTGGAAATCGAGATCACCGAAACCCTCATCATTCAGGATGTGGAAACATCCGTGCGGATCATGCGCGTCATCAAGGAGATGGGCGTCAGCCTGGCACTGGATGATTTCGGCATTGGTTATTCCTGTCTCGGCATGCTTAAGACCTTCCCCCTGTCGTGCATGAAGATAGATCGGTCGTTCCTCACCCATCTGCCGGAAAAAACCAAGGACAGCGCCATCGTCTCCATCATGATCCAGCTTGCGGGGTCTCTGGGCATCGATGTCATTGCCGAGGGCGTCGAGACCGGCGAACAGGCAGCGTTTCTGCGCACTGCCGGCTGCCCCTATGGGCAGGGTTATTACTTCAGCCGCCCGGTGCAGGCGGATGCGATCGAGGCAATGTTGGGGACTATGATGACTTTCCCCGCTGGTCTATCGAACGACATGCAATAATTTCCACCTCGGTGGACTGCCTCTAACCGGATTCGCCGGGCGCGAATTGGCGGAAGGCACGTTGCGCTGTCTTTGCCGCATAGTGGCGCCGGGAGGGAGTGCGGCTATATCACCCTTCTTGCGACTCCACGCGGCATCAAAAGCCCGCATCCCCTCATCTTCATCCATGAAACTTGATGCCTTTCCCAAGCGATTGCGGGATTGGGCGCAAGTTTGTTCTAGTATTGTAATTCAAAAATATTAGAAATAATTTGCACTATAACTAAGTAATAAATATCGAAATCACCAAATAAAACATTTATATATTATATATTGAACTATTAATTTGTTGTAATTTTACTACGTTATTTGAATGTATTCTCTAAGTGTATTTGTATTCTTTAGATTTGAATTGCGAGTCTCCCGTAATTTCTGCCATTTGCTGAATCAGCGCAGAGAAGCGGGCGGCAGGGAAAAGACCAGCCCTCGGTTTTGCGCATTCGTTGAAAAATTTTTGACTGGAGATTAAAAATGAACATCAAGAGCCTCCTCATCGGCTCCGCTGCCGCTCTCGCAGCAGTATCCGGCGCACAGGCCGCTGACGCTATCGTCGCTGCCGAACCCGAGCCCATGGAATATGTTCGCGTCTGCGACGCCTTCGGCACCGGCTTCTTCTACATCCCCGGCACCGAAACTTGCCTGAAGTTCGACGGTTATGTTCGTTTCCAGACCGACTTCGGTCGTAACCAGTCCGGCACTTCCGACTGGGATGCCACGACGCGCGGTCAGTTCAACATCGACACCCGCACCGACACCGAACTCGGCGCTCTGCGCGGCTACATCGGTCTGCGCGGCCAGGCCGACAACGACACTGACCGTAACGTCGTTCTCGATCAGGCTTTCATCGAACTCAGCGGCCTGAAGGTCGGTTTCTACTACAACTGGTGGGATGACGGTCTCTCTGGCGAGTATGACCAGCTCAGCTCCAACCGCACCCGTCTGAACGCCATCCGTTACACCTACGACGCAGGCTCCTTCTACGTTGGTGCCGCTGCTGAAGAGCTGGAAGGCTCGCGCAAGGGCACGTCTGAGCTTGGCGTTTCAAAGGGCGGCAAGTTCAAGACCAACACGAACGATGTCGGCGTAAGCGCCATCATCGGCGGCAAGTTCGGCGGCGTTAAGGCCAACCTGCTCGGCGCTTACGACACCAACCAGGAAAACGGTGCAATCCGTGCAATCGTCACGGCTGACATCGGTCCGGGCACCCTTGGCCTCTCCGGCGTATGGGCTTCCGGCGCCAACTACTACTACGAAGAATCCGAATGGTCGGTTGCTGCCGAATATGCCATCAAGGCAACCGACAAGCTGACCATAACCCCCGGTTTCCAGTACTTCGGCACGATCGATATCGGTGCTAACAACGACTTCGTTGGCAACCGCGATGCATGGCGCGCTGGCGTAGCTACAAGCTACAAGATCACCTCCGGCCTCTCCACGAAGGTTGCAGTGACCTATCAGGACGTGGACGGCAAGAAGGGTGTAAACGGCGGTGGCGACAGCTGGACCGGCTTCCTTCGTCTCGAGCGTTCGTTCTAATACCCGACACAAGAAAAAAGCATAAACCGGGTTAGATGACTCAGATCCACCCCGCTCTTGAGCGGGTGAGTGCTAGCTCCAGTCAAAGTTCCTGACATGATGTCAGGTTTGCTCCCCGGACCCCTCCAGGCCGGGGAGATTTTGTTTTGAGGAAAGTTCCGGCAGATTTTTGTCAACAATGTCGTTGCGGGCATTTGCGGGCGGGTCGCTGGGTTGGCGGGTTGCCGGTCCTGGAGATCAGGTTGCGCTATCGCTCGCCAGGCATTGGTACCGGCGGCTGGGGAGGGTGCACTGGCTCTTCGAAGGTTCGCAGCAAACGGCCCCAGCCCGGATCATGCATATGCGCTTCAAGACCCGCGCGGGCGGCGAGTGCCAGTGCCTCTTCCTGTCCAAAGGAGAGAGCCGCATCGACGTCGGTCGTCAGAACACGGCCGTTTTCCATCAGCATCTTGCCATCGACGAAAACGGTATCGACGTCGCTTCCCAGAACCTGATGCACGAGACGGTGCACCGGCATCCACATCGGCATCAGATGTGGCTTGCGCATGTCGATGACGACGACATCGGCCTTTTTGCCAATTTCGAGCGAGCCGATTTCATCTTCCATGCCGATGGCGTGGGCGGCGTCGATGGTAATCATTTCGAATATCTTGCCCGGCGGCAAAAGGTAGCGATCGTGATTGTGCAGCAGGTGCTGCGTGAATTGCGCCAGACGGGCGGTCTGGAGCATATCGAAGTGACGGCTGGGTGCCGCGCCGTCGGTGGTGATGGCTACTCGAATCCCCTTGGAGATCATTTCCATGATCGGCGTTGAGCGGCCCGGCGGGGCGTGGGTCACGCGCGTGCCGGTTTCCGCCAGAATGTCGATTTCTTCATGCGAGATGCCCCAGCAGTGCTGGAGGTGGATATCCGGGCCGAGAAGCGCATTTTCCTTATCCTGAAACGCCATGCGGATTTGTCCCGCAAATGCATCCGAATGTAGCCTGACGCCCATTTTCCGGGCCGTCTCGCGTATTCGGCGTGCCTGCATGCGGTCGTTTTCCGTCAGTTTCACCGCCTGGTCGGGGCTTGAAGCGTTGGAGGGTTCCACCGAGGGAACGATGGTAAAGGGTGTCAGAAAAACACTGATGCGTCCGTCTGCCGTTCCGTTCAGGGCGTCGATCGTGGCTTCGCTGCCCTCAATCATTTCCTCGAAGCTTACATTTCGGCGCTCCGGAGAGCCGCTTTCCCATCGGGTCACCGGGTGCGGCCAGGGCAGGCCGGAAGGTCCAACGCAGATGATTTCACGAAGCCCGATTTCGTCATAAGCGCGGGCGTGGTTGATGGCAAAGACGGGGTCGTCGGCGCGTGGCATCGAGGTGATGATGCTGGTACCGGTCGTCACGCCGGCGCGAAGCCGCTCGATGCCGGAGACCAGGCCGTCCGCATACCAGTAATCGCGTGTGACGTAGTGATAGTAGGTCGGCGTCACGACCTTCATCCACATGGCGTTGGTGTCGGCCGCAATGCTGCGGATCAGCGCGTGCCCTGCATGGCCATGGGCGTCAATGAGGCCGGGAATGATGAGTTTTCCCCGGCAATCTATGATCTGCTTGTCGGTGTGACGTGGCGCCAGCTGCGCTGCTGTACCGATGTCGACAATACGGTCGCCCTGAATGGCAAGGCCACAATCCTCGATGATGCGTCTTTCGCGATCCACCGTCACCATCGTGCCGTGCAGCAGCAGAAAATTCCCCATTTCGTCCTCTCCCTCATTGAAGCGTAGCTTGTATCCAGAACTTCGCGATTTTGGATACGATAATTGTCAACAATATTATTGACAATACGCCTGTGCGAAACAATACTCCGCCTTGCCCGGCCGGTAGGTCTGCCGGCTATCCAATGATTTATAAAAAGGGGGGATCAAATGTCCCGAATTAGAAGTTTCGTTCTGGCCGCCATGGCCGCCGCCGCCATTGCTGTTCCCGCAAACGCAGAAACCTTGCGTTGGGGCGGCCGCGCGGATCTCTACTCGCTTGATCCGTATTCGGTGCCTTCCACCTCCAACCTCGCCTTTCTCAATCATATCTATGAAGGGCTGGTGCGTTACGGGCCGGACTTCAAGATCGAGCCGGCGCTTGCGACGGAGTGGAAACTTGTTGATGAAAAAACATGGCGTTTCACCCTGCGCAAAGGTGTGAAGTTCCACGACGGTGCTGAGTTTACCGCTGACGATGTCGTTGCATCTTTCACGCGCGCTTCGGATGCCACCTCACCATTGCGCGGCAATATTCCGGTTTTCGCCGGCGTGAAGAAGGTCGATGATTACACCGTCGATCTGAACGTCACCGCGCCCACCTCGCTTTTCCTCAACGACATCACCAATATCTTCATCTTCAACGCCAAGTGGTTGAAAGATAACAACAGCGAAAAGCCGACCGACTTCGCTTCCAAGGTGGATGGCTACACGACGATGCACACCAACGGCACCGGCCCGTTCAAGCTTGAGAGCCGCGTTCCCGATAGCAAGACGGTTCTTGTCGCGAACGATTCCTGGTGGGATCAGAAAAAACACAATCTCGATCGCATCGAATTCGTGCCGATTGCCTCGGCCGCAACCCGCGTTGCAGCTTTGCTCTCCGGCGAAATCGACCTGATCGATTCCGCGCCGATCCAGGATCTGCCGCGTCTGGAATCCTCGCCCAACATCACGGTGAAGAAGCGCACCGAGCTGCGCACGCTGTTCATTGGCTTCAATCGCCGCGAAAAGCTGGAAGACGGCAAGCCCAACCCCTTCAACGATCTTCGCGTTCGCCAGGCATTCGAGGCGTCGATCGATCGTGATCTCATCAACAAGAAGGTCATGCGCGATCTTGCAAGACCGTCCGGCTCGCTTATTGCGCCTGAGATTGCGGGTTATGCCAAGTCGCTTGATACCTACCAGCCTGCCGATCCGGCAAAGGCGCAGAAGCTGCTTGCCGATGCGGGGATGAAGAACCTTGCATTCACCTATACCTGCATGAATGACGAAAGCATCAACGAGGAAGACATCTGCTCCGGCGTTGCCAACATGCTCAAACGCGGCGGTTTCCAGCCGACAATCGACATCGCCCCGCGTTCGGTACAGTCTCCCAAGCGCAATGGTGGCAAGGCCGATGTCTTCAACCTCAGCTGGGCGAACGAGCCCACGCTCGATGCCTTCTCGTTCCTGTCGCAGATCCTGTCGACCCGCAAGGGCGCGATGGGCGTATCCAACTATGGCGGCTGGTCTAACCCCGAGATCGACAAGCTGGTGGATCAGGCAGCACACGAGCAGGACAATAACAAGCGTCTCGCGCTTGAAGAAGCTGCATTGAAAATCGCCAAGGACGAGACGATGCTTGTTCCGCTGCACCAGCAGCCCATCGCCTGGGCCATGCTCGGAAAGGTCAAGAGCGTTGATTTCCGCGCCGACAACAAGCCGCGCCACTGGCTGACGCAGGTCGGCAAGTAATCCGGAAATATCAGGGAGGCATTGGGCATTTCGCTGAACGCCTCCCTGAATGCTCCGCTGCCGGTGCAATTGTTGACAATGTTACGGGCGCATGCGGCCCGTACCCCGTCTCTTGCAAAAATGGGCAAACCTGCCTGCCTTTTGGCCACGGGTTTGCATCCGAGAGGTTACAATGCTGGTTTTCATCATCAAGCGTATGGGAAATGCCATTCTGGTCATGCTTTCCGTCGCGCTTATTGCATTTCTCATTTTCAGGCTTGCCGGAGACCCGGTAGAGCTGATGGTGGGGGAGCAGACATCGCAGGAAGATCGCGCCGCGTTGCGTGAGCGTCTTGGTCTTAACGACAGTCTGCCAACGCAATATCTGCGGTTTGTCAAAGATGCCGCCCAGGGCAATTTCGGCGTTTCCTATCGCAACGGCCAGCAGGTGCTGCCGCTGATCGCGGAGCGGTTTCCAGCCACGCTGGAACTGGTTCTGGTGGCCACAATCATATCGCTTGTCGTCGGCCTGCCGCTTGGGGTGCTGACGGCGATCAGGCGCGGAAAGTGGTATACGGAGGGCCTGCAATTCCTGTCGATTGTCGGCGTCTCGCTGCCAAGCTTTGTTGTCGGCATTCTGCTTATTCTTGTCTTTTCGGTCAGCCTCGGCTGGGCGCCGGCCTTTGGTCGCGGTGATGTCGTGCAGCTCGGCTGGTGGTCCACCGGCCTGCTCACCTCATCGGGGCGTGCCGCACTCATTCTGCCTGCCATCGCGCTCTCGCTTTACCAGATCACGCTCGTCATGCGTCTGGTCCGCGCTGAGATGCTGGAGGTGCTGCGGTCCGATTTCGTGAAGTTCGCCCGTGCACGCGGCATTCCCCGCTGGCGCATTTATTTCCGCCATGCGCTGCGCAACTGTCTTATGCCTGTTGTGACGCTGACGACGATGAATGTCGGTTCGCTCATCGCTTTTGCGCTCATCACCGAGACGGTGTTTCAGTGGCCGGGCATGGGCATGCTGTTCATACAGGCGGTGACGTTTCTCGATATCCCCGTCATGGCGGCCTATCTCTGCATCATTTCCTTCATCTTCGTTGTCCTCAACACGTTCGTCGACATTGCCTATGCGGTGATCGATCCGCGTCTGCGCACTGCGCGCTAACCGAAGGGAGCCGGTTTCATGGCCACAGACCTTCCGCAAACGGCAAAACCTGCCCGCCCGTCGCTCATCAAGCGCATACGCAACAGCGATCTCTACTGGTCGTTCAGCCACAGCAGATCGGCCAAGATCAGCGCGCTGATCCTTGCAGTCCTCATCCTCGCCGCCGTTTTCGCGCCCCTGATCGCACCGCAGAACCCTTATGACGGCGCTTCGCTCGACATGTGGAAGGCCGAACTGCCGCCGGTGTGGCAGGAGGGCGGCGAATGGCCCTTTCTGCTCGGCACGGATACGCAAGGGCGCGACATGCTCTCCGCTATCCTCTACGGCACGCGCATATCGATAGTCATCGGTGTTGCCTCGGTGGCGCTTTCCTTGGTCATCGGCATGACTGCCGGGCTTGTGGCCGGTTATTTTGGCGGTTTTGCCGATAATCTCCTGATGCGCATCGGCGATATCACGCTCTCCATTCCGACAATTCTGGTGGCAATTCTCGTCTCCACGGTCGTCAGACAGATGCTTCCGGACAATCTTCGCGAGGTCGGCGCGTCTGCCGTGCTCATTCTCGCCATCGCGCTTTCCGCCTGGGTGCAATATGCGCGCACCGTGCGTGCCCAGGCGATTGTCGAAACCGGCAAGGACTATGTGCAGGCAGCGAAGCTGATCGGCGTTCCCGCGCGCCGCATCATGGCAAACCATATTCTGCCCAATACGCTGACGCCAATCATGGTTGCCGCCACGCTCAACTTCGGCATGGCGATCCTGACTGAAGCGACGTTGTCGTTCCTCGGCATCGGCATGCCACCTAGCCAGCCGTCGCTCGGAACGCTGATCCGCATCGGCAACCAGTTCCTGTTTTCCGGTTCCTGGTGGATCGTGTTGTTTCCCGTTTTCCAGCTCTGCCTGCTCGTCGTCACCGTCAACCTTCTGGGTGACTGGCTGCGCGATGCGCTCAATCCGAAACTGAGGTGAGTTCCATGTACGATCTTCTGCTCCGCAACGTCAGGCCCATGGCGGGCGACACCTGCGATATTCTGGTAAGACAGGGAAAGATTGCCGGTTTTGGAAAGTTCGAGGCCGAACCCGGCATGGCGGTCGAGGATGGCAACGGTGCAATCGTCGCGCCCGGTCTCATCGATGCACACACCCATCTCGACAAGACGACATGGGGCATGCCCTGGCATGAGAACAACCGTGCCGCCATCCTGCGCGGACGGATCGATTTCGAGCGCGAGAACCGCACCCAGATCGGTATCGATCCGCACCGCCAGTCCATGCGCCACGCCATCGGCCTTGCTGCAAACGGCGGCACGCATATCCGCAGCCATGTGGATATCGATCCGACCCACGGCCTGAAGCTTGTCGAAGGCATATGGGAAACACGTGAGAAGCTGAAAGGCATCATCGACATCGAGGTCGTTGCCTTCCCGCAGTCCGGCGTCATGGTCATGCCCGGCACGGTGGAGTTGCTGGACGAGGCCCTGAAACAGGGATGCGAAGTCCTTGGCGGCATCGATCCCTGCGGCATCGATCGCGATCCCAAAGGTCAGCTCGATATCCTCTTTCAACTCGCGGTCAGGCACGGCGTGCCGATCGACATTCACCTGCATGAGGCTGCCGATCTCGGCGCCTTCACGATGGAGCTGATCTTCGAGCGTGTTCGTGCCAATGGCATGGAAGGCAAGGTCGCAATCAGCCACGCCTTTGCGCTGGGCATGAATGATTACATCAGGGTCGGCAAGCTGATCGATGAAATCGCCCGGCTCGATGTGGCGATCCTGACGACGGGCGCGCCCTCGGCAACCGTGCCGTCGATAATGCGGCTAAAGGAAGCCGGCGTTCGCGTTGGCGGCGGTTGCGACGGCATTCGCGATACCTGGGGACCCTGGGGCCAGCCGGATATGCTCGACCGGGCCAAGATCATCGGCATGAAGAACGGCTTGCGCTCGGATATCGAGCTTGCGCATGTCCTCCATATCGTCTCGCAGGGCGGTGCCGATGTCATGGGCCTCAAGGATTACGGTCTTGAGGTTGGCTGTGCCGCAGACTTCACGCTGCTGACCGGCGAAACATTGGCCCATGCCGTTGTCGATGTCGCGCCGCGGCCGCTGGTCGTAAAGGGCGGACGCGTGACCGCCAGAGGCGGCAAGGCTGTGGTGGAGGCGCCATGATGAGCAATCCGCTACAGTCTATCGCTCTCGGTGAACGGCCCTCCGGTCGCACGCTGCTCACCGCAAACTGGGTGGTCGGTCATAAGGACGGGTCTCACCGGCTGTTGAAAAACGGCGAAGTGGTTTTCGAGAACGGCGAAATCCTTTTTGTCGGCCATGGCTTTCCGGGCGAGGTCGCGCGGCGCGTCGATTTCGGCAATGCCCTGATCAGCCCCGGCCTGATCGACCTCGATGCGCTTTCCGATTTCGATACGACTATTTTGGGGATCGACAATCACCCCGGCTGGGCGAAGGGCCGTGTCTGGCCGCGCTCCTATGTCGAGGCCGGTCCTTACGAGATGTATTCCGAGGAGGACCTTGCCTTCCAGAAACGTTTCGCCTTTGGCCAGCTTCTCCTCAACGGCATCACCACGGCGGCACCCATTGCCTCGCTGTTTTATCGTGAATGGGGAGAAACGGTCGCTGAATTCGAGGCTGCGGCCGATGCTGCCGGCGAACTTGGTCTCCGGGTCTATCTCAGCCCCGCCTTCCGCTCCGGCGGCATGGTGCTGGAAGAGCCGGGGCGCATGGTGCCCGTGTTCGATGAGGAACGCGGTCTTCAGGGGCTGAAGGAAGCAGTGTCGTTCATCGAACGGCAGACCGGAAGACACGGCGACCTCGTCCGCGGCCTTCTCGCACCTGATAGGGTTGAAACATCGACGCTCACCCTGCTCGAAAGAACCGATGCGGCCGCCCGTGATCTCGGCTGCAAATTCCGGCTGCACATGGCGCAGGGCACCATGGAAGTTGACACGGTTCGCAAGCTGCATGGCTCGACTGCACCGGTATGGCTCGCAAAAGCAGGCCTGCTGAGCGACCGCCTTATCGCGCCGCATGCCACCAATGCGACGCAGGAAGATCTGGCGCTCTATGCGGAAAACGGCGTGTCGATCGTCCACTGTCCGCTGGTGTCTGCCAGAAGCGGCAGTACGCTGTCGTCCTTCTCCGCGTGCCGGCAGCTCGGAATAAACATTGCGATGGGCACCGATACGGCGCCCGCCGACATGCTGATGAACCTGCTTGTCGGTCTCATCACCTGCCGCATCAATGACGGTGCTCCAGATAAGATCCGCTCGGCCGATCTGTTCGACGCCGCCACACTCGGCGGCGCTCGGGCGCTGGGTCGCTCCGATCTCGGACATCTTTCCAAGGGTGCGCGCGCCGATATCGCGGTCTTCGGTCTGGATGACACGGTCATGGCACCGAGCCTCGATCCGATCACGACGATTGTCACTGGCGGTTCGGGCAAAATCGCGCGCGCCGTGTTTGTCGATGGCCGTCTCTCCATGCGGGAAAGACAGGTCGCGAACATCGACATGGCGAGCGCCCGCATTCAGGCGCAGGCACAATTCGATGGGCTGATCGCGAAATATCCCGAGCGAAGCTGGGCAAATCCGCCCGTTTCGGAAATCTTCCCCCCGAGCTACCCGGTGGAGGTGAATACGAATGGATGACATGAACCAGTCGGTTATCGATGTCCGCAATTTGAAAGTCGAGTTCCCTGGCCGCCGGGGAACGGTGACGGCACTTTCGGATATCAGCCTTTCCATCCGCCCCGGCGAAATTCTCGGTGTGGTCGGGGAGTCCGGTGCCGGAAAATCCATGACCGGCCTTGCGATACAGGGCCTGCTCGAAAAACCGGGCCGCATCGCGGATGGCGAAATATGGCTTGGGTCGCGTCGTATCGATCAACTCGATGACAGGGCGATGGAAAGCATCCGTGGCCGGGAAATCGGCGCGATTTTTCAGGATCCGCTCACCTCGCTCAATCCGCTGTTCACGGTTGGCGCGCAGCTTGTGGAGACAATCCGCCAGCATCTGCCGCTTTCGAAAAGGGATGCAAAGGCACGCGCAGTCCAGCTTTTGCGTGATGTCGGTATTCCATCTCCGGAAGAGCGCGTCGATCACCATCCGCATCAATTCTCCGGTGGTATGCGCCAGCGCGTCGTCATAGCGCTCGCACTTGCGGCGTCGCCGAAACTGATCATCGCCGACGAACCGACGACGGCGCTTGACGTGTCGATCCAGGCGCAGATCATCTCGCTGCTGCGCAAGCTCTGCAAGGAAAAGCAGACGGCTGTCATGCTGGTCACCCATGATATGGGCGTCATTGCCGAGGCAGCCGACCGCGTTGCCGTGCTTTATGCCGGCAGGTTGATAGAGGTGGGGCCGGTCGAGCAGGTTCTCCATGCGCCGAGGCACCCCTATACGCAGGGCCTGATGGCCTCCATTCCTTCGCTCGGCGCGCGAGTGGAACGGCTCAACCAGATCGACGGGGCCATGCCGCGTCTCGACGCCATCCCGCCCGGATGCGCCTTCAATCCGCGCTGCGGCTTCTCAGGACCGCGCTGTCTTCGAGAGCGGCCGGAACTGGAAGCGGTGGGTGATGGCGCCAGCGCTTGCTGGATGAATGCAGGAGGTACAGCATGAACACGCCCGTTCAAAGAACACCCGCATTGACGGTCAAGGGCCTCACCAAGACTTTCGATGTCTCTGCACCATGGCTCAATCGGGTCATCGAGCGGAAGCCACGGCAATTCGTCCAGGCCGTGAACGACATCGATTTTACGGTTCCGGCGGGCGGCTGTCTCAGCATCGTAGGGGAAAGCGGCTGCGGCAAGTCCACGGTTGCCCGTCTGGTGACCGGGCTGTTCCGGCCAAGCGCGGGTGATTTCCACTTCGCCAAGGGTCGAAAGGATACACCGCTTTCGGCGCAGATGATCTTTCAGGATCCCTATGCCTCGCTCAATCCGCGCTGGCGGGTGAAGAATATCATTGCCGAACCCATCCGCGAACTGAAACTTCGTGCGACCCGGGCCGAGACCATGGAACGGGTGGAGGAACTGTTGCTGACGGTTGGTCTGTCTGCTTCGGACGGCGAAAAGTTTCCGCATGAATTTTCAGGCGGCCAGCGTCAGCGCATCTCCATTGCTCGCGCTTTGGCAAGTGAGCCCGAGTTTCTGGTCTGTGACGAGCCTACATCGGCACTCGATGTATCGGTGCAGGCGCAGGTGCTGAACCTGATGCGACGCCTCCAGGACGAGTTGGGGCTGACCTACCTGTTCATCAGCCATGACATGAGCGTGGTTCGCCACATGTCGGATCGCATCGCGGTCATGTATCTTGGCCGCATTGTGGAGGAGGGCGACACGGAGGAGCTGTTCGCCCGCCCGCGTCACCCCTATACCCAGCTTCTGCTGCAGACCATTCCCAATATCGACGCGCCGCGCCGTGACCGGGAACTGGTTGCCGGTGAAGTTCCAAGCCCGCTCAAACCGCCATCGGG
Source organism: Rhizobium sp. SJZ105 (assembly GCF_007828365.1). Taxonomy (NCBI): domain Bacteria; kingdom Pseudomonadati; phylum Pseudomonadota; class Alphaproteobacteria; order Hyphomicrobiales; family Rhizobiaceae; genus Rhizobium; species Rhizobium sp. SJZ105. The sequence continues at coordinate 66,061 of NZ_VIUP01000011.1, forward strand.
ATGCACGTTTCATCCGCGTTGCCCGCTTGCAACGGCGCGCTGTTCGGCGGAGGTGCCAAAGGTGCGCACGCTTGCCGGCGGCACACGTGTCGCCTGCCATCTCGTGGCGGACGAAGAAGAGCTGGTTGTGAAGGAAAGAGAACTCGTCTGACCGTCGGGTCAGGCGAGTGCGGCGCGCAGATCGTGGGAAAGGTCGCGGATTTCGCTGAGATCGAGTTCCGCTTCCACATGTTCCAGATGGTGGGTCATCAGATGCGTGGCTTTCGCCGGGTCGTTATTGGCAATCGCATCGACGATTTCCGCATGCTCGTCCGGTCCGCAATTGAAGCGGTCGGTGTTGCGGTAAACGGCGGTGATGAGAGAGGAACGCGAAATGAGGTCGCGCATGGTGGTGAACAGGAAATCGGAACCGGCCGTTTCCGCAAGCAGCAGATGGAACCCGCCGGAGAGCTTGATGATATCTGTGGTGATGTTGTGAGCATTGGCCACGCGCTCCTTGGCGACATGGTCGCGAAGCCGTTTCAGATCGGCCTTGGTGGCCGATTTGCACAGACGTTCAACGACACATTGCTCCACGGTGCGACGCACGAAGAACACATCTCTGGCTTCTTCGACCGATGGTTTCGAAACGAAGGCGCCGCGATTGGGAACGATGGTGACGAGACCGTCGCGCTCCAGAACGGACAGGGCCTGACGGATACGTGCACGGCTGACACTGAAAATTGTCGCCAGTTGTTCTTCCTTCAGCTGCACGCCGGGACGCAGCCGCCGCTCAGCGATGGACAGCCAGACTTTCTCGACAATTTGCTGTGTGGACTGGCCGTTCTGCTCGGTCATTTTGTTCGCTCTCCATTAGGGTTAGAAAAGCGTGATGCCGCCGAAAAAGTCAACTGTTTCAACAGGGTTTTGGTTGCATAATTGTCAACAATATGAAACAATATTGTATACTATAAACGGGACAACGTCATGGAATTCGACTTCACCACGCTTGAGCCGCAGAGCCGCTATCGGTTGCTGACGAATTTTATTGGTCCACGGCCGATAGCGCTTGTCACGACCCGCTCGGAAGCGGGCCACAACAATGCAGCGCCGATGAGCTTTTTCAACGTCTTCTCCCATGATCCGCCCATCGTTGTTCTCGGAATCCAGCCGCGTCTGAATGGCGAGGAGAAGGACACGATGGCCAATATTCGCCGCACCGGCGAGTTTGTCGTCAACATGGTCGATATGACTATTTCCGAACATATGCTTGTCTGCGGCCTCGGTTTCGACAGCGAGGTCGACGAACTTTCCATGGCGCAGCTGACGCCGACGCCCTGCAACAAGATCGATGCAAGCTTTGCAGCGGAATCGCCCTGCGCCTTCGAGTGCCGGGTGGAGCGTCTGATCGATTATCCGCGCCGGACGCTGGTGCTGGGGGAGGTCGTGCACATGCATGTCCACAGGGACTGCCTCGACAAGGAGGGGCATTATGTCGATCCGGACCGATACCAGCCGATCGCACGCCTCCATGCCGACAATTACATTACCTCGGATCGCCAGTTCGTCTTGAAGGCGCCCCCCATTACCGACTTCATCAAGCCAGATGGCAAGTGACAGTCCCGAAAGGCTGACCTGAATGCATATTCGTCTGATCAACCCGAACTCAACCGCCTCGATGACGGCGCAGGCGCTCGAGAGCGCCTTGCGCGTCAGGCAGGCGGATACGAAGATTTCCGCTGCAAACCCTGTCGATACGCCGGTCAGTATCGAAGGCGGGGCCGATGAGGCGCTGGCTGTTCCCGGCATGCTGGAGGAAATCCGCAAGGGCGAGCGGCTGGGCGTCGATGCCTATGTCATTGCCTGCTTTGATGATCCGGGCCTGCATGCGGCGCGTGAAGTCGCGCGTGGTCCCGTGATCGGCATCTGCCAGGCCGGCATTCAGGTGGCGATGACGATCAGCCGCCGCTTTTCCATCATCACAACGCTGCCGCGCTCCATCCCCATTATCGAAGATCTCGTCGATAGCTACGGTGCACAGCGGCATTGCCGCAGGGTTCGTGCCATCAATCTGCCGGTGCTGGGTCTTGATGAGGATCCTCTTGCAGCCGAGGCGATGTTGATCCGCGAAATCGAAGCGGCCAGGAAAGAAGATGCGGCAGAAGCCATCATCCTCGGTTGCGCCGGCATGTCCGCACTGTGCGACAGGCTGCGCGAGGCAACCGGCGTCCCTGTCATCGATGGTGTCACGGCCGCCGTCAAGCTGGCCGAAGCCCTGGTGGGCGCGGGTTACGTGACATCCAAGGTCAATGCCTATGATTATCCGCGGGTGAAGGAAACCAAGCTCGTCGCCTGACCGGGAAAGGCGGGTGCGGCAAAGCGCCTCCACGGCGTTTGCGACAAAGCCCGCCTCGCTCTAGTGTCTGCTTTCGCGCCGGTCCGCAGAATGGCCGCGCGGGATGGGAGGCAGGATGATCGACAAGCTGGAGTTTTTCATTGCACTTGCGCGCGCGGAGCATTTCGGGCGGGCCGCGGAGGAGTGCGGCATCTCGCAGCCGACGCTGTCTGCGGCCATCCGGCAACTGGAAGATCAGCTCGGTGTCGTGCTCGTCGTGCGTGCGGCGCGATATCAGGGCCTGACGCCGGAGGGGCAGCGGGTTCTCGAATGGGCAAGGCGCATCGTTGCCGATACACGCACGATGCGGGAGGAAATGCGGGCTGCGCGCAAAGGTCTCGCCGGCCATATCCGGCTTGCCGTCATCCCCACCGCTCTCGCCATGGTGCCCAGGCTCACGGAACCCTTTCAGGCGCGTCACCCGGCAGTCACGTTTTCCGTCACCTCCCGCACGTCGTTGCAGGTTCTCAGCCAGATCGAAAATCTCGAAATCGACGCGGGAATCACCTATCTCGACAACGAACCTCTGGGCCGGGTGACGACGGTTCCGCTTTACTCGGAGCGATATCACCTGATTGCGGCCGCAGGCACGCCTCTTGCCGATCAAGAGAGCGTGACCTGGAAGCAGGTTTCTGGTCTTCGGCTTTGCCTATTGACTTCCGACATGCAAAACCGCCGCATTATCAACAAGCACATGGCCGAAGCGGGTGTTGAAGCGAAACCCACGCTCGAATCCAATTCGATGATTGTACTGTTTTCCCATATCCGAACCGGACAATGGGCTTCAATTATGCCGCGTAACATCGCGGAATCGTTTGGTTTTCCAAAGCAGATCCGAATGATCCCGATTGTCGAGCCCGATGCCGAGCATCTTGTCGGCCTCATCGCCACCTATCGTGAACCGCATACGCCACTTGTTTCCGCACTGCTGCATGAGGCCCGATTGCGCGTCGCGGCCTCCGCTTTTGATAGAAATTTCCTATCGACTGACGGAAAGACGATATTGACCTGATCTTGCTCCGCTCGCCATTCTTTCGCCATCAGGCAGCGCGGCGCGCCGGACAAGGATGTGGAGGTCCTCCGGTTCAAACGCCCGCCACCTGTCAGTTTGGGAGGACTGGCTCATGAATATTCGTGCTGTCGCCGCAGATGAGGCGACGCGTGTGCAGGCTATCATTGACGACTGTCTGCATATGGAAGGGCCAATGCTGCCCATCCTGCACAGGGTGCAGGAAGAATTCGGCTATGTGCCTGATAGCGTCAAACAGGTGATCGCCCTGGCCCTCAACGTATCGCGTGCCGAAGTGCATGGTGTTGTGAGCTTCTATCCCGATTTTCGCGACCATCCCGGCGGGCGCCATGTGCTGAAGCTCTGTCGGGCCGAGGCTTGCCAGTCGATGGGCTGCGAGTCTCTTGCCGACACCATCAAGGGGAAACTTGGTCTCGACTGGCACCAGACGGCAAAGGATGGCTCGGTCACACTCGAGCCGGTCTTCTGTCTCGGGCTCTGCGCCCAGGCACCCGCGCTGATGCTGGATGGCGAGGTTCATGCCAGAGTGGATGAGCACTGTCTTGGCGACATTCTGGCGGAGGTGCGTCGATGAGCGTGACCGTTTTCGTGCCTTGCGATTCCGCAGCACTCGCCGTTGGTGCTGACCGCGTTGCCGAAGCAATCCAGAGTGAGGCCGCGGCCCGCAATCTTGATATTCGCCTTGTCCGCAACGGTTCGCGCGGCCTGCTCTGGCTTGAAGTGCTGGTAGAGGTCGACACCCATCATGGCCGCGTTGCTTATGGTCCGGTCAAAGCTTCTGATGTTTCCGGGCTGTTCGATGCGGATTTTCTTGATGGCGGCGAACATGCGCTCTGTCTTGGGCTGACCGAAGAAATCCCTTTCCTGAAGGCTCAGACGCGCCTGACGTTTGCGCGCTGCGGCGTGACCGATCCGCTTTCGCTGGAAGACTACCGTGCCAACAAGGGCATGAAGGGGTTGGAGAGAGCCGTTGCACTCACCCCCTCGGAGATCGTCAAACAGGTCACCGATAGCGGCCTTCGCGGACGGGGTGGCGCCGGTTTTCCGACCGGTATCAAGTGGAAAACCGTGGCGGATGCCACCGCCCATCAGAAATACATTGTCTGCAATGCGGATGAGGGCGACAGCGGCACCTTTGCCGACCGTATGATCATGGAAGGCGATCCCTTTGTCCTTATCGAGGGCATGGCCATTGCCGGCCTCGCGGTTGGTGCAACGAAGGGCTACATCTACACCCGCTCCGAATATCCCCATGCCGTTAGGACGATGGAAAAGGCCATCGACATTGCTCGGCGAGAAGGGGTGATCGGCGCGTCTGTGCTGGGTTCGGGTCGCGCGTTCGATCTCGAGGTGCGCATGGGCGCCGGAGCCTATGTATGCGGTGAGGAAACCTCGCTGCTCAACAGTCTCGAAGGCAAGCGCGGCACGGTGCGCGCCAAGCCGCCGCTTCCCGCCCTGCAGGGGCTGTTCGGCAAACCGACGGTAGTCAACAATGTCATTTCTCTCGCTTCGATCCCTGTGATCATGGATCGCGGCGCGGCGTTCTACCGGGATTTCGGCATTGGTCGTTCGCACGGCACAATCCCGATCCAGCTTGCCGGAAACATCAGACATGGCGGACTTTACGAGACCGCTTTCGGTCTGCCGCTCGGGCAATTGGTCAACGAAATCGGTGGCGGCACCATTACTGGCCGGCCGGTCAAGGCGGTTCAGGTCGGCGGCCCATTGGGCGCTTATTTCCCGGTGTCGCTGTTTGATACGCTGTTCGACTACGAGGCATTTACCGCCGCTGGCGGCCTGATCGGTCATGCCGGCATTGTCGTCTTTGACGACACCGCCGATATGCTGCGCCAGGCGCGTTTTGCCCTGGAATTCTGTGCCGTCGAAAGTTGCGGAAAGTGTACGCCATGCCGGATCGGTTCGACACGCGGTGTCGAGACGGTGGACAAGATTTCCCTTGGAATAGAAGCAGAGCGAAATACGGCGCTGCTTGAGGATCTCTGCGAAACCATGAAGTTCGGTTCGCTCTGCGCGCTAGGCGGATTCACGCCTTATCCCGTGATGAGCGCGCTCAGGCACTTCCCGCAGGATTTTGCACCCATCCCACGTGTCGAAGCGGCGGAGTGAGACCATGGCCCTTATATCTGAAATCGACTACGGAACACCAAAATCCACCTCGACAGAGATGGTCACGCTAACGATAGACGGCCGCGAGATCACCGTGCCGGCGGGAACGTCCATCATGCGTGCTTCGAGAGAAGCGGGCATCGATGTTCCCAAACTCTGCGCCACCGATATGGTCGATGCCTTCGGTTCCTGTCGCCTCTGTCTCATCGAGGTGGAGGGCCGCAATGGCACCCCCGCCTCCTGCACCACGCCAGTGGCGGCCGGTCTTGTCGTCCACACCCAGACGGAACGCCTGAAGCAGATCCGCAAGGGTGTGATGGAGCTTTATATCTCCGACCATCCGCTCGACTGTCTCACCTGCGCCGCAAATGGCGATTGCGAATTGCAGGATATGGCCGGCGCCGTCGGCCTGCGTGACGTGCGTTACGGCTATGATGGCGACAACCATGTGAAGGCCCGTGCCGGCGATGGCGACCTCAACGCCAACTGGATGCCAAAGGACGAGAGCAACCCGTATTTCACCTACGATCCGTCGAAGTGCATCGTCTGTTCCCGCTGCGTGCGCGCCTGTGAGGAAGTGCAGGGAACGTTCGCATTGACGATCGAAGGGCGCGGCTTTGAAAGCCGTGTTTCGCCCGGCGCCCACGAGGCATTTCTTGATTCCGAATGCGTTTCCTGCGGCGCCTGCGTGCAGGCCTGTCCGACGGCGACGCTGACTGAAAAATCGGTGATCGACATCGGCCAGCCCGAACATTCGCTGGTCACCACCTGCGCTTATTGCGGTGTCGGCTGTTCGTTCAAGGCGGAAATGCGTGGCGAAGAGCTGGTTCGCATGGTGCCGTGGAAGGACGGTCAGGCAAACCGTGGCCATTCCTGCGTCAAGGGTCGCTTCGCTTATGGGTATGCCAGCCACCGCGACCGCATTCTCAACCCGATGGTCCGTGAAAAGATCAGCGACCCGTGGCGCGAAGTGACGTGGGACGAGGCGTTTGCCCATGTCGCCTCCGAATTCCAGCGCATTCAGGGAACCTATGGCCGCGAATCCATCGGCGGCATCACCTCGTCCCGCTGCACCAATGAAGAGACCTTTCTGGTCCAGAAGCTCATCCGCGCCGGTTTCGGCAACAACAATGTCGATACCTGCGCCCGCGTCTGTCATTCGCCGACGGGGTACGGGTTGGGGCAGGCGTTCGGCACCTCTGCCGGAACGCAGAATTTCGATTCCGTCGAACATTCGGATGTTGTCCTCGTCATCGGCGCCAACCCGACGGACGGGCACCCGGTGTTCGGCTCACGCCTGAAGAAGCGCCTGCGCCAGGGCGCAAAGCTGATCGTCATCGATCCGCGCCGCATCGATCTCGTTCGCACGCCGCATGTGGAGGCGTCGTTCCATTTGCCGCTGAAGCCCGGAACGAATGTGGCGGTGCTGACAGCGCTTGCCCATGTCATCGTCACCGAAGGATTGTTCGACGAGGCCTTCATCCGCGAGCGTTGCGACTGGTCGGAATTTGAGGACTGGGCCGCGTTCGTGGCCGAACCGCAGCATGGCCCGGAGGAAACCGAAGTCTTTACCGGCGTTCCCGCCGATGAGCTGCGCGGTGCCGCCAGGCTCTTTGCCAAGGGCGGCAATGGCGCAATCTATTACGGACTTGGCGTTACCGAACACAGCCAGGGCTCCACGACCGTCATGGCGATTGCCAATCTGGCCATGGCGACCGGCAACATTGGTCGCCCCGGTGTCGGCGTCAATCCGTTGCGCGGCCAGAACAATGTGCAGGGCTCCTGCGACATGGGGTCTTTCCCGCATGAGCTTCCCGGTTATCGTCATATATCCGACGATGCCACCCGGGAAATATTCGAAAAGCTCTGGGGCGTTACCCTCAACAACGAGCCGGGGCTGCGCATCCCCAACATGCTGGATGCAGCCGTCGATGGCAGTTTCAAGGGCATCTACATTCAGGGCGAAGACATTCTCCAGTCGGACCCGGACACCAAGCATGTTTCAGCCGGTCTTGCCGCGATGGAATGTGTTGTCGTGCACGACCTGTTCCTGAACGAGACGGCGAACTACGCGCATGTCTTCCTGCCGGGTTCCACCTTCCTCGAAAAGGATGGCACGTTCACCAATGCCGAACGCCGCATCAATCGTGTGCGCAAGGTCATGTCGCCGAAAAACGGCTATTCGGATTGGGAGGTCACCCAGAAGCTGGCTCAGGCCATGGGGCTGAACTGGAACTATACGCACCCGTCGCAGATCATGGATGAAATCGCCGCCACGACGCCGAGCTTTGCCGGCGTTTCCTATGACTATCTGGAGAGCAGAGGCTCGGTGCAGTGGCCGTGTAACGAAAAATTCCCGGAAGGCTCGCCGATCATGCATGTGGACGGGTTCGTGCGCGGCAAGGGCAAGTTCATCCGCACCGAATATGTGGCGACGGACGAGCGTACCGGCCCGCGCTTTCCGCTGCTGCTCACCACCGGCCGCATTCTGTCGCAGTACAATGTCGGCGCGCAGACACGGCGCACCGAAAACGTCGTCTGGCATGAGGAGGATCGTCTCGAAATCCATCCGCATGATGCCGAACAGCGTGGCGTCAAGGATGGTGACTGGATCAAGCTCGCCAGCCGCTCGGGCGATACGACGCTACGGGCGCTGATCACCGATCGCGTTGCGCCGGGGGTGGTCTATACCACCTTCCACCATCCGGGCACGCAGGCAAACGTCATCACCACCGACTACTCCGACTGGGCGACGAACTGTCCGGAATACAAGGTAACTGCGGTTCAGGTCTCGCCCTCGAACGGGCCGACCGAATGGCAGGAAGGATATGACGCGCTCAGCCGCCGTTCGCGGCGGATCGCAGGCAAGCTCGAGGCGGCCGAATAATCGGGGCCGGGGCAATCCCGGCCTTTTGAAAACGTGAACGTCGTCCGTCAGGCGGCGCGGGGAAAACAGCCATGTTGCTTAATCACACCGACGAAAAACTGGTGAGAATGGCGAACCAGATCGCGACTTTTTTTCTTTCCCAGCCGGAGGATATCCGCGTTGAGGGGGTCGCCACGCACATTAACAAATTCTGGGAACCCCGTATGCGCAAACGGTTTTTCGAGATGGTTGATGCCGGTGCCGGGGAGTTTTTGCCGCTGGTGCTCGCAGCAGCGCTCAAGATCAAGAGGCCGGGGGTGCCCGCCGCCGATGCGGTCGGGCTTGGCAAGGATGCCACGGGAACGCCGGAGGGCAAGGGCGTTGCTGCGGGCGAGTCCTTGTCCGAACCGAGCATTCCCGAAACCACGTAAAGCCAGACGGTAACACGCCGCAAACAGGTATTGCCGGATGGGGGACATCCGGCGTTCTCGGTAACGCCCGGTCGATGCGGCCAATGCGGGCGTATCATGGTTGTCCAGACATTCACGAGGGAGGTAGTGTCGATGGCAGTAGCAGGCGTATCTGCGGGAGGGCCGGTGCAAGCCGGGGTTCTAGACCGCGAACGGATCATAGCAAAACCCGGCTTCAACCGCTGGCTGGTACCGCCGGCGGCTTTGGCCATTCACTTGTGTATCGGCATGGCCTACGGCTTCAGCGTCTTCTGGCTGCCGCTGTCCAAGGCATTGCCGGCAACGGACCCCAGTTGCTCCAGCCTTACCCTTGTCGGGGCACTGTTCACCACGGAGTGCAACTGGCGTGTGGCCGATCTTGGCTGGATCTATACGCTCTTCTTCGTCTTGCTCGGATGCTCGGCGGCGATCTGGGGCGGTTGGTTGGAAAGGGTCGGACCGCGCAAGGCCGGCTTCGTTTCCGCCTGCTGCTGGTGCGGCGGCATTCTGGTTGCAGCGATTGGCGTGATGACGCATCAGCTCTGGCTGATGTGGGTCGGGGCAGGTGTCATCGGCGGCGTTGGTCTTGGTCTCGGTTACATCTCGCCGGTCTCGACATTGATCAAATGGTTTCCGGACCGGCGCGGCATGGCAACCGGCATGGCCATCATGGGCTTCGGCGGCGGCGCTATGATCGGCGCACCGCTTGCCAATCTGCTCATGAATACCTTCAAGACGGATACATCAGTCGGTGTCTGGCAAACGTTCGTCGTCATGGCATTGATCTATTTCGTCTTCATGATGGCGGGTGCCTTCGGTTACCGCATTCCACCGGCGGGCTGGCGTCCGGAAGGCTGGACGGCCCCGGCGGCCAAAAGTGCCATGATCACCAATCGTCACGTTCATCTGCGTGATGCGCACAAGACGAAGCAGTTCTGGCTCATCTGGGCGGTTCTGTGCCTCAACGTGTCAGCGGGTATCGGCGTGATCGGCATGGCATCGCCAATGTTGCAGGAGATTTTCGCGGGTTCGTTGATCGGTCTGCCCGGCGTTGGTTTTGCGGACCTCAACATCGAGCAGAAAGCATCGATCGCCGCCATCGCGGCCGGGTTCACGGGCCTGCTGTCGCTGTTTAACATCGGTGGCCGCTTCTTCTGGGCTTCCATGTCCGACAAAATCGGCCGCAAGAACACTTACTTCTGCTTCTTCGTGCTTGGCATCATTCTTTATGCGCTTGCCCCGACGCTGGCAACGATGGGTTCCAAGGCGTTCTTCGTTCTTGCCCTCGGCATCATCCTGTCGATGTATGGCGGCGGCTTTGCAACCATTCCCGCCTATCTTGCCGACATATTCGGCACGCAGTTCGTCGGCGCGATCCATGGCCGCCTGCTGACGGCATGGGCAACGGCGGGTATCGCCGGGCCTGTTGTCGTCAACTACATCCGCGAGGCACAGATTGCGGCCGGTGTCGCGCCGGGTCCCGCACTCTATACCAGCACCATGTACATCCTGGCGGGGATGCTCGCGATCGGCCTCGTCGCCAACGCGTTTGTCCGACCGCTGCCGGAGAAATGGTTCATGTCGGATGCGGAGGTTGCGACACTTCAGGCCAAGACTGCAGCTGCCAATGCAGGGCCCACCGGTTCCTTCGGTATCGGCAGGGGTGGTTTGGACGCCAAGGCCGCACTCGCCTGGGCAGCCGTCGGCATACCACTTCTCTGGGGCGTGTGGGTCACGGTCAAAAGCAGCCTTGTGCTGTTTGGCTGATTGCAACAAACATCAGATCGTCCGGGCAGCCCTGTGGCTGCCCGGATTTGTTTTCAGGCCTTGAGTGACAGGCGGGCATTCTCGAAGGGCAGGCCGTCATCGTCAGTCGACCTGCGCGAGACTTCAAGGAAGCCAAGCGAACGGTAAAACCGCATCGCCTGCTCATTGGCGGTATAGACCTCAAGCGACAATTCACCCTTGAGATCAAGCGCGTGGGCGATGAGCCTGCGCCCGATACCCTTGCCATGTTGTGCCGGTGCGACGAACAGGCCTCCGATGAAACTGTCGAGCAGGCTGATGAAGCCAACAGGGTCGCCGGCCTGCGCCGCGACGAAAGTCTCCGATAGCGGCAGATAGGTATCTTCGATCAGCCTTTGCTGCTCGCGCAAACGCTGCGTGCCGATAAAGGGATGCGCCAGCAGCGAGGCATCGAGCCAGATGCGTGACAGGATTTGCGTATCCGCTGCCGCGTCAAACGGCCGGATGTCGATAGATTTGATATTCATGGAAATTCCGCAGAATTAGACATGCCAAAGGGTCAGCTCCGTTTTCAGAGCCGGCTGAAACCGCGATGGGCGGTCAGATTTTCAACCTCTGCGCATAAATCTCCCTGCTTCGAAACCTGTATCTACCGCTGCTGCGCAGCAGGGTCAACAAAGGGAAAGGCGGGCTTTCCTCAAGATCCTGCCGGCAGGGCCAGCGAACAGGTAAGCCCGCCATTTTCGCCGCGCTCCAGCCTGATGCTGCCGCCATGAAGCTCCACAAGTTCCTTGACGATGGTAAGACCGAAGCCGTCACCCGGAACGGTCTCGTCCATGCGTCTGCCCGGCTGGAAAGCCTCCGAAATACGGTTGTCCTCGATGCCAGGTCCATTGTCCGAGATCACGATCCAGACGTCGCGTCCGGTCTTTTTCGCGGAAATACGAACCGCGCTTTTTGCCCATTTGAATGCGTTGTCGATGATATTGCCAACGATCTCGTCCAGATCCTCAGGGGTGACCTGAAATAGCAACTCGGGGTCCACATCGACTGTAGCGACAATCCCCCGGTCGGCATGAATACGCGACATGATATCAACGATATCGTCTATCCTCGGTTTGAGGGCGGTCACCGTGGCCGTGCCGCCTGCCGCGGTCTTGCGGGCTCTAGCCAGATGGTGGCGGATGCGCTGGTCGATCCTGTCCACCAGCGCACGCATTTCGCGGTCCGGGTCGTTGGTTTCGTTGAGCGCAAGGTAGAGGCTTGTCACGGGAGTTTTCAGACCATGGGCGAGATTTGCAAAGTGCAGACGTGTTTCCGCAAGCCTCTCGCTATTCTGCTCCACGAGACGGTTGATTTCGCCCGAGGCGGGACGCAGTTCCTCGACATCCGCCTCCGGCAACCTGTCGAGTGTGCCTGCCGAAATCGAGGAAATATCGGCGGTGAGTTGCCGCAGTGGTCGCAGACCATATCTGACCTGCAGGAAAATACCGCCGACGAGGCTCGCGCCCAAGAGGGTCATGGCAGGTATCAACCACAGAAGCGCGCTTCGGGCGGGTGCAACCAGCGCGAATTGCGGCGCAGTGGCAGTGATTTCGACGAGGCGCTGTCCAACCATGGTTTGAATGGATCTGAGATAGAGCTTCTCGCCGTGAAAATCGGCATTCGCGCCGGGACGAGGGCCGTGGCCCATCATTTTGCGCCATTCGAACGGGGAGGGCGGGTTGGTTATGGTTTGCCCCGCGAGCGACCGAGAGACGATAGCTACACCCTCGCCGGTGATCTGCCAGTACCAGCCGGAGCCGCGCCTGTCGAATGGCGGGCCGTCCAGCGCGGCGTTGAGTGTCACGCCGCCGCTTGCGCTGCCGGAGAGCGCGCTCCGCAATCCCTCTATCTGCGTGTCGAGCCGTTGGTCGATCTGTTCACGCACCACGGCGGCAACGATGAGATAGAGTATGATGGAGGCGACGATCACGGTCGCGGTGACGAAAACCACGGAAAAAACCGTGAGGCGGCGCGAGATCGACGAACCCGGAATGGCCGAAAACTCCCTCATGGCTCTGCCTTCAGCATGTAACCGCGCCCGCGAACGGTCTCTATATGCCCGGCACCGATCTTGCGTCGCAGGCGGGCAATGATCACTTCGATGGAATTGGAATCCACTTCCGCATCGCCCTCATAGACCCGTTCGATAAGTTCGCGGCGGTCGACCACCACTTCCTTGCGCAGGATGAGGCAGGAGAGGACCCGCCACTCCAGCGCGGTCAGCTTCAGCGGCAAGCCGTCCTGTTCGAAGGTTCCGAGCTGCGCATCGAAGATGAGCGAACCGCAGGTGATGGCGGAGGCGGCGTGGCCGGTGGCGCGGCGAACGAGTGCACGCAGCCGCAGCACCAGTTCTTCTACCTTGAACGGCTTGGTGAGAAAATCGTCTGCTCCCGCTTTGAAACTCGCCACCTTGTCCGGCCATCCGTCACGCGCGGTCAAAACGAGCACGGGCAGGTTCCGCTGCGCTGCCCGCCATGATTTCAGAACCGATACGCCATCGATTTTCGGTAATCCCAGATCGAGAACGGCCACGTCGTAAAGTTCGGTAAGCCCGGCATGTTCGGCATCCTCGCCATTCTGCGCGATGTCGACGACAAAATTTTCCGCCCGCAGGCTGGCTGCGATGCGCCGGGAAAGATCGGTATCGTCTTCAACGAGAAGTATGCGCATGATCCTGCCGTTTCGTTTTCGTGGGCGGTGTTTTAACTAGGCCCGGAAGGCTTAACTCAACCTGAACCACAAGGTTCAGGCTGCTGGTGGTGCCTGGCAGGTAAAAAGGCCCTGTCAATCAAACAGGAGACCACCATGTCCCACTCTGAAGAGAATAACGAAATCGCAGCACCGAAGGCCACTTCTGACACTCCCGTGCCGCCGCACCGGAAACATCGCCGTAAAACCGCCGCGTTCGCCTTTGCGGCCGTTGCCATGCTGGCCGTTGGGGCAGCTGCCGGAGCCGGTGCGGTGAAGCTGACACGGCCGACACCCGAGATGGCGCCGATGACACCCGTTGCCATTTCCACCGTCAAGGAAGGAAATCTCGTGACCCTGAAGGGCAAGGTCGCCGAGATTTTCGGCAACAAGTTCATCGTTCAGGATGATAGCGGCCGCGCACTCATCGATACCGGCCCCGAGGGCGATAATGGGAAGGTCGTGACTGTCGATGAAGCGGTCAGCGTTCAGGGCCGTTTCGACAGGGGTGTCCTGCGGGCGAGCTATGTCGTCCGTCAGGATGGTAGTATCGAGGCACTTGGACCGGCAGGCCGTCCGCCGCATCATGGTCCTAAAGAAGATATGATGCGCGGGCCAAAAGGCGACGGCCCGATGGGTGAAATGATGCCTCACCCCAAACCCTGATATCGGGGCCTGATCTGCGCCAGACGGCGCGGGCTCGAAGACGATAACCGTCCCGAGCCCGCGCCGCCGGTTTTTTTAAGGTTTAGCCCGCGCGCTTCAACTGCAGACGCGAGACACCCGCAGCGATGTTAACGCCGGTGCCGACTTCGGCGCTGAGCGGCTGAAGCGCGAAGTTCTTGGCATTGCCGCCGATCAGTGCATTGGCGCCCAAGCCCACGCCGACCGATGCGGCAGCGGAGGCACCAACATAGTTGCCGCTCAACGCACCGTCACCCACGCGGCTGGCTGCGGTGTTCAGCACGATCCAGCTCATATAGGTCTTGCCGGTTACGCCGATATCGAGACCGAGCTTGCCGATCGTGCCGGTATAACGCTCGGTCTTGCCGGAGCGCTGGCGAAACTCGCAGGCCACGCTCTTGCTGGAGCCGACCACAAGGCCGATGCCGCCGGCAATTTCGCACGACAGGGTGCCGACGCGTTCCTTCTGCGCGGTTTCCATGGGGCGCTTTGCATTGTGCTTCGTTTCGGCTGAAGCAATCGGGGCAAGGGCCAGGGTTGCAATCGCGGTTGCGAGAACGAATGTCTTCATTGTTTTTCACTCCTGTTGTTATTCGCTAGATGGATGCGCCGGGACGGCGTCTCCAGATAGGTGCAAGGCCGCTGCCGTATCGCCAGATCGGCGATGATGGGCCGCGACGCGAAACATTCTGCGATGATGACCGCATGTTCGAAGGCAGAGAGTGTTTCCACCTCTCCGGAGAGCACGATACGGCCCTCCACGGAGGTGACGGAAATCGAGCTTTTTTCCTGCCCGTCCGCATAGGCGATCACGGCTTGCAACGCGGCGCACAGGCTGATCTCCTGGGGATCGCAGCTTGACACCTGGTTTGCATCGCACGAGAGCATCATCGTGAAACCTCCTGCCTTGAACATAGGTGGTTCACTTGAGAACTTTGTTGACGGCGTCCTTTGCCTGTCCGAGCTTCTCCTGCGCCTGGCCAGCCAGTTTCTCGGCCTTGCCTTCTGCCTGAAGCTTGTCGTTGCCGGTGATCTTGCCAGCTGCTTCCTTGATTGTGCCCTTGGCTTGACGGGCGATACCTTCGATACGGTTATTGTCCATGACGAACTCCTTCCATCGTTAGAGGGTGCCGCTGTTGGTAACGGCATGATGGTAAGGTAGTTCGGGAAAATCACAGTTTGCAGAGCAATAGCTACTAGTTGAACTGGTACAAACTGACCTATTTTCGCGTTCGGCTGCGGTTATTTTTCCCTATGGCCGGTAAAACCGCGCTCACGTGCCCAGATCACGGCGGCGGTACGGCGGTTGACGCCGATCTTGCCGTAGAGTGAGGCGATATGGTTGCGGATCGTATGCTTGGACAGGTTCAGCCTGTCGCTCATTTCCTTGTCGCTGCATCCATCGCAGATCAGTGACAGGATTTGCTCCTCGCGCTCGGTGAGATCCTTGAGGGAGGCTGAAGACGTTGTGCCGCGGGAGTTTTGACGCAGCCCCGCCAGCCGCTCGACAACCGTCCGGCTGAACCAGGATGTATCGGTCATGACGCTTTCGATCGCTTCAATCAGTTCGTTCTCGGTTCTACGCCGCTCAGTCACGTCCTGTATCGCCCAGATGACACAGAGCTGATCGTTGATCTCGGCGCGTTCGGCGGAAACGATGCATTCGGCCAAACCGCCACCGGAAAGATTCATGCGCATGTTCTCATCGCGGATGGGGATGTTGTCCTTCAGCCGCTTTTCGAGATCGCGGCGCGCGCCCGCGTCCTCCCACAGCCGCAATTCGCTGGCCGTCTTGCCCACGACTTCGGCCTCGTTGCGTCCGCACAGCACCAGAAACGCGTCATTGACTTCCATCAGCACGAAGTCGTCCAGCCTCGAAATCGCTGCCGGGACAGGCGACAGGCGAAAGGACTTGAAGAAGCGCTCCTCGCTCTGTCGCAGAGCGTTCTGGGCTTTGCGGCGGCCGTCCAGATCGGCGAAGGTGAACAGCATGCACGGTTCTTCGGCAACGGCGATCGTTTCGCCGGCCACGATGACCAGCCTGTCGCCGCCGGGGATGGGAATGAGCGCCTCGCGCTGACGGATGAGCCGGCCATCCTCCAGCTTTTTCAGGGCGTCCTCGCCTGTGTCGCACTCGGAAAACAGTCCGAGTTCCTCGACACTGATGCCGATGATCTCTTCACGGCTGAACCCGGTCATCTCAAGAAAACCCTGATTGACGCGGATGAAACGCTTGTCCTCCAGCCGGCATATCAGCCCCGGCGCCGGATTTGCATTGAAGGCGCTCTCGAAGCGCGCCTCCGCCTCAAAACGCGGCGTTTCGTCCCGGATGATCAGGACCAGAACATCCGGTTTTGCGCCAGCATCTTCAAGAACGAGCCCGCGCACCGTGTGGACCCAGCATTCCGCTTCATCGCCGCTTGGCGATATCTCTACCGTCACATCTTCGAAGGTCTCGCCCGCCAGAAGCCGTTCAAGCGGATATTGCCCCTCGTCGAGCAGGTGGTTGTTGCGGTATCGAAGCGTGAAATTTCGCCGATAGGCAGCGGCATCCTCCCCAAGCTCAGGCATCGCTTCTATACGGTGCATCTGAAGGGCGGCCTTGTTGGCCCAGGCAATCGTTCCGTCGTTTTCGAGCAGGATCAACCCGTCGCTGAGGCCCGCTATGAGGTTTTGCAACACGAGCCGGTTGATCTTGGGAATGTTTACGCTGTCGTCCATGTTGCCCCCGGTATTTCAATGCTTTGTGCCCGATATAACGCGCGGTTCCGCCAAGCGTTGCAGGGCAGGCGTGTCGCGTGGCCTTCGCGCATGGTTTGCGATGCCGGTTGCTTGCTCTCAAGTCCATTTGAGCTACTATGCGCTGATGGCGGGGAGGCCATTCTACAGGAGGGTTCATGAATTACCGGTCTTTGAAACGGCGGATGGTGTTGAAACTTGCGGCTACGGCTGCTTCTTTTTGCATGATGGGACTGACGGCGAGCGCGCAGGGTTTTCCTGATCGAACGATTACGCTGGTCGTTCCCTTTGCGGCAGGTGGCTCAACCGATGTGGTTGCGCGCGTCATCGCACAGAAAATGGGTGATGAGCTTGGTCACCAGATCGTCGTTGAAAATGTTGCCGGTGCAGGCGGTAATCTCGGTGCCGACCGTGTCGCACGCGCAGAGCCTGACGGTTACACGATCCTGATGGGCACCGTTGCTACCCATGCCTTGAACCCGCTCATTCTCAAGACAAAGCCTTACGATCCGCAAAAGGATTTTGCCCCGGTCTCGCTTCTGGTCGTGGTTCCCAATGTGCTTGTTGTCAATCCGAAGCTGAACGTCAACAGCGTCGCGGAATTGATCGCGCTTCTGAAGGCCGAACCCGACAAATATGCCTATGCCTCGTCCGGCAATGGCACGCCGCTGCATCTTTCAGGGGAATTGTTCAAGAGCATGACCGGTGTGAGCATGCAGCACGTTCCCTATAAAGGTGCCGGCCCCGCGCTCAACGATCTTCTTGGCAACCAGATTTCGATCATGTTCGACAATCTGCCGTCGTCGTCCGGCCACATCAAATCCGGCACATTGCGGGCGCTTGGCGTAACGACCGCCGAGCGGGCGTCATCATTCCCGGATCTGCCGACCATTGCCGAAACCGTACCCGGTTATGAAACCTACACGTGGAACGCGCTGTTTGCGCCTGCCGGCACGCCGGCCGATGTGGTGGACACACTGAATGCGGCGGCCAAGAAAGCGCTTGCCGATCCGGGTGTGGCGGCCCGCATGGCCGAATTCAGCGCCAAGATCGTCGGCTCTTCGCCCGATGAGCTGAAAAGCCACGTTGCAGCCGAAATCGCCAAATGGGAACCGGTCGTCAAGAACGCAAACGTCCAGATGGATTGACCAGATATGTTCTCGCCGCGCACCGGAGCCTGGGTGCGGCGGGAAGCGCCACCACGCAAAAACCGTGGCCGAAGCTTTCATTGGCATCGGCCACGTTCGTTGCCGTCACACCAGCTGATGTGTCGTTTTCGCATCACTTGCCATAAGGTTGCAATTACCCGGTTGGCAACGGCGAACAGCTCAGGTACAAATTTCTCACCGCGTCAGATCGAACATAGGGAGGCGTTG
Organism: Rhizobium sp. SJZ105; assembly: GCF_007828365.1. NCBI lineage: Bacteria > Pseudomonadati > Pseudomonadota > Alphaproteobacteria > Hyphomicrobiales > Rhizobiaceae > Rhizobium > Rhizobium sp. SJZ105. Next base: position 84,185 of record NZ_VIUP01000011.1, read on the forward strand.
CATGACATCATCATTCATCAAGTTCCTCCCGCGTGGAATGAACCGACACTAGGTCATTTCCATTCGTGGCCCGCCCCGAGCGCGCCCCACATGCGGTTTTGTTTTCCTTCATAGCCCGATTGATCTGACGGGATCATTTTTGTTTTCCGCCCGGGCTGTGCCATCCAACTTCCGTTTTTGAGGACCGGTTGCCGAACGCATGGCGCCGTGCTGGTTAAAATGTCTCGCAAGAAGCTCGATTTCCGCGCCGATGCCTATCGCCATGTGCTCGGCTTTGTTTTCCACCATTGGACCCACCGGTGGGCATTGGTGGGCCTTATTGTGGTGCTGGTGATTGCCAGCACGCTGGCCGAAGTCATGGTGCCGGTTTTCTCCGGCCAGATCGTCGATGCCATTGCCGGGGGCAACGGGGCTGACCGGGCGCTGCGCGCCTTTGTCGTCGTCGTGGCGCTGGGCTTGACCAGCGTAGTCCTGCGCTGGTTCGTGTTTACCGGCATCATCAGGCTGACGCTGAAAACCATGGCGGATGTGGCGAATAACGGTTTCTACCGGGTGCAGCGGTTCTCAACCGACTGGCACGCCAACAGCTTTGCCGGTTCCACGGTTCGCAAGATCACGCGTGGCATGTGGGCGCTTGATTCACTCAATGACGTGCTTCTTATCGCCCTGTTGCCCTCCATCGTCATGCTGGTGGGCGCAACCGTCGTGCTGGGTAGTTACTGGCCGATCATGGGCTTGATCGTGGGCACGGGGTCGCTGATCTATGTCGGCGTCACCGTGTTGCTCTCCATGGGCTTCGTATCGCCGGCGGCAAGACTTGCAAACGCCTGGGATACCAAGCTTGGTGGCGCGCTGGCAGATGCCGTCAGCTGCAATTCGGTGGTCAAGGCTTTTGGCGCCGAGACCCGCGAAGAGGCGCGGTTGCGCCATGTGCTGGCCAAATGGGACAACCGTACGCGAAGGACATGGAAACGCGGCACGCTGAACGGCACGATCCAGGGCTTCATGATGGTGTCCATGCAGGCCGGTATTCTGGGAACAGGCCTTGTCATGTGGCAGCAGGGACTGGCGACGCCGGGCGACATCACCTTCGTGCTGGCGATGTTCTTCGTCCTGCAGGGCTATCTGCGTGATGTCGGTCAACACATCCGTAACCTGCAACGTGCCGTCAACGACATGGAAGAGTTGGTGTTGCTCGACAAGATGCCTTTGGGTGTCGAAGACAGGCCGGATGCCAGGCCGATCAGGATAGAGAAGGGCGAAATCGTTTTTGACAACGTCACTTTTCAATATGGCGCGCATCCCAGCCCGCTCTATGAGGACTTTTCAGTCACCATCAGGTCGGGTGAGCGTGTGGGGCTGGTCGGGCATTCGGGGTCGGGAAAGACGACATTCGTCAAGCTTATCCAGCGGCTTTACGATGTGAATTCCGGCTCGATCCGCATTGACGGCCAGGACATCGCCAAGGCCAGGCAGGCAAACCTGCGCAGCCAGATCGCCATCGTGCAGCAGGAACCCATCCTGTTCCACCGCACGCTGGCGGAAAACATCGCCTATGGCCGGCCGAGCGCCTCGCGGCGTCAGATCGAGCAGGCGGCGAGGCAGGCAAGCGCCCATGACTTCATCATGTCCCTTCCCAAGGGCTATGAGACGATGGTGGGTGAGCGCGGCGTTAAATTGTCTGGCGGGGAGCGGCAGCGTGTCGCCATTGCCCGTGCCTTCCTCGCGGATGCACCGGTGCTGATTCTGGACGAGGCGACATCGAGCCTCGACAGCGAAAGCGAAGTGCAGATCCAGGAGGCCATGGAACGCCTGATGGATGGCCGCACCACGCTGGTCATTGCGCACCGGCTTTCCACCGTGCGGGCGCTTGACCGTCTGCTTGTGTTCGACAAGGGCAAGATTGTCGAAGAGGGCGACCACCAGGCGCTGATCCGTCTGAACGACGGCATCTATCGCCGGCTGTTCGAGCGGCAGGCGCTGGAACTGACCAAGGGTCTGGTGGCTTAAAAAAAAATGAAACGCCGGGGCAATGCTCCGGCGTTTTTCTTTTGCGCGGCGGCCAACAAATGCTCGCGGTCAAACACTTAGCTAATCGACGAAGTTTTCCTTGCGTTAGAGCCGTACTGCATGATAGTTAGCAATATGACTAAGCATTCGCCCGAACTATCGCTGATCTTTCAGGCTCTGGCCGATCCGACGCGCCGGTCTATTCTAACGAAGCTCGCGCAAGGGCCTGCCCGCGTCATGGAATTGTCCGCTCCCACGGGGCTGCGTCTGCCGACCGTGATGCGGCATCTGTCGGTACTGGAGGAGGCGGGACTTATCCGCACCTCCAAGGATGGGCGGGTGCGCACCTGCGCTATCGTGCCCGAGGCTCTGGAGCCGGTGCGGACATGGCTTGATGAACAGCGAGCCATTTGGGAGAGCCGGCTCGACCGGTTGGAGGCATTTGCAATGCAGGCTGCGAAGGAGCGCACGGAATGATGTCGAAACTCAATCAGGACGGCACCCGTGCTGAACCCCATCTTGGCGATGGCCGCTTTGCAACACTGAGCTTCGAAAGGGTGATCGCTGTTCCATTGTCGGTCCTCTGGCAAGTGTGGACGTCGCCTGCCGCGCGGGCTGTCTGGGCAGCGCCCACGCCCGCCGTGACCGTAGAGTTTCTGGAAGCCGATACCAGAGTCGGCGGACGCGAAGTTTCGCTCTGCAAGGTCGATGGGCAGCCTGATATTCGCTGCGAATGCGGGTGGCTGGAATTGCAGCCAGCCTTGCGCAGCGTCAATTACGAGGTGGTGTCGTCCGGTGACGTGACGCAGTCTGCGGCGCTGGTGACCGCTGATTTTTCGGCGACGGAGCAGGGCAGTCGCGTTGTCGTAACCGTGCAGCTTTCCTCCTTGGCTGCGGATATGCAGGCGGGTTACCGGCAGGGCTTCGGTGCTGGTCTTAACAATCTGACCGAGGTGGGCAAACGGACAATGGTGCTGGAGCGAACGATAAGGGCGCCGCGCAACGTCGTCTGGAAGGCCTGGATGAATTCCGAGACGCTGCCGCAATGGTGGGGACCGGAAGGGTTTTCGTGTCGCACGAAGAGGATCGATCTGCGAACCGGCGGCGAGTGGGTGTTCGACATGATCGGACCTGACGGCACTGTCTTCCCGAACCATCATCGATATATCGAGGTCAGGCCTGAGGAGAGGATCGGCTACACGCTGCTCTGGGGCGAAAACGGGCCGAAACATGCCGACGCCTGGGCTTCGTTCGAGGATCAGGACGGCGCGACGAAGGTCGTGCTCGGCATGGTGTTCAGCACGGAAGCCGAGTTCCAGGACGCGAAGGGTTTTGGGGCTATCGAACTGGGTCAGCAGACGCTCGGCAAACTGGAACGCTTTGTTTTCGCATCGTAATCGCACCGGGACTGAACTTCAACAGGGGCGTGATGCCCTCTCGGGGTAACTGGATTATCGGCCCCGCGTTCCTGCCGTCACGGTGATGTTCAGATTGCGTCGACGGCAGAAATCATAATTTGCATCACCCGGTTTTCACCGTTCCGCACACAGCAAAAATTAAGGAGATTGCGACACTGATGTCTCGACTACCTTTTGGAGAGTGATGATGCAGTCACGACGTTGGCGTGTGATAGCCGCGGGGATATTTCTGGCCATAGTTGGCGCCGCGCTGCCCATTGCCGCCATGGCCTGGACGTCATGGCGTGTCGCCATTCAAAAAGAACTCTTCATTCTCGACCTCGTCGCCGAAAGATCGCTTGTTCGTGCCGGAAATACATTCAGGCAAGCGCAAGGGGCATTGGAAGCAATTGAAACGGCGCACGCTCCCGCATGTTCGGATCAGCATATTGCACAAATGCGGATGGTGACGATCAACGTCCCCTCAATCGAGGAGATTGGCTATTTCGAAAACGGCTTCATCAAATGCACCTCCTGGGGCCGCGCCGCTGGCGACGTAGCCAAATCCCATGTCGACTACGTCACACCGGACGGCCTTGAAGTGACGTTGCGTATCCAACCCGGCATCAGCCACGGCGACCAGATGACGAGCCTGCATCTCGGCCACCACAACGCGCTCGTCGCACCTTCCAGATTTGCTGATATTGTGCTGCGGGACGGGATGTCTCTCGCGATCCTCAACGATAAAGCTGCGGTCATCAGCACGCAGAACCTTCCCGATACAGGGGTTCTGGCCACGTTGCCGACAAAAGAGGGACAGGGCACGACGGACGCATGGCTTTATTCGGTGGTAAAGGAGAATGCGCTGACGGCGGTGGTTCTCGAGCCAAGGGCGGCGTTGCGAACGAGGCTGGTGCGGGAGTTGACTATCCTTTTGCCCATTGGCGCATTCATTGCGCTCTTTATCGTCGGCATCGTCATCTGGATGTCGCGCAAGCGGTTGTCGCCGGAAACGGAACTGGAAATCGCAGTCCAGAACCGTGAATTCATCGTCCACTATCAACCAATCATCGAACTCAAGACCAATATATGCGTGGGCGCCGAAGCGCTTGTCCGCTGGCGGCGGCCTGATGGCACGCTGGTGAGGCCAGACCTCTTCATTCCGCTAGCGGAAGAAACAGGCCTGATACAGCCCATCACCGATCAGGTCGTTGAAGCCATTATTGCAGATCTTGGTACCATGCTCGTTGGGGATCGCAGCGCACATATCGCCATCAATCTCTGCGCCGACGATGTAAAATCAGGCCGGATATTAGACTTCATCGATCAACGCCTTGTCCGCGCGGATATACGCAAGGAGCAGATATGGCTTGAAGCGACCGAGCGCGGTTTCATCGACATTGACGCGGCGCGCGTGACGCTGGACAGAGCACGCAAGGCCGGGCATTCCGTGGCAATTGACGATTTCGGAACCGGCTATTCCAGCCTTCAGTATTTGCAGGGACTGCCGTTGGACGCCTTGAAAATCGATAAGTCCTTCGTTGATACGATCGGCAGGAACACGGCAACCAGCACCGTGACGCTCCATATTATCGAGATGGCGCGCGAGCTTGGACTGTTTTCCGTTGCGGAAGGTATCGAGAGGCCGGAGCAGGCGGCCTATCTGCGGGAACATGGGGTGGATTTTGGTCAGGGGTGGCTGTTTTCCAAGCCGCTTCCAGCCGATGAATTCATCGCCTTTCACCGTCAGAACAAGTCGACATACGGTTCCGCTCCCGAGGTCATTCAGGTCGCCTCTGTCTAGGTCTAGCGAGACCTGAGCGTCTTGACGCTACCCGTCGCTATCCGGCCAGTTCTTCCGTAATGACTTCGAACCGCTTCAGGATAGCCGGCCCGAAGGCGGTGGACAGGGCGACGTCCGTCGCATCTCGTCCTGTCGCCATCAAGATGCGTCCGATGCGGGGCCTGTTGTGACGGGCATCGACCGTATACCAGCGGCCGCTGAGATAGACCTCGAACCAGGCGCTGAAATCCATCGGGTTGGGGTCTTTCGGCACGCCGATATCACCGAGATAGCCGGTGCAATAGCGAGCGGGGATATTCATGCAACGGCAGAGTGTGATCGCAAGATGTGCGAAATCGCGGCAAACCCCGGTCCGGTCGATGAAGCCGCCATATGCTGTCCTGAGCGGATCGGCTTTCTCGTAGTTGAAGACAATATGGGAATGCACAAAATCGAGGATCGCCTGCACACGGGGCCAGCCGAGCGGTGTTGCCGAGAAGTTTTTCCAGGCGAAGTCCGCCAGGCGGTCGGTATCGCAGTAACGGCTGCCTAGCAGGAACACTAGAACATCGTCTGGTAAATCCTTGATATCGTGCTGGAAAGCGTTTTCAGGAACGGGATCTGGCAGCCCGCCGTCGTATATGTCGAACCGCGTCGAGATCGTCGTCACGCCTGGCGGTGCGGTTATGCGGCTGCAGGCGTTCCCGAAGATATCCATATAACCCCAGGCCTCGATCGGCCTGTCGAAGGTCAGCACCTGTTCGGTGAGCAGATCTGCGCGCCGGCTGGGGTGGAGATTGAGAACAAGCAGCATTGCCGTCTCATTCTCGCATTCATAAGCAATATCGAACCCGGCGCGAATCTTCATTCAGTACATCCTTTATGAGCCATCTTGATGTTGTTCACGCTGAAACGTTTTCACGCCCTCGGGCGGGCGATCGTGCGTCATCAAGGCGCGGCATTGTAGCCGCGCCCGCCTGTGATTTCACTTTACTGGCGGTGAAGCCTTGCCGAGTTTTACGGAAGGTTCCCGTCCCCAGACACGCAGCTTGCCAAGGTTCGACACGAAGCCAGCGAGGCCTTCCTCACCTGGGAGGATAATCGTGCCCTCGTCAAGATCGCCTGCGATACCGGCCTTTTCCAGCAATGGCAGAGCCGACTGGTCGTAACCTATGAACTTGCAGTGCTGGAAAGCGTCGGCCACGAAGTCACGCGCCGTCGCCTCGTTGACCAGATCGTCTATCCCCTCGGCAGAAGTCAACAGTGCAACTGCATCGAAGAGAACCGATGGCCCGCCGTCGATCATGTGATGGGCCGCAAACCAGCTCCCGTCTGAGGCGGTGACGCCACCGACCTTCGGGGCTATCAATTCGCAGACGGCTTTTTCCTTGGTGATCGCCGACATCAGGCCGTTCAGCAATTTGGCGTCGACACCATCGGTGACGAGTATACCAAGCTTGCGGCCTTCGAAGCGTTTTGGACCACGCTCGACGATGCTGAGCGCCGGCGAGGGTTCCAGATCCTGACGTGTCGGCATGGCCGCATCCGCCGGCTTCGGCATGGACTTGAAACCTAGCTTCTGCGCGACGGTGTTTGCCAGCGTCTCGTCGATGTTCATGAGATGCGACACCATGCGTTCGCGGATCACGGCTGTTTCCACCTTGCTCAGTTCGAATGTCAGGGCTGCCGCGATATGACGCTGTTCGGGCGGGGTCTGGCTGATGTAGAATTGCCGTGCCTGGCTGTAGTGGTCGGCAAAGCTCTCGGGGCGCAGCCGCGCCTTGATCCCCTGTTCTTCTGCCGGAAAATGGCGATAGCCGCGGCTCGGCGACTCTCTCGGGCCTTCACCGAACGAGTTCGGCTGGTAATTCACCCTGCCAACAGGATTGCGCATCGCCATGTGGCCATCCTGCTGGAAATGCGCGAAGGGACATTTCGGTGCATTGATCGGCAGATGGGTGAAGTTTGGCCCGCCAAGGCGTTTCAGCTGGGTGTCGAGATAGGAAAAGTTGCGACCCTGCAACAGCGGATCATTGCTGAAGTCGATACCCGGCGGCACGTTCTGCGTCATGAACGCAACTTGCTCGGTTTCGGCAAAGAAGTTGTCGGGCATGCGGTCGAGCACCAGTCGTCCGACCGGCTGCGGCTTCAGGATTTCCTCGGGGATGATCTTTGTCGGATCGAGCACGTCGAAATCGAAGCTGTCGGCAAACTCCTGATCGAAGAGCTGCACCTGCAATTCCCATTCCGGGAAGTTGCCGGACTGGATCGCCTGCCACAGATCGCGACGATGGAAATCGGGATCGGCGCCATTGATCTTGACCGCCTCGTTCCAGGCGACCGATTGAAGCCCGAGCTTCGGCTTCCAGTGGAACTTGACGAAGGTCGATTCATCCTTGGCATTGACCAAACGGAAGGTATGAACGCCGAAACCCTCCATGAAGCGGAAAGACCGCGGTATCGTACGATCCGACATGGCCCACATGACCATGTGCATGCTTTCCGGCGTCAGGCTGATGAAGTCCCAGAAATTGTCATGGGCCGTCTGCGCCTGCGGAAAAGCCCGGTCAGGTTCCTGCTTGGCGGCGTGGATCAGGTCGGGAAACTTGATGGCGTCCTGAATGAAGAAGACAGGAATATTATTGCCGACGAGATCCCAGTTGCCTTCCTGTGTATAGAGCTTCACTGCAAAACCGCGCACGTCGCGCGCAAGGTCAGCCGAGCCCTTGTTGCCCGCAACCGTCGAGAAACGGACGAAGGCTGGTGTCTTTTCCCCGGCGCGCTGCAGGAAATCCGCCTTTGTGTATGCGGAGAAGGACTCGTAAGTTTCGAAGAAGCCATGCGCGCCGTAACCGCGCGCATGCACGACGCGCTCGGGAATGCGCTCATGGTCGAAATGGAAGATCTTTTCGCGGAAATGGAAATCATCAACGACGAGCGGCCCGCGCGGCCCGACCCTTAGAGAATTCTGGTCGTCCGCGACCGGCCCCCCTTGAGCGGTCGTCAGCACCGGCGCGTCGTTTTCGGCTGTCTGATGCAGCTCGCCGCCAGCACCGCGCTCCAGCTTCTGGTCATGGATCGTTACGGTTTCGGTCTTGTCGCTTGTTGATGTGGAGGTGGTCTTGGCCATGGTGTGGCTCCTGAAATTGGAAGGGGCCTATCCGACCCGGAAATGAAAAAGCCGCCCTAAAAGGCGGCCTTAGCTTGGAAGGGTCCCCGCACGGTCTTCGGCAGAGCCTTCAGCACTTGTTGTTCGGCGAGACAGATGTCCTTGAGCGTATCGAGGAACAGGTCATGCAATGTAGTTTCCGCAGGCATGTGGGAATCCGATCAACTTTGAATGATGTACTTGGACAACCCCTGAGTGGAGACGATGTTCCTGCTCCCGGAAAAGAATTCACATTCCGGTTCGCGGTGGCATCACAGCGATGCCAGTAACCGGTTGAATAGGCGGACGTTCCTCATCCGGCAGAGATAGTTCGGTGGCGTTTCGACGATGGTGGAACGGCAAGGCCTGCAAATTCTATTTTCAGATTGGCGGAACCATGAGGCCCGACATGTTGTTTCCCTGTCGAGCCTGCACTGAAGGCTACAACGAGGAAAAATCATGAAAAAGCTTCTTTTAGCCGCCGCGCTTCTCGGCGCGTCGACCCTTGGCGCCTTCGCTCAGACGTCCACCGCTCCAGCCACCGATGGCAGCAAGCCTGCCGTCGCCACGCCAGACACCAAGAATGCGACTGCGCCTGTGGAAGGCGCAAACAGCTTTACCGAGGAACAGGCGAACAAACGTCTTATGGACGCCGGATATGCCGAAGTGACCGGTCTTACGCTCGACGACAAGGGCGTGTGGCAGGCCAAGGCCTCGAAGGACGGCAAGTCCGTAAACGTGGCGCTCGACTATCAGGGCAATATTGTCGCTAACTAATTCAATCTTTGGGAGAATCCTATGAAGACCGTTACCGGACTTTTCGACGACTACTCCGATGCCAGCGCCGCCGTTACTGCGCTGGAACAGCGTGGCGTGCCGTCTAAAGATATCAGCATTGTTTCCAACAATGCAGACGAACGCCATGGCAATGATACAAAAGCTGCCGAAGGCGCAGGCACGGGTGCCGGCATCGGCGCTGCCGTCGGTGGTGTCGGTGGCCTGTTGACAGGCCTTGGCATCATGGCAATTCCCGGCGTCGGACCGGTGGTTGCGGCAGGCTGGCTTGCCGCGACGGCGGCAGGCGCTGTGGCCGGTGCCGTTGCAGGCGGTGCCGCCGGCGGCCTTATCGGCGCGCTGACGGACGCCGGCGTTTCCGAAGACCATGCCCATGTTTACGCAGAAGGCGTTCGCCGGGGTGGCACGCTCGTGACCGCGAAGGTCGAGGACAGCCTTTACACGGACGCCGAAGAAGTCCTGCGCCAATCCAACTGGGTTGATCCGGACAAGCGGCGCGCGGCCTATGCAGAAGACGGTTGGTCACGGTTTGACGACACGCTCGATCCTTATGAGCCCACTGAAATCGAACAGGAACGTCTGCGTTACAGACGCTAAGCGTTAGAAATAGGGAAGGTCGGCATATGCCGGCCTTCTCTTTGATAACCTCGGGGCAGGTGAAAGTGCCGGTCATTGCAACAGCTGGATGGTCGATCCCCAAGACTGTGGCGCACCGTTTTCCCGAAACGGGAAGTGGGCTTAGCCGATATGCTACCGTATTCAACGGCGTCGAGATCAACTCCACCTTTTATCGCCACCACCGGCCAACGACGTTCGAGCGTTGGGCAAATTCGGTGCCCGATGACTTCCGCTTCGCCGTGAAGCTGCCGCGCGAGATCACGCATGAGCGCCGGTTGCGGGGAATCGGACAAGTCTTCAAGGCATTTGTTGGGGAACTTGCGGCGCTGGATGGCAAGCTTGGACCCTTGTTGTGCCAGTTGCCACCCAATCTCGCATTTGATGTCTCCGACGCGGAGGCTGCGTTTGATACTATGCGTCAGACCTTTCCCGGCATGCTCGTACTCGAACCGCGTCACACAAGTTGGGCTACGCATTCAGCGCAAGAGGTTCTGCAACGCTATGCCATTGATCGTGTGCTGGCCGATCCTGCACCGGTCTGGCCGGCCAGTGATTTCTCCGAGCCGCCCAAATATGTCCGGCTGCACGGCGCTCCCCGGATTTATTATTCCGACTACAGCGCCGGCGAAATCCTCTCGTTTAGAAAACGCCTTTCCGCCGAATCCTGGTGCGTTTTCGACAATAGCGCCTCCGGTGCCGCAATAAAGAACGCGCTGGCAATGCTCGATGATTGCGCAACCACTAAACGGTGCGCAGACTGAAATCATGTTTCAGCAGTTGGCAAAAGCGCATGAAGGCGTGACGCCTTAAAGCTGCCTTCGTGCGGTACCGATTGCGATAACAGGGCCGGTTGCCTGACCAGTTGGTGATCCACCGAAGGGTTCCACGCTGATCGCGAAGGTCGTGCCTTCCGAAATGTTGTTACGCATATCCGCCGGGATAATGAGATCGCCATTCGTTCCGGGCTGGAAGACACCGAGCGAGCGGGTCTTGCCGCCATCCATCACAAGCCACAATTCCAGTGATTTCTCATCGGCCTTGCCGGTCGCAACCGGTATAATGTGCATCCTGCCGGTCTCTGCATCATAGGATGCAAGCAGGTTGACCTGGCTGTCCGTTGTCGAAAGTTCGGCTACCAGCGGAGCTGTGCCCTGCCATTTTTCGGGAAATGCGGCGTAAACGATCGCTGCCACGGCAGCCGCGCTCGTGGCGACAGATATCCATCGCCAGAAGGATGCGGAACTCCACAGGCTGCCATTGGCGTTGCTGGTCTTGCTGCCGAACAGGCGTTCTTCAATGCGGGCGAGAATGGCCGCACTCGGCGCCTGTTCTTCATAATCCACGTTGAAGTCTGAAAATTCGCTTTCCCAACGGTGGACCAGCTGCGCGAAGACCCTGTCGTCCTGCATGCGCCGCTCGACCGCACGACGCTTTTCAAACGGCAGCACGCCGAGCACATATTCGCCAGCGAGGATTTCGTCGCGCGAATGCATGCCCTCGCTGTTTTCGCTCGTTGTCATCGCTGCATGCACTCTCTGAGTTTGAGAAGGCTTCGCCGCAGCCAGGTTCTGACCGTGTTGAGTGGCACCCGCAATTCTTTGGCGAGTTCGATATAGCTCAGCCCTTCGATATAGGCACGACGCACCGCCTGCGCATGAACCGTTTCAAGTTCCTGCATGCAATTGTCGATCCTGCGACCCTCATCGGCCAGAACGACCTGCTGCTCCGGATTGCGGATGCTGTCATCGGCAAGGTCATAGGCTTCGTCAATGTCGTCGCCCACGGGTTTGCGCGCCCTGATCGTATCGATCGCATGGTTGCGGGCGATTGCGGCGAGCCACGTCGACGGTGTGCCGGCGCTTGCTGCAAATGTGAGGGCTCGTTGCCAGATCTTGATATAGACTTCCTGAAGCGCTTCTTCGGCTTCGGTCCTGTCACGCAGGATTTTCAGGCAGATCGCATAAAGCTTCGGGCTGGTGGCTTGATAGAGGGAAACGAATGCCGAGCGATCGCCCATGCCGACGCGGTTTATGAGCGTTGCTATCTCTGTACCCTGCATTCGAACATCCCTTCTTGCGCCTCCTATATAGGGTTGTCCTTTGTGGGAAGGCAAGGCATGCGCGAAATGAAGTTCACGTCTTCCCGGCCAAAAATTGGCCGGGTGGAAGCAGCCGGCAGGGATGGTCGCTGTCATAACACACCTGCCGGATTTTGCAGTGGACCGACCAGCCGTACGGTGACGAGGTAACCGATGATGGCAGCGGCTGCGGAGACGAAGGTGCCCCACAGAAGATCTGCGATGGTCAATGTCGTGGACCAGCTTTTCAACGTTGCCTGATTGGTAAGATCATATGTGGCATAGGCCATGAAGCCGACGGCTGCACCATAAACCAACGCGGTCGTCCACTGGCCTGATATGAGGGCCGGACGAACCGCAAGAAAGGTCAGTCCTGCCGCGTAGATGAGATAAAAGATTATCGCCGGGGCCAGCCGGAAGTTCTCAGCCAGAAGATCGCCGATCGCCGGGCGATAAAGCCGCGACGCCATGGTGCTTAGCCAGATGAAGTCGATCACCAGAAAGGCGATGAGGGTGAAGAAGTAGGCTGAGATATAGGTCTTCATCGGTATGTCCTTTCCAGAGTCTAGTTGATGCGGGCCCAGGTAATGCCCTTGCACAGGAGACCAGCGACGATGCAGCCCTTGGTGGTCATGCTGTTGCCATCAACCGTCACGGTTATCTTGTAGGATTTGTCGCGTTGCGGATCGAAGGCAGTGCCCGAATAGACGCCTGTTTCATCTGGCTTTATGGTCATGATCAGCCGGTCACCGGTCTTTTCCTCGGGCGTGCCCGGTTTGATCCAGGTATTGGTGGCGCATATATTGTCGCCGCATGGCGCGATCAGCACTTTCGCGTTGCCGTCGCCGCGCGCCCAGTTTCCGTCGATGTCGGCTGCTCCGGCAGCAGAGGCCGCAAGCATCGGACCCAGGACGGATGCGATTATCAAGGGATTGATTTTCATCGTCTTTCTCCGCAGTTGTTGCCCCGCCTTATTTGTGCTCGATCGTGTAGAAGCCAACATTGATGGTTCCCTCGGTAAAGCCGGCTTCGCAGTAGCAGAGGTAATAATCCCAGAGCCGTCTGAAGCGGTCATCGAAACCCAGCAGCGAGATTGTCTGCCAGCGCGCATGGAAACGCTGCCGCCATTCCGCCAGCGTGCGGGCATAGGATTGGCCGAAAAGCTCGGTATCGGTGAGGCTCAGACCCGCCCTGCCGATTGCTCTTTCAAGGGCTTCGTCAGATGGCAGAAAGCCGCCCGGAAAGATGTATTTCTGGATGAAGTCCGCGTTTCGCCGGTAATTATCGAACCGGGCAGGTTCAATGGAGATGATTTGCAGCACCGCGCGCCCGCCGGGTTTCAGGCAGCGTTTCAGTGTTTCGAAATAGCTCGGCCAATAGGCCTCACCGACCGCTTCGAACATCTCGACGGAAACGATGCGGTCGAACTTGCCTTCGACATCGCGGTAGTCCTCGAGCCTGAGATCGATATGCTCAGCCTTGTCGGTTTTCTCCGCTGCCGCCTTTGCCCAATTCAACTGTGAGGGCGAAAGGGTGAGGCCGGTAACGTTGGCATCCGCCTGGGTCGCGAGGTGGATTGCAAGCGCGCCCCAGCCGCAGCCAATCTCCAATACGCTCTCACCGCCGCTCAATTGCAGCTTGTCGACGATGCGGTTGAGTTTTTTGAGTTGGGCCGCTTCAAGCGTCGGCGTCGTATCGTCGAAAATCGCCGACGAATAGAGCATCGAGGAATCGAGCCATTGCCGGTAGAATTCGTTGCCGAGATCGTAATGGGCCTCGATGTTGCGGCGGCTGCCGCGCTTTGTATTGGCGTTCAGCCGGTGGCCAAGACGATTGATGAGGCGCATGGGCAAGCTACCGCGCGTCGATCCCCCGAAAGCGTCGTTGTTCTGTGCCGCAAAACGGATCAGGGCCGTCAGATCCGGTGTGGACCAGTCGTCTTCGATGTAACCCTCGGCAAAACCGATGTCGCCATTGAGGATAAGCCGCCGTAGCGCGCGCCAGCGATGGAGAACAAGCGTCGCCTCGGTGCCCTCATGTTCCCCGGATTTCTCAATCACGCCGCCACCTGGCAGCATGACGCGCAGTCTGCCTTTGGAGACGTTATTCAAGAGCTTGGCCATGAGCCAGCCTTCGGGACCGGTGCGTTGCCGCATCTGCGTGTTTTCCAGCGATAGTTCGTTGAGATTGTCAAACGGGGTCATGAAGTTTGGCCTCGATTTGCGATGGTGATGGGTGAATGAAGGAGACAGGGGCAGACGGTGGACGCGGTCGTTTTCTCAACCGCACACCCTTGAGCCATATTTTAAGTGCTTCCCAATGGATACCTGCAACAACCTTGAGGGTAAGAAAGGGAATGGTGACAAAAGCCTTCAGCAGCGCGGCATCGGTCAGCTCGACACGCCGCGCCAGATGCCTTGCAGTCAGGACTGGCCCCTCGTCGTCAAATGTATCGATAACGATCTTCAGCTTGTCGCCGGGTGGAATGACACGGAATACATAACGGAGATCCATGTCCATGAAGGGCGAGACATAGAAGGCCTTGTCGCAGCGCTGGACGATCTCGGCCGCACCTTCTGTCTCCACCGGGATAAGGTAGGAGTGCCGCTCGCCGAACGTGTTGTCGACTTCCCAGAGAATGGCTTTGAGAGACCCGTTCCGGCCGTGGCAGAAAAACACGCTGAGTGGATTGAAGGCCCAGCCAAGGATGCGCGGCATGGTGAGCAGACGGATCGGACCACCATCGACGGTCATGCCTGCGGCCGTCATGGCGTTCTCGATCTGGTTGCGCAATTCCATCTTGCTCCCGTCGCCGCGGTCCCGGCGGTGAAAGGAAAACAGGTTGAAACGATCGACGGAGAACAGCCGCAGCTTACGGTCAAGCGCATCAAGTTCATCAAGGTCGAGAAGCAGCGAGTAAATGCGATAGGCGAGCCGGTGCGCTTTCGGCTTGAAGCGCGCATGCATGACATGTCCCGGAAAAAGGGCGGAGGAAAAATGAGACGTCATGGGATCGCCTCAACGAGTTTGATCGTTCTTTTCCGCGAAGCCAAATTCAGACGGACGATCCGGCCGCTATCATCGGCAACCTTCCAGGGCCTCGACAGGCCGCCCAGATCCTCGGCGACGGCAAGCCCTGCCTGAATGCCGTCTTCATGAAAACCCGACCCAAAATAGGCGCCGCAGAACCAGGTGTTTCTCAAACCCTGCAAGGCCCAAAGTTCCTGCCTCATCTGCTCGGTGCCGGCATCAAAAACAGGATGGTGGTAGGTTTCCTCGGTGATGATTTTTCCCTTTTCCGGTTCGCGCGTCGGGTTCAGCGTTACGAAGGTGTCAGGGATTGCACCCAGAGGCTGAAGCTTGTTCATCCAGTAGGTGATGCTCGGCTGCCCCGTTTCAATGCGTGTATCGGCCACATAGTTCCAGCTTGACCAGGCGGTGCGCCTGCGGGGCATGAAACTGCTGTCCGTGTGCAGTACCGCCCTGTTTTTCGTATAGCCAAACGCGCCGAGAATGCGCCGTTCGGCTTGCGTCGCGTCCGTCAGCATCTCCAGCGCCTGATCTGCGTGTGTGGCAATCACCACATCGTCGAACCGTTCGAATTCGCCGTTAGTGTTGGCGATCTCGACCCCGTCCGCCAGGCGGTGGATGCGTGTCACGGGTGTCGAGAGCCGAATGCGATCGGCGAATGGCGCAGTGAGTCGTTTCACATATTCCTGGCTGCCGCCGACAACGGTGCGCCAGACGGGCCGGTTGCGCAGCAACAGCAGGCCGTGATTGCTGCAGAACTTCACGAAATGTGCTGCCGGGTAACGGCCTACTTCCATGGCCGGGGTAGACCATATGGCTGCTGCCATCGGGTAAAGATGATCGTTGCGAAAGGCGTCGCCATAGTTGTTTTGAGAAAGATACTCATCGAGCGACATATCGCCCATCATCGGCAGATCGCGCGGGGCATTGCGATAAAAGCGCAAGAGGTCGGCAAGCATTGCCCAGAAGCGCGGCCTCACGGCATTTCTCTTCTGCGCCAAAAGGCCAAAGCCAGAGCCGCCGGAATATTCGAAACCGCCATCATCCAGCGAAACCGCAAAGGACATGTCGGAGGCTGCGGTCGTCACTCCCAGCGTTTTGAAAAGTGCCGTCAGATTGGGATACGTCACCTCATTATAGACGATGAACCCCGTATCGACAGACACCGCCCCCTGTTCAGTTTTGAACGTCGCAGTGTTGCTGTGGCCGCCGACGCGGTCCGCAGCCTCGAAAACCGTGACATCATGCCGTTTCGACAAAAGCCAGGCCGCAGACAGACCGGAAATGCCTGTTCCGATCACGGCGATGTTTCGCCGGCTGTCTTTTCTTTTGGCTTCGGTATCGAACATGGTTCCTCGCTATTGCATTCACAATTCAGTTTTACGGCCTGCGACAGATACGAAGGAGCGGATCGATAAGTTTCAGCGGCGCGCAAATTTTTCAGAATTTTGTCAGGCGCTTGAAACTCTTTTGCCGTCTCGCCCGTAGTTGCCACTGGAAACTTGGTCTGAAGTCCTTCGAATACAGTGAGCGGAATGGTGATGATGTCTGTTGTGGTGGCCCTTGCCGTGCTGATGTCGCTTCTGATGGCGGCAGCCTGGGCGTTGCAGCGTTACACAGGATCGAGTGGCTGGATTGACACCGTCTGGTCTGCGAGTGTCGGGCTCGGCGGCGTGGTTGCCGTCTCGTTTTCCGATGGAGATAGCTGGCGCCGGGGAGCGGTTCTCTTTCTTGTACTGGTGTGGTCGCTGCGGCTCGCGGGACACATCGGCATGCGGACGAGGGGAGGTGGCGAAGATCCACGTTACGCGAAGCTTATAGAAGAATGGGGCAGCAATGCCTCGTGGCGGCTTTTCGCTTTTCTCCAGATCCAGGCCGTTGCCGCCTTTGTGCTGGTTCTCGCCGTCTATCTTGCCGCCAGCAATCCTTTGCCATTTCCAAGCATTATCGATGTGATAGCGTTGATCGTCGCGGCTGGTGCGCTTGTCGGAGAAGCGACCTCCGATGCACAGCTTTCACAGTTCAGAAAAACCCCGGAGGCCAAAACCGGCGTCTGCGAGACTGGTCTGTGGCGTTATTCGCGTCATCCCAACTACTTTTTCGAGTGGCTTTTCTGGTGCGGCTTTCCGTTGTTGGCCATCCATGCGCAGCCGTGGTCATGGCTGTCGCTTGCTGCGCCAGCCATGATGTACTGGCTGCTCGTCCACGTCTCCGGCATTCCCCCGCTCGAAGAGCACATGCTGAAATCACGCGGAGAGAAATTCCGCGCCCTGCAAAACCGCGTCAACGCCTTCTTTCCGGGGCCACGCAAGAATGAGGACACGCCATGAACATGCTCGCATTCGCCATCAATGCTGCCGAACGCGCACCGCTGAGTGACAATATGACGCTTGCCGGCATCGACATGCTCTGCGCGCGCACCAAACGGCGACTTGCCGGCGTTCCGGCGGCGGAAGAAAACGCTTTTGTGTCTGATATGGCGAAATTTCCCGTCGCCACGCACACCGACGAGGCGAACAGGCAGCACTACGAGGTGCCGGCTGAATTCTTTGCAATCGTCCTTGGCGCGCAAAGAAAATATTCCTGCTGCTTTTATCCCAATGCTCAGACAACGCTGGATGAGGCTGAAACATTGGCGCTGGAGGAGACTGTTTCCCATGCCCGATTGCAGGACGGGATGAATATTCTCGAACTCGGCTGCGGCTGGGGTTCGCTCTCCCTTTATATGGCCGGCCGGTTTCCCAATGCGCGGATCACGTCCGTTTCGAACTCGGCTTCGCAGCGCGAATATATAATCGAACGTGCAAATGAGCGTGGCCTGTCGAACCTCTCGGTGGTGACGGCCGATATGAATGATTTCACAACTGATGAGCGTTTCGACCGTGTCGTATCGGTAGAAATGTTCGAGCACATGTCGAACTGGCAGGCATTGTTCGAGCGCGTCCGCTCGTGGCTGACGCCCGAGGGCAAGTTCTTCCTTCATGTCTTCAATCACCGGGATCGATCCTATCGTTTCGACCATGGCAACCGGGCGGACTGGATCGCGCAGCATTTCTTCACCGGCGGCATTATGCCTGCCTTCGATCTTCCTCACCGTTTCCCGGCGCTTTTCACCGTGGAACAGGAGTGGCGCTGGTCGGGATCACATTATCGCCGGACGGCCCTCGACTGGCTTGGAAATTTCGACCGGGAGATCGACCGTATCCGACCGATCCTGCAGAGGGTCTATGGCAACGATGCGCGCTTGTGGGAACGGCGTTGGAGACTGTTCTTCCTCGCGACGGCAGGTCTTTTCGGGCACGAAGACGGTAAGGTCTGGGGCGTTGGACACTACCTCATGGCGCGCGTCTAGATCGCGCAAACACGCGCATGTGAACCAATCTGGCGCCGCTGCGCCCTTGGGTGAGATGCGGCGAAGGTGTCTCCTCGGTTGGCGCAGGCCGCTGAGGCCGGCGAAGCGGGAAAAATGGATATGCGAGTGATTGTGCATGATTTGATCGTGCAAAATTTGTGTATTTCATTCCTGTTTGCTTAACCCCGTTTTTTGAAATCTGCGAAGTTCGGCGACCTCGTCTAGCTTCCGTTAGGCTTTTGCATCAAGGAGCGGGCTCGCCCCGTAGTCCAAGCCAAGGGTCAGCATGCCTTTTCAGAAAACAAAAGACCGAGAGGAATATTCGCAGCATCTTCTTCTCCTGTGTCGAGTTGCAGCCTGGATGGGCGTGGCGCTGGCGACTGGCTGGTTCGTGTTTTTCATTCTCACGGAAAGATGGGGCATTGCGCTCAGCCTCCTCATTCTGGGGGTTGCGATCGTGCCGTGCTGGCTGACTTGCCTGATGGGCCACTTTTCCCTCGGACTCATCCTGGCTCAGAGCGCCTGCATCCTGTTCGTCTGCTGGTATTCCGTCGCTATCGATGTCTCCGACGATATCGTACCGAGGACGACGCATCTCTACCTGCTCGTCATCATCTTCGTCGGCTACATGAATTTTCAACGCCAGCGTTCCGCCACCCAGTTTCTGGTCATCGCGGCAAGTCTCGCGGCCTTTGTTTATTTCTGCGCGTCCGCCGCGCGTTTTTCGTTCAGCACTCCCATGCCGCAGGATGTGCGCAGCATCAGCGCCTGGTTCAACAGCGTTTTCGCAGCGTTGATGCTGTGTGGCGGTGTCGCCGCCATGCAGGCGCAGTTTCGCAGTCATACGAAAAAAGCCCTGGAACTGCGCTCCGCGCTTTCGAATGGCCAGTTTGAACTTTTCTACCAGGCGCAGGTCCGCGCAGACGGCACGCTGCTTGGCGCAGAGGCGCTGTTGCGGTGGAACCACCCGAAAAGGGGATACATCCCGCCAGCCGATTTCATCGCGCTTGCGCAGCAAACCGGTTTCATGCCGACAATCGGCGCTTGGGTCATTGCCGAAGCCTGCAAGACACTTGCGAGATGGCAGGAGAACCCGGCAACCCAGAATCTCACCTTGTCGATCAACATCACTGCCGATCATTTCGTCGACGCGGGATTTTCCGGGCAGCTTCTTGATGCCGCCTCGTCTCAGGGCATCAAGCCACAGCTTCTCAAGCTGGAGCTGACCGAGAGCGTTTTCCTATTCGACATAGAAGCAGCGATCGCGAAAATGAAGCTCCTTGATCGTTCCGGCTTCACGATTTCACTCGACGATTTCGGCACTGGCTACTCCTCACTGAGCTACCTGCGGCAATTGCCGCTCAAACAGATCAAGATTGATCGCAGCTTCGTGACGGGGGTGACCGAAAGCGGGCGTATGGCGACAATCACGCGAAACATCGTCCAGATGGGGCACGACCTTTCACTGGAAGTTCTGGCCGAAGGCGTGGAGACCGAGGCGGAACTGCGGATGATGCTGTCCTACGGCTGCCGATTGTTTCAGGGCTATCTTTTTGCGAGGCCGACGAGCCTCGTCGAATTCGAGCAATATGCCGCCCGCCCATCGTCCTGACCGGACGTTTTGCGATAGGCTGAGGCATCAGGATCGAATTCAATGGCGTGCCTGCCGGCAGATCAGGCCGTTGAACAATGCACCATTCGTCGGATAGAGCTATCTTGCCTGTCAGGATCGCAATCGATCCACATCATTTCGTTGGTTCGCATGATCCCAGTTGCACTACCCTCCGTCGAAACGCTGCTTTTGCTTGCCTTCCTTCTTGCCACGACACTTGTATGGGGTATCTGGACAATGGTTTTGATTGCACGATACGCAGGAGGCCGCTGGGCGCGCCCGATGATGCTGCCCTATGGCCTGGCGACCGCCATTGCGATTTTTACACTTTGGCAGTTCGGTAATTTCTATCTCCAGATGCGTGCCTATGACAGGGAAATGGCGTCTAGCTATCGCCCGGAGCTTGGGGAGCCGGTGCGCCTTGGCCAGATCGACATGCCCGAAGGCACGAAACTTGAACTGGCCGTGGCCGACACCAGGGAATCCTTCAACCGCGCGGTCTTCCCCCATCCCGTGCGGGTCGCGAATGTCGATGCCGTCGAGATCGCACGCTATATCGCGATAAAAACCAACGGGAATTATGAGACCGTCGGCTTTGTTCCAGAGACGATGCGGGTGACGGGCAACGGCGTGACCCTGCAGAGCGGCTGGCGCTGCGATGCGGCACAACCGGTGGAGTTCGACCTGAAGGCTGACGGGGATGTATCCGCTTTCAGCCGATGTGTCCTTGCCGACGGGAATATCGTCGATGGCATTGGCTTGCCGAAGGGGACGTTTCTGCGTGCCTCCACCGGCAATGTCTATACTGACGGTTTCATCGATTCCGACAGGTGGGTTCTCGACACGCCCACGGGCCAGGCTATCCGCATTGATGATTTCGCTCTTGAGGATGTCACGCTCGCCCTTGATGGCGAAAGAAAACTCTATGAAATCCGAAGCGCGGTTTTGTCGAAGGAAGCAACAGCGGGCGCGCTCCACTTCGCAGCCGGCAGTGGAATTCGCCTCAATCCCCGGCACATCCGGACTGATTATCCCGGTGCATGGTTGATAACACCATCTTCCGCGTCCGGTTCTGAACCGGTGTCGCTTCGATCAAGCGTGCTGAACAGAGGCGGAAAGCTTCTGGCCACCCTTTCCGACTAGCGCATTGGTGGACCAGATACTCTGAACGATCTCGATGGAGGTCTCTCTTGCGATCAGGTGCCCGCGACCCCAGATATCGCGCATTATTGAAAGTGCGCATAAATGAACCCTGAGAACTACCTACCGATAAAGACCGACCGGCTGATCCTTCGTAAATTCCAGGCCGCTGATCTCGCATCATACGCCGATTACCACACGCGCGATGACGTCTACCGTTTCCTCTATGCCGCACCGCCTTCGGATGATGCGGTGAAAACGCAATTCGCAGCGCTGCTCGAGGCTCCGTTCGCAGAGGACGGCGATACGTTGCGACTTGCCGTTACGCGCAGCGACGACGACACGTTGATCGGCGAAGTCCTGCTTAAAATCGCGAGCAAGGCGGCTTTGCAAGCGGAAGTCGGTTATGTCTTCAATCCTGATTTTTCAGGTAAGGGATATGCGACGGAAGCCGTCCGGGCCATGATAAGCCTCGGCTTCGAGACGCTCGGATATCACCGGATTTTCGCGCGGCTGGATGCCCTGAACCACGGATCGATCGGCGTTGTTGAACGCCTTGGCCTGCGCAAAGAAGCGCATTTGATCGAGAATGACCGGTTTGGCGGCACCTGGGGGGATGAATTCATCTATGCCACCCTGAAGAGGGAGTGGGCGTCTAGCCCGTGATCTTGCGCAGGTGATGATTATGTCGGGTTTGAAGGAAATTGTCGGTGTCTCAACTGGTCTTGATCCTCGGCGATCAATTATCTTTCTCCCTATCTTCGCTGGATGGTGTCGACAAGACGCGCGACACGATCCTGCTTTGCGAGGTAATGGCGGAGGCTACCTATGTCGGCCATCACAAAAAGAAGATCGCCTTCATCTTTTCCGCCATGCGCCACTTCGCCGAGGAACTGCGTGGCGAAGGATACCGGGTTCGCTACACGCGGATTGATGATCGCGACAATGCGGGCTCCTTCTCCGGCGAGGTGCAGCGGGCGTTAAACGACCTGACCCCTTCCAGGATTTGCGTCACCGAAGCTGGAGAATGGCGCGTCAAATCAGAGATCGAGCACTTCGCCAGTGCCTTCAACATCGAGGTCGATATCCGCCCTGATCGGCGCTTTCTTGCCGGCCATGAGGAGTTCGAGCGCTGGGCGGCCGGGCGCAAAAGCCTGACGATGGAATATTTCTACCGGGAAATGCGTCGCAAGACTGGCCTGTTGATGAATGGCGAAGAGCCGGTCGGTGGACGCTGGAATTTTGACTCGGAAAACCGCAGCCCCGCCAAGCCGGACCTGCTGAGGCCAAGACACCCTGTCTTCGCACCGGACAGGATAACAAGGGATGTCATCGACACCGTCGAGCGGCTGTTTCCCGACAATTTCGGCAAGCTTGAGAACTTTGGTTTCGCCGTCACCCGCGCCGATGCCGAGCGGGCGCTCAGTGCCTTCATAAACGATTTCCTGATGAATTTCGGCGCCACGCAAGATGCCATGCTGCAGGATGACCCGTATCTCAACCACTCGCTTCTGTCTTTTTACATCAATTGCGGGCTGCTGGACGCGCTGGAGGTCTGCAGGGCGGCGGAGCGCGCCTACTACGAGGGCGCGGCACCGCTCAATGCCGTCGAGGGTTTCATTCGCCAGATCATCGGCTGGCGGGAATATATGCGTGGCATCTACTGGTTTGCGGGGCCGGACTATGTCGACAGCAATTTCTTCCAAAACGACAGGCCGCTGCCGGGCTTTTACTGGACGGGCAAAACCCACATGAACTGCATGGCGACCGTAATTACGGAAACCATCGAAAATGCCTATGCTCACCATATCCAGCGCCTGATGATCACGGGAAATTTTGCCCTTCTCGCCGGCATTGATCCGAACGCCGTTCATCAATGGTATCTGGAGGTCTATGCGGATGCCTATGAATGGGTTGAGCTGCCGAATGTGATCGGCATGAGCCAGTTCGCCGATGGCGGCTTTCTCGGGACAAAGCCCTATGCCGCAAGTGGCAACTACATCAATCGCATGTCGGACTATTGCAGTAGTTGCCGCTATGATCCCAAGGAGCGTCTCGGTGACAAGGCCTGTCCATTCAACGCGCTATACTGGGATTTTCTGGCCCGCAACCGTGAAAGGCTGAAATCCAACCATCGGCTGGCGCAGCCCTATGCCACATGGTACCGGATGAGCGAAGACGTCCGCCATGATATCAGGGCAAAGGCGGCTCTGTTTTTGAACCGCCTGAGCTAACGCGGCCCTTTCTCTGCTTTTGCCGACGGCGGGATACGCGATCAGAGCTGTCCCTGCGCATGTCTCGGTCATGACGTGGCTCGTAAACCCAGCTCCGCGTGGTGCCGGCAGCGCCGCCGGTCCATGCGGCAATAGTGCCAATGATAAGAGCGACGAAAGCGAGCTATCGGAAACGACGTGAAGCCTGCCGCGTTTCTCAGCTTACTTTAAACTATCACTTACCAGCCGTAGCTGAATGTCAGGCCGCTGCCGTTGTCTCCGTTCTGCTCCACGTTGGTTTCGGTGTTCCGCCCATACTGGAAAATGCCATAGGCATTGTTATTGCCGTTTTGCTGCAGCGTTGCGGAATGGCCGTTGCCCCGCTGCCGGATAAAGCCGAGATTGCCGCGACCGTTCTGGGCGATGCCTGCCGCATTTCCCCGGCCCAATTGCCGGATGTCTGCGTCTTTCAGATCGCGATAAAGCGAGTAGGCGCGCAGACCGGTTGAGAACAGATCCCCATCCCCGGAATTGCCGGGCGCGAGGTCAAAGGAAATGCGGCCACCGGCATGGGCGGGAGCCGTAAATCCGAGCGGCGCAAGGCCTCCGACAAGCAGAGTAACGGTGAGAAGTTTCAACACGTTGCGGGTCATTCTGATCTCCATTCTGTCAGTGCCTTTGCCGATGATCCACTCTCGCATCCTGCAACTGAACCCGAACGGAATTGCCCATTCACATGTCGTTCAGTCGCTGCACGAGGATCAAAGAAAAGGGCGCTCAACTGGCGCCCTCTCTGGTGGAAATGTATAGTTGAGGTCAGCCTAGTCGCCGCCAACCTGCTTCGTGCAGCTGAAGCGCCTGCCATCGATTTCGAGATCCAGCACTGCCTTGTACTGCGCTCCCTTCGCGCCAAGCGTTACGGAACTCAGAAGTTGCGAACGCCCGGCAGCGGCATCAAAGCCGCCGCCCTGGTTGATGACGGAACTCCCGCTGCCTCCTGAATTTTCGACGTGAAAGGCATAGGTACCTCCAGCACCGGTATTGCCCTTTGCGAAGGCCTCCAGCCTGACCATGCCCGCCTGTGGTGTTGCCTTGATCTCGCAAAGCTTGCCTTCGCTCAGGTCATTTGCGGTCGACATGGCTGCAATGGCGCCGAAGGGAAGCAATGCAACGGCAAGGATAGCCGCCAGGCGGCGTGGATGTGTGACGCTATGGGGCATGGCTAGTCTCCTTGATGATCTGTTGACTTGATCTCGACCAGTTGCACGTCAAGGCCTGCGGCGGCTTAAGGGCAGGCCTGCACAAAAGCCGCTACATTGTCATTGCCGCCCTGGTTCACATTGGCGCTGCAGCCACGGCCAACCTGAACACCGGCCGCGATGTTGCCGTTGCCGTCCTGAGTCAGGATGGTGGTGTGGTTTGAGCCGAACTGGCCGATGCCCGCCACGTTGCGGCTGCCGTTCTGATAGGTTGAGCCGTAATTGTCATGCCCCTCCTGACCGACAGCCGAAAGGTTGTGACGACCATATTGATGGCCGACGATCCGGTTATAGCCGCCGTTCTGGTAGGTGCGGATCCGGTTGCCATAACCTTCCTGTGCACCACCGGCAGAGTTCGACCACCCATATTGTTCGATGCGCACATCGTTGGCCATGGCGGGAGCCGTGGCGGTGAAGCCAACGAGAGCGGAGAGTGCAATTGCAACGAAAGACGTACGGATCATGACTGTCTCCTCAGGCGGATAAGACCGCGGTTGAACGTCTTTGTTGTAGACGGTCCCGTTGGAACGGAAGCTGAAGAGATTATTCAGTCGTGGTTCATTGGCGGGGTATGGTCCCAGCGTCGCAACAATGGTGACGAACAGGATGACTAAAGTTTTCTTGGCAGGATGAAACCAAATTGGCTCGCCTTTCGTACATGGCTTGCGCCTTCAATGTTCAGGCGAAAAGGGAGACGAATCTGGGTCCGATGGAGATTCAAAGCCGCGCTAGCCAGCCCGCAAATGCAGGGTCTGCTGCAAGAGATGATCTGACGCGAGCAACCATAACCGTTGCCTGGGTCATCATCCTCAACAAGCCATTTTATCCGCTTTACGTGTGGTATCTGGTCGATGACGGAGCTGCGGCATCGCTTGTCACCCTATTGTCGGTGCCATTCTTTCTCGCGATACCATTCCTGGCGAAAAAATCCCCGTTGGCCGCGCGCCTCGCTCTCCCTTTGGTGGGAACAATCGACACGCTGTTTGAAACCAAACTATTCGGCCAGGCTTCTGGCACCGAATTTTTCTTCGCAGCCTGCATCATGCTTGCAGCCATGTCGTTCCGCGCAGACGAGAAGCTCTGGCAATATGCGATGGCAATCCTCGTCTTCATCGCTTTCTTTTTCTCGCGGACGTTTCTGGGCGCGCCGCTGCAATCCTGGTCGGCAGACGATCTTGCAACGCTTCTCAATCTGAATGCGTTCTCTGCCGCCAGCCTCATGGTCTTTATCGCCCTTAGATATGCCGGCATTTCACGGCGATCCGAAATCTGAACAAGAGCCGTGCCATCGACAGGAGGAGTTTATGCTTAGATATTGTAACCGCGTGATTGGTGCCCTGACATTTTCGCTGTTTCTGTTTGCCGGTTTTGCGGTTTCCGCAGCCCCCAAACCAGTTGCCGTGGGTCTCGATCATTACCGCGGTACCTGGCTTGAAATCGGCCGTACACCCATGTTGCTGACAGATGGATGTGTTGCAGGATATTCCACCTATCGGCAGGGAGCATCGGCGGATGAAGTGCTGATAGAAGATGGCTGTCGAGCAGGAAATCCGAATGGTCGCCTCAAGACGGTGAACGGCGTCGGCAAGATCGAGGATTTCGGATCAACCAATGCGAAGATGCGCGTTCGCTACCCTCTTTTCATCACATTCAATTATTGGGTTTTCTACAAATCGCCTGATAAGTCCTGGTTCATCAGCGCCAACCCGTCGACCGGCGATGTGTGGATCTACGCCCGCAACATCCCGTCCAAAACGAAGCTCAATAAAATGATCACGAAAGCACGTGAGCTTGGCTACGACGTCAGCAAGCTCGAATTCCCGGTCCAGAAATAACAGCTGATGGAGCGCACCGATTATGCAGTCGCTTGAAAATGGCTACAGGGCGATCGTCTTGGGCGCATCCGGCGGCATTGGTGGAGCCCTGTTGTCGTACTTCGAGGCCGACCCTCGTTGCGCGTTCGCCTTGCCGCTCTCGCGAAGCGTCGATGGTCTCGACATAACGAACGAAACCAGAGTGCGCGAAGTTGCCGCCCGTCTGGAGGCTCAGCGCGGCTCCTTCGACCTGATATTCAATGCAACCGGTGCCTTGACGGTCGATGGTGCCGGTCCTGAAAAATCGATAAGGGCGATCGACGAAGTTCAAATGGCGAGGCAGTTTGCGGTCAATGCCATAGGCCCCGCTTTGCTGCTCAAGTATTTCACCCCGCTTCTGCGCAGAGACAGGCGAAGCATTTTCGCCTCCCTGTCCGCGCGCGTTGGCTCGATTGGCGACAACAGATTGGGCGGATGGATCTCCTACAGAGCATCCAAGGCCGCTCAAAATCAGATCATCCGAACCGCAGCCATCGAAATCGCCCGCACAAACCCACAGGCCATCATCGTGGCACTTCATCCCGGAACAGTCGAAACAGAGCTGTCCCAGCAATTTTCGAAGGGCAAAGACTTGTTCACCCCGCAGCAGTCTGCCGCGCGCCTGATGGAAACAATCGATGGTCTCACACCGGCACAAACAGGGCAGTTTTTTGCCTATGACGGTTCAAGGATCGAATGGTGAGTGCCATCGTCTGCAAGGGGTTATCCGACGATTGTGATGGTGACGACGCCTCTGGTCTAAAACTTTTTGCTGACACCCACTCTTGCACCAGCCGAGGTTTCCCCATCGCCTTCAATGTTAAAAAGGAGGCCGGCGTCAATGGACCAGTTTTCCGCAGTCTCAAATGTTACTCCCGTGCTGAGGGAGCCAAAGGCGCCTTCTCCATCCAGCCCCGAAATGCCAACTGTTCCGCCGAATTTCGGTGTCATGATGGAACCGTTTTCAAGGGAAATCTGGCGCGCAATCTCGGCGCCGAGGCTGACACGCAGTTGCTCTTCCTTGAAACCGCGCAGCTCGATCAGGTCACCAACGTCATTGCCGACCGTATAGTTTTCGATAGTCTCGGATAGATAAACACCTCGAAATCTGGGCGTGAAGGTCGTGACGTCATTGATGTCCCAGCGTCCCGAGATCGACGTGTCGAAAAGCCAACGGCTGGTATCGAAGGAACCGTCCCAGAAGGGTGTATCGATGTCGTTCGCAGAGCCGCCATACAGCAGGCTGGTGTCCCAGAAAACGCCTCTGGCGATTTCAAACGAGGCATAGGGGCCAAGGAGCCAGCCGTTACCGGTCAACTTGTTGTCACCGTTCGTCGGATCCGTCATGCGGTCGAAATGGAAGGAAAAACCAAGCAGTGCCTTGTCGGAAAGCAAATAGTCCACACCTGCTGAAACCATGGCGAAGCTGCCCCATTTGCTTCCCGATTCATCCCGGTTGTGGACAAGGAACGAGCCGTCAAGCCAGATGTTGAAAAGCGGCATTTCCGTTCTCGTCACGCCATCGGCGTTGTTTCGGGCAGCTTCGATCTGCGCAAGGCTGGTGGCGAAACTCAGAACCATGCCCTCTCCGGAAGGCATTGCACGTGAAGTGACGGCACTGGTGGCGTTGACCATCTGTCGCCGTTCAAGAAGGCCCGGCACCTTGATCGTTGACGCGATGATGTTCTGTCTGGCGCGGACAAATCCATGCACGAGATCATTTATCTCGTCTGCCACCTGTGCAGCATCGTAACCGAGATTATAGGTGACGGTCCCCTGGTTGGAGGCACCCAGTGCACTGACGAGACGAAAACCCACCCGGGCTTGACCCGAGAATGCGGGATTGGGGATGAATTTGAGGTACAATCCCGTCGCCTGCGTACCGCCGGCCTGAGCGAATTCGCCGTTCACGATGCTTGCCCGACCGGCGTTGGCAGGACTGACAAAGGTGAGATCGGCGCCGGTGAAGGGACCGCCCGTGGCGCCTGTGGCGAGATTGATATTCGGCGGTGTTGCGCCCGGCGCTACGCTGATCTCCCGGTTGGCGACGTTGATTTCGCGGGTCTTCACTTTCAGCGTATAGGCTGCTGCAGCGGTTGCCCCTCGAGCGTCCCGCACCTGAACGGTAAAGCTATAGTCGCCCTCGGTTTCGGTCTCCAGCGGACCTGTGAGTTCGCCGGTTGAAAGATTGAGGATCATACCTTTTGGCAATATACCGCCGGCAAGGCTGTAGAGCAGCGGGTTGGTGCCGCCGGAAGCCGTGATGGACTGGCTGTAAGCTTCTCCTGCCATCGCTTCCGTCAAAGCTCCGCCTGGGGGTGAAAGGGCGAGGGCGCCCGCTGGCGGTGTAACTGTGATCGTGACCGTGGCGGACGAATTGCCCGAAGAGTTGCTCGCCGAATAGGTAAAGCTGTCGGTGCCGGAATAGCCGCTGCTCGGCGTGTAGGTAACACTGGTGCCGATCACGCTCACAGTTCCGTGTGATGGGCCGGTGATAACAGCGATTGTGTCCAGCCTGCCTCCCGATATACCGAGAGGTACGGGATTGCCGGTACTATCTGCGACGACGGTTACTGTGCTGTCGCTTGCGACAGGCGCGGCAACCAGGACAGCTATGGTGTAGGCAGCAGAAGCGGTAACGCCGTTGGTGTCGCGTGCGGTGATATTGAAGCTCGCATTTCCTTCCGTCGTCGGATTGCCCGTGACCTCTCCGGTGGCGGAATTCAGGTTGAGGCCATCGGGCAGCGCGCCGCTGCTCGTATATTGATAGGGTGCATTGCCGCCTGAAACTGTGACGGTCTGGCTATAGGGCATATCGACGAATGCATCCGTCAGCCGTCCTGCGGGGGGAGAGAAGACGAGTGTCGTGGCCGTGACCAGAACCGTGACGGTTGCAGGCGCAGACACACCGCTGACATTCGTTGCCGTATAGGTGAAACTGTCTTGACCCGTATATGCCGATCTTGGCGTATAGGTGATCATGGTTCCGGTTGCTGTCGCGTTGCCATTGGACGGAGCCGTGGCGATGGCGACGCTGGCCGGGTCTCCACCCGTCACATTGAGAGCGATGACGTTGTCGGACGAATCAGGTGCGACACTGACCGAGACCGCGTTGGCGACAGGTGCCTGTGGATTGACGGTGAACGAGCGCGTGATCTGGCCCGCAGGAAGATAATCGCTGTCGCCGGGCTGATCCGCATTGATCGTACATGTGCCTGTAGAAACAAAGGTCAGAAGGCCACTGCTTGTAATTGTGCAGGTGCCGGTCGTGAGGGAAGTAAAAATCGGAGTCAATCCGGAATCGCTGCTAGCCGTCAGCGTGGGCGTCGTTCCAAATGTCTGCGGCCCCGGATTGTTGAACGTGAGCGTCTGTGACGCTTTCGGAGTGACGCTGTTTGATTGAACGGAGGCGACACTCTGACCGGCAGCATTTTCGGCGGTAACCGCGAACGTGTAGCTTTGGCCGTTGGTTAGGCCTGTGACAACGATGGGGCTGTTCACCCCTGCTACCGGCGCGACATCTGCGGGGGTCGCAGTCACGATATAACCCGTGATCGCCACACCACCATTGCGTGGCGGCGGCTGGAAGGACACGGCCGCCTGGGTGTCACCAGCGGTTGCCATCAGACCCACCGGCGCATCGGGCAGAGTGAATGCGACACTGATGGAATAAGCGCGGCTGCCCGTCTGGCCATTTACGTCGGATGCGGTGACTGTGAAGTTATAGGTGCCCGACAAGATCGGCGTGCCGGAAAGCTCGCCTGAGTCAGCCAATGAAAGGCCCGGCGGCAGCGAGCCCGTGCTCACTGAGAAGCTGTGTGGTGATGCACCGCCCGAGGCTGTTAGGGTCTGGTTGTAGGCTATGTCATACGTCGCATTGGGGATGGAAGTGGGACTTATATCTATCACGGGTGCCGCGATGGAAACGGAATAGGATTGTTCTCCGGTCGCCCCACCAGAGTCGGTTGCCGTCACGGTAAAACTGAAATTGCCGGTCTGAGTTGGAGTGCCGGTCAACTCACCGTTGCTGGAAAGAGAAAGCCCGCCCGGCAGCGTGCCTGCTGAGACCGCAAAGTTGTAGGGCGCACTACCGCCGCTCGCGGTCAGGCCCACCGGACCATAGACCTGTTGATAGGCTGGATCGGCAATCGCGACCGGGGTGATTTTGACCGGGTCGTATGAGACCGAATTGTCCGAACTCGTGGACGCCTCGTTTGCGAGGCCGGCCGGTGTCGTGACACTTCCGGCTGGGATCGTTGCGACAACGGTTCCGGCCCGATTCATGCCCGACACCGCCACCTGATAGGTTGCACCGGAACCAGAAATCGTGGCCGTGGTGGCGCCGGCCGTGCCGGACAGCTGCACATCGGCGCCGGAAAAACCAACAATGGGTTTGTCGAAAGCGACGTCGAACAGGATCGGCGACCGAGACGTCGGGTCCGCCTGCGCTGTTGCCTGATTGATCGTCACAGTGGGTTTGGTTTCGACCGTGTGATTGGAGCCGCTTGCGGAAGATGTGCTGCAGCCACTGCCTCCTGTGTAGGACGCGCTTACCGGATATGTTCCGGATGACAGGCTCGTCGTCCGGAAGGTGGCGGAAGATGCCGGGCTCACCGGCCCGGTCGGCGCCAGGCCGAGATTGGCCGATTGGGAACCGATGGAAATGCTGACGCTCCCCGGAGGCGACTGGCCGGCATTGCAGCCCATGGAGGAGACGGTTGCCGTGACTTCCACCTCTTGGCCGGGCAAGGATGGGTTGGGCGAAGACGTTACCGACAGGACGACAGGCCCGCCTGCTACGGCGCGTACGACGAGCGTATTGCTGGTAAAGCTGAAAGAATGTCCGCCCACCCGGGTGCCGGAGAAACTGGCGAAATCCGAAAACTGCCCGGCCATGACATCCAGTTCGTCGACGCGGTAAGCCGCAGTACATGTCAGCTTGTTGGGCCATTCAAGACCGCTGCCCACGCTGGGACAGGATACGACTGCACCCTTGATGGACGTGGTTGTGGGATTGATGCTGGTGATGGTGTAGGAGCCGGGATCAATGACGTAATCGAAACGGATGTTATCGCCAAGGCCATTGAACGTCGCAGGGACGGCCGAAACCGTGACTGACTGGGCAAGCGCCTGTGTCACTATCACAAGGAGAAGCGAAAGAGCGATGGCGCCCGTTCTGGATATCGTATGAACACAGGACACCGCACGACCTGCAGCGACTTTCCACGAGCTCAACCTGCCACCCATCATGCCCCCCAGCATTAGAATATGCGCATAAACTTTTAGTAGCAGGTATTTAAATAGATCACATGGAGTCAACCATTAGGTGAAAAATATCTCGAGTTAGACACGCATTTCGAACCGGGTGTGCCGTATTTGTGTTTGCCTATGGAAAGAAAGCGAAGACGCTGTGGTGCGCGATACGGCAAGACTGAGGGAACTGGTAAGGTGCCGCGGGGACTTATCGGTTCTTTGACGGCGGTGGGTGTATGTGTCGGTGTTATCAGTATTTTCGTTGGCTTACGCTCGATCGTTAACGGACGACTGTCATACACCCCAACGATAAGATCTGTTTCCGAAGATCTGATCGCCAACATCACCGATTCAATGAAAAAAGCCGGCCCGCACAACCGGACCAGCCTTTCCTGACAACTAAAATCCCCAGTCTACGACCCCAAATCACATCGCAGGAAGGATAGTGATATCCCGCAAGCCGTTGTCTGCGCCTGTGATCCCGCCGATTTCGGTTGCCGTACCGGTTTCGAGGTTAACGGTGTAGAGCGTGTTGCCGGCGGCCAGGTATGCGATGTTCTTGCCGCCTTCCTCGCCGTGGATATCGAATGCGTAGGTTGCAGGCATGTCCTTGAGGCCGAGCTTGCCGATTGCCTTCAGTGTGCCGTCATTCGGCTTCGTCTGCTGAACCAGGGCGCCGATCGTCGCGTCGATATTGTACATCGCCGTCTTTTCCGGCTTGCCGATAGAGTTGGTATAGGCGGCGGCAACGATGTTTGGCGTTTCTCCCTTGTGCATGTCGCCATCTTCAAAAGCCAGTGTTCCATCAACCGTCACAGCGCCGGTATCGGGATGCACGCGGTGATTGGTCGTGCCGGTCATGAAACGAAGACGATCCGCAGCCGGGTTGAAATCGACCACAACAGGCGCGTCGGTCATGGTCAGCATCTTGTCCATCTTGGCCACATCGGTTGCAGCACCTGTCTCAAGGTTGATGGAGACGATGCGGTGGTCCGGCGTCACACCGATGACAGTCTTGTTCCCGGGGCGAAAATCGATACCAACGAGCTTGTCGACGCCGGTGACATCCATTGTCTTTGTGACGGCAGGCTTGTCAGTGTCGAACATGACGAGCGTCTTGTCGCCGGTCAGCCCGAGGACCGGTGCTGAAACCGCGATGCTTGCCGATGCTGCGAAAGCGGCGGAGGCGATCAGAGTGGAGCGGATGATATTCATGGTGTTTCTCCCGTGCGTTGAACCGTTCGGAAGGCGTCCAGCGGTTGGTTTTCGACGCTTCCACAATTCAAGACACTGGGCAGGGTGCATTTGGATGCAGACAGCGAAAAAATATTTGCGAGATGCATCCATATGCCGCCACGATGGGTATTATGCCCAAGTCGACCATGCTGGCGATCAGACGTTGAAAGGTTTCAAATGCAGATGGGCTCCGTGCCGGACGATCTACACAGGGCGCTCACTGCTTGCGCAAAAGGGGACAAAAACGCATTGCGTGCTATTTTCGATCGCGAGGCAGGCCGGCTGATTGCAGTGGCAGAGCGCATCGTCAAGCGCAGGGAACTGGCGGAAGAGGTGGTACAGGAGAGCTTCGTGCGCATCTGGACCCATGCGCACCAGTATCGGGCAGACCAGGGGTCGGCGCGCGGCTGGATTTACGCGATCGTCAGAAACCGGGCGCTTAATCTTCTGCGCGACAGCAGGCGTGAACTCCCCGTGGAGGATGTTGAAACGCTCCGCGATGGCGCGCAGGCAGATGAAGTGATGGCCGCATGGCAGAAGCTCGATCGGAATTCACGCCTTTATGAATGTCTCGGCGGTCTTGAGGAGACAAAGAGACAGGGTATCCTGATGGCCTACGTGGCCGGATATTCCCACGGCGAAATCGCTGGCCGGTTGCGCATTCCGCTTGGAACGACGAAATCCTGGATCAGGCGCGGCCTTTCGGCACTTCGGGAGTGCATGGCATGATGATGGAGCGCAAAGATATTCCCGCCATCGCCGATGACTATGTATTGGGCTTGCTGGAGACCTCCGAAGCCACGGCTGTTGAGGCGGCAATGGAATCGGATGGCGAACTGCGGGCGGCAATCGCGGCCAGCCGTGAGCGTTTTCTCCCGCTCGATACCACCGTCGAGCCGGCAGCCATCAAGGGCGAATTGTGGAGCAATATCGAATCCCGTCTGCCGCTCCAGTCGACATCCGCATCCCTCAAGCCCACCCACACGGCAAACGACAACAGCACAAACCGCTGGCGCGCCGTTGCCGTGTCCGCCATTGCCGCAACCGTTTTGCTCGCCGCCGGCCTTACGTTTAGCCTGACACGGACAACGGAGCCGCTGGTGATCGCAGTCCTCGTCAACGAGACGGGTGAGGTTCAGGCCGTTGTTGAGGATTTTGGCAACGAAAGAGCAACCGTGCGGATGCTGGCCGATTTTGCAGTGCCTGGAGACAAGACGATCCAGGTATGGACATTGCCGTCTAAGGATGTTGGCCCGGTCTCGCTCGGCCTGATCGATGGCGTCCGTTCAGCGCGTCTCGATGGACCGGCTTTGCCGACCCCCAGAAGCGACCAGCTCTACGAGATCACGCTTGAACAGGCAGGCGGATCACCAACAGGCAGGCCAACCGGCCCAATCTTGGCAAAGGGCTTCGCCCGAATGCCGCGATAGATCACCCAAAGGCAAAACCGATAAGATCGCGGCGAAATTTCCTTCGCCGCATTCTATTCGCCGGTTTCGGGAGCAACACCATCGTGCTGTCCCGAAACCGGCCGCAAACAATCAGGCAATCTGCTTATCAGGCGCCAAATGCGCCATCGATCGTGTGCATCGCGCCCGTCACAAAACCGGCTTCAGGCCCGGAAAGCCAGGCCACCATGCCGGCCACTTCCTCCGGCCGTCCGTGGCGCTTGAGTGCCATGAAGCTGTGCATCAGGTCTTTCATCGGCCCGTTTTCCGGGTTCGCGTCGGTGTCGATCGGGCCGGGCTGCACAACGTTGATGGTGATGCCGCGCGGCCCGAAATCGCGTGCCAAACCGCGCGCCAGCCCCTGCAAGGCCGATTTGGAAACTGCGTAAGAGGCCATGCCCGGCACCGGCATCCGGTCTCCATTGACCGAGCCGATAACGATGATCCTGCCACCGTCAGGCATCTGCCGCGCCGCCTCCACAGAGGCGTGATAGGGCGTCTGGATGTTGATCTGAAACAGACGGTCGATGGCATCAGGGTCCTGCTCGAGAGCATCGCCAAAAATGGCGATCCCGGAGTTCACAATCAATATGTCCAGAGGACCACTGGCACGCACGACGCGGATGACTTCGTCGCGGTTAGCACTGTCCGCCCGTATGGCAGTGCTGCCCGTCGCCTTCGCCAGCTCTTCCGCCGCACCTTGGGATGCGCCATAGGTGAACGTTACCTTTGCACCTTCGTCTGCAAACCGCCGCACGATGGCTGAGCCTATGCCTCGGCTGCCGCCAAGAACCAGAACGGATTTTCCTTGAAACACGAGCACTCTCCATGACCTTGAAAATTAATTTAATGATCGATACATAAATACGAAGCAGCTCACTCGTCAAGATATTATGTAATGACTGATACAAAAAACCTTCGCTCTCGCGGCCGTCCGCGCCGTTTTGATCCTGATCAGGCTGTGGCCACGGCCAAGCAGCTTTTCCACGCGCGTGGCTTTGATGCTGTCGGCGTCGCGGAGATCACCTCGGTGTTAGGCATCAACCCGCCGAGCTTCTATGCCGCCTTCGGTAGCAAGATGGGCCTCTACAAGAGGGTTCTTGATCTCTATGCCGGCACGGAAGCAATTCCTCTTGCCGATATCCTGCGGCCGGATCGTCCGGTTGGGGAATGCCTTGCGGCGTTGCTGGAAGATGCGGCAAGGCGTTATGCCGCTCATTCCGCAGCCCTTGGCTGCCTCGTTCTGGAAGGTACGCGCTGCGATGATGAAGAGGCGCGTGCCGCAGCCAGCGTTTTTCACACGGCGGCAGAGGGCGTGATCCGCTCCTATATTGCCGCGCGCCATCCGGAAGAGGCTGAGCGTCTGGCGGATTTCGTGAGTTCGACCATGGTCGGTCTCTCCGCCATGGCGCGGATTGGCCGCGACATAGAGCGACTCCTGAGTATTGCGCGCGTTGCGGGGGGAGCAGTGAAGCAGGAGCTTTCCGAGGCGTGAATCTCGGAGCAGTCTCAATACTTCTTACTAGTGATGGAAGCTGGCAGGTTTCGAAAACCCGGCTCATTCTCACCAGAGATCGATCAGGCCACCTGATGCTCCGTGCACGGGGTCGGTCGTCGGCTTTGGCAAAGACTTTATCTGTGCAAGCATCGCGCTGGTTGGTGCAGACGTCTGAACATCGGCCTCCTGGCCGGGTGGATAAGCGCCGACAACCTGAAAATCCGCAGAGGATTTCAGCTTTATGTGGCCCGTACCGGCTGGCAAGACCAGACAGTCACCTTGCGTAACGTGCAAGGTTTGCCCATCCGGCCCGCCAATCTGCAACGTCGCTTCACCGCCCCCCACGCCCAGAACTTCATGCGCGCCGCTGTGGTAATGGTGATAGGCAAACACACCATTGCGCCAGATGCCGCGCCATCCGTTTCGTGCGAACAGTGCCTCGAAAGCAGCGCAATCGAATGGCGAGCCGACGTGTCGATAGATGATGACAGGGAAGGTCTGGTTGTTGGGAACCTGATCGCCTGGATTTAAAGTGATTTTTTCAACTTTCATGTGAATGCTCCTGGCCATCTGGTCGGGCCTGCCAAACCGTGTCTGGTTTGCTGCGCAGCCAGTGCTGGCGACCAGCCAATTTTCGTCCGCACTTCGGCGGAACTGGAGTGGCACCGGCAGATTTCCGCCACCGACACTCCTTCATCGCCCTGCTTCAGAATGAACGTCTTCTGTGCGTCCGAAAACTGCGATGCTTTCATCGTCTTCCGTTCCTTTCCCAGCCAGGAAAATGCACCGGAACACTCTAACCAAAAACGGTCCAGTATGAAGGGTTCAGATCAACAGAATGCCGTGTCCGTATCGAGGGGACCGGGAGGCGAAGGGCCGAAGGCGGTTCCTCTCGCCATAATCGACGCTAATCGTGCTAAACGTCAGCGCCCTCTCTCCTATCACGCCACCTGTCTTGCTGACACCATCATCATATCGATATGAATATGCTCGAACGGGCAACTTAATGCACCGCGCTCGTCCTTCTCAATCAGTCCCAGCTCGACTAGCACCGCAGCATCTTCATGGACGCGCTTGACGTCCCGGTTCAGTCTGCGCGCAAGCTCTCGCACGCCAACCGTTCCACTTCCCAGAAGGACGTTCAGTAGTTCCCAACGGCGCTCGGTGAGACGCGAAAAGAATGTGCCGGGTGTCTCAAAGTTTAGCGTTTCACCCTGATACTCACCGCTTTCGAGGCCAATACCAGCGCGCTTACCTGCTACGCGTAATGCCGATTTCCAGTCGGCGTTTGTCGTGATGGTCAAAGTTCTCATGACTGCCTCCGTTTTTCGACCTCAAATAAAAAGTCCTCAATCAGTTGGTGGATTGTTGTGAACCGGTAAGGAAGCTCATGGCCGCACAGATGTATGTGATCGCCTTTACCCCGCTCATTGTCGAAGCCCACAACCCTAATGCCGTTCTGGGCATAGACCATGCGATATTTGAACCCATGTTCGGTTGGGGGAACAGGCGTTGGAACTTTCCAAATAACGAACTGGATAATGCTGCCGTCGGCACCAACACTTTTGTGTTCTGTGATCGTGAGCGCCTTCTTGTTGTCTATAATGCCAACATCTTACGGCGTTGTCAATCTCGCCAACACTTGATTAATGAGCTAATCCCGCCGCAGCGACGAGACGTTGCGGCGGGCGACGGCTATTTTGCTCAGCCGCCTCGGAGAACTGCTTCAGGTCGCCTTCGGTCTGACCACCCTATTCAGCATCATCGAGCACGTCTGCCACCTCGTCGTCGCTGTGGTCATGGCTGTTTCCTGGTCGTGTGAGAGTGCGGTTACCGCAGAACGGATGACAGGAACTCGCGGGTCCGATCTTCCTTTGGTGCGCCGAAGATTTCTTCTGGCGTTCCTTGCTCACAAATACGCCCTTTGTCGAAGAAGCAGACCCGGTCCGACACTTCCCGAGCGAAACGCATCTCGTGGGTAACAAGTAACATGGTCAAATCGTGCTCGTGGGCCAGGCCACGGATGACGGAAAGCACTTCGCCGACCAGCTGGGGGTCTAGGGCGGAGGTTGGTTCGTCAAAAAGCAGGACACGCGGGCGCATGGCAAGAGAGCGGGCAATGGCGACACGCTGCTGCTGGCCGCCAGAAAGCTGCACTGGATAGTGATCCTTCTTGTCGGCCAGGCCGACCATCTTCAGGAGTTCGATTGCCCGTGTTTCTGCCTCCGGCCGGGCAATGCCCAGTACACGCACCGGCGCCTCCACGATGTTGCGCAGCACCGTCATATGAGGGAAGAGGTTGAAGCTCTGAAAAACCATGCCGACGTGGTTACGGATCTGGCGCAGGTGTTTTTCCGAGGCTTGGAAGGGGCCTTTGCCGCCGGCCTGATGGTAGGAAATGTCCGCCAGCGTCAGCTTTCCCTCCTGGAACGGTTCCAGCGTCATGAGAATGCGCAGAACCGTCGACTTACCGGAGCCGGAAGGACCGATAAGAGTGACTTTTTCACCTTTTGCCACGCTGAAATTGAACTGGTCGAGGACCGTCAAAATGCCGAACCGCTTTGTGACATCGGAAAATTCGATCAGCGGTTGATTGGTATTGTTTGTCATCGCAAGGGTATTCCTGCTTTTGGAAGCGCCCTTTGCAGGCGGCTGAGGCCTGCTGAGCAGATTATGGTCAGAAGAAGGAAGATCAGGCCGACAAGCGTCAGCGGCACCAGATATTCGAAGGTGCGCTCGCCGATCATGTTTGCCAGCCCCATCATCTCTAGAACCGTGACGACGGAAAGCACCGGCGTTTCCTTGATCATGGCGACAAGATAGTTGCCCATGGCCGGAACTATGCGCGGGATCGCCTGCGGGATGATGATATCCCGATACGTCTGCATGCGCGTCAGATTAAGCGCAGTCGCGGCTTCCCACTGGCCATGATGCACCGCCTCCATGCCGCCGCGATAGACCTCAGACGTATAGGCGGCATATTGAAGGCCCAGCGCCAGCGCGCCGGTGAGAAACGCCGGCAGAACGATGCCGAATTCCGGAAGAACGTAATAGAGGAAGAAAAGCTGCACCAGAAGCGGAGTGTCGCGAAGGAATTCGACAACAACTGCGGTCGGCCAGGAAATCAATTTCACCCGACTGCGGCGCAGCAGCGCAAAAACCAGCCCCAGAATAAGCGCGATGGCAAAGCCGGCGGCGGCTGCTTTCAGCGTTACCGTCAGGCCGATCAAAATGATGGGCAGGATCGAGGTCGTGTAGGTGATCCAGGTGGTCGTGTCCCATTCGTAACCATACATCATGACTGAATATCCTTACGAATGGCGAGTGCGCGGAAACACATTGCCGCGCCGCACGACATGTTCGATCACCCGGATTATGGCCATCAGGATCAGCGACATCGCGAAATAACAGAGGAGTGTGATCGAATAGATGCTGGTGCTATCCAGCGTCAGGTTGCGGATCGACTGTGCCGCGAAGGTGAGGTCGGCAATCGAAATCAGCGATACAAGTGAGGAAAGCTTCAGCGTTTCGATAGCCAGATTGCCGAAGGACGGCATCATCTCGACGATCGCCTGCGGCAAGGAAATGCGAAACAGCGTCTGCATCCGCGTGAAGTTCAGCGCTCGTGCGGCTTCCAGCTGCTGCACCGAAACGGAAGATAACGCGCCGCGAACGATCTCGGCGCCATACCCACCCGCATGGGCGGCGAGCACCATGACGCCGGTGGTGACCGGATCGAAACTCAGACCGACGAGCGGCAGCGCGTAATAGAACCAGAAAAGCTGGACCAGCAGCGAGGTGCCGCGAAACACCTCCGTGTAGCACAATGCGACAGTCGAGAGGATTGGTCCACCCTCGACGCGAAGAATGCCGAAGAAAAAGGCGAGTACCGTGCCGACAACAAGGGCTGCGAGCGTAATCGTCATGGTGACGACGGCGCCTTGCCACAACATCGGCAGGTAGGCGGTCATGTCCATCTGGCGTGTTCCCGAGTTC
Source organism: Rhizobium sp. SJZ105 (assembly GCF_007828365.1). Classification (NCBI taxonomy): domain Bacteria; kingdom Pseudomonadati; phylum Pseudomonadota; class Alphaproteobacteria; order Hyphomicrobiales; family Rhizobiaceae; genus Rhizobium; species Rhizobium sp. SJZ105. Next base: position 123,903 of record NZ_VIUP01000011.1, read on the forward strand.
ATGGTAATCGGCGCCCGGTAATGCCCGGGCGCCGGCTGGCGTCATTTTCCGGCGCAGAGATCGGCGACCTTCTTTTCGGCCGCTGCCGCGATACTCTGTTCGGAGAGGCCGTATTTTGCGAGGATTTTCTTGTAGTCTTCGGTCTTGCGGAATTCGACGAGCGCGGCGTTGAAGGCGTCACGCAATTCTTTGTCCTCCGGCCGGAAAGCGAAACCGCCGTAGTTGCGCACAGGCGCATCCTTCACGACAGGATCAACGAAGGGCTTCACCTGCTCGACATTGGCTTGGCCCTTGGCCAGTTCTGACACTGTCAGTTCCGTGGCGGCATAGGCATCGGCGCGGCTCTGGACAGTGGGGATGGCATCTGCGTTGGCCGGGATGAAGACGATCTGATCTTCCTTGACGCCGACGGCGCGCAGGAAGTCTACATTGTTGGCGCCAGATACGACGGCGACCTTCAATGCAGGATCCTTGGCAATATCGGCATAGGTGGTCAGCTTTTTAGGATTGCCTTTCTTCACCAGCAGGCCTTCGCCATAGGACGAGTTCGGTTCGGTGAAGGCCACCTGCTTGCAGCGCTCGGGCGAAATGTTCTGTTCGGCGGCTGCGAAATCGAAGCGACGCGCCTTCAGCCCGGGGATCAGCGTGCCGAATGGGGTCACCGTCCAGTTGACCTCCTCGATGCCCATCGATTTCAGAACGGCATTTGCGACATCGGGGCCGATGCCGGCAGAGGTGCCGTCGGGCTGCATGTATGAATAGGGCACTTCATTGGCAGTCGCTGCGCGAATGTAGCCTTGCTTCTTCACCTCCTCGAGGGTGAGTGCGCTGACCGCTGTCACGCTGATGGAAAGAGCAAGGGCGGAAAGCCCGGCGAGTTTTGTCATATTCATGTTCTAACTCCTCTGGTTGGGTTGCGTGGTCCGTTTTCGGATCTCACTTCATTCTTCGGACTAGGTATTCTCCGTGACCGTGGCGATGACGGAAAGGCAGTCGCCGGCCTTGATGAGGCCGGGAACGTGGCGCGCTGCGAGCACGCCACTGATAGAGGCGCGGTATTCGACCGGCGCAAGACCGGTTTTTCCAACAGGGTAGACCCTAGCGATGGTTTCACCTGCCGTGACCGTGTCGCCGAGATCGCGGACAAAGACGACGAGCCCGTCATCTTCGGCAAAGGTGAAGCAATCGCTGGAGGGCATATCCAGCCAGCGGCTCGGCGCCGGCACCGCGGCGCCGGTCAGGATGCCTGCATGGCGCAGCAAGTTGATGGTACCTTTGCGGGCGATGTCGATCGATTTTGCGCTGGCCGTGCCCGCGCCGCCAAGCTCGGTGGTGACAAAGACCTTTCCCAGTTCCTCGGCCGTCGTGTCCAGCATGCCGACGGCGTCAATCTCCAGCATCTTCATCGAATAGGGGGCAGCAAAAGCTGCCACCGCCTCAAAGCATCGGGCTTCCTGTATCTTGTCAGGTAATTCGTGAGCGGCAGCGTAAGGCAGGAAATCAAGCGTCCTGCCGCCTGAATGAAAATCAAGAACGATATCCGCAAGCGGTAACAATTGACGGGTCACGTAATCGGCGATCTTCTCCGTCACGGAACCGTCGGGCCGACCGGGAAAGCTGCGATTGAGGTTCCCGCGGTCGATCGGCGAGGTGCGTGTTCCCGCGCGAAAGGCCGGATAGTTAAGCGCTGGCACGATGATGATACGCCCGCTGACGCCAACTGGGTCGAGTATGTGGGCAAGTTCGAAAAGTGCGGCCGGCCCCTCATATTCGTCGCCGTGATTGGCGCCGGTCAAAAGGGCTGTCGGCCCCTCGTCGTTGGCGATCACGCAGATCGGGATCATTACCGACCCCCATGCACTGTCATCGCGGCTGTATGGTAGCCGCAGATGACCGTGCTGTACGCCTTTCTTGTCAAAATCGACCGACGACGTGATAGGTGAGGGGCGTAGCGCGGTGCTTAACATCTCTCAGCCTTTCACGAACAGTTGCCGCGGCACATTGGAGAGGCATTCGACACCCGTTTCGGTGATGGCGATGCTCTCCGTGATTTCGAGCCCCATGTCGTCCAGCCACAAACCGGTCATGAAATGGAACGTCATACCGGGCTTCAGCTCCGTGCGGTCGCCGGGGCGCAGGCTCATGGTGCGCTCGCCCCAGTCCGGCGGATAAGAGAGGCCGATGGGATAACCGGTTCGGTTGTCCTTGATGATCCCGTATTTTTTCAGCACCGCGAAAAACCCATTGGCGATATCTTCGCAGGTATTGCCGGGTTTGGCAGCCGCAAGACCGGCCTCCATGCCCTCAAGCGTGGCCTTCTCCGCATCAAGGAACGCCTTCGTCGGCTTGCCGAGAAAGACAGTGCGAGAGAGCGGGCAATGATAACGGCGATAAGCGCCGGCGATTTCAAAGAAGGTGCCTTCGCCCAAGCGCATCGGCTTGTCGTCCCATGTCAGATGCGGCGCAGAAGCATCGGCACCCGACGGGAGCAACGGTACGATCGCGGGATAATCCCCGCCGAATTCCGCGGTGCCACGAATGCCGGCATCGTAGATCTCGGCAACGAGATCGCATTTGCGCATGCCCGGCTCGACTACGTCAACGATACGTTTGTGCATCAGCTCGACGATCTTGCCGGCCTTGCGCATATAGTCGAGTTCGGTCGGGCTTTTGACCGCGCGCTGCCAGTTTACAAGACCGGCGGCATCCTTGAAGCGGGCGTTCGGCAGATGTTTCCGCAAGGATGCAAAGGCAGCAGCCGAGAAATAATAATTGTCCATCTCGACGCCGATCGACAGGCCTGACCAGCCCCGGTCATCGACGATCTTCGACAACAGATCCATCGGATGCCGTTCGGTCGATTGAACGTAGTAGTCAGGATAACCGATGATGTTGTCCTGGGCGAGGTAGGCGGTGCGCTTGGCGCCATTGGCATCCTGCTTGCGGCCATACCAGATCGGCTCGCCTTGCGGCGGCACCAGCACGCATTGGTGGACATAGAAGGACCAGCCGTCATAGCCCGTCAGCCAATGCATGTTGGATGGGTCGGTGACGACAAGCAGGTCGATGCCTGCCTTTTCCATGGCGTCGCGGGTTTTGGACAGGCGCGCGGCATATTCCTCGCGCGTAAAGTTCAGCGTTACGCTCACGCTGCGTCTCCCATTTTCACACTGTTTTCGATGATTTGGCCGCTGCCGGCGTCTTTTGCGCGGGTAAACGCGAGATTGGCGATGGCGGTGTCCTGCACTCCGGTGCCGGTCAGATCGGCAAAGGTGATGTCGTCCCTCGATACGCGACCGCGTGCCTTGCCAGCGATGACAGCACCGAGCTCGGTGAATTCTTGATCCTGCGTTACAGGCCCCGCGGCGATAGCGTGGTGCAATTCACCGAGAATTCGGGTCTGCGAAAGCCGGTCTGCGATATAGCGCGCCCTGGAAAATACGGCCGGATCGATCTCGTTCTTGTGTTCGGCATCCGATCCCATGGCCGTCAGATGCTGGCCTTCTTCAAGCCAGCCGGCAAACAGGATCGGCTTTTCGGCTGGCGTCGTGGTCACGACGATGTCGGCGCCCCGGACAGCGGTCTGCGGATCGGCCGCGGCGATGACCTCGATACCGTGTTGGCGGGCCAGATCGCCTGCGAGCCCCTCGGCCTTCTGATGGTCACGAGCCCAGATGCGTGCGGATTGAATGGGTCGCACCAGTTTCAGCGCATCGAACTGCAGACGGGCTTGCATGCCCGCTCCGAAAATTGCTGCGACGGAAGCATCTTTACGGGCGAGATGCCGTGCTGCAACCGCCCCGGCTGCGGCGGTACGCACATCTGTGAGGTAGCCGTTATCGAGAAGAAGGGCCTCCACCAGTCCCGTCCTTGCGCTGAAGAGGATCATCAGCCCGTTGAGGCTCGGCAGACCGAGTTTGGGATTGTCGAAAAAGCCGGGGCTGACCTTGATGGCGAAACCGTCGAAACCCGGCACATAAGCCGTCTTTACATCCACCTCGCCACGAAACTCTGGTATATCGAGCCGCAAGATCGGCGGCATGGCGACCGCTTCGGTTGCGAGCGCTGCAAAGGCCTGCTCCACGCACTCGACTGCTGAGAGGTCGAGCTTCACGACAGCGCGCAGATCTTTTTCGGCTAGGATGGTGATTTGGCTCATGCGGCAGGCCCTTCGATGATCGTCTTGTGAACCGCCGGATCGATATTTCCACCCGACACTATGATCGCGGTTGGGCCGGTGATGTCCACCTTGCCGAAGAGGATCGCCGCGAAACCGACTGCGCCGGCACCCTCGACTGTCAGACCTTCTTCACGCGTCGCATGGCGGATGCCGGCTGCGATCTCTTCCTCGGATACCAGCACGATCTCATCGAGAAGAGATTGGCAGAGCGCAAATGTGATGCGGTTTTTCAATCCAATCCCCCCTCCCAGCGAATCCGCCAGCGTTTCTTCTTCTTGGATGGTGACGGGCCGCCCGGCAGTGACTGACGCATGCATGGCCGCGCCCCGCTGCATGGAAACGCCGATGACACGTGCCTCCGGCTTCAGCGCCTTCACCGCAACGGCGATACCGCCCGCAAGGCCACCGCCCGATAGAGGAACGAGAATTGTCGCCAGTTCAGGCATGTCTTCGACGACCTCGAGGCCGATAGTGCCCTGGCCAGCCACGACGTCGGCGTGATCGAAAGGCGGGATAGCGGTCAGGCCTCTGCTTTTCGTCAAGCGCTCCACTTCCTCCTGCGCATCATCCTGTGATCTGCCGACAATCCGGATTTCCGCGCCGAGCGCGCGGATCGCCTCCACCTTGTTTGCCGGCACCAGCGCCGACATGCAGATTGTGGCGGGGATGCCGAGTTTGTCTGCGGCATAGGCCACGGCCCGGCCATGATTGCCCGTCGAGGCGGTGACGAAGCCACGCCGGCGCTTCGTATCGTCTAGCGAGAGAATGGCGTTCATCGCGCCGCGCAATTTGAAGGCGCCGATGGGCTGAAGGGTTTCAAGTTTGAGATGAACGGGATGACCACAGCGCTCAGAGAGAAAGTCCGAGCGAACCAGCGGTGTGCGCTCCACCTGTCCCGCAAGCCGCGCCGCCGCTCGCTTTATCGCGGCCAGTGAGACTGGAAGCAAGTTGTCGGCGGCGGATATGGGCAGGTTTTCGCTCTTCATGATTGTCATGTTGAGAGCGAAATAAAATCATGTCAATTATTATATTGTAATGATTCAATGATTTTCGGATGGCAGCCTCAGCCGATTGACCCGATATCGTAGACCGGCGGCAGTTGCTCGAATGTCTGCCGCACGGTGGTCAAAGCCCTGGCGAGGCTTGCATGATTGAGGCGGCCGCCGAGGCATATGCGAATGCCGCCGCCATGGCTAGGACCGGCAATAAATGGTTCTGACGGGGTTACCGCGACGTTCTGGTTCGTGAGCGCGCGCACCAGGCCGTCCTCCGTCCAGCGCTGCGGAACCTTCAGCCAGGCGCAGAGGGAGAGGGGGTGGGTCGACCCTATATGGTGGCCCAGTATGTCCATGGCGATTTTCTGCCGCGCACGGGCCTCGGTGCGCTGGACATCCAGCAGCAGCCGTGCCGTGCCGTTTTCGACCCAACGCGTAGCGATCTCGGCCGTGAGATATGTCCCGCTCCAGCTCGACACACGCAGGATGGAGGCGGCGCGGATGGAATAGGCGGGTGGCACGACGAGATAACCGACGCGCAGCCCTGTCAACACTGTCTTGGTGAAGCTGGTGACGAAGAAGCCCAGATCAGGCAGCATTTCGGTGATGGATGGGAGATCATCCTCGATCATCGGACGGTAGACCTCGTCCTCGATGACAAAAATGCCGTACCGCTCGGCAATTGCGGCGATGGCCTGCCTTCGCGCTGCGCCCGACACATGCCCGGTCGGGTTGTTAAGCGTGGGAATGAGCACCAGAGCGCGGACACCTCCGGCTGCGCAGGCGGCCTCCAGCGCTTCGGGCAAAATGCCTTCTTCGTCGGTGGGTAAGCCCTTTAGGCTGAAGCCGAGGATATTAGACAGGCCGATAATGCCGTGGTCGGTCAGGTTTTCACAGAGCACCACGTCGTTAGAGCGGATAATGCAGCTCAGAGCGAGAAAAATGCCGTGCGCCGCGCCATTGGTGACAAGAATGCGTTCCGGGCCGGCTGTCACGCCCATCATGCCAAGCCATGTTCTGGCCGTTTCGCGATGGCTCTCGAGCCCCGCGACCGGCCGGCAGGGGCGCATGAAGCCAGAATTGTCACCATCGGCCATCTCGCGAAGAATGGCGCGCGAGGCATTTTCATGGTCATCGAGGTAAACGCCGCGGATGATGGATAGATCGAGCACCTCGGTTGGGCTGTGATCAAGCATCATACGACCTGCCCGCTCCGTCACCCGCGTCTTCACGAAGGTTCCGCGGCCAATTTCGCCGCTGAGATAACCAAGCCGCTCCGCCTCCTTGTAGGAAAGGCTGACCGTCTGGACAGAAAGGCCGAGTTCGCGGGCCAGATCGCGGTGTGTCGGCATGCGGTCCATCGGCTTCAGAACGCCGGCGTCGATATCAGCAATGATGCGTTCCGTCAGTGCGGAATGTTTCGTTTCGCCTTTCTGCTTAGCTAGCTTCGGTCGCCATGCCACCGGTCTCGTTGGGGAAACTGGATCTGGGCTGGGTGAATTGGCTTGACGACGCATGAAATTGTCTCGTTTTCGACGAAGGTAATTTCATGACATTATGCATGCTTCTATGAAAAGATGAAGCCTTATGCAGCGCAGACGGCAACTGCGCTGCAAAGAGGCGCAGTTGCCGTCGAAATGAGCAGCATTTGCGACGTTGAAAACTGAAGCTGCCGATCAGATTTTCTCGCCGGCCTGGACAAGATCATCCATGACACTGCGCACAGCGGCTTCAGCAATGGCGATGATCTCGTCGACCTCCTCCCGGGTCGTAACGAGCGGCGGTGCAAAGCCCAGAATATCGCCATGCGGCATGGCGCGTGCTATGAGACCGCCGTTGCGCGCTGCCTTGGAAACGCGTGCACCCACCGTGAGTTGAGGGGCAAAACGCGTCTTTTTTTCCCGGTCCGCCACGAATTCGATAGCGCCCATCAGTCCCACACCGCGCACCTCGCCGACGATCGGAAGCTGAGCGAACTTCGCCTTCAGTTGTTCCTGGAAATAGCTCCCAACGGCTCGTGCATTGCCTGGCAGGTCTTCCTTTTCGACGATGTCGAGCACGGCGTTTGCAGCCGCCGCTCCGATAGGATGGCCGGTATAGGTGTAGCCGTGGGAGAAGGCGCCGACGCGATCCGCGCCTTCCTCCATCACCTTGTAGACTTTCTCCCCGACGATAGCGCCCGAAAGCGGGAAATAGGCCGAGGTCAGGCCTTTAGCGACGGTGATCAGATCCGGCTCGATGCCATAATGCTGTGAACCAAACATCGAACCCGTGCGGCCGAAGCCGGTAATAACCTCATCGGCAATCAACAGGACATCGTATTTTTTGAGAACCTCCTGGATGGCCGGCCAGTAACCTTCCGGCGGCGGTGTGATACCGCCCGTTCCGAGCACCGGCTCGGCGATGAATGCACCAATCGTGTCCGGTCCTTCGCGCAGAATAAGCGCGTCCAGCTCTTCCGCGCGCCGCCTCGAAAATTCCAGCTCCGTCTCACCGGCTTCTGCGCCCCAATAGTGATGCGGAACGCCTGTATGCAGGATGCCGGCCCGTGGAAGGTCCATATGGTCGTGATAAAAACTCATGCCGGTCATTGAGCCGGAAACCACGCTGCAGCCGTGATATCCCCGTTCGCGGGAGATGATTTTTTTCTTGTGCGGCTTGCCGCGCAGATTGTTGTAATACCAAACGAGCTTGGCCTGTGTCTCGTTGGCGTCTGACCCTGACATGCCGTAGAAGACCTTGCTCATTTTGCCTGGTGCCATTCTGACGAGGCGATCGGAAAGGATGGCCAGCTCATCCGTCGTGTGGGCGGCATAGGAATGATAATAGGCAAGGCGGTAGGCCTGACGTGAAATCGCCTCAGCCACCTCGGTACGTCCATAACCGACATTAACGCAATACAGACCGGCGAAACCGTCGATCAACTGCTTGCCGTGCGCGTCCTGAATGCGGATGCCCTTGCCGGTTTCGACAATAGTGGGCTCGCCGAGTTTGCCGCTGGCAAAATCCTTGAGCTGCGTGAAAGGGTGCAAAACGGCGTTTCGATCCATTTCCGCAATATTCTTGACGTCGATTGTCATAGGCGAGTTCCTTTTCACGCAGCTAAGTTGCCGAAGCAGACATATTTGGGTTCGAGATATTCCATGAGACCATGACGCGAGCCCTCACGACCAAGGCCGGACTGTTTCCAGCCGCCGAAGGGAACGGGCGCGCCGGTAAATTTCGGCGTGTTGACGGCTACCATGCCATATTCCAGTTGATGCGTCAGACGCATCGCCCGGCCGAGATCGTTGGTGTAGAGATAGGCCGCAAGCCCCATCTCCGTCGAGTTGGCGCGTCGCACGACCTCCCGCTCGTCATCGAATGGCAAGATCGCGGCCACAGGACCGAAGGTCTCCTCCCGCGCGATCAGCATGTCGTCCGTGACATCGGCCAGCACGGTCGGGGTGACAAAATTGCCGCCGAGCGGACTGTCCTGCCCGCCGCAGATGAGTTGTGCACCGGCAGAGAGGGCCTGCGCGATTTGCTTGCGGCACTTTTCAGCGACGGAGGGGCGTGTCATCGGCCCTATATCGATGCCAGCCTCGAAACCGTGGCCGACCTTGAGTTCGGCACTTGCCTTGCCGAACTGACTGACGAAGCGGTCATAAATACCTCGCTGGACGTAAATCCGGTTGGCAGCGAGGCAGTCCTGCCCCGATGTTGCGAATTTCGCCCCGATGCAACCTTTTACGGCTTTGGAGACATCGGCGTCGTCGAACAGGATGAAGGGCGCGTGACCTCCAAGTTCCAGCGAGGCCTTCTTGATGGTCGCCGCCGATTGCGCCAGCAAAATACGACCGATTTCAGTCGAGCCGGTAAAGGAAAATGCGCGCACATCGGTGTGTTGCAACAGGCGGTGCGCAAGTGGTGCGGCGTGACCGGTGATGACCTGGAATACGCCGGCGGGCATTTCAGCTTCCTCAGCGAGCTTTGCCAAAGCGAGCGCCGAGAGGGGTGTTTCAGGCGCGGGTTTGACGATCATTGTGCAGCCAGCGGCAAGCGCCGCGCCCGCTTTGCGGGTGATCATAGCAGAGGGAAAGTTCCACGGGGTGATGGCCACGGTGACGCCTAGCGGCTGCATCTGGACCGAGAGACGACTGTCGGGCAAATGGCTCGGTATCGTCTCGCCGTAGGCGCGCTCGCCTTCGCCGGCAAACCAATCAAGGAAATTGGCAGCGTAAGCAATTTCACCAAGCGATTCCGAGAGTGGTTTGCCCTGTTCGGCCGTCATTATGACGGCGAGATCATGCGCGTTGTTGCGCATCAACTTGCCCCATTCACGCAAGATCTGCCCGCGTTCGGTTGGAAGCTTGTCGCGCCATTCTAGAAAGGCATTTTTCGCGGTGCTGACGGCATCATCCGCATCCTCAAGCGAGCATGCCGCCACACCGATGAGATCTTCTCCGGTCGCCGGATCAATGACACTGAGCGTTTCATCGCGAGCAACCCAACTGCCATGGAGAAAAGCGCGGCGCTCGATCAAATCCGGCCGCCGCAGGTTTTTTAATGCAGTGCTTGCAATACTTCTCATATGGAGCTCCCGGTAGATTTACAGGGAGACTAATGAAGCGCATTGAGCGGTTGACTGCGTTAATTATATCGTTCAAGCCGGAATTTCGCTTATTTTAGGTTCCGTACGCAGGATTTGTGCATGCATACTCTCGATAGAGCGGACAAGGCGTTGCTTGAAGCCGTTCAAAAAAACAATCGCCTTACGTCGGAAGAGTTGGCGCAACTCGTCAATCTTTCACCGACCGCATGCCAGCGGCGTCTCAAACGTCTGCGCGAAGATGGCGTCATCGAAGCGGATGTCGCCATCGTGTCGCCGAAGGCCGTTGGGCGAGGCATTACCATGATCGTGCTCGTTTCACTGGAGCGCGAACGCGCCGATATTGTCGATCGGTTCAAGGCGGCCATCCGCGCGACCCGGGAAGTGATGATCGGATATTATGTGACGGGAGACGCCGACTTCATTCTGGTCATCACCGCCAAGGACATGGAGGACTATGAGGCCTTTACCCGGCGGTTCTTTTACGAAAACCACGATATCAAGGGCTTCAAGACCATGGTCGTCATGGACCGGGTAAAGGCCGGATTCTCCTTTCCGATCGAGGTTTGACGACTTGCGATTCACAGATCTCGCCACTAGACGTCTGGGGTGGTTGAAGAGGCTGATAAACGTTTCCTGAGACCTCTCTACCCATCCAGACCTCGCGGCTATGGCATGTCCAATGCCGCCAAGCGCGTTGAACGCGGCGGCGGGCAGTCGATGAGGATCGGTCAGGGCGGCGGTGCTTCCGAACAACTCAAGTCGATAGAGGATATGAAAACCGCAAAGGACATATCGGACATCCCGACAGCGGGAGACCAGTATGATTCCGCTGAGAAAATTTACTGTTTTCTTGCTGCGCAACAGAACGGAATGAGCGCTCTCAATTTGTTTTGTATCAACGATCTGTATTACACCATGGGGTGGGTCTCAGGGGCTTCTGTTGATGCGGCAATAGGGGTCGGGACATATTATCTTGCCGACGCCCGCAATCTTTTCAAAGGGGCGGCGGCCCTCAATGTCAAAACCGAGGCCACCCTGGTTGGCGCGTCCCTGGGTTCCATGATGGGCTTTTGGCGAGTTAAAAAATGGTACTCGCTGTGGAACGAGTTGTCCCGGTCAAAACGCGAGGAATACCCATTCCAAGCCTACAACGTTCATCCATTTTTCCGTGAATGGAAGTCGGAAGAATATACCTATCAAAAGCAGCTTGATTGTATCGCGGAACAGGACCGTATCATCAACTCGATCACTAGGGATACGCAGGTCAATCCCACTAAATACGGTTTCCCTGATTCCGGCTATGCACTGCAGAGGTCGGTAGAAATGACCGAGAAATTTTATTCGGGTGCGCGTTCCCCTGACAGTAACCCGTTCATGCCTTGGGTGCCTATGGATAAGCAACATATATTCTATAAGGGGAGGTGAGGCCGCATGTTTAACAAAGCCGGTGAAATTTGACGACGGATCGACGCCGGCGGGAATTTGGCTAGCGCTCCATTCCACCGAGCGCCAGTGGAAAAATACTATGTACGCATGCTCAATGCGGGTGGCTCAGGCCGTGACATCGCGCTGAAAGCGATAAGAACCCAACATGAGCTGTTGGCAAATCTATTACAATTCTCGGCCGACAGATGGAGAATGCTGTGCGATGGCCAAGGCTGGACACCGGTGGGCTGCTCCCAAACGGGGCAAGGAGAAAGGTATCGAAACACAATACGGGCCGGGCCGCACGGGGGAACTGGAAGACGGCAGCAAGGTTACCGTCCGTCCGGGAAGCTCTGACGGTCGTCCGACGTTGCAAATACGTAGGCCAAACGGTCGTCAGACCGAGATACGCTATAATGACGGACCTGGGGTTTAATTATGGACTTCATTGGAAAAGACTGCACGCTGGATCATCAGGCCATTCGAAACAGAAATTTCGCGGCGAGGATTTACCCCGAATTTCCAAGCGAGGAGGAAATCGCTCTCGTCGCCGCGCGTATCGGTAGTAACGAGATTGATTTCGCTGCTTACGAGTTCGGTCAGCCTCCGCGCCATTTTGCACCGCAACCGGTCGGGTTGGTGCTTGATGCACTGTTTGAAAATTCGCCCTATGGCCTTCTGATCCATTTTTCAGCTCATGATCTCTGGATCTGGGCGCCGGAGGATCACGAATACCTCGTTGTCTTTGGTGATACCAATCTGGTCAAGGCGATAGAACGAAGTGACATATTCTCATTCAGCTTTGCTGATTATCTGGGCAGTGGTGTTTTGTCGCAAGCGACGGTCACACATCTTCGCGGCGTAGCATCGAACTATACGATCGGGTAATGGCGGACGACCCCACTGAGGACTGATCACGGGTGTGCGGGAAGGGTCTGGGAATGTATTCGCTGGCCGGCACCTAGGTCGTCTACACGAAGAGCGGAACGAATGCGATCGCGAAGGTCAACGATTTGGACCTCGAGTTCAGCGTTTAAGCGCATCTTGCGGATTTGCGCAGCCAGAAGAGGCATTTGTATCCGCTTAACGTCGAGGTGGCTTTGAACAGCCCGCATGGCCACACGCAATCGCAGCGCTATACGCAGGCACGTCAAATTTAAACCTCGGCCTAAACCGAATGACTAAGATCGCTAGTGCCTCCGACCGCTTGCCGAACAAAATCGCATTGTCTTGGCACCGGTGAGGTGCTGCAGGGGGCTTGCCGAAACAGTCTGGTCGACGAGCAATGCCAAGGGCAACCTAAGCCTGGCGTTTCAGTTAAAGCAAAGAGACTACCATCATAGCCCAAACAAAGACGAGCATCGCGATGCAGGCTGGGCGGAACAGATAAAATCGCTGCCAGTTCGTGAGGCGGAGGTCGTTGTAGTGCATGGATCTGTCAAGTTTGACGTGATCCATGTTGCTGTCGACAGAAAAATCACCACCATTCTTCTTGTAGAAATTATACTCCCGAACCTGCGCGATAATCTGCTGCACAGCCAGAAGGCCAACCGCGATAAGAGCCGCAGAAAAAATGACGATCTCAAGTATCAGCAAGCGTTTCTCCTGTGCGATCGGTTGAAACGGCGACGTATCCGGGTTTGGATCAAATCGTGGGAGACGAAGTGTCAAATCGCTTCAATGGATGCAGTTGTTGTTTAAAACTACGCAATGTCGATTTTTTCGTCCAGTATCTGATAATGGTGTTGCGCGGTATTTCGGAGAGGTGAGAGATGGAAGTCCGCAAGCTCGATGCGGACACAGGGATAAACTGTCATGTGACGTCCTACATGACGGCATCAGATAGTGCCGGAAGAAAGTTGCTCAGGTGGCTGTAGAGAAAGGCAAGCAGACTGTAGATCCTTCTCGGAAGGCACTTGCACCGAGGCTGTATGCGATCCTGGCACGGTCAGCGAGAACAGGTGTCATATTTCGGCGCGGCCCGAGCCGGCTGGTGCAGCTCATTCGCTGGGACTTGCGCACCGACACTTTTGAACATGGTCAATGGTTGAAGGGACGGGTCTACGAGAGACGCTGCGATCTTTCTCCGTCCGGAGAACTTCTGGTCTACTTCGCGGCCACAAATCGCCCGCCCTACGCGAGCTGGACGGCCATATCGAAGCCGCCATTCTTCACCGCACTGACGCTTTGGCCAAAAGGAGACGCGTGGGGAGGAGGCGGTGTTTTCGAGGACGAGAACAAACTGCTTCTCAACCATCCGTTTGACGATAACCGCGTCTCGTTCGCTCCAGGTTTTCGATTGAAGCGAGGCATGCAAGTGGACCCGTGCGGTATATTGTCGGGACGTGGAGAGGACGAGCCCATCAGCGGCTACATACTTGCGCGTGACGGTTGGCGTGTGATCGACGCCGGTGAGGGGCAAACCAATGGCCTGAAGGCCTCGACCTTTTACAGCTTCAACAAGCCGCGTGTCCTGCAAAAACCGGGTGCAAACGGCCGGAGCCTTCAGATGGTTCTTCATTCGATCGGTCGCAGTCAAAAGGCGTGGTACGGACTGGACTACCGCGTGTTTGACCGGGACGGAACATTGCTTGTCGACCTTCCGGAAACGGATTGGGCAGACTGGGATGGCGGCGATCTGGTGTTTGCACGCGGCGGGTGCCTCTATAGGCTGGCAAAAAGCGACTTCCGATCCGGTAATGTCATGCCTATTGAGTCTTCCTCGCGCCTGCATGACTTCAACGGCGCAGGTTTCACCGCCCTGGCACCTCCGCACGCCGCTCGTCACTACTGACGCACCCAGCCTCGGGGGAGCTTTGATATCAGGCATTACTCATCCACTTGTATCTTCGGGTCGTAACCGCCTTACGATGCCACCGGAAACGTGGAGCTGTGTGTCGCCCACCCGGACCGCGTAGAGGCCGGCTAGCTCGACTTCGCCCGGTTCAATATCCTCAATGAGCAGCAGTCCTGTATCGGTCATCGCGTAAACATGCCGTGCGTCAACTGCGAATACACGGTTGAGGAAATGCAAAATGGCTGGATCGATTCCAGGAATCTTTTTGCGATAACTGCCTCCGAACAGCATCTCGCCGTTCGCATCAATCAGAAGCTGATCGTTGACACCACGCGCTGTGGCGGGATTGACCTTGCCGGGCCGGCTGATGGGCTTCCCGCGATAAAGCAGGGTATCGCCCATCCGTGCAAAGGAAAAGCCGAGCGATTCCACCGCTGCGGGATTGTCGATGCCGCGCTTGCGCACACCTTCAACGATCAGCCCTTTTGCGTCACGAGCATAGGCGCCGCCCAAAACCTCGAAGCTCGCCATGTCGATTTTGACGACAGCAAGCTCTGGTAAAGGTGCTGTACTGTCGATGTAATAGGCCTGCTGCTTGTCTTTGAACCATGGGCCGTCGAGCTTTTCGAAGCTAGCGGGATCGGCTTTCTCAATGGGCTCCATCCCGTAATGTTCGAGGCCGGGCAAGAAGTAGCGCAGGCCGTGCCGATCCTGCCCGAACACATCAACGATGTGTCGGAAGCTGTCGTGGTCGAAATGATCGAGTGAGACCCATTCGGCTTCCTGCGGACGCTGTGGCCTAACCAGAATCCGGCGTCCATCGCTGTAATAGAGACCGCCGATCGGTACTGGCTCATTCCCCACAGACGCGCTTACCGCACGGCGTGCCTTCTCCCGGTGCCACCAGCTGTCGGCAATCTCGGGATGGTTCTCGAAATAGCCGCTCCAAGACTCAAATTCTGCCGAGACTGATTGAGGTTGCCCTGCATAGTACGGCCGCTCGCTGTCATAAGCGCGATACTGACCTGCTTCTGATGCGCAGACAAAACTCTCTCGGTCCGCGTCGGGAATCAGGCTCTTCTCCCAATAGACATGCTTCCTGTCAGCGAAATATCTGCCTTCGTCGCCGATGGAATGGAAACTGGCCGCATCCGCGCCTTCAATCGCGACCCCGTAAGCATAGACTTTGCGACTGTCCTTTGCGTAGTGACTCTCTTCGATACGGATGCCCGGTTTCTGGCCGCTGCCGTAATAATAGCTGACGATCCCGAATGTACCCGGCTCCTCGGTGGGAAGGCGCAAGTTGGTAATGTAATAACCGGCGGCCTTGTCGACACCATAACGTTGATTCAGAACGGTGAAGCTGTCTGGATCGGCGCCGCGCGCTGAGAACCAGAAAAGCTTCGTTGGTGTCTCGCCCTGGCCGTAGACATGTCTATCGTCGCAAAACCAGCGGTCACCAAGCTGTCGAAAGGTGAAGGGGTCTACCCCGGACAACGGGACGCCCTTGCGGTCGCGGATTGGTGCGCCGTCCACATAGACCTGATGGCCATTGTGGATATAGCGGATGGTCGGGAATCGTCTTTCTCCGATGTAATGCGCGACCCAGTCGACATTGGCGAAGGGGCCGATACGAGGATTAGCTTCGACTGCCCGCCGCAAAGCCGCAAGCTCTGTGCGCATGCTGAAGGGTTCTGTTACCGATAGGCCGATGCCGTCATTCCCCGTCAGACGCTGGAAAAGCGCCCGATCCTGCTCGGGTTCGGGAAGTCCGTCCCGCCTGAACGCGGCCGCAACCCAATTTGTATTGGCGTAATGAAGTTGGCTGTAGCGCTCTTGGAACCGTTGCCAGCGCGCGGGATCTATGTTGAGACGCTCGAATATCTGTGACGCAGCATATCCGGCCTCGGCAAAAAGAGTGGCCGCATACCAATGGGCATAGGGTAGTGGGAAAAGTTCAGTCAGCTTAGTTCCGCCCAAGTCCGCTCCGATCTGTGGTGTCAATGCCAGCCGTGGTTCCAAGCCAGTTTACCTGTCTATCTTGCGCCATTTTTTGCGGCTCAAAATACCAGAAGGAAACAGGCTTTTTTTACTTTAAGAAAATACCCTATTTTGATGTTTTTTCTACATTTTGTGCGCTTTGGTTCTTTATGTGCGCCGGACCTTATTGCTGCGTTGTTACCATGGCTTGTCGCACGATATCGTAGACAGTAAGAGCTGGAAGACGGGAAAAGAAGTTGCTGTTATCGGCGGCGGAGGGCCACGCTGACCAAAGGGTGAGTACATGCAGGCGCCCATTCCGCCATATGACGGTCGCATCTATATCGCCGCTGTCCTGACCTTTTTTGTCTGTCACTGAAAACCGGAAGGTGCGTGCGGGGATTCCCTGTTTTGCAAGCAGACTGTCTTCCTCACTCGATATCAGTGCGGGTGGCCGGGCATCAGGTGTCTGCCTGACAAAGTAATCCCTCACGATCGTGGCTCCGGCCATTTCCAGGTCCGGTTTTTCCTTCATGTCCTGAACGAGCAGCCATATCAGGCCAACATCTCTTCCGCCCTTGCGCCTGATCATGTGCAACTCGGCCGGCAAAGCGCCATGAAAATCGTTGATCGGTATTTCCCACTGGTCCGGGATGCGGAGTGCGATCCGCTCGTTGGCTATCCGAACAGGAACCGATTGCAGCTCCTCCCCAAAGCTTGATTCTTCTCCATTTTCCCATGAGAGGCTGTCAATGAACGCAACGGCATACTTGTCAGCCCGAACTACCAGATCATAAGCCGCGTCAGCATCCGCCGCGTTGCTGACATCTGCAACGAAATTTATGCCCAGCGCCTGCTTCCCGCGAGAGAAGCAATAGCTGATAAGGGCGCTATGTGGTTCGCCGCTCTGATCCTTGGTGCCCAGAAGCATAGCTTCTGTCAGGTCCGATGCAACTTTTGAGACGCGCGTTGTGTATCCAGCAGTGTCTGCCTGGTAAGTGCAGATCCGGAACGCTGCCGATGGCGCCTGCAGATTGTACCCGATAAAGGTCGTCTCGATTTTCGGACTGGACGAATCTGAAGTTATTTTTCCGATGACTTTCACATTACCGATTGTGCCAGGCTCCGTCGGACTCATTGGTACGGTTTCGACCGTAGCATTTGGGGAAAGCGTCCCTTCAAGATTGAGGGCTGGCGCTGAGAAATCGAATTTTCTCATCACCGGTACGGCATTTTGAACGGCACTATCGTTATCCTGTGCAAAACCGGTTCCGGCGAACATCGTAACGGCGACCGAAGTTGCGACAAGCACACATGCAAAAGACCGGCATTTCTCTCCGTGTACCATCCGCTCCCCGGTCAACATCAAAAATTATAATTGTGCCTAACCGTGCAATGAAAAGTACAGCGACACAACCTCTGAGTTTAGACTGGTGAAGACTCTCATGGAAACGGCATTGGAAAAAGCGCCAGACGGCCGAAATCGTGACAGCTCTCAAAAATCTCCGAGAACAGATGTCAAGGGAATGTGATGTTCGTGTGCGCGAACATGGCGGCTATGGCGTTGTCGTTGAACCGGCCCTGGCGTCTCCAAACTACGTGAAGGTGCAGTAAAGAATGTTTGGCGACAAGCTAAGAGATTGCGCAAGAACGCTCATGACTTCGTCGTTAACGTCGTCACCTGAAATAGTGACATCAATGGTGATGGTCCTATCCAGTGAATTGACGCGCGGTGCGAGTGATGTGACTGCTAGTTGATGGTCACGCGTTTGGCTCATCAAACTCGACCGGACCTCGGTTTCGCTTTCCGTGGTCGTGCGGACCTCAACCCTACGACGTTGTGACTCGACTGGGTATTGTGGAACAAAGCGCTCGATGAGCCGAACAACTCTGGGGGAGGTTATGTTGATCAGCAAGATCAGAAGCGTTGCCTCAGCAGCCTCGAAAATTTCTCCATAACCCGCAAGGACGCCGATCGCTCCCGTAGCCCATATTGTCGCCGACGTGCTCAACCCGCGAATGTTGAGGCCGGTGCGCATGATCAGTCCTGCGCCAAGGAAGCCTATCCCCGTCACCACCTGGCCGCCCATGCGGATATCCTCGTTAACTTCGAGGATGGCGGGCAGGGCGCAGGCCGCTGGGCTACTTGGGCTTCGTGTGACCCAATTTCGGGGGCCCTCTGTAGGCAGGCTGGAGTGTACCCCGTTTCGCCGGACAGCTCGGCTTGTTTGATTCAGTCCTGATGAACTGCTGAGGGAAGCCGTCTCGAGCGCTTAACGGGGATAGGTGCATCGGGACGCCTAGGAAATTTGGAAGGGCGGCTCACTTTTAGGGGTGACCGATTAAAAGACGCCAATGTTGTCGTCGGCGCATACTATCGGCTCAATCCAAGCCCCTGCGACCGGTTAAGCTGCCGTCCGAGTGCGTGGTCATGGCTAAGCTCGGCCATGCGCGTTCGGTTCACGATACGGGCGGTCATCTGAATGTGCTCGGCCTGCTTTGCGAGTTCCGGGCGTGCCGCTAGCTCTTCGGCGAACCTGCGAGGATCAGAACTACCAAACCGCCGCGTGAGCGCTTCGGCCACCAGCCTGGCCTCATCAAGCGCGGCTTGCCCCTCAGGTGACGATCGCAGTTCTGAGATAAACTGGCTCCGCTTCTCCAACGGCATTTTCTCCACCTTGGCGATGATCTCGGCGCTACGGGAGGTGAGGCCGGGAACCTCGATGACGTCACGCTGCTCACGCTGCCATTGTTCGCTCGCGCGTTCTTCGCCAAGCCGGCGCTGCCATGCCTCGGAGACATAGCCAATATGGGCCGACAGAGACCTGGCATATTGCAGCGCCTCTTTCCGCTCCTTGTTGTTTCCGAACAGACCTGACTTTCCGCGCAGCTCCCCGAACCGCTCGGGTTGCTCGGCCATGGCTTTCGCCATGATTTTTCCATTGCCTTCCTTCTCGGTCATCGCGGTGCGCAGTCTTGCGGCGACTTCGACCGGATCACGGAACACGTGCCGCGCGAGAGATTCCACCGTATCGAATCTCTGGTCGATGACGGACATCGCTCTTTCCCGTGCTACCTCTTCGATGCTGCGGTCGTGACGGGTGATCGCCGGTACCAGCGGAGCTGGCTTGCCGGTTTCCATCAGCGATTGTTGGACTACAGTTTCTGTGGGGGCAGGGATGGCGCCGTCTTGCGACATAACCTCGGACCACCGGATGCGGCGATAGCCTTTGTTGTCCTCAGCCCTGTGCTGATCTTCGCGGTGAACAGGGCCGGCCAGATCGCCGGCACGTTCCTCGTAAACCTGCTGACGTTCTGATGGCCGGTCCTGTTGCTCCCGTTGCAGATGGGCCGCACGGGACAAGACCTCTTGACGCTCATCTTTGGCGGAAGCAAGTTCAATCTCGCTTCTCACCCCAAACTCTTGCCGGATCCATTGGTCGCTAACGATCCATTGGTCGCTGGCGATTCCGCGGCGCTCGGCAAAGTCGCTGATGTAATCCAGCGTGCTTTCCTTCGCGCCGGAACGCGACAGGCGGCTTGTCAGCTGCTCGTACGCCAACGCGTCACCCTTGACGACACGCCACGCATTGCGCTCGGCCTGCGTGCCATCCGGAAGCGTAACAGGCGTGGCGCCTTCATGCTGCAGGGAAATCCTGTCCCCGATCGCGGGAGATGCACCTCGCATGGCCCGCCTGAGATCGACGCCCCACACCGTGCGCCGCTCGCCCTTGTCGTTCTCCAGCGTCACAAAATAGTTTTCTCGCGCCTGGGGATTATGCTCGTAGGGCGCAACGCCGTGATCAACCAGCCGGCCCGCATTGGCGAACTCCTTGATGTCGGCATAGAGCTGCACGCCGTCGCGATGCCTTGTCATGGCAACATAGGTCAGATGCCGGTCCATGGTGCTCGACGCCAGCACAAAGGCGCGATCGACCGTCGCCCCCTGGTTTTTATGGATCGTCGTCGCATAGCCGTGGTCGATTGCCTGATAGCTGTCCATGGGAATGCTGACACTGTCGCCACCTCGACCATCGAGCCGGGCGATGATCTTGTTCGGCTCCACATGCTCGATTGTGCCAAGCATGCCGTTTTTGACGCGGAGGTCGCGGTTGTTTTCGAGGAAGATGATCCGGTCACCGGCGGCGAAGGCGCGTTTGCCGTTATTGGTCTGGAAGGTCAGTTCTCCAACATCCTCATCACCCACACGGTCCGCACCATTCCCACGGTCTCCACGGTCCGCGCCGTCGTTCAGCCCGGGGCTGCGCACCAGCCTTTGTCTGTTTTGAAGTTCAGAGCGGATGGCGGCATTGAGGGCGCGCACATCGGCGCGGCGATGCGCCATGGCAACCCGGGTGCCATCGGCACGCTTCTCACTGTCGGCGACATAATCACGCACGATCTGCGCCATCGCCGCGTCGCGGCTTTCCGCAAAGTGGATGGCGCCGTGATCGCGATAGGCGGCGAGGCCCTCGGCCGTCTTGTGGGTCGCAAAGGCAACCGATGCCTGTCTCTGCCAATCATGGCGCTGGCGGCGAATGCCCGAAAGTTCGACATGGCCAATCTGCTCGGCAATCGCCCTGAAGGGTGCACCGGCTCCGATTGCCTGCAACTGCTCATGGTCGCCGACGAGAACGATCTTTGCGCCGCGCTCTTCCGCTTCTCCGATAAAGCGGGCAAGCTGCCGGCTCCCGACCATGCCGGCCTCGTCGATGACGAACACATCACGTCCACCGATCATACCCCGACCATTGTCCCAACTGTAAGACCATGACGCCAGGGTGCGGCTCTCTATGCCGGAACTTTCCTCAAGACCCTCGGCTGCCTTTCCGCTAAGCGCTGCACCATGGACCTGATATCCTTGAGCCTCCCACGCCTCGCGAGCGGCTGCCAGCATGGTGGACTTTCCAGCACCGGCAAACCCGACCACAGCGGCGATGCGTTCAGGCCCGGTAATATGCGCAATCGCGTGACGCTGTTCGTCCGACAATCCCGCTGACGGATTGCTCGCAGCCGACGGTCCGCCGGAACTTTTCCGAATAGCGTTATCCTGCCTCTCCATCGCACGCTCGATATGGCGATGATCAACGCCATGGGAATGCGCTTGGTGCAACCGCTCCGCCGATCGCGCCATTCCAAGTTCCAGATCGATCATGGCCTGTGTCGAATAGCGGGCATTGGACACTTCGCCTGTCTCGGCATCGATGCTCTCAGCCTGAAGTTCCACGAGCGCTGGTGATGCCATGACAGCCGCAAAGGCGTTCTGGAATGTTTGGGCGTCATCGTTGATGTAGCGATGCAAGGTTTTGGCAATATCGTGTCGATCGAACACGCTCTTCTCATGGCTGATCAGCGTCAGAACCTGTTCCGGTTTTTGGCGGATCAGCGCGGCATTTTGCCGTGCTGCCTCGTCATCCAGCCGCCCGCGCTCGACGGCCATTCCTTGCTGGCGCATCTGCGACGCATGCACGCCCATATGTTCGGTCGGCGACAACTCAAGACCGCGCTCAATATGCGAGCGATGATCGATGCGAACATCCAGGCCTTCACGTTGAAGCTGACGGTTGGCGATGCCTTCCCACGACTGCCGGATATCGCGAAGCTGCATGTCGGTCGTCGCCATGCCATTTGCCAGCAGCCGTGCGTTCTTGTGCTCAAGAACAGTCTTCTCGCCAAGGCCGGCTTTGCCAACCTCTCGCGTCGTCATCAGCACATGCGCATGGTAGTTCCTGATATCACCATGCTCGCTTGGCGAATGGATTGCAAAATCCACGGCCGCGCCATAGCGGTTTGCCAGATCCTGGGCAAAGGCACGTGCAGCCTTCAGTCGCCCCTCTGGCGAAAGCTCATGTGGAAGCGCGATTTCGAATTCGCGGGCGACGCGGGCGTCCTTGCGCTTTTCTGCAAACTCGGCAGCATTCCACAACGTCGAGCGATCCAAAGCCCAGTCGGCAGGCACGCCTTGCGGCAGCACGATCTCACTATGCTCGACACCCTCTTTGCGGGTGAAGTCATGCACAAGGCCATCGCGATGATTGACGAGAAGAACAGCACAACGGTAGGCGGCGGATGCGACAGCGCTGCGACCAGATGAGCGCGAGACAGGTTTGGTGCTGAGATGATAAATCGCCAAACGAAATCTCCGATACGCAAACGGGGAGACCAAACGCTCAAAGGCGCCGCAAGTCGTAAGTGCGCCCTTGTCTGTTTACCGGTGGCAAAGCTAGCAACAACGAACGGGCATTTCGACTACTAAAAGTAGTAGTCGCCAAGTGGCAATTGCTCGTGTTTGAATAGGGACACAAACGCATCATTCCGGGGAGGGCGATAGGCGCAGGCTGATCGCACGACGGATCAGGGAGAAGGGAGGGAGTGGAAGCAGATATTGCAGGCGCGGCTCGGCAAACAGGAGAGGGCGGCGCAGACAACGCGCCGGAAGATTGCGCGTGCGGGAGACAGGCATTCGATTGGCGGCTGCCAAAAATCCGAGTTTCAAAGAAGTTTACAATGGACCATACAGGATACCGTCCAGGAACGGAGCAGACATGAAGACCAGCCTTGAACATTTGCCGGAACGAAAGCAACGCGAGCTCGCGCGTGTCGTCGGAATTATTCAGGAAGAGTTTGCTGATCTGGTGGAGCGCTCGAAGTCTGACGCCAAGAAAGACGGGCGGATTTTCAAAATCATTCTGTTCGGTTCTTACGCGCGTGGCACCTGGGTGGATGAGCCGCATACGTCGAAAGGCTATCGCTCGGATTTCGACATCCTCGTCATCGTCAGCAACAAGGAACTTGCCGAGCCCAAATACTGGGACAAGACAACAGACCGGCTGATGTGGGACAAGGAAATTGAGACACCTGTCGGTCTCATCGTGCATGGCGCTCGCGAAATCAGCAATTTTCTAAATGACGGCCAGTACTTCTTCGTCGACCTCGCCCGCGAAGGTGTTGTTCTTTACGAATTCGACGATCGGCCGCTGGCTGAAGCGAAACCGCTCAGCCCTGCCGATGCACTCAGGGTGGCAGAAGATCATTTTCTGCGGCACTTCCCGGATGCGCGAGATTTCGCTGATGTAGCAAAATATCTCGTTGCGAAAGGTAACCTACACCTAGCCGCCTTCAATCTCCATCAGGCAGTGGAGAGCGCCTACAACTGCTACCTTCTGACACTGACAAACTATTCCCCAGCGTCGCACAATCTCAAATTCCTGCGTGGACTTTCCGAAGGTCGTGATCACCGTTTGATCGACATCTGGCCACGCGATCGTCAGCGATTTACCACGTGGTACAACATCCTGAATGAGGCCTACGTCAAGGCACGCTATTCGAAGCGTTTCGAGGTTTCCGAAGAGGCGCTCACCTGGCTTCAGGAGCGCACCGCGGAACTTCATAAGCTGGTTGAGACGCTTTGCCGCGAGCACATCGAAAAGCTCGAACAGGCCGCGGGACAAGCCGCGAACGCCATCGACTGAGCTTCACCGGTGATACAATAATCCTGAGCTCAGGTAGCAGCCACCGCAGCGTCATGAACCCTATGGTCAAACCTACTCTCGCAATCGCTATGTCGATCTCCTCATAGAAACTGGTCTGTCTTCCAGGAGCAAAGCCGTGGGCAACAGCGGCAGTTCCGGTGCGACCGCAATCGAAAGGAACAATCGTGGCAAGGAAAACAATCGAACAGCGCCTGGCTGAACTGGATGCGCAACGTTCCGCTCTCAAGGCCCGTCTCTCGAAAACCGAGCGCAACAACGACATGCGCCGCAAGGTCCTGATCGGCTCGCTCGTTATGCATCACCTCGAAACCTCCGATGATCAGGTTTTTAAGCAGCAGCTCGGTAAATGGCTGCGTCGTGAACTACCGGGCTTTCTGACACGCGACAATGACAAGGTACTCTTTACCGATCTGATCGGAGCAGTACAGCCGGGCACGGCAGAGAGTGGTGACAGCGGGCAGGGCGCTCCATGAACCGGTTGCGACTTTCTCGGGACGCATTCAAGAACATGATGCGAGCCGCCGCGCGTGATCCGCTTTGGGCATTCCTCGCTTTGATCGCCATGCCCTTCCGAACCTGGAAACGGCTCCTCGGATTTATGTTCATCTTGTTCAACGTCACGTTTGTGATCGGCATGGGTGGCGGTCATTTCCTTGAGCAAATGGGTTTTAGTCAAGGCTCGCCTTTCTACATCATCCCAGGTCTCTTAACCCTAGTGGCGCTCGCCGTTATCACCTTCTGGTTCATCACCACTCCACTGATTTTGCATTTCGGGGATGATGACGATGAGACCCATGGCTCCGCCCGCTTTGCGACAGACAAGGAGATAGCTGCTCTCACCTTATCCGCTTCCGGCCTCTTGATCGGTCGTGATACGAAAACAAGCAAGCCCCTGCGCTATGATGGCCCGGCCCATCTCCTGACGATGGCGCCGACCCGTACCGGCAAGGGTGTGGGCACGATCATTCCAAACCTGCTGACCGCCGAGCGTTCGGTGATCTGCGTTGATCCAAAAGGCGAGAATGCAAGGATCACCGGCCGTGCCCGCCAGAAGTTTGGGCCGGTTCATGTGCTGGATCCTTTCGGGGTCACCGGCAGACCCTCGGCCGCCTTCAATCCCCTGGCCCTGCTCGATCCCCACAGTCTTGATGTCGCGGACGATGCCAGTGCCCTTGCCGACGCTCTCGTGTTCGACGAACCGGGAATGACGGGCGAGGCGCATTGGAACGACGAGGCAAAAGCGCTGATTACCGGATTGCTGCTCGAGATCGTTGCAGCGGAGCCTTTGAGACGCAGGCACCTCGCAACACTTCGCGACTATCTCACCCTTGCTCCGGAACACTTCGCAAGACTGCTCAAGCGTATGCAGGACAGCGATGCGGCAAGAGGTCTTGTCGCCCGCGCCGCGAACCGCCACCTCGGAAAATCCGATCGCGAAGCCGCAGGCGTTCTCTCCGCAGCCCAACGCCATACGCATTTTCTCGATTCACCGCGCATGACGGCCGTCCTCAGCCGCTCGGATTTCCGGTTTGCCGATCTCAAGCACAGCAACGTGACGGTGTTCCTCGTGCTTCCTCCTGATCGCCTCTCGACCTATTCGCGCTGGCTGCGCCTGCTTGTTTCCCAAAGCCTGATCGAAATGGCCCGCGATCCGGCAAAGCCGGCGACAGCGGTTCTTTATCTGCTTGATGAGTTCGCATCCCTTGGGCATTTGGCACCAGTCGAACGCGCGATGGGTCTGATGGCGGGTTATGGTGTCCAGCTTTGGCCCATCCTCCAGGACATCCATCAGTTGCGTGCCACATACGGTCACCGCGCCGGAACTTTCCTGTCAAACGCCGGCGTGCTGCAGGTCTTTGGCGTCAACGATCATGACAGCGCCCGCCTCATCTCTGATCTGCTCGGACAGGAGACGGTCGTGTTCCAGACGATGGCGAGAGCGCTCGATTCCGATAAGACCGGGATCTCCTACAGCCAGCAACATACCGGCCGGCCGCTGCTCACCCCTGATGAGGTGCGCAATCTGCCGGCGCACGGACAATTGCTGTTTCTGGCCGGACAACGATCAATATTTGCTGAAAAGCTGTCTTATTTTAACGATCCGGAGTTCAGGGATATGTTCGATCCAGTTTAACGGGAATGGTGGTAAAAAGGCAGTTCGGCAAGCCATCAAATCCTTGTATGCGCGGCCCTCGAGCTATCTTGACCGTAGCGGGAAGTGGATATGGCTCGGCAAGCCCCGGAAACAGGCGTCCACTTTAACGGAATATGGTACGCGGTGATCCAGCCTGTCCTGACGGGAACGCGCTCCCCATAGTGCCGAAGTGAGCGGCAGGACGGGCGTGCGTCTTGCTGTGAAGGAATAAAAGTGGAGGCGTGCTGCGTGTTTTCAACGACAACGACCATGAAAGCGTCCGCTGTATCGTTGGCGCGGCCCGGATCGGGATGGGCGAAACAGGCCGGCGCTATACCGGACTGCTCTATTCACGGTTCTCTCGTGCTAGGCGAGACAGTCGAATAACGAGATTTTGGAACCCGAGCGGTGTGTTACGACATAGCGGGCTCTGGATCGGTTGCGTGTCTCATTTACTATGCCGCGTAAGCTCCCACATGAGCTGTGGGGCTCCTCACGCTTGTGACACCCCGGGCATGACACTTTTTGGGCTGATAATCTATCTGGGTATACCTGCGGCGTTTGTGTAACAGGTGTTTTGACGCTTAAAATCTGGAACAACCTCCGCTCTACGAGGCGAGAGCGACCTGGGACCCAATCGGAAAGGCGCACCGAACGGCTGGCGCACTGTCGTTGACGCCATGGGCGGAGGCTTACAGATTAAGCATATCCTTGAGAGCTAATTGACAAATTGAGTGAAAGTCTCGATTGATCTCCACGTTTCATGGGAACGAGCAACGTTTTTCTAGCTCAAATACTTTCCCGAATACTGGCTACTCGTATTCTGTTTATTTCATCAAGCATGCCGCTTCCAGCTATCTGGAGCGGCTTTTGATAGAGGTAAGCCAATGCTCTCATTGGGAAAAATCTAATGTAGAACAATTGGTGCGGATGTTCTCACATAGTTCGCCCGTTGTTCCGCGAAAGTTATGAGGCTGATAGTTCGCCGGGGAGGCGCTGCAACTGCTTTCCGCTCTCGTCGCCTTCAGCCAGCAACGCAATGCGGGCTTGAGCGACGGACAGCAGAGCCTCGCTCAGTGCCCTTTGGTCTCGCTATCTTTCTTCGCCTGATCGTGATGCCACTTGATCGCATAATACATGCCTATGCCGAGCACTATGACCTTGGCCGGGAAAAAGACGAAAGGAAACCAATCTACCCAAGAACCATCAGACATTTCGAGCATTTCCATTCTGCTGTTTGGAATTGGCTATCCTCAAGGATAGCACTCACTCGAAATGTTTCGGCGATCAAGCTTGCACTCGTGGCGCAACCCAACCACCGCCGTAGTAAGCTCTATTCGACAATTTGAGCAGGCGTAAGACTCTGTACGGTGAAAGCGGACTACTAAAAATGCCATCGTAATTCTGGAAATAACTGTCCAGACGACGTCGATGCCGCCAAAGTGTTGATTATTTTATGGAATTTTGGCGCCCGTTTTTTTTTCCAAGGATTTTCTTTTTTGCCCATTGACGTAAGCGCAAGCTGCTCTCTATAAGTCCGCTCACTGAACGAGGGCGGCGGCGCTGCTGGCGACGAAGTCTTTCGTTCTAAAGAAATCATGTTGATGAGCTGACTGCTTGTTGTT
>NZ_VIUP01000012.1:0-74840 GCF_007828365.1 Rhizobium sp. SJZ105
CGACATCAACCGCTTCGACAATCCACGGCAGCTCATGGCCTGGTTGGGGCTGGTGCCAAGTGAGCATTCCAGCGGCAGCACAGTCAGACGGGGTCTGGGTATGACTTATGACCCGGGTACCAAACCTGGGCTTGGATCGGGCATCGTAGAGGGACTGGCAAAGCAGCTTCATGCCCAGGTGACTATCGAGGAAGCCAAGCCCGGAACGCGCGTTAAGGTAGCATCCAGGCAAAAAGCTGTCTCTTGACAGGCGGCCACGGTTCGGAACTGTCTGCATCTTTTCTGCACGGGCCAGGAGTATTGGCCTGCGGGACGATCGATCGTGATGCGCTGCCCGAGGCGCAATTTCGTTGCAAGAATGATGTTCTCAGGCGAATTCGTTCGCACAGGGGTTTTCAACCGGTGATTCCCACACGCCAGCCTCTTCTTGCGCAGTTCGATATCGACCGCTTATATTTTCGACGTTGGAATAGCTTTTATGCTACAAACGCGGTCTTGGCACATAGCCGACACCTCTGATTTCGGGAATTATTTTTGACCTCCACGCAGATGCGAGTTGACGATCCTGAGATCCAGGGATCTCACGCCGAGACCGGCTCTTTTCCACTTCTGGTGCTGGGTGCATTGGGTGTCGTCTATGGCGATATAGGAACAAGCCCTCTTTACGCCTTTCGCGAAGCGTTACATGCGTCGGGGCAGGTTCCAGATGCCGTTGTCGGCAGTGAAGTGATGGGACTGCTATCTCTGATCGTCTGGGCGCTGACCATCGTGGTCACGATTAAATATGTCGGGTTTGTTCTTCGAGCCGATAATAAAGGCGAAGGCGGAACTCTTTCCCTCATGACGTTGGCCAGGGAAAGCCTGAAAGGTCGGCCAATCTGGGTACTGGTTCTCGGCATCGCCGGCGCCTCATTGTTCCTGGGAGATGCGATCATCACGCCTGCGATTTCAGTATTATCTGCGGTCGAAGGATTGAAGGTTGTAGCGCCGGCTCTTTCGCAATGGGTCGTGCCGATCACGCTCGCAATTATCGTGGCGCTGTTTCTCGTGCAAAGGTTCGGGACTGGAAGTGTCGCAATCGTCTTCGGCCCGATCACGGCCTTCTGGTTTCTGGTGTTGGGGGTTTCGGGGCTCGCCCACATTATCGAAGCTCCGGGAATTCTCGCCGCGCTCAACCCCTACTACGGCGCTGCCTTTCTCGTATCTCACATTGATATTGCGATTGTTATCCTGGGTAGCGTGTTTCTGGCAGTCACAGGCGCCGAGGCTCTGTATGTCGATCTTGGCCATTTTGGCCGTCGCCCGATCGTTGTCGCCTGGTTCTTACTCGTCTTTCCCTGCCTTCTCCTGAACTATTTCGGCCAGGGCGCCTTCATCTTCACGCACCCGGAAAGTGTGGAGCATCCGTTTTTCGAGATGCAGCCAGAATGGGCGAGACTGCCCATGGTGATCCTGGCGACGGCGGCTACGGTCATCGCCAGTCAGGCCGTGATTTCCGGAGCTTATTCGCTCATTCGGCAAGCGATGCACCTCAATCTTTTGCCCCGGTTTCATGTGCGCCACACATCGGAAACGCAAGCCGGACAGATCTACCTTCCGCAGATCAACATGATGCTGATGATCGCAGTGATCATTCTCGTCATCAATTTCAGGAGCTCGAGCGCCCTTTCCGCAGCCTACGGAATTGCGGTCACCGGAGAGATGCTGATCACGGCAATCCTCCTCTTCGTCGTGATGAGACGCATCTGGGGTTGGAAGCTGTGGACCACGTTGTTCATCCTGACGCCGCTCATCATCATCGACGTCGGGTTTTTCGTATCTAATGTCGCAAAATTCGGGCAAGGCGGATGGGTGCCGGTGGTCGTGGCTATCCTGATTGCGTTTCTCATGCAAACCTGGATGTCAGGGCGACGCCTGTTGGCAAAGCGCACCAAAGCCGATGAAATTTCGTTGGATACTCTCATGGCAAGCCTCGCAAAGAAAGATCTCCCGACCGTTCCTGGCACCGCGATCTTCATGACCAGCGAGGTTGAAGGCGCTCCGACTGCGTTGCTCCATAGCCTCAAACATTACAAGGTTCTGCACGAAAACAACGTCATCCTCAGTGTCGTCACGTCCTCGTCGCCATTTGTGCCGGATGATGAAAAGATTTTCTTTGAAAGCTTCAACCCGCAATTCAGCCGGGCCATCATCACCTTTGGCTACATGGAAACGCCCAATATTCCGAAGGCTCTCGTTCTCGCTCGCAAGCTTGGCTGGAAATTCGACATCATGTCGACATCCTTTTTCCTTTCCCGCCGGTCGCTTATTCCCTCCGCTACGGGTGGCATGCCCTTCTGGCAGGACCGGGTCTTTATCGCGTTGGCTGACAACGCCAGCAACGCTACTGAGTATTTCAAGCTGCCGACCGGTCGTGTAGTTGAGCTCGGGATACAGAATACGATTTAAGCAGACGAACCGTGCGGTCAGGTTATTTCACAGCATCGCCCATGTTATCAGCCACATACGCACCGCGTTTTCCCATGGGTCGGGGCGCGCCGATCGTCGAATCGATCGTGGTCTGATGCTCGAGTTCCGAATTGATCTCGGCGCCAAGGATCAGGATGATCACTGAGATCCAGGTCCAGACCATAAAGCCGATCAGTGCGCCAAGTGTGCCATAGGTCGCGTTGTAATTGGCAAAATTTTCAATGTAGAACGAAAATCCGATCGACGCGACCAGCCAGAGAATTGTACTGAAGGCGGTACCCCAGGTTAACCACCTCAACTTCGCAAGGTGACGGTTTGGCCCGTATCGGTAGATCATTGTTGTGCCGGTGCCAACAAGAAGAAGTAAGACAGGCCAGCGTACAAGCTTCGCTAAAAGCTCGGCCCATTGGTCCAGCCAGATAAAACTCAGAACCACTGGCACGATTGCGACGGCAGTGATCAGCGCGATGGCGATGACGAGTGCACCGAGGGTGAACCCTAGCGAGACCAGGTTGAGCCAGATGAAGCTACGTTTTTCCTTTTCGCCATAGGCAATATTCATGGCGTCGAAGAGCGCCTTGATGCCGTTGTTCGCGCTCCACAGAGCAATGAGGAAACCGGCAATGACGCCGAAGCTCAGCGTCGAGTTCTTCTGTTGCGAGAGTGAATCGAGTTGTCCAAGAATGAGGTCGAAAGCGCCAGGCGGAAACACCGTCGATAGGAAAGCAATGTGCTTCGAAATCGTGGCGGGATCGGAAATCACACCATAAAGCGAGACAAGGGCGCCTAGTGCCGGGAACATCGCCAACAGCAGATAATAGGTCACGCCCGCGGCGATCAATGTGACTCGGTCGTCGGAAAATTCGGACACCACGCGCCAGAAGACGTCGCGCAAACCTCGTGCTGAAATTTGGCCAGGTGTTTCCGCAAGCCGGCCCCGGGCGATATCGTCTTCATCAAGGCTTTTCGGGTCCACAATAATTCCTTCGCAAAAGGTCTCTGTTGGGTGAGGCCGTGCTCGTCAATTCTCGAGATCCTCAGCATCTGATGGCATCGATGAGATGCTCGACGAGGAGGTGGCACCTCTGTCTTCGGCACTGGATGTCTCATTCCGCACTGAGATGAACGCGGGCGGAGCCTCGCCGTTTTTGTCCACCCCAAAATAAACCGTTTGGTGCGGAAAGGGGATCTCGATGCCATGCGCATCGAACACGCGCTTGACGGCCCCATTGAAAGCACGTCCAACTCCCCATTGTTTGCCCGGCTGTGTCTTGATGCGGACACGGACGATCACGGCGCTATCTGCGAGCTCCTGGACACCAAACCACTCCATGTCGCCGATCATCAGACCATTTGTGGCCGGATCGCTACGCATTTGCTCGAAGGCCTCAAAGAGCGCCATGCGGGCATCTTCGACATCTTCTCGGTAGGCGATGCCGATATCACCGACATGATAAGAATAGTCGCGCATGAGGTTTGTGACCATCTCTACGGATGAGAACGAGATGATGTGGTAGGCGCCGCGGACGTCGCGAAGACTGACAGAGCGGATGGTCAGGCGCTCCACTGTCCCAGTCGTGCTTCCCACCGTGATGACGTCGCCGACGTTTATGGCGTTCTCAAGCTGAATGAACACGCCGTTGATGACATCCTGTACCAGTTTCTGCGCACCAAAGCCTATCGCGAGACCAAGGACACCTGCAGAAGCCAGGAGGGGCGCAATATCGAGCCCCATCTGCGATAGCGAGAACATCAGAGCAATCACGACGATGGCGATCGTGGCGGCGTTACGCAGAAGGGATAGCAGGGTGGTTTCACGCGATGTGGCGATTGCGCCGAACGCCGGATTAAGCCGGTAATCGACCCATGACGTTAAAGCGAGCCAGAGAACGTATGCCGCCGCCAGGATGAAGAAGACGGATGCGACAGCGCCGGTAAACGCAAGGCCAAGACGTGACTGAAAAACGGCAGCAAGATCAAATACGCCGATTATTGTGAGCACGGCCCCGACGACCAGCGCAAGAATGGCCAGGCGCAGGCTCGTCAAAAAGCGGGGAACGAGCCCGTTAACGCGCCGTTCAAGAAGAGGAAGCCGTTGGTTGACGTTTTCGGGAAGCGTGACGCCTCTGGTCACGGCCCGCGAAAGCCAGTCAGCGATGACGAAGCCGATGATGATGGCTCCGAAAGCCTGAGCACTAGCAACAAGCACCGTGAAGAGGCGTTCTGCTGGCCCGATCAACACCACGAAAAACAGGAAGGCCAGATAGGCTAGGACCGGCCAGTACCACCGTCTCGCCAGGAAGCGGACGCGTGCGTGACGAGGCGTTTGGTCAGGGGTTTCAAGGAGCCACCCCGATACTGCCTGGCGATTGGAAAGGGTTGCGGCAATCGCGATAATCAGGGCGGCGAGCGCAATCAGTGCCGAGACGGCCTGTCCGGACGCAAGAGAGATTGCTTCCGCAAGAATTGGCTGCAGCACAAGCTGGCCATATCCGAGAATGCTGATGATGAGGGACAACAGACGGCTTGTCCTACGGGCCGCTTCATCTGAAACGCGCACGAGACGAAGCTCAGCAGTCGCAGGGGAGAGAACCGTCCGCATAGTGACCTTGGCCAGTTGGACGATGATAAAGGCGTTGAGGTACAGCGTTTGCTGAAGGTCCATTCGGCCCAGTTCACCGAAGACAGTCAGAGCTGCCACATAACCGGCGGCCCATGCCAGCATGACAATCGCAATGTCGATGGCTGCCGACGCGACTATCAAAAACACTTTTTCGAAGAAGCCAGCGGCGGCTGCGCGCCTGCCGAACGAACGGTCGACGCGACGGGTGACGAGCCGAGATCCTGCAAACGCGCCGTAGGTCACGACAATGACCAATGCCAGGTCTCGCAACGTTTTGAACAGAAGCTCGCCTTCCGCAACGTTCAGGTTTGCGAACGTAGACGGTGCCGCCGCAAGCTGCTGCGCGAATATGACGGCTGACGATACCGCCGTCTCGGCAAAGGACCGGGTAATGGTGGCGATCCGACTGCCGATCGAAACATCCGGCGCAATGGGAGAAGCTCCTGAATCTGCACTCACACCGCCCCGTCCAGACGCAGCTCTTTCGAGTTCATCCAGCAAAGTTTTGCGGGAAGCATCGTCTCGCAAGACCTCGATGAGCTTTATGAGTTTTTCGTCTTGAGCCGGCTGTTCGACAGAAGTGGCACTGTCTACAGGGGCCTGAGCATCCGCTGAGCCCCCTGTTGTCAGAAGCGTAAAGAAGATCAAAAAAAGGAAGCGGTTCGACTGAAATGCCATGGTTTCTCTCGGCATCCATCAATCACGAACGCGTTTGGGTTGAAGGAGTTTGCCCAGTTAATTAGATATAACTTGCATCTAGTCAACCCAGAGAGCCAAGTCAGAGGATGTGGACGCCTGTGGAGGTATCCAGACACGACCCTGCTCTGTGTTCGCGTCTGATATGGTGGCACAATACGCTTGCCATCGAGTGGTGACCGAATCAATCAAACGGAACCTGGTTGGGAAAAGGATTAGTGGTATCGGACAGGTCGAGCCTGATCCGCTGTCCCGCCGCCCAGGCCGCAGCTTGATTACGAAACTGGAAATCCCGCTCGATCATCTCCCCCCGCTCGACAACGCGAACCGTCCATCCTCCCTTGTCTTCAAACAACTCTACAAAAGTTTGCGGCATTGGCGACGTCCAGTCATCATGACGGTGGATTAAAGGGAATGGCGACATCAAAGCAAGCAGGTGACCAGGTACAAGTCGCAACACGTATTCAATTAAACGGGAGCAGTGCCGATCCACTGGTGGCGCCAGGTGATAAGCGCTTGCAACGCCAGGATCGAGTGTAGTTTTCAGTTGCCGGGCTGGTCAAGCAAGAACACCTCGCCACTTACTGGCTCCCGATATTCCCCGACCCCCACCAACTTCAGATGCCGCCCGTCAGACAATTCCATTGTCGCTGCTGCCGATGGGTGTACGTCAGTTGCCAACGCTTCATCCGCATCGGCAAAATGCTGCTTCCGATACGGTGTAACACGCTCGCCAAGAGGCGTTCTAGCCTCATGCATTGCAATGATTTTGTCCGTCATTTCACCTTTGATCTCCGCTTCCGAGATGGCTATATCGAAACCGTGCCGGCAATCGCTGGGACACGATCACGGCCGCCTGTAGATTGACGATGTAAACTAGGTAACAGGGCCTCAAGCCACGCCCGAGGCCCCTTCGATTTTAGTCGTTTTTATATTCAGGCTGCGCCTTGAGGGTTGCAGCTGTGGAGTCCACATAGACCCGCACATCGTCACCCTTCTCATTGCGCATAATGTTCACAGCTTTGAGATCGACGGCGATGTGGTGTTCTCCCATTCCCAGGAAGCCGCCGATATCCAGGACCAACTGCTTGACTGTACCATCATTGTCGAGCACCAGCTTGTCTACTTCGCCGATGTCCTCATCCTTGGCACCGTAGACATGTGCGCCGGTGAGAGTATCCGAGGTCAGCTCCTTCATTTCAAAAGCACGATAACCATCACGCTTCACATCTGGACGAACCATCGCTGTTTGATTTGCAGGTACGCCATTTGCCGTCTTGTCTGCCGCCGCCGTAGTCTTTGCGGCGGTGGTAGTCGGGGCCTTGTAGGCAGGCGCATCTGTCAGCATTTGTTTGTTCGAGTTGACGACCAGGAAGTAGTCGTCAGCTGCGTCGCCATCTTTGACAAACTTGATGTCCTTCATTGGGATTGCGACGTCCTTTTCGCCCATTCCAAGAAAGCCACCGACACCCAGAACGACGGCCTTGACTTCACCCTGACGGCTCAGGATGACCTCGTTGACCTCGCCGATGTCGTCCCATTCCTTTTCAGCGCCGGGCTTCACCATCATGTCTGCAGTCATCGGCGTCTCGGTTGCGTAGAGCCGCATGCCGATAAATTTCGACGCCATGATGTCGGTCGGCTGCTGCTCGTACATCGCCATTGGCGTCATGCTGCATAGACGTTACCGCCAAACAGAGCCATTGTGAGTGCTGTAGTCGCTAGGAACTTTTTCATCAGTATCTCCTTGGTTTTTTCCGGGATGCCCGATCGTGATAGGTGCAACGGAGATTTTTTGCACCGCGATATCCATTAAACAAACGTATCTGAAATGAATGAGCTCGATAAACTCCGCATAACCATAACTGATAGATGGTCTCTTTGTTCCGACTTTTGGTTGAGAAGCCTGACCGTGCCACATGTGGCATAGAAGCGCGCCAATCCCGGTATAGTGGCATTAGTCTTACCTAGATGAGGAGTAGAGCAAGCGGTCCACGATCTCTCATCGTCAGAAAATTCTGATGCCGCTTCTCAACTGTTGCCCGGTCGGATGGCGCTTCGATCATCCGCATCGCATCCGACAGGACCAGATCTGCGTGCCGGGTCAATGTCTGCAAGCGCGTGATGTCGTGTTCGCAGCTTATCACCGATGTTAGAACATCGAGCATTCTGACCATGACGGCTGTGCTTGCTGAACCGTTTTGCCGGATCATGTGGAACATCGCATCAACCAGGCCATCATAATCGACAGACGGTGTCACAAGCACAGAGCCCCCGCCTTTTGCCGTCAGTCCCGTGGATAGATGCCGCGACACCAGATCACAAAGGGCTGCACCAAGGCGATCGACGACACTCATGGCGGTATGCGGGTCATTGATACCCGGTGACAAAGCCCGCACAGCGACCTCGACCAATTGGCGGATCGGAAACTCGATGTCGGCTGGGCTCCCACGATGACCGGCGAGTGCGGTTGCCGCGCGGATGGCGTCTTCGCTACCGTCTATCTGCGGTTTGACCAATGCGATCGGTGCGCCGGGAAACACATAATCGCCGGGGCGAACCAGCAGACGTATCGAAACCTCGTGCTCAGTTGCCCAGTCTGCGAGGCCCGAACTGTCGAGTTGCTGAAGGTAGCCGCTGCGGTCGTCCGAGATCGCAACGGCGCCGACCCAATATGCAACAGGGGGCGGGGCTTGTTGTGCTTCCTCAAATGTCAAGCTTGCGATGGAGGCTCGAACATCTTCGCTCACCAGCCCGATGACCGTATCGACATTAATCCGTCCTGCCATGTGGCCGACGAAATAGATAAGCGTGCCGACACAAACGAAGGCAAGAAGGATGCCGAACGAAAGTGAAAGATGCGGTACGAAGACCCCCTCCTCCTGAGTTCGAACGGTTCTCAGGACCATCAAAGCGTAGGAAAACGTCCCAAGGAAAGCACCCAGTGTCGCCTGATTGCCGCGGTCTTTCACGAAGTTGCGCAGGAGGCGAGGGCCCATCTGACCGGCTGCAAGCGATAAGGCGGCGATCGTGATCGAAAATACCGTGCCAGCAACACCGATGGTTGACGATGCGACTGCCCCGAGAAGTGTGCGTGCTCCCGTTCCGCCTCCATTATAGAGAAATGAGCTGTTCAACAGCCAGCGGGGCAACAGACCCGAGGCGTCGATTTGAACCATTACGATCGCCAGCAAAATACCGGCGAACGTCATCAGTGCCGGGACAAGCCAGAATGTTTCACCAAGACCGGTCACGAATTTTCTAAGCCGTGCTTTCAATGTAGGTGGACCTGTGTGAGTTAATGGGGGAAGTTGTAATTCCCAGCTCTTTATCAGCCTCTCGGCAGGGCATGCGCGATGATGGTCTCGCCAGTTTTGGTGCCAGTCGACCAGTGACCACCGGCTACAACAGCCTATTGGCGGTCCACACCGAGGCAGGTTGATAGCGTCGTCTGCACATAGCCGGGAAGTCGCTCGTGCCAGATTTTCGTGCCTGAGTCGAGATTGTTAACTCCACATAAAAATCCGTCAATCAGGAATGCAACATTAGCTTACGTGATAACAGGCAATCAGTTTGAACCATCCGGATAATATGGGATATTCTCCAGAAATATTGGCATGGGTTATTTCAAAATCTTTATTCGCAAAAAGGGAAAATGATAATGCTATCACGGCTTGTTTACTGGAATAATATTTCACATGCCCCAGTTTAAACATATTCCCCCAAGCCGAGCATCATGATCAATCCTGGCGCGGCGGGTGGAGAGGGCAGCGTTCATCGCGAGCGGCGCTTTTTTTGCAGGATGGGGAAGTGAAAGGACATTCTTATGTCTGATACCGAAACATTCTCGACGCGTCTGAACAATTATAAGCCAACAAAAACCCTATGGATCTGGTCGATGATCGGCATTTCCGTAGTAACCATGGTTGTTGGATTTACCGTAGGTGGCTGGACCACCGGAGGAAACGCCACTTTGATGGCGAACACCGCAGCCAAGGATGCGAAGTCCGAAATTGTATCCTCAATCTGCGTCCAGAAGTTTGCCTCATCCGCAGATGCGGCCAAGAACCTAGTGACACTAAAAGAAACATCGTCGTGGCAGCGGGATGATTTCATCGAAAAGGGCGGCTGGGTAAACATTGCCGGTGTCGATAAGGTCGATGGAGCTGCGGATCTTTGTGCAAAGACACTTGCAGATATGAAAGATCTCCCGGTAGTGGCGCCTGACGCGGTCTAGTGCCTCAGTAACTCTGTGCAGAAAAAACGCCCCGGCATTCAATCCCTTGCCGGGGTTCGCTCACTGAAATTTCAATTCATTTATTTCCTACTTTCCTCTCGGTCGCGGTTTGCGAAATGATCTTTCTTAACCCGCACTTGCAGCAAGAACTGAGGAATTGCTGCCTGTTCACTTGCCAGGCAGGATACCTTGTATGAGGTGCTCCCCTTGGTAGCCTCATTGAGGAGAACGGAGTTGTCTCCGTGGCACGAACCGATGGGATACCGCGTTGTTCCATCCTTGGTCGTGTATTGGAGGTCGTGGCCAACTAGCGGTCCATTACCTGGCCCTTCAGGTTTGTCGCTTCAGTATGGTCTTCCTCGCCAAAAAGCCAAGGGTCGATCCTTGAACGATGATGCTGAACAGCACAACGGCGTAGGTCCCGGCAAGGATGACGGATTTTGACGGGCTGTCCGGCACAGACAGGGCAAGGGCTACAGAAATTCCACCACGGATCCCGGCCCATGTCAGGAATGGCACGTTTCGGGTGGACATTAGCTCGCTCGACCACGAGACCAGAGCCGGGATGCCAACGGCCGCCAGTCTGGCAATTAGAACAACCGGAATCGTTATGGCGGCAATCACCATCGCCGTCACGTCGAACTTCAGGACAAGAACTTCGAGGCCGATCAGCAGAAACAGAACCGAGTTGAGGATTTCATCGATCAGGGTC
The DNA here is from genome assembly GCF_007828365.1 of Rhizobium sp. SJZ105. Taxonomy (NCBI): domain Bacteria; kingdom Pseudomonadati; phylum Pseudomonadota; class Alphaproteobacteria; order Hyphomicrobiales; family Rhizobiaceae; genus Rhizobium; species Rhizobium sp. SJZ105. The sequence continues at coordinate 10,738 of NZ_VIUP01000012.1, forward strand.
CAGAGGCCGAACACGTAGGTCTGGGTTCGATCGCTCATCGCCTTGCGAGGTGCGTGATATCCAATCAGAAGACCAGCCGCCACAACAGCCAGCGGACCACTGACGTGAAGTCTCTGGGCGATCGCGTACGTAGCTGTCACTAAGGCGAGGGATATCAGGACTTCGACAGCATAATCGTCGATCAATCGCATTGCCCAATAGGCGATGACACCGGTCAACACCCCGAGCAAGATGCCGCCGCCTGCTTCCACGATGAGCAGTTCGGAAATTGCCGACACGGTCGTTCGTTCACCCGTATCGCCTGTGGCGAACAGAAGCATGACTGTAAACACCACGATGCCGACGCCGTCATTGAATAGCGACTCGCCCTGCATCTCGACTTCGAGACTTTGCGGCACCTTGACGTTCTTGAGGGTGGCGAGAACGGCGACTGGGTCCGTCGGACTGATTAGCGCGCCGAAAACCAGCGCCCAGGCGATCGGTATTGGCTGGCCGAGGAGCTTTGCCGTCAGCCAAAAGCCGGCTCCGACAATGAAGGTCGAGACGACTGTCCCGAAGGTCGCCAGAATTGCAACGGGCGCTGCTCGTTCGCGCAGTTTACCGAGGTCCACGTGAAGCGAACCCGCGAAAAGCAGAAACGCCAGCATTCCATCCATCACCACAGCGCTAAAGTCGATCTGCAGCATGGCATTGGTGAGTGCATCGAACAAATGCCGATCAGGAACTGCGGCGTCGATGATAACAAGGATCAAAGATGCGGCCACGCTCATCACCAGTAGGCCGATCGTATGTGGCATCGGGAGGTATTTGTGATTGATCCAGCCGAGCACGGCGGAAAGGGTCAGCAGCACGGCGGAGAGTTCAAGGATCGACAGCAACGGAACACTCCATGTGATAAACCGGTAGTCTAGCAGGTTTTTAGTGCCACGGTGGGAGGTATTCTTCTTCGCGAACTGATTGCCTGCAGAAGGCAACGAGCTCTTAACGCCGTCCGGTTTCGGACCGATCGCCGGCACGCAATGGAGACGAAAAAATGTTATTTGACAGCTGGACGGGTATTGTCCGGATCCTGATCGTCGGACCGATTGCCTATGGTGCGCTTGTCATCATGCTGCGTATCTCGGGCAAGCGGACGCTGACGAAACTGAATGCATTTGATCTGGTGGTCACGGTCGCTTTGGGGTCGGTCCTCGCGACCGTCATTTTAAGCAAATCGGTGCCTTTAGCTGAGGGAGTTCTGGCGCTCTCCCTCCTCATCGGGTTGCAATTTGCAATCACGTGGCTGGCGGTGCGTGTCGCTTGGGTCGGTAAGCTCGTGAAGAGCGAACCGACCCTGGTATTCAGCAATGGTTCGTTCCTCGATGTGGCGTTGCGACGCCAAAGACTGACCGAAACTGAGATCATGTCGGCAATGAGGGCATCGGGACATGCCGACGCCCAAGAGGTGGCCGCGGTCATTCTGGAAACGGACGGATCGCTGAGCGTGCTGGCAAAATTGCCACATCGCCGTTGAAGACTTGCCTGGCACCTGACGGCGTCGAGACAGTCGATGCCTTGCCGAAACGCAGGGCAAATGGACCGCATTCTCTCGGGGGGTGGCCTTTTACCCATTCGTCCGCCTTTTTGGCCCGCAACTCGCGGGGCTGTACCATCCGTGAATTCGTACTTACTCCTACGGTCGTTGTGTTGGTTTCCAAGCGGAACTTGCCATCTGCTTAACGGCTCAGTTCCGCGTGGAAACGTATGGCCCGCCCTGCTTGCAAGTGTTTTTTTGATCCCTGTACAGTCTGCTTCAACGTATTCGGTCTTACGGTCGGACCGTAGCCAAGATGGATATCCGCACGTCCAGAGCCACGATAACCAACACGGTTTCAATGAACCATTTCCACGCCTGGGCTATCTGAACGCCGATCAACTGTCAGGCCATCTCCATGCCACTCGCAAACATCGTAGGCTGCGCTCCAGGCAGCCTATAACTCAGATCACCGCTACGCCGTAGGTCCGTTCATAGGACTGCCCCTTGCGCAACACTGCCCAGGCGATACGCGCAAGCTTGTTTGCCAGCGCCACGATCACGACATTGCGCTGGACACCTCGGGACAGCATCGTCCGGAGCCATCCCGATTGGCGTGTCACTTTGACTGAGCGTGTGCATTGCCGCTCGAGCGCCGTGAACCAGCAAAGTCCGCAAATAGGTGTTGCCGCGCTTTGTTATCCCAAGCAGGCGCGCCTTGCCGCCGGTTGTAAACTGTCGGGGCACAAGTCCGAGCCATGCCCCCAGGTCTCGGGCATGTTGGAAGCTGCTGGCATCTCCGACTGCAGCAACGAGCGCGGTAGCATTCAGAACGCCGATACCTGGAATCGATGTCAGGCGGCGCATCGCGCTGTTCTGCCTGGCGAGTGATACGAACTCTGCGTTCAATACCCCGATTTTCTTGTCAAGCATTCGCCATTCGTCCCGCAATTCGATCACCAAGCTGCGGATGCGCGGAGACAGGATCTCATCAGCTTCCGCAAGGAGGTCGTCCAGAGCACTTTCGAATTTAACGCGGCCGACGGCGAAGATGACACCTCTCTCCAGGAGAACCGCTCGGAGTTGGTTGATCAAGGTCGTCCGTTCCGCAACCAGCCGTGAGCGAACCCGATGCAATGTCTGGATATCCAACTGTTCCTGGCTCTTCAGTTCGACAAACCGCATCGTCGGGCGAGATGCCTGCCGCCTCGGCAATGCCCTCGGCATCTCTGTCATCATTCTTCTGCGCCTTCACATAGGGACGGACGTATTCCGGCGACATCAGCCGCACCTCATGACCTCTCGCGGTAAAGAGCCGGCCAAGATGATGAGCACCACAACAGGCTTCCATCGCGATAACACAGGTTGGCAGCTTCTCAACAAACTCGATCAATGTCTGTCGGCGCATAGTTCGACGGATAGCCACAGCGCCGCGGTCATCTACCCCAACAACGCTACAGTTGTTCTTTCCAATATCGATACCCAAGATGGAAATCTGCATGGCTCGGCTCCTTACCTTTTGAGAGAGCGACATCATACTCGATGTCCTCGGAAGGGCGGGCCATTCCCTAACCAACAGCGGGGAGCATGCTGTGCTCCCGAAGAGCTTGGGAGAGGGCGAGGAGCCGATCCTGTCGGAGGCACCGCTGACCAGCGCCGTACCTCTGGACATGATCGCTTGCAGGCACTGAGGCACGCACAGCGGTTGCTGGCTCACGGTCGCCGAACCGAATTTCCTCCGGCGATAATGCGATTGATCAGAGTTGCGACGGCGGTGTGCATTTCGACGTCCTCCGTTGTGCCCTTTGCATTTTCATGGGAGGCCGCCGCATCTTGCAGAATGCCCATTATCTCGCGTTCAGGGAGGACCTTGGCATCGTTGAGCGCGAGGAGTAGAGCCTCGCAAATCGATAGCGCTGCTATTCCGGAATGGGTGGCTTCATCAGACATTTTGAACTGGCCCTTCTTGATCCATGCGCCTGCGACTTGCATCTGGGCAGCGCAGCAGTCAACTTTCCAGACTATCAGGCGTAGTGTGCTGATCGACATCAGTTGCCGCTCAAATATTCATGCTAGGAGTAAGGCTTGCTATGACGATTGGCCTGCGTTTGGAAAATACACCACTTGTTCGAAAACTAGGAGCTTTCGTGGCCTTGTCAGGCACCGAACTCTCCGTCCTGGAAGCGCTGCACAAGCGTCGGCGCACTTTTGTTGCGGGGCGCGATCTCGTGCATCAGGGACAATTGGATCAGGCGGCCTACATTCTCATTTCTGGCTGGGCCTGTTCATACAAGATCCTTGAGGACGGGCAGCGACAGATCGTCGATTTCCAAATTCCAGGTGACTTTCTGGGGCTGCGCAGTGTTTTGTTGCACATGTCGGACCACAGCATCGAGCCGATCACCGATATTGAGGTGACGGAGGTGACAGTGGCCGACTTGCTGGATGCGTTTTCACAAACACCCAGGCTGGCAACAGCAGTTTTCTGGGCCGCATCGCGTGATGAGGCGATGGTGGTTGAACATTTGATCGACATTGGACGGCGCGCCGCAGCGGAGCGCTTGGCGCATTTCCTGCTCGAACTGGGCGCCCGACTTTCGCTCGTGGGTTTGGGCAGCAAGGATGGCTTTGCCTGCCCTCTATCTCAATACCATCTGGCTGACGCACTCGGGCTGAGCGCCGTCCACGTAAACAGGGTGCTCAGAACCCTGCGCGAGAAAGGAATGGTCACGTTCCGCGATGGGTACGTTACATTTGACTCCTACAGCAAGCTGACGGAGTTCGCCGAATTCGACCCAGTATATCTGGATCACACCGGGCCGCTTCTCAGATAGGCGGAACTGGTTTCATCCTGCATGACGCGCGTCCCGGCACGGCCCTCAAGGATGGCGCGGGCGTCAGCCAACTGGCCGATACCGGCAAGCTTGCCGCTCTTCCTGGCGAAGTCAGACGCGGCGGCAACCTTCGGACCCATGGAGCCCGGCGCCAGATCAAGAGCGTCAAGCGCGTCCGCCGTCGTTGCGCCGAGCGCGCATTGGTCGGGATCGCCATAATCCTGAAACACGGCTGCCACATCTGTCAACAACAGCAGTGCTTCCGCCTTGAGCTCGAGGGCCAGCAGAGCTGCTGTCCTATCTTTGTCGATCACCGCTTCGACGCCCTGCATATCACCATCGGAATTTCGAACGACTGGAATTCCGCCGCCGCCGGCGCAGATCACCGTTTGGCCTGCCTCAAGCAGTATCCTGATAGCCTCGAGCCCAATTATTCTCTGCGGCAAGGGTGAGGGGACCACCCGGCGAAGTCCGCTGGACACTTCGGTGACGAGTGTCCAGCCGTGTTCTTTCTGCGCTTACGCTGCCTCTTCTGGCGAATAGACAGGACCGATGGGCTTGCTCGGTGCCTTGAAGGCAGGATCAGCCGGGTCCACTTCGACCCGGCTCAGCAGGGTGGCGCAGTGTGAGCCCTCCGGCAGCGCGTTCATCAGTTCCTGTTCGATCAGATAGCCGATCATGCCTTCGGTTTCCGCGCCCAGCACGTCCAGTGGCCAGGGTTTGGCCGGGTCGTAGACCGCGCCCTGAAGGGCCAGCAATCCAACCTGTGGGCCATTGCCATGTGCGATCACGATCTGATGCTCTCGCGCCAGATCGGCCAGTGCAATCGCCGCAATTTTCACATTGGCGATCTGTGCGGCAGCCGTCGTGGGTTCGTGACGACGGAGGAGGGCGTTCCCGCCCAAGGCGACGACGACGAGCATCTCAAGACCCCATCGTTGCCACGAGGACGGCCTTGATCGTATGCATCCGATTCTCGGCCTGATCAAAGACCACCGAAGCGCGGGATTCGAAGACGTCTTCGGTCACCTCCATGCAGTCGATGCCGAATTTCTGGAAAGTAGCTTCGCCGACTTCGGTGTCGCGATTGTGGAAGGCCGGTAGGCAGTGCATGAATTTGGCGTAGGGGTTGCCGGTTTTCTCCATCACGGCTTTGTTGACCTGATAGGGAGACAAAAGCGCAATCCGCTCTTCCCAGACCTCGTCTGGCTCGCCCATGGACACCCAGACGTCAGTATAGACGAAGTCGGCGCCCTCAAGCCCTTCCGCGTGTTTCTCCGTCAGGGTGATACGAGCACCTGTGGTTTCAGCGATCGTCCTGCATTCCGTGACAAGAACTGGATCGGGCCAGCAGCTTTGTGGGGCGCAAAGACGAATGTCCATGCCCATCAGTGCACCACCAACCATCAGGGATGAGCCCATATTATTGCCCGCATCTCCCATGAAACAAAGCGCTATGTCTGACAGATGCTTCTGAGTGAATTCCCGCATGGTCATCAGATCGGCGAGGATCTGGGTTGGATGGAATTCGTCGGTCAGGCCGTTGAAGACCGGCACTCCGGAATGTTGCGCCAGCACTTCGGCGTTCGCCTGGCCAAATCCGCGATACTCGATGCCATCATAGAACCGGCCGAGCACACGGGCGGTATCCTTCATCGATTCCTTGTGACCGATATGACTTCCCGACGGGCCGAGATAGGTCACGTGCGCACCCTGATCGTACGCCGCCACCTCAAAGCCGCCGTGCTTGGCCATTTTCAGGCTTGCTGCCAGTTGCAGCAGATGACGGATTCGTCCTTGCGCCAGCTGACAATGGAGACCACGAGCGCTGTCAGGAATGGAGCGTGGCCAGCCAGGATGCCGAAACTGCCGCTTGCATCCTCGGCGCGCAGGCTGTCGATGTCTTCATCCACCACGACGGACAGCGGTGTCACGATCCTCAATCTCATGCAGCAGCCCCCGTTTCCGAAGCATCTGAGGCATTGGCGTCGACCTCTTTCCTGCGGGCGTCCTCCAGCGTGCCGACCATATAGAGCGAGCTTTCCGACCAATCGTCGGCCTCGCCCTCCAGAATGGCGCGGCAACCCGCGAGCGTATCGGTAAGCTTGACGCTTGCGCCCGGTGTGCCGGTGAACGCCTCGGTCACGATGAAGGGTTGGGTCAGGAAACGCTGCAGTCGCCGCGCACGCTTCACGATCAGTCTGTCGGCGGTACCCAATTCCCCGACCCCGAGCAAAGAGATGATGTCGGCCAGTTCGTGAAATCGGGCCAGCGCTTGGCCTCTGCCGTCTGGTAATGCGCATCACCGACCACCCGGGGATCTAGCAGCATCGAAGACGAAGCCAATGGGTCTATCGCTGGATAAAACCCTTCCGCGGCTTGCGCGCGCGACAGCACGATCACGCAGTCCATATGGCTGGATATCGTCGTGACGGCCGGATCCGTGAAATCATCTGCGGGCACGTAAACGGCCTGAATGGCGGTCACCGCGGAACCGGCGACAGAAGCGATGCGCTCCTGCAGCGCAGCAACCTCGGTTGCCAGCGTCGGCTGATAGCCCACGCGCGATGGGAGGCGGCCCAGCAAACTGGATACCTCAGCGCCCGCCTGAACAAATCGGAATACATTATCCATCAGCAGAAGGACATTCTGATGCCTCTGGTCACGGAAATATTCAGCAACGGTCAATCCCGTCAGTCCAACGCGCCAGCGGGCGCCCGGCGGCTCGTTCATCTGGCCGTAGACGAGGACGGTGCGGTCCAGCACGCCGGACCCTTGCATTTCGGTCAGAAGCTCGTGTCCCTCGCGCGATCGCTCGCCAATCCCTGCAAACACCGAGATGCCTTCATATTTCTCAACCATGGCGCCGATCAGCTCCATCACCAGAACCGTCTTGCCGACGCCTGCACCCTCGAACATGGCGGCTTTCCCGCCCTGGGCCATCGGTGTCAGGAGATCGATGACCTTGATGCCGGTTTCGAACACGTCGGTCGTACCGGTCTGGTTCTTCAGAAGGGGCGGAAGCGCATGGATCGAGCGGCGGGGAGTTTTCTCTGAAAGCGCAGGTCCATTGTCTTGGGGATTGCCGACGAGATCCAGAATCCGACCAAGGACCTCGGTCCCAACGGGCACGGAAACAGGCTCGCCGGTCGCGCGAACCGTCACCCCGCGGGCAAGCCCTGCCGTGGACTGGAACGCAACCGCGCGCAGGGTCTGCAGATCGAGATGGCGATGAACTTCGAGAACCAGGGGTGTCGGCCGATCCCATTCCACGATCAATGCAGAATTGATCTGCGGCAGGTCGGCCGCGTCAAAGACGACATCGACCACAGCTCCTCGGACGGCATCTACAGTGCCGCGGGCCGGGTTGGGATCATCTTTGGTGGCATCGCGATTTCGCATTGGTTCTGGATCTTTCGGTCGTCCGTCGCTGGTTTGTCCCTCAAGTGTATGGCCCAGCATCAGGTGCGCGCACTGATCAGTGTTAGGAGAGCGAAGTGAGATGGCAGGTCGATGACCAGGGCCGCCGATGGATGAAAAGCCTGAGGAAACTAACCCCGATCAGTGCGCGTTAGATCAAACAGGTGCAGGCTCCGCGTTGTCGCCGGTCAGGTGACGGATTTTTGGGAGCGCCGCTGTGATTGGATATGTCGCGAACATCGAAGAGCTTACCGACGGAAACACCGACTTTCGCCGTGTTCTCTATTCGGGGTTGAAGCTGCAACTGGTTTTGATGTCGGTTGCGCCGGGCGAAGAGCTCGGCGGAGAGATTCATGCCGATACGGATCAGTTCTTCCGCATTGAACAAGGGGAGGGACGGATCGTCATCGACGGCGTGACCCACAAGGTCAAGCCCGGTGACGGCATGATTGTCCCGGCAGGCGTGCATCACAATCTGATTTGCACCGGCCATGATGCACTCAAAATCTATACGATCTACGGCCCGCCGCATCACCGCGATCAACTGGTTCAGAAGACGAAGGCCGAGGCGGATAAATCCGACGAAACGTTAGAAGGGCAGGCGACCGAACAAGGGCCAGCCGTCCTGTTGGTCTAGCTTTCTTCACGCTTGGAAGCCTCCTGTTGTGCCCCCGGCGCTAGCAGAGCCGGTCCTTGAAAGGAATTTAGTGATGAAAATCCAGGTCAATACCGACGAAAATATCGAGGGTGGCGAAGATCTGTCCGCCCGCGTTTCGGCCGAGATCCATACCCATCTTGACCGTTTCCGTGACCATATCACCCGTGTCGAAGTCCATCTCAGCGATGAGGACGGCGACAAATCCGGCGGCTCCGACAAGCGTTGTTTGATGGAAGCACGCATCGAGGGGCGGCAGCCAGAGGTGGCAAGCGACCGAGCGACCACCTTTGAAGGCGCTTATTCAGGCGCAGCCAAGAAGCTGCAGCGGGTTCTTGAAACCACCCTCGGCAGGCTCAATCATGCCAAAGGCGCGGACACGATCAGAACCGGAAGTCTGTAGGCGCTCGCTGGCGCCAGGTGCGAAGACCAACAACTCAGGAGGACAGTACTATGGCAGATAGAGAGCCCAAGACACCAGTCGTAAAGAACACAGCCGAAGACAAGCGCGACGAAGCAAGCCTCGTGGACAAAGACGCAGACAACTCATCTCAGCCCGCGCCTGTTGATAGACCTGGCTTTGATCTTGGCGGATCGACTGGCAAGACCAGCGCGGGGACAGGGGTTGGTTTGGGTCCGGACGCGGCTGAAAATCGCCAGGATCGCAGCCTGCCAGGGCGCCGCGGGAAACGTGAATAGGGAAGAAGCCGTTCCGACGCGGCAGGCAGAGGCAATCAGATTGTTCGGTCAGGACGAAATTGCGGTGGGATCAGTGCATGAACGACCCTTATGAAACTCTGGGCGTCGCCCGTTCCGCGACCGACAAGGAAATCAAGGAAGCGTTCAAGAAACTGGCACGCAAATCCCATCCTGATCTGCATCCGGGCGACAAGACCGCCGAAGAGACATTCAAGGCCGTCTCCAACGCAAACGATTTCCTAAAGGACAAGGAGAAGCGGAGGCGGTTCGATGCAGGCGAAATTGATGCTAGCGGCGTGGAAAAAAAACAGGAGCGGTTCTATCGCGATTTTGCCGATGGGCCGTCCTACTCATCTCATGCGGCGCAGGATGGGTTTACCAGCAACGAGGACCTCGAGGAGTTTCTCGCGCGCGCTTTCAAAAGCGGAACGCAACGGCAGCATCAGAGTGCATTCCGGGCGCCTGGACAAGATGTAACCTATGTATTGCCGGTCGATTTTCTGGACGCAGCCACTGGTGCGACGCGTACCATTACGCTGCCTGAGGGCAAGACGCTCCAGGTGAGGATCCCGGAAGGTGCGGACGACAGGCAGATGCTGCGACTGAAGGGGCAGGGAATGCCCGGTTTTGGCGGTGGGCCTGCAGGGGACGCTTTTGTCGAGCTGCATATCGAGCCGCACCCGTTCTTCCATCGCAAGGACGACAATATCCACATTGAGTTGCCCGTCACTTTGAGGGAGGCCGCATTGGGTGGGCGGATCGAGGTCCCAACCATTGGTGGCCCCGTAACAATGACAATCCCGAGAGGTGCCAATACCGGTCAGACGCTGCGACTTCGCGACAAAGGCCTTCTCAATCGAAAAACGGGCCAGCGCGGGCACGAACTCGTCACTTTGAAAGTCGTTCTTCCAGATGGCGAGGAACCGGAACTGGCAGCGTTCCTGGAAACTTGGAAGCCAAGAACTCCGGACCTGCCTCGCAAGGAGATGCTGAAATGATGCGCGTCGAGGATATGGTGGCGCAGATAGAAACGCTTCAGCGGAGCGATCTCGAAGCGTGGATCAGCGAGGCGCTGATCTCGCCTCAGGAAGATGCCGGTGTGATCGTCTTTTCGGAAATGGAGTACGCACGCGTCCGACTGATCTGTACGCTGCATTACGACCTGGAAATCGACGCGGACACGCTGCCGACCGTACTCTCTCTGGTCGATCAGTTGTATGAAACCCGCCGGCACCTGTCGCTACTAACGGCGGCTGTGGCCGCACAAGACAAGTCTGTCCAGGCAGCAATTCTTGATGCAATGGACTTGGAGGGCAAGTTGGATGACGGAACTTAATATGGCCTGCTGCAAGTCAACTCGACATCACCATCATTCGCTTCCACTCATGAGGCCATCGCTGGTCTCTTTCACATTCAGCACCACGAAAATACCTCCGACCATCACCGCGACCTGAGAACCGGACCCGCGCCTGAGTTGACGCGAAATCGGATACCTGTGGACCGTCTAAGCGCAAGTCAGAGCGGGATTTTGGCCGGTACAGTTCGCAATTCGGCAAACTGGCTGCCTTTTAAGCCGAAGGATGAAAACTTCAGGCAGCTAACCCCGATCAGTGCGCATCAAACCGGTTCATTGCAAACTTCTTGCGGGTGCCGGTCAGGTGCCGAAGTTTTGGGAGCGCCACGGCGAAACTCCATGCCGGTCGTCCATCGGAATAGTTTCCCCAAATAAAAACAAGGAATCCAAAATGTCTCATCAAGCAAGAGTTGCCCTCGTCACCGGATCCGCACAAGGGATTGGCCGGGGCATCGCCCTGCGGCTGGCCAGTGACGGCTTTGATATCGCACTGGTTGACCTCAAGGCGGACAAGTTGAATGCTGTTGCTGCGGAAATACAGGCACTCGGCCGCAAGACATCAGTCTTTGCCGCCGATGTGAGCCACCGTGACCAGGTCTATGCCGCCGTTGATCACGCCGTGGCTGAACTTGGCGGTTTCGATGTCATCGTCAACAACGCAGGTATTGCCCAGGTCAAGCCGATAGACGATGTGCTGCCCGAAGATTTGGAGAAGATCTTCAAGATAAATATCGATGGTGTTCTTTGGGGAATTCAGGCCGCTGCCAAGAAATTCAAGGCCCGCGCGCAAAAGGGCAAGATCATCAATGCCTCGTCGATTGCCGGCCACGAGGGCAACGCGATGCTTGGGATCTATTCTGCGACGAAGTTTGCTGTGCGGGCGCTCACCCAGGCATCCGCCAAAGAATATGCAAGCGCCGGCATTACCGTCAACGCCTATTGCCCCGGCGTGGTTGGAACGGACATGTGGGTCGAGATCGACGAAAAGTTTGCCGAGCTGACCGGCGCGCCCAAGGGCGAAACCTACAAGAAGTTCGTCGACGGCATAGCCCTTGGTCGTGCGCAGACGCCTGAAGACGTTGCGGCACTTGTGTCCTTTCTGGCCAGTCCCAACGCCGATTATATCACCGGACAGGCAATCCTCTCGGACGGTGGCATGGTGTATCGCTGACCGGCTCCTGGTGATGTGGGCAGCCCGCTTTAGGCACAACCCGCGTTAAGGATGGCCGAGCGCTATTGAAGATTAGAAAAGGCTGGCAGAACGTGGAACACGATCATCATCATCACTCGACTTCCGACCTCCCCGAAGGGACCAACACCGCGAAGGATCCCGTTTGCGGAATGACGGTCGCAGTCGAAGCCAATTCGCGTCATGCGGAGTTCCAGGGAAACAGTTTCCACTTCTGCTCCGATAAATGCCAGACCAAGTTTAAGGCGGACCCATGGTTTTATGCCTCTGGCAAGGGCACCGGGCACAAGAAAGCCGCCCCAGCTGACGTCCAATACACCTGCCCAATGCACCCGGAGATCATCCGCGATGCTCCCGGCGCCTGTCCGATTTGCGGCATGGCGCTTGAGCCTATGCTGCCATCGGACGAGCCGAGTGAGGAACTGGCAGACTTCACACGCAGGATGTGGGTTTCGGCGACAGCGGCTGTGCCCCTTATCATACTGGTGATGGGTGGAATGATTGGTTTGCCGGTGCGCTCCTGGATCGGACATCAGAGTGCGAGCTATCTGGAGTTTGCGCTGGCAACACCGATCGTGCTCTGGGCGGCCCTGCCATTTTTCCGGCGTGGCTGGGACTCGCTGGTAAACCGCTCGCCCAACATGTGGACTTTGGTAAGCCTCGGCGTGGCAGCCGCATATCTCTATTCAATCGTAGCGACTTTCCTGCCGGGCCTGTTTCCTGAAGTTTATCGGATGGAGCACGGGGTTGGCACCTACTTCGAGGCCGCGGTGGTGATCGTGACTCTCGTCTTTGTCGGTCAGGTGCTGGAATTGCGCGCGCGCGAACGCACCGGAGATGCGATCCGCGCGCTGCTTGACCTTGCGCCCAAGACGGCGCGACGCATCCTGCCCGATGGATCTGAATATGATGCGCCGCTGGACAACATCATGGAGGGTGACCTGTTGCGCGTGCGACCGGGCGATGCGGTGCCTGTGGACGGGACGGTGATCGAAGGACGATCCTCCCTGGATGAGAGCATGCTGACCGGCGAGTCGATGCCGGTCGAAAGGGCGCCGGGCGACGCGGTGACCGGCGCCACGATCAATAAGAACGGCAGCCTGGTGATCGAGGCGGGCAAGGTTGGGTCCGATACCGTGCTGGCGCAAATCGTGGCGATGGTGTCGAACGCTGGACGATCGCGAGCGGCAATTCAGGGACTGGCGGATCGGGTCTCGGCTGTGTTCGTACCAACCGTGGTTGCGGTGGCACTATTCGCCTTCATCGCCTGGATGATCTTCGGACCTGAACCTCCACTGGTCTTCGCGATCGCTGCGGCGGTCTCCGTGCTGATCATAGCCTGCCCCTGCGCACTCGGTTTGGCCACGCCGATCTCGATCACCACGGCGGCGGGACGCGGGGCGCGGGCAGGGGTGCTGATAAAGGACGCCGAGGCGCTTGAACGCATGGCGGCTGTCGACACGCTGATCGTCGACAAGACCGGCACCCTGACCATGGGCAAGCCTAAGCTGACCGATACCGAGGCGCTGGGGGATGTGAACGGATCGGATCTGCTGTCGCTGGCGGCTGGACTTGAACGTGGCTCGGAGCACCCGCTCGCAGAGGCGATTGTCGAGGCAGCCGAAGCACAGCGTGTACCGCGACTGCAGGCCGAGGGTTTTGAGGCGATTACCGGCAAGGGCGTGCGCGGCAAAGTCGGCGGGCGAGCCGTGGCGCTTGGAAACGCAGCCATGATGCGGGAGATGGGGCTGGATACGGCGCTGGCCGAAGCAAAGGCCGACACGTTGCGTGCAGAGGGCAAGACTGCGATGTTCATAGCGGTGGACGGCGCGCTTGCCGGTATCATCGCTGTGGCAGACCCGATCAAGGAATCAACTGCGCAAGCGATTAGGGGGCTTCACGGTCTGGGGCTGCGCGTGATCATGGCCACCGGCGACAACGAGCGAACGGCGAAGGCTGTCGCGGCCAACCTCGGGATTGATGAGGTGCGCGCTGGCGTGTTGCCGGAGGCCAAAAAGGAACTGATCGACAGCTTGCGCCGCGATGGGCACAAAATTGCGATGGCGGGTGATGGGGTCAACGACGCCCCGGCACTGGCCGCCGCCGATGTCGGTATCGCCATGGGCACCGGAGCGGACGTGGCCATGGAAAGTGCCGGGATCACCCTTTTGGGGGGCGATCTGATGGGTATCGTGCGAGCGCGAAAGCTGGCGCGTGCTACACTTCGAAATATCAAGCAAAACCTGTTTTTCGCTTTTGCCTACAACGCGGTCGGCATACCGATTGCGGCGGGGCTACTCTATCCAGTGACGGGACTGCTTCTGTCGCCAATGATCGCAGCGGCGGCGATGAGCCTCTCATCCGTGTCGGTCATCAGCAATTCGTTGCGGTTACGGCGGGTTGATTTGTAAATTGTAATATGATCGCGGACGAGCGCTGATGTCACTGCTGGGCCCACCGAGCTTGTATGTTTTTCCAACAACACAACTTAAGAAATCAAAAAAAATAGCCTAAGACACTTCAAGGTGAGATCTGTCGACCCCGTTGGAATTGGGAACGTAACGCTGAGTGCTGCAAGTTGATTGCTGGCCTCTCTTAGGCCAATAGTTCCATAAATATGCTTATCGCTCAGAATTCCCCTGAAACATGGTTTTCCAAAGAACCGGTTGTTCCCTCGGGCGTTCTTGGAGCCTGCAAATGACTGTTCGCCCCCAAGAACTGAGTAAAGAAAATTTGCGGCGTGCCTGGTTGAGAAAATAGTCCGCTCAAGCAAACATAGCCTCGATCTCTGCACGTTGCATGGCGTGTTTCTCTGGGTTTTGCTGTTTCAGCTTTGCAAGATTGATCAATTTCCACCGAACTGCCGGTAGTGCCGCCGCCAGCGGCAGCCCGATGGCATCAAAATCCGGCTGCGTGTCATGGAGAGAGAGCAGGAACCGCATCGCTTTTTCATCAAGCCTGGCTCGAAGGTCATCTGTGAGCCGGGCTCGCGCGTCTTTCAGTTCGATCAGGCTAACGGGCTCGATGGTCATGCCTTCGAATTCTTTCACGAAGGCATCTTCGATTTCGGACAATGACGGTTTGATGAGCTCGTGCGGCGGGCGGCCGGAGCTTGCGACGTAGATGAGGAAGGTCCGAAACAACGCATCGGTGGGCCCTTCATTGTCGTAGAGAAGCTTCACGTCGAAGAGATCGCGCGGGTGCTGACGGTCCACGGCGGCATGAAGCTTGCCACCAAATAGATCCTCGAATGACACGACCTGCATTTCGGCAAAGCCAAACGCCTCAGCCACTCCATCCGTTACCGCCCGCAGTTCTGGAGGATGCACCGTTCCACGCGCGACCGGCGAGGTCTCGATCTTGATTTCGGTTGTGCCCTTCCGTACGAGCACTCGCGTGTCATTGTTGCCGCCGCCGGCGATACGCTGGACATCGACGCCGCGTAGATTTTTCAGCAGGTCGTCGCGAATGCGGTCGAGCGCGGCGTCGATACCGCTGAGCGTCGTTTCCCGATCCTCGATGGGAAGGTAGGTGAGGTCGATATCGACCGACAAGCGAGGCATATCCCTGTAGAACAGGTTGATGGCCGTTCCCCCTTTGAGAGCGAAGACATCCTGCCGAGCAATGTAGGGCAACGTCCGGACCAGCAGTTCGACCTGCCGCATATAGCGATCACGCGCCATCGATAATCTCCTTTGGCAACAGGTCTGCAGGGACCGTTACGCGATAAATGGGGTGAAGCCGGCCGCCCGGGACAAGTGCCCGATCGCCGCGTCCCATATCGATTTGCGATCTGTCGATATGCTTGAACCACGCATGCGCGTGCTTGTCGGCATAGACGAAGAAAAGGCGTTTCACCTTCACGCTGCGACACTGGGTCAACAGCGTGGTCAACAATTTTGGACGCAGATTGACCATTCCCTCAAACACCATGTCGATGTTGTGAAAGCTCTCGTTCTTCGGAAGTTCATCGAGAAGCTCCAATATTGCCCGCTCCGCCGACGACATTTTGATAGGCCATCGCCACGGGCTCATGGCCAGTTCCTCATCTGGATTATCGGAGAGGCCGAATTCGCTGTTCTCCACGCCGTTGTTCTCGTCGGGGAACAGTCCATGACCTCGTCGGACGAACCTGGCATGGGTTGTCAATGTCATAAGCCAGTCAGGGATATCGGAGCCGTAGAGGTAGACGCGCGTATCGCCGCCGAGCCGGAGGTAGTGGGTATGGCCACGCAATCCGAGCGCGGTCAGACCTCCAACGTGGAAAACATGTCCCATGATCCATTGCGCAGATAACAGAGGAATTTTCCAGCCCGTGACGGCTTGAGTCGTTTCTCTTGCCGAAAATGGGCGTCGGTAGACGCCTGTAGCGATCCGCTCAAGCCAACCCTGTTTGATATACGCCGACACGGATTGCCGTGAGATCGCGTGGCGTGCCGTCCAAGCCGAATCGACAAGAAAGCCCGGCGGAACCGATTGGATAAGGTACTTTAGCTTGGACGTCGTCTGTTCATTCATAATGAACATTATCACACGAATTCAAAGTGAATATCAAGATGACTTTAAAATATGTCATTCTTGTCATTCAATAATTGACAAGAGTCGAGTGGCTCGAAGCCCCGTGCCGGGCCAATGGGCAGCGCCTTGTTCGTTGCGCTTAGCCTCCCCTGTCGTTTGGCAGTTAAACGTGAGAATGCGGCCGTTATTTTCCAATTTGGCACTAAATTTGAGATTCTATCGTCCGAGAATCTCAAATTAAGTGCAATTGTGACGACCCATGCGACTGGCGCGCACAGTCTAATAACTCTTCTATAGCACTGTCGAAGCGGGCTTTGTTCTCACCCATCATATGGCCACAAAGCATGCGAAGCATTTCGGGCCCGGCATGCTGGACAATGGCCACACCTGCCAAGAGGGCAGGGCGCAAATACAGGGGCAAGATCGGGCTTGCCGGACTCGGAAGTTTGCCGATTTCCATCTGCATAACTTCGTCGAGATCAGGAATGATGACACCGAGGACCCTATAGCCCGACGGTTCGTAACCAGGCAGCAACTTTGGAACGCGCCGCATTAGCAGGAGACGGGCAATCTCACTCAGCGATACCCAGTTTTGGATACCATGCTGAGCCTCGTTGTCGAGCATTTCTTCTCCTATCAGCGCTGCGTGGTGATAGCCGCGGAAGGGAGCGGGGCCGTCATGCCCGCCACTTGTCTGTAGTGTGCCTCCGCAAAGCGGGCAGGTGATCCGCCAAGCTGACAATTGGCTTCGAAGGATGACAGGCAATCCGTCGGCCGTTCGGCGGCAGGTGGAGCATAATTGTTGAGGCTCGCTCGCGATCAATCGCCGTAATGATTGCGGAATATTCGAGAACGTCATGCGGCGGACAGTAGTGGGCTCGATTGAGAATATGTGTGCGATGCGGACGACTTGTTCTTCGGTGAGATTCAAATCGGCGGCGCGTAATGATGGCAATTCGGGGAGGCAATGCTGAAGCATGCCCGAGGGAGAAATCGCGTAGAATGCAGCATGCCGGGTGATCCACGACGATAAAAGCTCATCGGCGCACAGAGCCAGTCTTACCGGCAATCGCTGTTCGCATAAGCTCTTTCTCATGCGAACGCTGCGTCGGCGTCGAATTCTGGCTCCCATTTCTCAATGGCTTCATCGGTAATTCGCTCTCTTCCGCTTTGAATTGCCTCGATAGCCAGAGAGTTGATTATGTGGAAGATGTTGGCAGTAATGCCTTCGGTGATCTGCAGTAGCCGCCGCAATGATTTTGCGGTTAGCACTGATGGGTTACGCAGTGGGGTATAGCGCAGGATCAAGGCGACCAAGAGTTCCAACTGCTCATTTGCAGCCCAGCGGCTCAGTGTGAACTGTTCGAAGCGCCGCGCCAATTGTACATCGCCTCCAATGGCCTCACGGGCGTCATTGACCCCGAAGCAGACGAGCGAGATCTGGAGGCGGTTGCTTAGGAAGCGCAATGTATTAAGGACGATGCGTTGCTCGCGATATGTTCCGGCGAGAATGTTGTGCACCTCGTCAATCACCAGCACTTGCACGCCGATTGCTTGCATGATGCGCAACGCCGCTTGCTCCATTTGTGCGATGTCCGAACGCGGCCGCTGCGGTGCGCCGAGAAGGGTCAGAAGTTCCGCATAAAACCGTCTCTTGCCAGGCCGGCTGGTCATCTCCATGGCGAGGACCGGTGTCTTCGATCTGCCCGTGAGCGAATTGAAGCTTGGTGGGTGTTGGTCACGGAAACGCTTCATGATCATTGTTTTCCCCATTCCGCTATCACCGTATATCGCGATCGAAGGCATTCGCGTTCCGCGTGGTTGATCGACCAAGAGGTTAAGGCGATCGAGCACCTGTTTGGCACGAGGATAAACCAGCCAGCGACGTGATCTTGTGGCGCGGATGCGCTGGTTGTCCGCTTCACCGAGCAGTCCCGCTGCGGTTACAGTCAGGTGGGAGATTTCTGTGTTCATGCCAGCTCACTCCATGTCCTCGTCGAAAGCCACAGGTTTGCTGGAGTCGATCCCTCGAAGCGAGCCCCAACCGCTGTCATCCACTTTCGTTTTTGAGCTAGGAGAGCGGCCCCGTCGTACTGTCGCTGTCGCCTTCACCGCTGCATCCACCAGTTTGCGTTGCTCAATCGCTGTACCAACGATAGTGCGGGTGTTGACCTCTCGTCGCCCTTTCGCCAGGAGAGTACGCCTCGCAGCCAATGCTTCGTGAAGAGTTACCGAGGCCAAGGTAAGATCGGCGTAACGGGCTTCCGCGAAGTTGCCCGATGGTCGCCGCACGAAGACACGAGACATATCCCTTGGGTCGTATTTGACGAGCAGTCGGCTATTCGTCCTTCCTACGTCGGCACTTAGCGCTGCCGACCAGTAGCGCAGTCCAAAGAGATGGATCCCGGTTGGCTGCAGTGTGCGCTCCTGCTCTGGCAGGAATGTCAGCCAAAAATGCATTCGGTCTTGCGGCAAACGCAGTGGAATTTCACCCTCGTGCTCGCGCCACACCGCGATGGGCGGGCGGCCCAAAGTGCGGTGGATTGAGTGATGGTAGTTACCGACAATGTCGAGGGCGATGTATCGCTCGAGTTCGCGCAAAGTCAGAGCCGAATGCCGCTTCGAATCGTATTCGCCAAGCTCCTGTGCATTGCTGAAACTAGTGCCGGGTAGCAAGTGGAGCCTTCCCATTTGGGTGCCAATCAGCCGCTCGATATGCCCGCCGAAGCGCGGTTCGCCCGGTGGTCGCCAGTCGATCGCTACGCCAGCATCATCGCATCCCCTCTTAAAAGCGCGGCTCCGGAAGTCGCTGCCGTAACACCTTCGGAAGTTTGCGTTGCAAGAGGCTTTGACCAGTTGCGTAGCCCAATCAGGCGAAGCAGGTGGTCATAGCCGGGCATCAGGTCTCACAGTGGTTTTGCGAAGCCACACTGTAAAGGAGACCGGCTATGACCGATTGTGACATTACAGCATCTGCTCCCGTTCCGGCAGCTATCGATATTTCCAAAGAACGCCACGAGGTGCTGATCGAAGCACCGGACAAAAAGCGCCGACGTCGGGTGAGCGTGCTCAACAATCTTGATGAGTTCGATCGCCTCATCAGCTTGCTGCGCAGCTATCAGCGTCCTGTCCGCGTAGCCTTCGAAGCAACGGGAAACTATCATCGCGCATTGGCATACCAGCTCGGCTCAGCCGGCTTCGAGATCAAACTGATCTCATCGATCGCGCTGGCTCGGACCAGGGAGGCATTGCATAATTCCTGGGATAAAAACGACCCGAAGGATGCCCAGGTTATCCTCCATATGATGACCATTGGTGCCGAGCAGTTCTACCATGACGCGTTGATGCGCGGCACCAACGACATTCAAGAGCTGTCGAAGACCCACGACATGATCTCACGGTCGAAGACCGAACTGTGGCATCGGATCCTGACACATTACCTGCCATTGTATTTTCCTGAAGCGGATCGCTTTCACCGCAGTTCACGCAGCGACTGGTTCTTCGCCTTCCTCGAACTGTTTCCGTCTCCGCACTTCATCGCGGCCATGAGCAAGGAGGCTTTCATCGAAGCTGCCTGGGATGTCGTGGGACGTAAGGTTGGCAAAGAGCGTTTGCTGGCAGATATTTACGCCACGTCCGCCCGTTCAATCGGCCTTCCGGTTGCACCTGACTCCGACGCAATCTGCATGTTCCGTATGGTTTTGGCCCAGGGCAGAAGCCTGATCGCCCACCGTAATCAAATCGAGGCGCGTGCGGTCGCCATGCTGAAGGACAATCCTGATTACCAACTCTTATGCACAATCCCCGGTATCGGCCCGATCAATGCTTTGACGATTTTGGCAGAGGCGGGAGACCTGCGCCGTTTTCAACACCATCGCCAGTTCCTGAAGTTTTGCGGCATGGATCTTTCGACAATCCAGTCAGGAATGTTTCGAGGCCAGACGAAGTTGTCCAAGTACGGCAATGCTCGCCTGAGGCGGACCTTATGGATGGCAGCTCAAGTCGCGATTTTGCAGCGCGCCAACAGCTTCCGCGACAAATTCGAGCGATACATCACCAAGGACCGTCACAATCCCCATTTGCGTCGCAAGGCGTCAACAGCAATCGCCGCCAAGATGGCTCGCACCGTTCATGCGGTTGTCAAAAGTGGTGAACCCTATCGCCCCTTCTTTGAAGGGACGATCCACAGCGGAAGGACCCTTCTCTGACAGGGCCGTAGAGGCGCTGAGTGTTTCAGCGACCTCGTAGATAATGTTCAGGCCTTCCGCTCGACGGCAAAAGGATCTCGTCTTAAGGACGGTGAGAGCCGCGATTATGCGTACTCTGTGTTTGTTATGGGAGAGACCGTTCGTTGACGATCGGCCGGGCCTACATCATAATCCAGTCGTATCGGGAGACCGATGCGATAACGACCTGCTGCCAAAACGGCGATGCATTCCGAATATAGGACGTTGTCGACATGTAGTGTCTCGGGGAGGCCGGCGACCGGCCACGGCTCAATGATCTCGCGCTCTCGTAACCAAGGCGATTTGTCAAAGACGGAGTGTAGTAAGCAAAACTGGTCGAAAGTCGGGAGGGGGCGTCCATCGTGAGGTAGAACCCTGTCACCATCCGACTGCAGACATCCATTGCCAGAGATAGCCAAGGCCTCCCGATGGGTAGACGCGTCTCCTCATCGACGACAAAGATATCTGCTTTCGTATGGTCGACTTGGACGATCTGGAGTGGACGCGAGGCTGTGAGCCCTCCCGGCACGGCCGTTGTTCGCTTGACGATTTCGGCTTCGCCCCGCCGTTTGGCGCGTTTGTGAAGGTCGATGTCCTGGAGACGAGTTTCGATCGTCCGGCGATGTGGCGGCTTTAGCCCAGCCGAGACGCAGTTCGTTTGGATATCCCGAACCAGTTGAGAGATGCCTGGGCGGTTTTTTGTCAGATAATACCGATTTATCGTGGCGCGGATGATTTCCTCTCGGTTGTCGTCGAGCATCCTGCGGCCGTCAGGCCGGCCGGGTTTGCGCTCCACGAGCGACATTACCGTTCCTCCAACTCGAAATAGCTTGGTAAGACGGAATGCAGTTGCCCGACTGACTTCTAGTTCCGTAGCCAGAAGCGTCATATCCCCGGCTGCAACCTTGCCTGATCGACGTATCAGAAATCCTCGGATGGCCTCGGCTCGTCGACACGCCTCATCCCAAAGCGCTTCGTCAACCTCATCAGGGAATGGATCAGTCATGCAGAAACACCGTCGATTGCGTCGACGAAAGAATCTCACATTAAGTGCCAAAATCCAACATCGAATCTCAAGTTAAGTGCCAAGTCTCAAATTAAGTGCCAGGCTATCTTGTTGAAACTGTTAGGGGCGGAATCTTACGGTTAAATGCAAAACGACATGCGCTTCGATCCTGCGCCAGTCCGGCGTCACGATCGGCCCCCATCTCGCCGCCATCAATCTCGGCCTGAAAACCATTCCCGTCGATCGGCGCCGGCATCGCGATCGCGAAACCCGGCTGCTGGCCATCGCCCACGGATTTTTGGCGGCAGCCGATATCGGCATGAAAGAGCATGACCGGCTGACGCTGGCGAAACCGCTGGTGTCGGCTGGGATGGTGGCGAAGACGCTGGAAGTGACTCCACAGGCAGCGCGGCGGATCGTTTTGGAACTGGGCTTGCGCGAGATGACGGGGAGGGGGAGGTTTCGGGCGTGGGGAATTTTATAGGCAGCTAAGGAGGGGCGGAGCTTGATACAAAGCTCGCCGTCTTCTGCTGGAACTACTCTGGCGCGAATGGATGGGCGCATCGAGGCAGTTGACTCGTTCCGGCGTACTGGTTCGCTTCATAACTGAGGGAGGTTGGTCGTGGACCCTAACAGGCTTCGCTCTGACGGCCGTTTTCGTCGTCAGCGTCACACTTCGCGAAAGCCGAACATTGGTGGGCCAGTTGCGTTTCCCCCATGCCCGGCCGCGGCAACTCTCGACTTTCGCTGCTGGCGCCGAATGGATCGAAAAGACACTCCGGCAGATAATCTGAGCTCGCTGGAGGCTGGCCGTCTATTATTCGCTAATGCAGGGATGACGCGTGACAAAACCTCTGATAAGATCGCAAACAATTAGAGGATTTGTAACATGCCATCGGCGCAAGACTCGCAAAAAGTGAAGCTCAGAAGCCTGCTCAATGCGCGCAGCATGATGCATGCACATGAACTGCGCGAGGCTGGCATCAGCGCGCAAACGATCGCGCGCGCCGTCGAGGGTGGTGAAATCGAGCGTATCTCGCGCGGAGTTTATCAGAAGCGCGACGCGGAAATCGAGGAGAACCAGATCCTTGCTGAAGCCGTCATGCGTGCACCCAAAGGCGTGATCGCTCTGGTGTCAGCGCTCGCATTCCACGGACTGACCGACCAAATGCCACGGCGCGTTTGGATAGCGATCGGAACGAGCGATTGGGCGCCCGTGCAGTCCTATCCCCCGCTGCGTATGGTGCGTTTCACGGATCCATATCTGCGACAGGGCATCGAACATCATGTGATCGCCGGCATTGACGTTCCGGTCTATTCGATCCCGAAGACCCTTGCCGACCTGTTCCGAAACCCCAAACTGGTCGACCGATCGGTAGCTGTCGAAGGCCTGCGCGCTGCTCTCCAGCAACGCAAGGCAACTCCAAGCGCAATCGCCCAGGCCGCGAAGGCCGGCGGCGCCTGGAAGGTCATGCAACCCTATCTTGAGGCGCTCACCTCCAATGGCTAAAGCACCAGCGAACATGGCGAAGTCGGTCAAGGATCGGCTGCTCAATATCGCCCGCAAAGAAGGTCGCGCATTCGACGTCCTGCTGGTGCGGTTCGCGCTCGAACGGTTGCTGTATCGCCTGTCAATCTCAGCGCATCGGGACCGCTTCGTCCTGAAAGGCGGTATGTTGGTCACGGTCTGGGTGGCCGACGACAATCGGGTGACGCGGGATGCGGACTTTCTCGGACATGGGGACGCAGATCCTGCCCGCCTGATCGCCGACTTCGGGGAGATCATGGCGATTGAGAGCGACGACGGGCTCGTCTTCGACATCAATGCGCTCGCTGCAACAGTCATTCGAGAAGAAATGGAATATGGCGGCGTTCGTCTCAAGACTGCAGCCTATCTCGAAAGGACCCGCATCCCCGTTACAATCGACATCGGCTTCGGAGACGTTATGGCCGATGCGACGCAGCGGCTCGACTATCCAGCCCTGCTAGATTTTCCCGCTCCGCAGGTTCGTTCCTATCCGCCCGCAACGGTGATCGCCGAGAAATTCCAGGCGATGGTGGCGCTTGGTGTTCTCAACGGGCGCATGAAAGACTATTACGACCTGTGGGCGATACCGCGCGCGATCGACATTCCCGCTGACGATCTGGATGCGGCTATCCGCGCGACGTTTGCACGCCGCCGGACGCCGATCCCAAAAGAACGCCACCGGGCCACTCGGTCGAGATGTTTGGCGACGAAGGGAAGCAGCGGCAATGGCGTGCCTACGCCGCATCGCTCGAACTAGACGCTGTTTCGCTGGAATCGATCATTGAACGGGTTTGGGAGTTGGTCAGCCCGTCATGCGCGCGGATCGTAGCAGGAAACGAGAATGAGGCATGACAAAGGGTATCGCCATCATTGACGTCTGGGACATCGAAACCTTCGACAGCGAGCTGCGCGGCGACCTCGACGCCCACGCCGATGTCATCCGCGATTACATGCTTACCTCGCGCCACCAACGGCTGGAGCGTGAGGCCTCCGATCGCACCATGCCCTATCCCGAGAATCGTTATGCAGGCGAGTTCATGTGGGTGAAGGAGCATATCATGCGGCTGATGGAAGTCCGCACGATGCGCGCTTGGCATTATACCCGCCTGACCGACGCGGAAGTCGGTGTTCTTCGACAGGGCGGCATCTATCCATCTAGCCTTGACACCATCCGATCACGCTTCGCCGCGCAAGTTGCTGCTGGCGCATTCAACCAAGAGGTCGCGGATCGCTTGTTCGCCGACAGCCCGTACCAAAGCGATCAGCTTAACTCCCGCTCCGACAAGTTCTGGATGGTCTCGCATCCTGTTGACGTCGAAGACGGCGGCGTTGAATTGCTCCTCGAGAGCTGGGGCGGCGAGTCGGCCTATTTCTGGCAGCGAGATGCGGCGCTTCAAGACATGCTGAAGCGGATAGGTCGGCCGCGTGTCCTGGAAATTGCCATGCCGCTCGTCCATTCCCGCCATGGTTACTCGGCGGCTGAGGCCGTGGTTGCCACTTATGGCCGGTTGCTCGGCTGCCGGCCGGACAAACATGCGTTCGATCTCTACACACATCAGCCGCTCGGTCCTGAGCATGTTCTCGCCGTTCATAGCGAAGGCGAGCCCAATTTCAGCGCTATGGCTCGGGACTACCCTATGTCTGGCCTTTGGAAAAGGGATGCAGTTTGAGCAGAGAGAAGATTCCCGATCTCAATGCATATCATAGCGCCATCGTCCGGGTGGCAACCGTTGGACCGGTCTCAATCATCCTGCGGGCGATTTGGATAAGGGTCGTAGTCTTCCCCGTGCCCGGCGCTGACAGCAGGACGATATGCTGGACAATAGCGAGAACCTGAGGGAAATTGGCTTGGTTCAGATTGCGGACATCCTTGACGCCTTCGGCCGTCAGTTCGAGCTCAACGGAATGCTTGGGCTAGCTCCGCCGACGCTCGTAGGTTTCGATATCCGCCAGCGACGCCGCGCGCACCTCTGTTTTGATAGTCGCAAGATCGGCATTCGCCGGCAGACCGAGCCGTGAAATATAAGGCGCCAATTGCTGGATAAGTTCGTCCGAGAGCTGGGCGATGGTCGCTGGGCCCTTGCCGCTGGCAAGTTGCTGAAACGCGCGCTCTTCGGCCTGCTGCTTCCACTTCTCCAGCTTCTCGACCGTGAACTCCTCGTGGTTGTGGTCGATGAGGTGAGCGTGGTCGGAGCACAGCCAGATTCCGTTATCTGCACTCGCCCGTTCCATCGGCGTCTGACTGGAATCGTATCGGGGACCGCCGGGTGACGCGGCTTTGATATGGGCGGCTACGCCGATGGTGTTCGAGCCTTGTTCGCCTTTGCGTGGTCCGATGGTCAGCCGCTGGCATTGCGGGTTGGAACACAGGTAGCCGACGCGCTGGGCGAGTTGGATTTTGACAGTGGGCTTGAAGTCGTCACGACGGCGTGCCGTGACAGCAGGCTTGGTGCCGTCAATCGGCAGGGGGCTTTCGGGCGTCATAGGCGTGTCGAGCATGTGACGACGATAATGGAAAAGCCGGATCCTTCAAGGACTTTCAATGGCATACCGGAAAATCAAATTTTGTCCTACAAGGACATGCCGTCCCTGGGAGCTGCCACGGCTACAACAATGGTAGGGGCCCCACTGGCTATCCCAAGGGGCTGGTGCGCTTAGGCTTGCTGGCAAATCATAAAGAACCGTCGACCAGTCATTAGGTGAGCTTCTCGTATTGAACCACGAGCGTGGGCGGAGCCAAACGGCAGAGATTCAGCGAGCGATGGCGAAGAGTTGGCAATCAGGCTCCCTCCGGACACTTCGATCGAGGCAGGTGCTTGATCTGCCGCGTTCATCTGCCTGCTTGGTACCAGAAGTAGTGGCAGGTCGGCGGTTCGATTCCGTTGTCTAATCGCCTGCATCCGGTCAAGCGGATTTTAAACAAGGCACTTCGTTGCCGTGTTGCTAACGCGACATCTTTTTATATTTCCTTTCGACATCTTTCAGTCCTGCAAATTCGTCCGGTGCTGGGAGCACGGTTGTCTCCGCGGTCGACATGCAGTCGCCGCATGATGGGTTTTCGCAGGTGAGGTCTTCCTATGTTCAAGACGCAGTCTCAATGAGCTGCGACGGAATCTACGGAATGACCTAACCCACGTCCACAGCAGGGACGCCCAGCATCTCAGTCGTATTGAGGTGCTGAGGCAGGTAGTTAAGCCGCTGCGCCGGCCAATGGATTGAACGCTTCCCCGGCCTTGAGCATGCTATGCATTATGACGGCAAGTTTTCGCGCAACAGCAACCGCGGCACGTTTGAAGCCCAGCCGCTCACGCAGCTTCAGCCCCCAGGTCTTTAGACTGCATTCGGTCCTGGCAGTGGTTCTCGTTAAAAGAACGGTTGCTGCCTCGTAGAGTAATCCCCGCAGCCGACTATCACCGCGTCGCGAGATATGGCCATCATAATCTATTTCGCCAGACTGATAGCGCCGCGTCGTCAGCCCTAGCCAAGCGCCGACAGAGCGCGAGGTGGGGAAGTTTTCAGGATCTTCGATCGCGGCAACGTACGAGACGGCCGTGACGGCGCCAACGCCTGGAATCGTCATTAGGAGCTTCGTAGCCCGGCTCTTTCTGGAAGATACGAGCAATTGGTGATCAAGATTGGATGCGCGCTTACGTATGTCGCGCCATGCCTCGAGCAGGGGCAATATCACAGCTGCCAGGCCGCTATTTCCATCCAGTAGCGCTCTCACATTAGCATCAAATGCCCCGCCTTTCCCTTTGGGCACGATGAGACCAAACGTTTTCAGGAGACCACGTATTTGGTTGCTGAGCTGCTTGGAAATGCTTACGAGCTGGCTACGCGCTGCCACCAGCGTGCGCGTCACCATGTTGTCGAAAGTCTTTACTCGCACGACTTTGTAAAATCCGGCTTCTGCCAACTGCGCTAGGCCATCCGCATCATTGGCATCAGTCTTGTTGAGGGTTTCATTCAGAACCTTTTGCGCATGACGTGCTTCAATGCAGATCGCGGGAATTCTTTCGGCGTTCAGCGCATGATAGAACCATGTCGACAGTGGACCTGTCTCGAAGACGACTAGCTTTGCATGCGGAGCATGCTTGCGGATGATTTGCGATAGAACTTTCGGATCAGAAGGGCATTTCCCTCGCCAGATACGCTTCCTATTCTGTCGGATCGAAACCGCAGTATCTTTCAGCGAAACATCAAGCCCGATATATTGGTCCATGGTTGCCTCCCATTTGATGCTGGGCCCGGTTCCAAACGTGAGCCCGTATTTCCATCTTACCGGGGGCAACCACCCATGTCAGATATTGCTGAGGGAAACCGTCCCGCGATTACCCCATGTTCAAGATCCGGACCGGTTGTCGGCTACTTCGAGTGGCAACCCTTCACGCCCGGCCACAAGGTCCTCGAGGCCACCGTTCCTGCCATAGCAATTGCGTTCCTTGCTATATTCAGCGCAGCGAGCGTTGGTGGTAATGCACTCTGGAGACGCTCGAGCCGGTTACGGTCGAGCCGGGAGCAACTGCAATATCAGGCGACACATGATGGTCTCACTGGGCTCGCCAATCGTTCGGATTTCAACGTGGAGGTTGCGGCGGCCGCGCAAAATGCGAAAGAAGACGAGGTACATGCTGTCCTGTTTACCGACCTCGACAGGTTCAAGGAGGTGAACGACTCGCTTGGCCATCCCGCAGGTGATAAATTGATATCGCTTGTTGCAGCGCGGCTCATGAGCCTTTTTCCCGACGGCCTTGTTGCGCGGATCGGCGGTGATGAATTTACCGTTCTTCTCACGCTGAATGAATTCGTGCAGGCAGAGCATGCCGCAAAAGCCATCGTTGACGACCTTCGAGCGCCTTTCGAAATCTATGGGGCACATGTCGCAATTGGCGCGAGTGTCGGAGTGGCCCTCAAGCAGGGCTCCTTTGACGCAAACGAGGCAATCCGTCAGGCTGACATTGCACGTTATCACGCCAAAGCCGTCGACAGGAATACTTACGCGATATTCGGTAACCACATGGACGAGTTGCTTCGCCAGAGGAGGGCCCTGGAGGCTGACTTGCGTAAAGCGGTCAATGGCCGTGCGCAGATAGAAACATTTTATCAGCCTGTCTTTTCTGCGGGAGAGGGGACGCTCTGTTCTCTCGAGGCCCTGGCGCGCTGGAAACACCCCGAACTCGGATACAATACATCAGCCCCGAACGGTTTATTCCGCTCGCGGAAGCGTGCGGCCTGATCCACGAAATCGGTGCCATTGTGCTGGAAGACGCCTGTTCCATGCTGGCAGAGTTTCCCGACATCGACATCGCGCTCAACGCCTCCTTAGTGGAACTGTGTTCGCCCTCCTATCCGCTGAACATAATTGCTGCGCTCGAAAAATGGCAGATACCGGCTAATCGCCTGGAGATCGAGATAACGGAAAGTGCTGCCACCGGCGAGGATGGCCGATCGGAGCGGAATATTGCAGCCCTGCGCGCAGCCCGCGTCAGGTTTGCCATCGACGATTTTGGAACTGGTACTCGTCATTCTCGCGGGTTCAGAAGTTCGATGTTGATCGCATCAAGATTGACAGATCCTTTATCGAGGAAATCCACAGAAGCGACAACAGGGCTCTTGTCGTTGCGATGATCAATATCGCGCGGGCCAAGGGATTGAAGATTACCGCCGAGGGTGTTGAGACAAGGGAGCAACGGGATCGGTCATGTTGGATGAGAACGATTCAAACCTAAGAACACTGCAAGAACTGCGGGCGCTGGGTGTGAAATGGCTACTCTTCGCTCGGCTATCTTCGGAGCTTTCCCTTCGATAAGATCAAAGTCGATCGCGGTTTTATCAGTGACTTACCAAACGGAAAAGAATCTCTTGCCATTGTCCGTGCTGTTGCCGGTATTGGTCGAAGCCTCGGCATTACAACGACAGTTGAGGGCGTCGAGACACAGGAGCAGCTCGACGCGGTCAATGCGGAGGGGTTTGATGAGGCTCAAGGATATCTTTTCTCCAAACCGGTTCCCGCACACGAGATCGCTGCGGCCCTTCAGTCGCTTGGCGTCGAATGATGCTTTCTGTGAAGGTGCTCACAGCAACACGATTCAATCGTCGCCGTATTTGTCATCTCACCGACGCATTTCTCGAGACTTGGTAAAAAGATGAGCTGTAGGCTCCAGGGAAATGTTCCCGGTTCCGCCAGCTTGGACCCCATCCCTTGACGGCTCGAGGCGCATACGGTGAGCCTTTGGTCTGCGCGAGAGGATTACCCGGCTGCTAAGTCGTTTTTACGCATCAACGCGATGAACGCTTCTTTCAGGTTCAGACAACGATAAAGCAGATCGGACTTTTCATCTTTTAGCCGTCGCAAGAGGATCAACTCTCTTTCGTTGATGTTGTTCGCCATTGCCCGAAGACGAAGATCGATTTCGATCTCTCTAACTGCCATTTCACAAGCCGCAATTTCCTCAAGCAGCCGTTCCCAATGTTTTTCCAGCACAAAGCTCACTTTGTGGCCCCACCCAATCGCCCTGTTTACAAACAATTAACATAACCAGTGCGGATTTGGACCAGCGTTTCCAGATATGGTTAACGCCCGGCTGAGTTACGATCCGTTGACGTTTGGTCTCGCACGCCAGTGCGTTCGACACCTTTTCGATGCGGCACCATCCAGTTGCGATGTCCAGGATTTTTGATAATCTCGATCGCTCTGAGGCGTTTGCCGCGCCTTTTCGACAGGATTGGTGACCCCCGAAGGATATTGCATTGCGACGATTGGGGAAAGCGGGCGCGATGCGCCATCACCACAGCTATTGCGCAGTGGCTAAAATAGAATATCTTCAAGAAAATTGGGGCTTCTGTGAGCCTACCAGCAGACATTTCAGCATTCGACGAGTACCCGAGATGGAAGATTATCCACACGCCGGTTATGGCGCAACGAACGAAGATCGTCTGCAGCGGCTGCTGGCGCAATTGAAGGTAGCGCAGCCGGGATATGAAGCTGCGGCTTTCCTTGCGGCGATCGTCGAATCGTCCGATGACGCTATCATCAGCAAATCGTTGCAAGGGATCATTACCACTTGGAACCTGAGCGCGCAGCGGCTGTTCGGCTATTCAGCTGACGAAGCAGTGGGACGACCAATTACCATTCTGATCCCGGAGGATCGTCTGGACGAAGAGCCTGCGATCCTGGCAAGGATCAATGCGGGAGAGCGCGTCGATCATTTCGAGACAGTCCGCCGTCGCAAGGACGGCACCCTCATTGACATTTCCCTCACGATCTCACCCATCCGGGCCGGTGACGGCACGATCATCGGCGCGTCCAAGATCGCCCGTGACATCTCTGAGCGGAAACGTGCAGCAGAACATCAAGATATGCTGCTCCGGGAGATGCATCATCGGGTGAAAAACCTTTTTGCAATCACTGGCAGCATTATAACTTTGGCCGCACGAACAGCGCAGACGCCTGCTGAACTCGCCGACGGCATGAAGAACCGTTTGATTGCTTTATCACATGCCCACCAGTTGACCTTGCCAAGCTTCGGCGGCGGCGAATCCCCGTCGGAACGATCCACGACCTTCTTTAATCTCCTCTCGAACCTGCTTTCTCCGTTTGAAGACAAAGACGCCGGGCGATGGCATCTGCATGGCGAGGACCCACACATCAGTGCGGAGCGCGTGACAAGTCTTGCGCTGCTGTTTCACGAGTATGCTACCAACGCAGTGAAATACGGTGCTCTTTCTGTGGCGGACGGGCGGCTCGATGTTACCCTGACGCCTGGGCCGGACTGTTTCGAGATCGCCTGGCTCGAATCCAATGCGAGAACCACGACCGCAGGAAAGACCAGGGAAGCAGGCTTCGGAACCACTCTTGAAAACATGCTGGTCAGGACCCTGAACGCACAGGTATCGAGAGACTGGCAACCGCAAGGGCTTCTGATCCGGCTCACCCTTCCACGCCACGCTTTTTCGCTTCCGTCATAAGCGTTTGGAAATCGCTACCCTCTATAATGTGCGTGGATTGGAACTGATTTAGTGCTCGCTAATTCTTACTGTCACCCAACAGACTTCGGTGGGGGTTGGCAGCTGAGAGCTGTGTTGCTCTTGCCTGCCGAAGGGAGTGCGCGCGTCATGGCTTGTTTTGACAGTACAGATGCCTCTTATCGACTGATGCGGAGCGCTGTCAAAGTGCTGGCTGATCGTTTTACACATTCTGAAACTGCTAGCGCAGCAATTGTTGAGCATTCTTTGCAGATCATTATTGCTGATCCGGAACTGCTTTCAGACGGTAGCCGGGGAGCATTTTTTCCGGTTGTGCGACGCGTTGCCCTTGAACACTTCAGCATTTTCAACAACCTGCCGGCTGCGCCAGCAGCCGATCATCCGGGTGGCCTGGATAAGGCTGCTGCTGCAGATTCGTCACAGGAGAAGGACGGGAAATAATGCACCGCGGTAAAGGGAGTAATATAGAGACCGGCGTGTCGGTATCCCGTCACACCTACTGCATTTTCAGATGGAACCCAGTAGCCCTCTTGAGCGTTCTGACTGGTTAAACTGTAGGCTTCGGCCGAGGAGGCCGAGGGGCCAGATGAATGACAATATTATTTTAAGCGGCGGTCGCACCGCCGTTCCGACGAAACAGCATATGGAAGATTACGAGGACTTTTTTGAGAACGGTGCGGTCGCCCTTCATCTTGTAGGTGAGGATGGTACGATCCTGCGCGCAAATCGAGCGGAGCTCGACCTTCTCGGCTTCACCGCCGAAGAATACGTCGGTCGGCCGATCTCCCAATTCCATGCAGATTCCGATACAATCCGCGAGATACTGGCCCGCTTGTCAGGTGGAGAAAAGCTGAACCGTTTTCCCGCCCGGTTGCGCGCAAAAGACGGCTCCATCAGACACGTAGAAATCACCTCGAGTGTCCAGTTTCGCGATGGCAAATTTCTCAATACCAGGTGTTTCACAATTGATGTCACTGACACGGTACAACTGAGACGACAACTCGCTCGAAAAGAACAGGAAATGCGCCAGATCCTGGAGGCGCTTCCTGCGGCCGTCTACACCACGGATGCGCAGGGGAAGATCACCTACTATAACAGGGCCGCCATCGAACTCTCCGGGAGGGAGCCGGTCGTGGGCCAGGACGAATGGTGCGTGACCTATCGCTTGTTCACACCTGATGGGCAGCCGCTTCCCCACGATCAGTGCCCGATGGCAATCGCGCTCCGTGAGAAACGGGCCGTGCGCGGAGTTGAAGCGATTGCGCAACGGCCGGACGGCACAATGGTACCTTTCCTGCCGTTTCCGACACCGATGTTTGACGAGGACGGTGAACTGATCGGGGCGATTAACATGCTTGTCGACATCAGTGACCGAAAGACTGCCGAGACGAACCAGAAGGTCTTCCTCGATGAACTCAATCACCGCGTTAAAAACAACATGGCGATGCTGTACGGGCTCGTCAATTCTGCCGCGAGGGAATCGAGGAGCGATGAGGCCCGGCGCGTATTGGGAGACGCCGCACAGCGCGTCGGAGCCATGGCGGCCGCCCAACAGACCCTCTACATGGAAAAAGACCGGACACGCGTGAATGCGAGGGAATTCCTTCAAGCTGTTTGCAGCAGTGCCAGGCAGGCCTTCTCAAAGGAGGTTGCGCTCCATATCGACGTGGATGAGGTACAAGTGCCGAACGACGTTACGATGCCGCTGGCGCTGGCCCTGAATGAACTGCTGACGAACGCCGCCAAGCATGGCTGCGACGACGCGGGGAAATGCGACGTCTGGATCACCCTTTCACATCATGACGGAGAATTCGTGCTGACAGTCCGCGACAGTGGTCCCGGGTACAGTTTTGAGGCCACGGGCAGGCGCTCCTCGGGTACGGGGCTGGTGTCTGGCCTGGTAAGGCAGTTGCGTGGTTCCTTCTCCGTGGCGCCAGGTCCAGGCGCGATGTGCACGATCCGATTCATTGACAACAAGCTGGGCTGAACATGTACCCGACGACGTCGTCCCCAACTTCTCATGGATCCAACCCGTCAACACTGGAAACGAGACGAGAATATGCGCGGAACTGAACCCGAGGATTTGCGCATTCTCATTGTCGAGGATGAATTTCTGATCGCGTTGGAACTGGAGAGTAGCCTTCTTGATGCAGGCTATAAGGTTGTCGGAATAGCCGTGACGGCCACAGAGGCCGTCGCGATGGCTCGTTCTGAGCAGCCGGATCTGGCGGTGATGGACATCCGGCTTGCTGATCGGACGGACGGTGTAGAGGCCGCAATCGAGTTGTTCGGTGCGTTCGGCATTAGGTCAATCTTTGCATCTGCTCATGTTGATGAAGAAACGCGGAAACGAGCCGCGCCAGCCAGACCCATTGGCTGGGTCCAAAAACCTTACTCCGCTGACGCGCTGGTACGTCTAATTAGGGACTTTTGTGGTTAAATCTTTGTGGGTCTTATCTGATATCCGCGAGGTGGCTCGCTCCTATTGAGTTGTTCCAGCCTCCTCCGATATCACAACACTCATCGAGTGGCTCTGCACAACAACCTGAGGAACAGCAGTTGAAAAAATCGAGGCGCGGTCGAAGTGGGACGCGTTTGAATGCCGAAGGCCGATCTGCCAATGGCCGTGTTTGATCAAAATCGCAAGGTTTGCGGGTTCGTCTCCGCTCTGCATATCCATTGAAGCAGCGGGTCGTAAGTTCGAATTGGTTCAAGGCGATCGGTCAGGAAAGCTGGGCTTCGATCGCCGCTTTGTCGAGCACTGACCAACTCTGAGAATCTTGCACGGGTCGGGCCGAAACCGTTGTGGAAGGATGGAGTGAACGGATGCGGTCAGGATGCCCGCCTAATAGCGGCCTCTTCAATGGTCCAGCCTACTTATTTGGACGGGAGCTAGTCACTGGTCAGGTATGGTCAATGGCGAAATGAACCAAGTCGCCGCGATCCGCGGCAGGCCATTCAATGCATGTCAGCCCATGCATTCGAAGAATGACAGAGTACGAAACAGAGTGCCCGCCGCCTTGAGCCCTCGTCTATGAAGGAAGCCCATAGCCTCCATCGTCCAGCAGACTCCTCGCGACCCTTTCAACCATTATTAAAGCCTGCGTACTAAAGGTTGAAGCGGAGGGCCGGAATTATTGAGGGCACAATGCGATGCGTAAGAGGATCAGGGTCCATCAGCTACGGGTAGGGATGTTTGTGGAAGATGTGGAGAGTGGCGGGCCGCATATCTCCCACAGGTTCAGCCCCTTCATGATTTCGTCACCCGACGAAGTCGCTCGAATGATGAACAGCAACCTTATGACTGTGGTCATCGATGTTCGAAAGGGCGTCGACGTCGAGGCCGGTGCATCATCGTATCAGCCAATCGACGCCAGCGCCTTTCACGCACAACTTTTGGTGGATTTTTCCGCGCGTGATATTCATCAAGCCAGGCAGAGCATTTCGGACACGAAACCTCACATTCGGAGCGTTTTGTCGGAAGCAAGGATCAACGGCGCCTTTGCCGCTAAAACCGCGGTGGTAGCGGTCCAAAAGATCATGACCGCAGCGATGGACAATGTGGGCGCTCTTGTTGCGGTGGCGAAGTTGAAAGAGAAAGACGAGGTCACGTTTCTTCACTCGCTTGCGGTTAGCGCCTTGATGATCGCTTTTGGGCGCAGCCTTGGGCATGATGAAGACGATGTTCGGCTGCTGGGAATTGGGGGCCTTGTACATGATCTGGGGAAAATGGTTCTCCCGAATACAATATTGACGAAGGCTGGCAAGCTCACTGCCGAGGAGATGGACCTCGTCCGGGAGCACCCCCAGCGGGGATACGAGCTTGTCTCTCGACTGGAGAATTCTCCGCAGCAGGTCCTTGATATCTGTCTGTATCACCACGAAAAGTTCGACGGTTCCGGCTATCCAAAGGGTCTGGCAGGATCGGAGATACCCTACGTCGCGCGTCTTGCAGCAATCTGCGATGTCTACGACGCGCTAACGACGATCAGGCCCTATAAGCGGGCATGGTCCCAGGGCGAAGCCATCAACGTGATGATGAATTCACCGGGGCATTTCGACACAGACCTTCTGTCTGCCTTTGTGTCGAAGATGGTCATCAACGGCACTCTACATTAAAGGCGACCCCGCCCGCCATTCTCAATGACTCCTGAACGCGTTCCAGACCCATCTCGACTGCGCCGTCCAAACCCATGGGCGAAAAACTTCCGTCAAGATCAAACGTACAGTGGCCGTGGACGGTGCCAATCCTGATAAGGCGCCGAGAGCTGGCCCGGCAACCGATCCTCAATGGCTGTCTCGACCAATGCGATTTTCGCAAACACATCGCTACAGTCGCGCTGATCGGGGCGGATGCCTTCGCTTTCCTCTTCTAGCCGCTGTATAGTTTGGAACATCTCGTCGTCACTCATCGCCGCCAGACGATCGGCGAAATCACCGGCGTCGAAATCTGCTTGATCAGGCATACCGCCACTCCTTCAATTCATATCTTCAGCACAATCACCCGGCAGAAGGGCTCAAAGCAAAGAGGTCTGATCACGAGAAAACTTATCCCTCATCGAGTTCAATCCAGATGGGTGCGTGATCACTGGTGCGCTCCCAGGCGCGCGCAAACTTGTCGACGCCGGCCGCCATCAAATGTTCGCGCAGGGACGGGCTGAGCAAGAAATGGTCGATGCGCAGCCCGGCATCGCGGGCGAAGGCGTTGCGGAAATACTTCCAGAACGTATAGATCCGCTCTTCCGGATGCAGCAGCCTGACGGCGTCCGTCCAGCCCATGGCAATGAGTTCGGCATAAGCTGCTCGAACCTCAGGCCGAAAAAGCGCATCGTCTCGCCAGCGCTCCGGCTTGTAAACATCAAGGTCGGTCGGCATGACGTTGAAGTCGCCAACCAGAGCGACGGGCACATCGAGTTCAAACAGTTCCGTCGCATAGGAATGCAGTCGCTCGAACCAGCGGAGTTTGTAGTCGAATTTCGGCCCTGGCGCTGGATTGCCGTTCGGAAGATAAAGGCAGCCGACGAGGATGCCATCGATGGCAGCCTCGATGTAACGGCTGTGACTGTCGTCAGGATCGCCAGGCAAGCCGCGTCGCGTCTCGCGCGGCTCCTGATCCCGTGCAAGGATCGCCACGCCGTTCCAGGATTTCTGACCGTGCCAGATGGCGCCGTAACCTGCACGCTCGATCTCACTGCGCGGAAACTTCTGGTCCGGCGCCTTTAGCTCCTGCAAGCACACGACATCAGGTTTCGCCTCGGCGAGCCAACGGAGCAGGACCTCAAGCCGGCCGTTGATACCGTTGACGTTATAGGTGGCGAGCTTCACCGGCGTTGCCGTCAGTGCTTGCGATCACCCTTGTCACCCTGACCCGGCTTCGCATCATGCTTGGCGTCGTGGCGGGCATCGGCGGACAGCGATCGCGAGATGTCGACGCTCTCCTTGAACTTGCCTTCCTTGTCCCGGCGCACATACCGTTTGTCGGTTCCCGTATCGATCAGTTCGCGCTTGCTCATGGCAGGACTCCTTTAGGGTTGCTGTTGGAGAAAGGCGCGCGACCGGGAAAAGATGCACGGGAATCAAGAGACTAGCGCAGACTCGCAAAACGAGTGGGCCCGATCGCGCTAAGTCCTTGAAAAATGATTCGTTTCGACTCGGAACAATTACATGCTGATTCGCTTGAATCGCATTGGTTGTGTCAGGAGTTCTGCGTCATGGTTGCCCCAAGAGCGAATTGGAAAGGCTTCATCAAATTTGGAGAGGTCGCTTGTCCGGTGGCGCTCTACACCGCGGCTTCATCCTCGGAACGGATCGCTTTCAACACGCTGAACCGCAAGACCGGCAATCGGGTGAAGCGCGAGTTTGTTGACAGCGAGACCGGCGATCCGGTCGAGCGGGAGGATCAGGTCAAAGGCTACGAGATCGAGAATGGTCAATACATCGTACTTGAGCCCGACGAAGTGGCGGCCGCCGTGCCCGACAGCGACAAGACGCTGAAGATCGACGCCTTCATTCCCTGCAACGAAATCGACGGGGTCTATTTCGACAAGCCGTATTACCTGGCACCCGACAAGATGGGGACGGATGCCTTCGTGCTACTGCGCGACGGCATGAAGAAAGCGAAGGTCGCGGCCATTGCTCGCACGGTCCTGTTCCGCCGTGTCCGCACCGTGCTCATCCGGCCGCACGGCAAAGGGCTGATCGCCACGACGTTGAACTTCGACTACGAGGTTCGCTCTTCCGAAGACGCGTTCGAGGAACTGCCCGATCTGAAGATCGAGGGCGAGATGTTGGAGCTCGCCGAGCATATCATCGGCACCAAGAAGGGAAGCTTCGATGCCCGCACATTCGATGATCGTTATGAAGCTGCCGTCGCGGAACTCGTGAAAGCGAAAATCGAGGGGAGGGCGCTCCCGAAGAAGAAGGCGCAGGCCGCGTCGAAACCCGGCGATCTTCTGCAGGCACTCAGAGAGAGCGCCGGCATAGGTGGGAAGAAGGCCGAGCCGAAACGAGCGGCTGCCAATGTCAACAAGGGCACGTCGCGCCAGAAGGCCGCCAAGCCCGCCGCTGCCAAAACCAAGTCTGCGGCATCGCAGACCCGCCGCGCAGGTTGATCGGAGGAAGACATGGCTGTCCGCCCCTACTGGAAAGGCTATCTCAAGCTATCGCTGGTCACCTGCCCCGTGCAGATGATGCCAGCGACCTCCGAGAACGAAAAGGTTCGTTTTCACACGCTGAACCGTGAAACCCAGAACCGCGTCGTCAGCCACTATGTCGATTCTGTCACCGGCAAGGAGGTCAAGGACGAAGACGAGGTGAAAGGCTACCAGCGCGGCGAGAACGAATACATCATGCTGGAAGACGAAGAACTGGAAAACGTCGCGCTCGACAGCACCAAGACAATCGACATCTCCACCTTTACGCCGCGCGACAGTGTAGAATGGATCTGGCTCGACACGCCCTATTATCTGTCTCCCAACGATCCGGTCGGACAGGAAGCCTTCTCCGTCATCCGCGACGCGATGGAAGCCCAGCACATGGTCGGTATCTCACGGCTGGTGATCTCGCGCCGGGAACGCGCCGTCATGCTGGAGCCACGCGGCAAGGGTATCGTCCTTTGGACGCTACGCTACGGGGATGAAGTCCGTGACGAGGATACCTATTTTGCAGGCATCGATGACGACGAGACGGCGGATTCTGATATGATGCCTTTGGTGCAGCAGCTGATCAAGAAGCAGACGAAGCATTGGGATGCGAAGATGGTGATCGACCCGGTGCAGGACCGCCTGCTCAATATCATCGCCGCCAAGAAGAAGGCGATGAAGAAGCCGGCGAAAGCCAAGTCGCCAGCGCCGGGGAAAGCCACGCCAAGCAATGTCATCAACATCATGGATGCCTTGAAAAAGTCGGTCGCCGCCGAAACCCGGTCCGGCAAATGAGCAAACGCGCCAAACCGCTCCTACTAGATGACAGCTTTACCGCGAAATCGCAGCCGCGCCGAAAGCGCGACCCGGCTCAACCGAATCTTCCGTTCGATCCAATGCCAGCCCGGGTCGAGCCGTGCCTGGCGCTCCTGAAGGCTACGCCGCCGACCGGCCCTGACTGGGCCTATGAAATCAAATGGGATGGCTACCGGCTCGCCATCCATATCGAGCCGAAGGGCGTCCGCATCATCACCCGCGGTGGCCACGATTGGACACATCGGTTTCCAACGATTGCGGCGGCGGCCAAAGAGCTCGGAGTCGGGACGGCCATCCTGGATGGCGAGGCGGTGGTTCTCAATGCGCAAGGCCGTTCGGACTTCGGAGCGCTTCAACGTTCGCTCAGCGGACGCGGCGGCAAACGAACCTCTTCCGAGTCCGTCCTCTTTGCTTTCGATCTCTTATATTTCGACGGACATGATCTGACGAAGACCGAGCTGTCGGTCCGCAGGCATCTGCTGGCAGACCTCCTCGATGGTGCGGTTGGCGCGATCCAGCTTTCCGAGGAGGTGCAGGGTGACGGCGCCGAGCTCCTCGAAAACGCCCGCTCGCTTGGACTGGAAGGCATCATCGCCAAACACCGGGACAGTCCATACCGATCCGGCCGGACCGGCGACTGGCTGAAGATCAAGTGCATTCAAAGCGAGAGTTTCATGATCGTCGGCTACGAGCAGTCGACTGTTGCCCGCGGTGGGATTGGCAGTCTGCTGCTCGCCGCCCGTCGCGGACACGACTGGGTCTATGTCGGCGCCGTCGGCACGGGCTTCAAGGAAAAAGATGCGGCGTATCTGAAGACGACGCTCGACAAACTGAAGACGAGGACGCCGGTCGTGCCGCTGAAGGGTAAGAACTATGTCTTCGCGCAGCCGACGTTGATCGCCGAGATCGAATTCCGCGGTTGGACCGACGACGGCAATCTGCGGCATGCTTCCTATAAAGGCTTACGCGAAATTCAGGATAATGCTGCAGTCTACGAGCTCGATTGACCTGATGTAGGCGGCCGTTGCGACTTCCGAATTTTTTTCTAGCGACGCTCTTGAATCGGAAATTTTCAAAAACCAAATCGATTGTCGCCAGCTGCTGAGGACAGGGCTGGCCTCGCTGGGAGCGCCGCCTTTCGGCGCTTCCGTACCCATGTTGCTTCAAGGAGGATATGGCTATGGCAACATCTTACGACTATGCACCCCTCTTCCGCTCGACCGTCGGCTTTGATCGGATTTTCAATCTTCTGGAAAATGCCCAGCGCGCTCGCTCGATCAGCGACTGGCCGCCTTATGACATCGCCAAGACCGGCGATGACAGCTACCGGATCTCGATTGCGGTGGCGGGCTTTGCCCAGGATGACCTCGACGTCACCTTCCAGTCCAACCTTCTAACCGTCACGGGCAAGAAGCAGGAGACCGCCAATGACAGCTACCTGCATCGCGGCATTGCCGGCCGGCCCTTCGAACACCGCTTCGAACTGGCCGACCACGTCCGCGTAAATGGCGCCGATTTGAAGAACGGTCTTCTGTCAATCGATCTCGTTCGTGAGATCCCCGAGGCCCTGAAGCCGCGGAAGATCGACATCCAGACCAACCCGGCCCTCGTGCAGCCGACCGCTCCGGTGCAGATCGAAGCGCAGAAGGCCGCCTGACCGAAACTTTGGTGAAGGGCGCCGCGCGCAGCGGCGCCCTATTAGACATTCCGGGTTGAGAGGAGAGAGACAATGAAACCCGATATGTTCGAACAACCTGTTACCATCCTTGTCGGCCTTGGCTTTCCGGCTGAGGTCCGAACCGTCATGGATGCCTACCGGCATCTTGCCGAATGGCCAGGA
This sequence comes from Rhizobium sp. SJZ105, assembly GCF_007828365.1. Classification (NCBI taxonomy): domain Bacteria; kingdom Pseudomonadati; phylum Pseudomonadota; class Alphaproteobacteria; order Hyphomicrobiales; family Rhizobiaceae; genus Rhizobium; species Rhizobium sp. SJZ105. Next base: position 50,963 of record NZ_VIUP01000012.1, read on the forward strand.
TCGTTGCGCGACACTGCACACTCGATCGCGCTGAAAGCGTGTAGCGCGGCACTGCGCGGCGAGATCGAAGCCGAGACCGCGCGCGGCCTGTTTGCCGCCTTCGCTGAGAAGCACGATCTGCTGGCGCCGGAAACCAATGCGATCGCCGCCTCCAGTCGCCAGCGTGACAAAGATCCGCACGTTCGCTAAGGAGGCCGACATGCACGAGGTTTTGCAGCAGGCCGCAAGCAGCGCCGCTGCGATGGGTCCGACGGTCCTCCTTCAGGACATGCAGATTGAGCGGCCGCTTGACGTGGTGAAAGCGACCGCACTCTCCGCAGACGACAAACGGACCATCTTAGCCTCATGGGCCTCGGACTTCTACGCGGTCGACTCCAAGCCGGCGTTCCGCCATATCCCCGGAACACCGCAGCCGGTTTCCATAGATGAGGTTAAGGCTGCCCTCACAGAACTTGATCGGCGTTACGGATATTGATTGCGCCTACCGGCCGAACCGGCCGTTTATTCACGTGTCGGTCGGTTGCGATCGAGATCTGAATGGTCGAGACCGAAGTGCTCCAGAACGAGATCAAGGTTACGGCGGTTGGATTTGAAGTAGACGTCGAACAGGTCACCGACCAACGGAACGCTCCCGGCCGCCGCATCGAAACCGATATTGACCAGCATCTTTACGAGCTTGTCGTTCGGCACCCCCAGCCGTCGCGCTTCGTTGACGATGTAGAGGCTGATCGCCGCGCCGGCGAAATCGCCGAGGCCCGGGACCAATCCGATGATTGAATCCGCGCCGAACGAGAAGTGGGTCCCGGGAATGCGCAGTGCCGTATCCATGAGCCGCGCCAACCCGCGCATGCGACGAAGGCGGATCAGGTGGTCCGTGTCGCGGAATTCCACACGCTGGCTACGCGCTCGGTTGTGCGTCATGCCGCCGCCTTCGTCATCTTGCCGAGACGTTTGATCGCCTGCTCCAGCGAACGCTGTCCATCGCAATAGTCTTGCCAGGCCGTCGTCTTTGCCAGGAGTGCGGGCACGGTGCGGATCGTGAAGCGTTTCGGGTCGAGATCCGTCTTCACCTGGCTCCAGGTGAGTGGCATCGACACCGTGGCGCCGGGGCGGGCACGTGGCGACAATGGCGCGACCGCTGTCGCCATCCGGTCATTACGCAGGTAATCGAGGAAGACCCGGCCATTGCGCTGGTTCTTCGCCATCTTGATCAGATAAAGCTCGGGGTTCTCGCGCGCCATTTGCAGGCAGACATCGTGCGCGAACCCTTTTGCCTCCGGCCAGGCCAGCTTCTTACCCTTCGCCACGGCAAGCGGCGTCACGACATGCAGCCCCTTGCCGCCCGTGGTCTTGCAGAAACTGACGAGGCCGAGTTCTTCCAGCCGGTCGCGCATTTCCCGAGCGGCTTCGACGACGGTTGCGAACGGGACATCCGGACCGGGATCAAGGTCGAAGACAAGACGGCCTGGCACCTCCGGCTGGCCCGGTTCGCAATTCCACGGATGCAGCTCGACACCACCGATCTGGGCAATGGCGGCAAGGCCCTCGACCCGATCGATCTGCAGATAGGGTTTCTTGTCTCCAAACACCTTCACCAGTTCGAGCAGGTTCGAGGTTCCCGGCATCGCATGCCGCTGGAAGAATTGCTCGCCGCCGATGCCATCCGGCGTTCGGATGATCGAGCATGGCCGTCCCTTGATATGGTTGATCAGCCATGGACCAACGGCTTCGTGATAACGGGCCAAATCTTCCTTGGTTACCGGCTCTCCGTCATTGGCATCGGGCCAGAGCGGCTTGTCCGGGCTGGAGATCATCACGCCCATCACCTCGGCCTTGGCATTCTTGCCGCGTCCTGGTCTTGATGGCTTTGTCACGGCCGGCGTCGGCGTGTCGGTCTTTGCCGGCGATGCCGGTTTTTCCGCCTCGACTTCGGCCGCAGGCTTGTCTTCGCGCAAACCCTTGAACGCCGCCTGACGCACCAGTCCGTCCGCTGTCCAGCCGGCGAACTGGATTTCGGCGACCAGTTCGGGTTTGACCCAGACGATGTTGGGATCCTTCTTCGGCGCGCCAATTCCGGTAAACGGTGATTTAGCGGCTTCGATCTCGCGGAGTCTTGGCAAGATCGTATCGACCGTTTTGGCACCGAAGCCGGTTCCAACCCGGCCGACATAGACGAAGTGATCACCCCTGAAGACACCGACCAACAGGGAGCGGAACTTACCGTTGGTCTTGGCATAGGCGCCGATGACGACTTCATGGCCAGCGCGGCACTTGGACTTCGCCCAGCTCTCGGTACGGCCCGATTGATAGGGCGCGTCGGCCTGTTTCGAGACGATGCCTTCCAGCGACAGCTTGCACGCCGATCTGAGAACGGCGTCGCCACCGGTTTCGAAATGTTCGACGAAACGCAGGCGTGGGTCCTCGCCGGCATCATCAAGCAGTGTCTGCAGACGTTCCTTGCGTTCGGTCAACGGCAGTTGTCGCAGATCCTCATTGCCCTCGAACAGCAAATCGAAGACGAAGTAGACCAGTTCGTCGGTCTTGCCTTCCGACAGTGCGGCCTGAAGTGCTGCGAAATCCGGCGCGCCGTTTTCATCGAGCGCGCAGATCTCCCCGTCGATGATGGCATCAGGCAAGTTTGCCGCCGATGTCGCAATCGCCGGATACTTGGCCGTCCAGTCCAGGCCCTTGCGGGTCTTCAGCGTCACCTCGCCGTTTTCGATGCGCGTCTGAATGCGGTAGCCGTCGAACTTGATCTCGTGGATCCAACCATCACCTGAAGGCGGGCGTTCGAGCGTTTCGCAAAGCTGCGGCGCAATGAACTCCGGCATCGCGGACTTTGCCGGCTTTTTCGGTGCTGGCTTTCGCTTTGTCGTCGTATCCGCGGCACGTTCCTCCGCCGCCAGTCCATGATTGCTGTCCCAAACGGCATCCGCCTGAACGTCGCCGCTCTGCACCATGAACGGTTTTGGCTTCCTGCCCTTGCCGGCGGCGACCGCCTCCATGGTTCGGCCGGAGGCGACGGAGGTTGCGTTGTCTTCAAGGACAGCCGCGCCATTTTGCTCGACCGAGAAATCGTCGTGATGCTTGATCAGCAGCCAATTTGTGCGCTTGCCGCCGTCGCGATCGTGGCGCATCCGCACCAGCACGAAACTGCCATGCAGCCGCTCACCTTCGAGCGTAAACTTGAAATCACCCTTGGCCAGCGCCTGTTCGGGCGTCTTGTTGCCTTCCGACTCCCAGTAGCCGCGATCCCACAACATCACCGTGCCGCCGCCATATTGGCCCTTTGGGATCGTGCCTTCGAAGTCGCCGTAGTCCAACGGATGGTCCTCGACCTCGACAGCCAAACGCTTGTCGTGCGGATCGAGTGATGGCCCCTTCGTCACCGCCCACGACTTGAAGACGCCATCGAGTTCGAGCCGCAAGTCATAATGCAGCCGCGTGGCGTCGTGTTTCTGAATGACGAAGCGCCTGCGGTTCGACGCCTTCAGTTTCGCAGCGCCGCTCGGCTCCTGCGTCTTCTGAAAATCGCGCTTCTGTTTGTAGGTCGAGAGCTTATCGCTGGCCATGGCAGTCCCCGGTACAAATCCGCCTCCCGCCTCGGATGAAGACGGGATGAGGCACGGGCCGGACAGGTTGGACGCTCGACTGCCGTTTCGTTGGCCGCGACGAGAAACCGGAAAAACCATCGCGTTCGTCATCCCTGTCACGTCCGGTTGACACGACACGCGACCTCACCAAGCAAAAAGCAACAGAATGTCGTTTTGTTCCGAACGGTTATATGCCTTGCTGCTCTCTCCGCCCCGCCGCTGACCTGCATTCCTCGCATGACTGCGCTGCAGCGATGTCTATTTAATAGGCGCGGAAGACCGGTATGATCCCGTTATCGAACTGATGCACCTCCTCCCGCGTCGGTTAGATGTGCGGACGTCCTACTCCTCCTCCCAAGGGCGTTTGCTGGAACGGCAACACTCCTCCTCCCAGTGCTGTTCGGGTATTTTCGAAAAGCCTGCCGCACCTCCTCCCGCGGCAGGCTTTTTCGTTTTGGACCCTACTTGGGCAGCGGCATGTTTTAGGTCCTGCGCAAAACGCGAAAAAAAAAGAGCCCCAGCAGATACTTGGAGCTGGGCGGTTAGGTCACTGATTCGCTTGGTGATTCGCGTGTCGGTGTTTCAGCCAGCCCTAATTTATCCTCTGGACGCCCGCTTGACTCTTTTCCGGCAACGGAACAAAAAGAGAACCTCCATATTTTGAGGGGCATGGAGTCCCTTGCAACGCGAGCTGAGGAGGTCCGTGAACGATGTCGCGCGCCCATAATCCTCGGGTCATCGAGGAACTGAGAGACCGCATCGCCCACCTGGAGGGCAGTGCGGCAAAGAAAGCCATCGTGCTGCCCTTCGGCGTTCGCGAGATGGACGAGCATCTACCGGGAGGCGGGCTATCCTATGGCGCTCTTCACGAGATAGCAGGCGGCGGCGCCGGCACGGTCGATGGAGCCGCAGCGGCATTGTTTGCCGCCGGAATTGCCGCGCGCTCGAAGGGCAAGGTCCTATGGTGCCTCACGAGACCCGATCTGTTTTTCCCCGCTATCGCCCAGGCCGGCCTACATCCCGACCGGGTGATCTTTTGCGAGGGTGACAAGGAGGAGGATGTGCTGGCTTCGATGGAAGAGGGGCTTTCCTTCGGCGGATTGGCTGCAGTGGTCGGGGAACTCGTTCGATTGCCGATGGTGGCATCTCGGCGGCTGCAACTGGCTGCCGAGAAGACCGGAACCATGGGGCTTGTTGTCCGCAGGTGGCGTCGGCAGACGGAGGCGTCGGATTTCGGCAACCCGACGGCCTCCACCACCCGCTGGAGAGTGAGTGTGCTCCCGTCGGAGGCGTTGCCAGTCGCGGGCGTCGGGCGGGCGCGATGGCTGGCGGAATTGATGCGCGTGAAAGCAGGCGAGTGTGCTGAGTTTGAATTAGGAGCCTGTGATGCCAAGGGTCGTGTGTGTCTACTTCCCCACTCTGTCGACAGACCGGATACGACGGCATGGAGAGGGAACCGTGCCAGCTGAACAGCCTCTCGTCGTCATCTCGAAATCAGGCTCCAAACGCTGGGTCTCGGCTGCCGATACCGCCGCGCGCAAACTCGGCCTCAAGCTCGGCATGCCCGTGAGTAAAGCCCAAGCGATCGTTGCCAATCTAACGATGATCAATGCCGATCCGTCCGCCGACGCCGCTGCCCTTGAGCGCCTGGCGCTTTGGGCGCTGTGGCAATACAGCCCTGTCGTCGCCGTCGACGGCGTGGACGGTATCGTCATGGACACGGAGGGCGCCGACCACCTGCAGGGCGGCGAAGATCTGCTGATCTCCGGGTTGGTCAACGGATTAAGAGGACGGGGTCTGACCGCACGTGCCGCCGTCGCCGATACCTGGGGAGCAGCGCATGCGATCACCCGCCTGACGTCGGCGGAGACGACCGTTGTTTCGCTAGGCGGCGTGGCGAAAGCAGTCACGCGACTGCCCATCCACTGTCTCCGGCTCGCCCCGGACACGATCCACGGTTTGCGGGTGATGGGCGTCGAGACGGTCGGGGAACTCTCCGCGATGCCACGCGCGCCCTTGACGCTGCGATACGGCCCGGAGGTCGGTAGGCGGCTGGACCAACTGTTCGGGCGGATGGCAGAACCCATCGAACCTCTACGGACCCCAGAGCTGGTCGAAGCCGCGAAGAACTTTCAGGAGCCAATCGGCGCCGCGGAGACAATCGCCAAATATGTACGCCGACTGGTTGGCGAACTGACATCCAAACTGCAAGAGTGCGGCCTTGGCGTGAGGCGTTCTGATCTTGTCATCCACCGTGTCGACAACACCCGCCAGTGCATTCGAGCCGGATTGGCAAAACCGGTGCGCGATCCCGCTCGGCTGTCGAAGCTGTTGTGCGATCGCATCGAGAAAATCGACCCCGGCTTTGGAATCGAACGCCTGGTGCTGGTCGCCATCATGGCAGAGCCGCTGGAGGAGCGGCAGGTCGCGTCGTCACTCATCGAGGAGCAGGTTGTCGATGTCACGCCGCTTGTCGATATTCTCGGCAACCGTGGCCAGCGTCTCTACCGTGTCACGCCCGTCGCCTCCGATGTTCCCGAGCGGTCGGTGAAGCGGATTGGGCCGACGGCGGACGACACCGGAGCGACATGGGCCGCGAAATGGCCACGGCCATCGCGGCTGCTGGCGAACCCGGAACGCATCGACGTGACCGCTCTGCTTCCCGACCAGCCGCCGGCCGTGTTCACCTGGCGCGGCAAACGCCGCCGCGTGAAACGGGCAGACGGACCTGAGCGGATATTCGGCGAGTGGTGGCTTCGTCCGAGAGAACATGCTGCTGTTCGGGACTATTTCGTCGTCGAGGACGAGGCAGGGGAACGCTACTGGGTCTATCGCGCCGGCGATGGCGTGGATGCTGACACAGGCTCGCACCTCTGGTATCTGCATGGGGTGTTCGGATGAGATATGCCGAGCTCCAGGTTACCACGCATTTCTCCTTCCTCCGCGGTGCCAGTTCCGCCGAGGAACTGTTCGCCACCGCCGCAGCGCTCGGCATCGACGCCCTCGGTGTGGTTGACCGCAACTCGCTGGCCGGAATTGTCCGCGCCTGGGAGGCGGCGAAGACCACCGGCGTGAGACTGGTGGTCGGCTGTCGTCTCGATCTTTCCGACGGCATGTCGATTTTGGTCTATCCGACCGATCGGCCAGCCTATTCGAGATTGACCCGATTGCTTTCGCTTGGAAAGAGCCGGGGAGGAAAGGGCAAGTGCATCCTCGATCTATCCGATGTGGAAGCCTATAGCGGTGGCCTGATTGCTGTCCTTATTCCTGATGAGGCCGACGAGACCACTGCGGGCCAGCTTAGGAAGATCGCCGCGACCTTCGGCGACAGAGCCTACGTTTCTCTGTGCTTGCGCCGTCGGCCGAATGATCGCCTGCGGCTTCATAACCTCTCGAACATGGCGGTACGTCACAAGGTCAAAACGGTCATCACCAATGACGTCCTGTTTCACGATTCCAGCCGCCGGCAGCTGCAGGACATCGTCACCTGCATCCGCAACCGCACCACCATCGATAGCGTCGGCTTCGATCGTGAACGACATGCGGATCGGTTTCTGAAGGCACCGGAAGAGATGCACAGGCTCTTCTCGGAATATCCGGAAGCGCTGGCGCGCACACGCGAAATCGTTGACCGCTGTCGTTTCGACATGAGCGAGCTTCAGTATCAATACCCGGAAGAGGCCCTTGTGCCGGGCCTTGATGCCCAACAGTCGCTGACCAAGTTCGCTTGGGAAGGCGCTGCCACCCGATATCCCGAGGGGATCCCCGACAAGGTCCGCAAGGCGATCCTTCACGAACTCGAGCTCATCCGGGTGATGAAATACGCACCGTACTTCCTGACCGTCTATAGCATCGTCCGGTTTGCCCGGTCGCAAGGCATCCTCTGCCAGGGCCGGGGGTCGGCGGCGAACTCGGCCGTTTGTTACTGCCTGGGTATCACCAGCATCAACCCCGAGACCGGTGACCTGCTGTTCGAGCGGTTCGTGTCGATGGAACGCGACGAGCCGCCGGATATAGACGTCGATTTCGAACATGCACGCCGCGAGGAGGTCATTCAATGGATCTACGAGACCTACGGGCGCTCACGCTCAGCGCTCTGCTCCACCGTCACACGCTACCGCGCCAAAGGCGCGCTGCGGGATGTCGGCAAGGCGCTCGGCCTGCCTGAGGACCTCATCACCCAGCTTTCCTCCGGTGTCTGGGGCTGGTCGGAGGGCGTCGGCGAATAAATGGAGGGTTTAGCTCTCGCGGCGACGCTCAACAGGAAGTCGGAGGTTCACATCCTATCAAGAGCGTGGATTGGCACAGTTCAAGCGATGTCCCGCTCCCAACTTTGCCAAAGCGCATTGTTCATGATCAGAGGAGTGGGTGCCAAAATGGTCTTCTGGCACCGCTCCGACTTAAACTGCTGCGTTATTCAGGCGGCCCGTTGTCCCCGCAAAACACTGTCGGAGCCTTGTCCACCACGCAAATCAAACTGTGCTAGCAACTGGTTGAGCGCGGCGGCTTCTCGAGCAAGGCTGTGGCTCGCCGCGGTGGACTGCTCGACCATGGCTGCATTCTGCTGGGTGCCCTGGTCCATCACGTTGACAGCGGTGTTGATCTCTTGCAGTCCAGTGGACTGTTCGCGGGAGGATTCGACGATCGCATTGACATGGCGGTTTATTTCCCGGACCTCGTCGACAATGGTGTCGAGTGAGCTCCCAGTCTGCTTTACCAGGCTGACCCCGGTCTGAACCTGCGAACCGGAAGCAGCGATCAGGGTCTTGATTTCCTTTGCGGCTGTCGCCGAACGTTGCGCGAGTTCGCGAACTTCCTGTGCAACGACTGCAAACCCTTTTCCGGCTTCACCTGCGCGAGCAGCTTCAACACCGGCATTCAAGGCCAGCAGGTTGGTCTGGAACGCGATCTCATCGATAACAGAGATAATGTTGCCCATTTCTCCTGCGGATTTCTCTATGGCCATCATGGCCTGTACGGCGTCCTGCATCAATTCGCCCGAGCGTTCTACGCCGCTTCTCGCCTTCTCAACCAGCTTGCCCGCATCGTCAGCGCGTTTGGCTGAGTCCCTTACGGTCGTGGTGATCTGTTCCAGCGCCGCAGCGGATTCCTCGACAGATCGTCAGCTGCAGATCTGATTTCATTTGCACCAGCATCGATGCCGGCCGCATTCTGCCCAACGGATTTCAAAACCGAATGGAGTTTTTCGACCGATCCGTTGAAATTAGAGCGAAGCTCGTCAAGCGCACCTGTGAAAGGGGTCCGGATCCGGTGAGAGACATTACCATTTGCCAAAGCTTCCAGTCCTCCACGGAGGGCATCGACTGCGAACTTTGTGTTCGCTGCCTCTTCCGCTTTCTGTTTTTCTCGCTCCAGTCTCTCGTTTTCAGACATGACACGGTCAGCATCTGTCTGTTTTTCGAGACGATCCTTTTCGATTGCGTTGTCACGGAAGACCGCGACTGCCGATGCCATGCTGCCGAGCTCATCACGTCGATCAGCGCCTGGAACGACCTCATCGACCTTTCCAGAAGCAAGCGACATCATACGTGAGCGGAGACGCTCGATTGGAGACGTGATCTCGCGTTTCGTAACAAACACGGCCAAGAGCAGCGTGAGCGCAAACACACCGGCCAAGGTGAGAAGGGTGTACAGGATGGTGTCGTTTGTCTTGTCGGAGAGTTCCGCGGACTTGTTCTTGATGTTGTCGCTGGCGCTATTGATCCACGTTCTCATCTCAGCAATGGTCTTGGCAGCCTTCTCGTCAGCCTGCACGAGCAGCGCTTTTGCTTCCTCATCGCGATTGGCCGAGCCTGCTGCTACCGCCTTGTCGGTAATCTCGATGATTGATTCAGCCTGAGACTGGAGAGCGCCAAGCGTCTGGCCTTCTTCTGGCAACAGCTTTTCGGCATTGTCGATCAGTTCGTGAAGTCTCGTCTTGCTCGCCGCGTAGTCATCCGTCGCTCTTTTCATTCCTGATGTACCACCGTCGTACAGGAAGACCTGATACGCGTCATAGACGATGGCAACCAGGCGCTGGCTGGCGATCGCCATGTCGATCTCCGCGTTACCATCCTTGGATATGAAGTCGGTGTACTCAGTGTCAGCGGATTTAAAGTTGCTAAAGACGTAGAGAGCCCCTCCAATGCCGATCAGGCATTGGGAAGGACCAGGGACAGGACTTTCGTCCTGATCCGGAGGTTTTGCATGAGTGACATGGTGACACTTCCATGAACAGAGGGGGGGCACGCAAAAAAGGGGTGGACATCATTGTCCGCGTTTCAGAGCGGCTTCTGCCGTTCGCGCCTCTACCCCAAGATTATGTAGGATAATATTCTCTCAAAACATTAAAGTGTTGTTAAGCTTATTTTGGGTTGAAATAGATGCTTTAGGAGATATTCAAAACAACTCTAAATAAGCATTTTCTGCTTTTCCTGCTAAGGAGTTGGTTTTAGCGTGGTTGTCCTCTGTGCCTTTGTGAGCGCCGGTCCATTGCGCGACAGGATCAGACGGGGAGATGAACTTCGGTGTCACTGGCGATGCAGCACCGAATTCGGCATCATCGAGAACGGTGAGCGTCCCCCTTTGCTTCCCATTCAGCTCCTGGTACCGAACGCTGCTTGTCGGCATCCGCTGCAATAAGGCTGGCATCGACGGCAAATCCTTCTGCGCTCACAAATCCTTGCGCGAGGCATCGCTCCGCTACCGTTTTGAACATATGTCGCAGGATATCTCTCTGCCGAAACCGGCCATGGCGATGACATTGTGCCATTGCCCCAAAGGCGGGAATGCGGATGCTGGGTGTGGGCATCGGTGATGCACGCTCGAACGTCGGCATACCCGATACTAGCTGTCATTGCAGAAATAAATTGCTGTCAGTCTAATGAACTCGACCAACGTCATTATCCAGTGACCGCTGTTCGATTCCGATCAAGGGGAAGATGCTGCTACAGCATCTGCTTCGACGCCCTCTACGGTTCTCGCTCAACGACGGCTTAGTGTAACTTACCGAAAGCGGACGGTTTCTCTCGGCCTCGTCCGACTACCCAATCGTATCGACTTTGTCGCGGTGCGCAGCGATGAACATGCCGACGGCCGAGCGGCAATAGGATTCGATCTCGGCGTCGTCCGATGCTTTGGCCTCGTCGAAGCGGGTGACAATCAAAAGATCGGAGCCCTTGAAAAGTGCTGCAAACAAGCGGGCCGACCGGAGCGGATCGGGCACGTTCAGAAGCGCCTTCGCATGCAATTGACGCAACAGGCCCTCGATTTGCGCAATGATATGGGCAGGCCCTGCTTCGTAATGGAGCTTGCTCAACGACTTCTGGTTTGGCGTGTCGGCCATGACCATGGCTTCGACATTGCGGACCTCCGGGCGCAGAAGCGTGCGAAGCAGTGATGATCCCGCCGCCATGAGTTGATCTTCGGCTGTACCATCGACGCCTTCAAAGAGTTTCTGCGGCACTAACTGCTGGCAGCGGGCCGCAAAGGCCGCGCCAAACAGCGCTTCCTTGTTCTCGAAGTGCTTGTAGATGCTGAGCTTGGATATCTTCGCGCGCTGGGCGACCATATCTAATGTCGCCGCATGAAATCCCATCTCCTCAAACAGTTCGGACGCGGCGTCGACGATGGTTTGACCAAGCGCCTCGTTGGCGGGGCGGCCGCGTCGGTTTTGGACATTTTCACTCATGGAAATTGCGATCCTTGACAGTATCGTTATTAAATCTTACGATACCATTCAGTATCTCAAATGCGCAAGTCAAAACCGCCGACCCGAGCCACGAGGGTGCCATGCAACGAAGGACACTGCTGAAGTTGGCCGTAATTTCCGTCATTGGTGTCCCTCCTGCTGAGGCCGCCGCACAGCTCAATCCATCCCCCTCTATTCGCAATACGGAGTTTCCCACCATGAATGACGTCATTATTATCGGCGGCAGCTTTGCTGGCCTCGCGGCCGCTCTGCAGCTTGGCCGTGCCCGTCGAAAGGTCATCGTTCTCGATACCGGCCTGCAGCGCAACCGCTTCGGTGGCCGCTCGCACGGCGTGCTCGGCCACGATGACAAGCCACCGTCCGCAATATTGGCCGAGGCGCGGCAGCAACTCGCGCGCTATCCTGCGATCAAAATGGTCAACGCCCGCGCCGACAGCATCTCCGGTACCGTCGACGACTTCTCCGTCCTCACTGGCGATGGTGAAACCCTGAGCGCGCGCCGTCTGATCCTGAGCTACGGCGTTGTTGACCAAATGCCTGATGTTCCGGGTTTTGCCGAAAACTGGGGCACATCCGTCATACCATGCCCCTATTGCGACGGCTTCGAAGTTGCTGACCAGCATTGGGGCCTCGTCTGGTCTGGCCCGCAGTCGATGAATCAGGCCAGGCTGTTTCACGATTGGACCGACAGGTTGACTGTCTTCGGCAATGGTCACGACATCGCTCCCGACATGCGGGCCGGTCTGGCGGGCCGCCAGGTACCTCTTGTTGACGGCCGGATCACCGAAATCGCACGTCACGGGAGCCATGGTGCCTCCATCAAGCTCGATACCGGACCCGATGTCGCGGTGGACATCCTGTTCGCGCATCCCCGCAACAAGCCGTCCGCAAGCCTGCATGAGGCACTGGGCCTCGCCACGGTCAATACGCCAACAGGTATCGCCCTCAAGACCGACGAGCGCCGCGAAACCAGCATGCCAGGCATCTACGCCGCCGGTGACCTTGCCAACTCCGGCATCCCCTCGATCACCACGGCAACATGGCAAGGCGCGATGGCAGGCATCTTCGCTCAGCAGTCGATGCTGCGTTGAGAGCTCAGATTGGAGGGCAGAACATGGCCGTCGAAACTGACAGCGCACGCGTGCGCTTCCCTCCGCCCTTGGTCTATCTGGGAGCGCTGCTTTTGGGGCTGGTAGTGGAGCGGTTTGTTCCCCTTCGCTCGTTCGGCGTCGACTGGCATTTGCTGATCATAACCGGCGCGCCGCTGCTCATTGCCGGCGCAGCGATGATGCTTGCGGCGGCGGGGCTCTTCCGACGGTTGGGCACGAACGTTCGGCCGTCACAGCCAGCAACCAAAATCGTAACGACCGGACCATATCGGTGGACCCGCAATCCCATGTATCTCGGCATGGCACTTGTATATGTCGGCCTCGCGATCGGTTTCGACGGGCCGATCGCCTTTGCCTTGCTCCCGTTGGTGCTGATCACGATCCAGACGCAGGTGATCGCCCATGAGGAGCGCTATCTCGAAGACAAGTTTGGCGAAGAATACCGCCGCTACAAGGCCGACGTTCGCCGCTGGTTCTGACTATTTGGTCACCGCTTGTCCCCACAAATGAGCCGTCGACGCATTTCACGCTGATGCCTACCTTCGAGAAGCGGTAACCAAGAGCGGACAGACCGCCACCGGCCCAAACTGGTCATTCCATCGAGGTCATGCTGAGGTATGCATTTGAGAAATTGGAGACGGAGTACTGCTTTTAACAACAGCGTGGTCGGTTCGTATCTCATCAAGGCGATGACAACTTTTCCCTATTCGGGATCTGGGTAGCAAAGGAACAGAAAGCTACATAAGGATTTCCCAGCCTTGATGCCAGTTCGGACGCGTTCAACATTGCTTCAGGTACGCGACTAGGCCCTTCAAACATCGACGTGCTTTACGACGTGAGGCGCCCAAGAGGATCGCGAGATTTCGTCTTCGGTCGGGTTCACCGTCTCATACTCCTCCAACAGCGTCAGGAACGCCCGATGTGGATGCATGACATCCTCGGGCTTGCGGAATCCCCACTCACATTCCTCGCAATGCGCATAGATCATCTGTCGGGTCACGTCCTTCTGTACACAGAGGCGGCCCTGATTGTCACACTGTGGGCAGGTCCCAACATAATAGATTTTCGCCATCAACAATCGCCGCCTCCGCTATCCCCGCCGGTGTCGTTGCAGCCGCCGGTATGCGGAAGATAGTCGTGGCCGCCAGAGCTACCCGTTATGCCGCTGGCAAGCACTCGCCGCAGCCCCTCTCTCCGCGGCCAGATGAAGATCAACAGCACGAGTAGGACCAATGCGAAGCTTCCGGCTATCATGAATTGCAACAACAATCCCAAATCTCCTCTCTGCTTGATTGTCCTGCTAGAATAGTCCCATCAGTATGAGATGAAACCAGCAAAAGACCTGGAAAGCCGCCGAATTTCACAAACACCCTTCCACATAACCATAGCCGATAGACTCTCCCACATTTAAGTTAATATGGAGCCGGGCATCGATATGCTGGCTAAACGTGTTTCACCGGCGAGCAAAACCTTGATCTGAAACGCGACAGGTTGGCGCGTGCCGGGTGCTAGAAGATCTACGACAATGTCTGCTCGGCGTGCGCGCCGAAACGCTTTGCCCAGCGAAGGCGCTTGAGATCGTTTGGGCAGGCGACGCGCTTTTAGTAAGGAAACTCCCTCGCATCGACCGCCCGCTAGTAGTTGGCATGGTGACCGTGAATAAAGCAGCAAGGGATCGACCTGAAAGCCCTGATGGGCGACCTAGACACCACAACGACAATCGACTGCTTCGTCTTCGGCATCTTTACGACGCTGGCAGAGTCGATGAGTGGAGCCTCTCATGCATGGGCGCTAACGTACGGGAACATTTTGACTAGCGTGCATGTCGAAGACATGGCTATCTGGCCCGCTTGCACTTCGGAAGGATGAACTACCATGCAGAAATCCCATAAAAGCCTGATCTTGGCTCTGGCGTTGATCATCGGAGGAGTTCTGGCTTTCTTCCTCTTTCTCTACCTTACGGGACACGATCCCGACGAGAGCCCGCTCACCCTGATTGAGTGGGTTATCGGTGGAGCTCTCATCGGGCCCGGTTTTGGCTACCTGTTGAGGTGGAGAGCCGTAAAATATCTGGCCGTCCGCTCGGTCCTGATTGCTGTTGTGTAGTCTTTTCTTGCGAAACGTCTTCAAATGACCGGGTCGGCGGTTCAGTTTGGTTCAAGAGCAAAACGCAAACGTCCAGCGATAGGGGGTGTGCTCGAGCGGAGCAAGGCAGGGGATCGGCGTCTTCTTCGAAATAGCAAAGCCCTCCAAAGGACATCGGGTCAAATATCAGCGGAGGTGGCCATATCCCTACATATGTGTTAATGTGGGTTTCTCAGTTCAGGAGGTGCGTCAGATGAGCCGATTGACGATCGACATAACGGACCAACAACATCAAAGCCTGAAGGCGCTGGCAGCTTTGCAGGGCAAGACAATCAAGCAGTATGCACTTGAGCGCCTCTTCCCCGGTGACACAGACGCAGAACGAGCCTGGGAGGAGTTGAAGACTTTGATGAACACGCGCGTCAATGAGGGGCTTGCCGGACGACTGTCGACTAAAACCGTAGGTGAGATCCTTGATGAGGAGATTTCCGAGGGCCGTGCTTGACTGCCTATATTCTTACCGCCGAGGCTGAATCAGATCTACGTTCGGTAATCCGCTACACGCATGCGCAATGGGGTGGTGCGCAGCTACGCCGCTACGTCTCGGGTTTGGAGCGAGGTATCGCAACCCTTGCCGAGGGCAGAGGTTCTTTCAAGGATATGAGTGCGCTTTATCCGGCGTTAAGAATGGCGCGATGCCAGCACCACTACGTCTTTTGTCTGCCTCGAGAGCATGCGCCAGCCCTCATCGTAGCGATTCTTCACGAACGAATGGATCTGATGAAGCGTTTGGTTGATCGTCTGAACGAATGATGTTTGGACGGAGGCGAGATTATGCGAGCGCAAGACCGACGAATCGCTGCTATCGCATGGTCGAAAAACGGGGTCGGCGGTTCGATTCCGTTGTCTAATCGCCTGCATCCGGTCAAGCGGATTTTAAACAAGGCACTTCGTTGCCGTGTTGCTAACGCGACATCTTTTTATATTTCCTTTCGACATCTTTCAGTCCTGCAAATTCGTCCGGTGCTGGGAGCACGGTTGTCTCCGCGGTCGACATGCAGTCGCCGCATGATGGGTTTTCGCAGGTGAGGTCTTCCTATGTTCAAGACGCAGTCTCAATGAGCTG
Source organism: Rhizobium sp. SJZ105 (assembly GCF_007828365.1). Lineage (NCBI taxonomy): Bacteria > Pseudomonadati > Pseudomonadota > Alphaproteobacteria > Hyphomicrobiales > Rhizobiaceae > Rhizobium > Rhizobium sp. SJZ105. The sequence goes on from NZ_VIUP01000012.1 coordinate 66,587, forward strand.
CGACGGAATCTACGGAATGACCTAACCCACGTCCACAGCAGGGACGCCCAGCATCTCAGTCGTATTGAGGTGCTGAGGCAGGTAGTTAAGCCGCTGCGCCGGCCAATGGATTGAACGCTTCCCCGGCCTTGAGCATGCTATGCATTATGACGGCAAGTTTTCGCGCAACAGCAACCGCGGCACGTTTGAAGCCCAGCCGCTCACGCAGCTTCAGCCCCCAGGTCTTTAGACTGCATTCGGTCCTGGCAGTGGTTCTCGTTAAAAGAACGGTTGCTGCCTCGTAGAGTAATCCCCGCAGCCGACTATCACCGCGTCGCGAGATATGGCCATCATAATCTATTTCGCCAGACTGATAGCGCCGCGTCGTCAGCCCTAGCCAAGCGCCGACAGAGCGCGAGGTGGGGAAGTTTTCAGGATCTTCGATCGCGGCAACGTACGAGACGGCCGTGACGGCGCCAACGCCTGGAATCGTCATTAGGAGCTTCGTAGCCCGGCTCTTTCTGGAAGATACGAGCAATTGGTGATCAAGATTGGATGCGCGCTTACGTATGTCGCGCCATGCCTCGAGCAGGGGCAATATCACAGCTGCCAGGCCGCTATTTCCATCCAGTAGCGCTCTCACATTAGCATCAAATGCCCCGCCTTTCCCTTTGGGCACGATGAGACCAAACGTTTTCAGGAGACCACGTATTTGGTTGCTGAGCTGCTTGGAAATGCTTACGAGCTGGCTACGCGCTGCCACCAGCGTGCGCGTCACCATGTTGTCGAAAGTCTTTACTCGCACGACTTTGTAAAATCCGGCTTCTGCCAACTGCGCTAGGCCATCCGCATCATTGGCATCAGTCTTGTTGAGGGTTTCATTCAGAACCTTTTGCGCATGACGTGCTTCAATGCAGATCGCGGGAATTCTTTCGGCGTTCAGCGCATGATAGAACCATGTCGACAGTGGACCTGTCTCGAAGACGACTAGCTTTGCATGCGGAGCATGCTTGCGGATGATTTGCGATAGAACTTTCGGATCAGAAGGGCATTTCCCTCGCCAGATACGCTTCCTATTCTGTCGGATCGAAACCGCAGTATCTTTCAGCGAAACATCAAGCCCGATATATTGGTCCATGGTTGCCTCCCATTTGATGCTGGGCCCGGTTCCAAACGTGAGCCCGTATTTCCATCTTACCGGGGGCAACCACCCATGTCAGATATTGCTGAGGGAAACCGTCCCGCGATTACCCCATGTTCAAGAGCTTAAACCCATTCACTTAGGCCCGGCATCCGATTCATAGGGAACGGCCGTAACGGGCGCGCGAACGGCGCCGTGCAGGACGAGGTGCCCTTGATCCACGAGTGCCTCGAGAAGGGTGACGGTATGCATCCGTGATCCGTCGGTGCTCGCGCTCCATTTCTGCGGCGCAGTTATGCACTATTTATCCGTCCATTTAGATCCAATTTTCACGAGAGACTTTGTCAGCTCTGTCAGTCTATCGTGAACTACCAGACTGGTCCGTTTTCACAGCTATTGGAAACTCGGGACGGTTCCTTACGCATCATTATCCCAGAGCAAATATCGTCTATTATACTATGGTGTAATTGTGGTGCACCAACGCCTCATTGACCCCCCAACCTCCCTTGTGACAAAACACTCATGCCTTCGCAACGCAAACTGTTGCGAGGGTCTTCGAAACAACAGATCAAGGCACCAATGGACAGCGATCTTAGTCGCCATCCGGTTGCGGCGTCAGGCTGCGAGCGGATGGTCATCAAAACAATCTGGAACGCTCCCGGCGCAACCGCCCGGGCGAGCGCCGGTCGGGTCTAGCCTGTCCGGTTCGCCGCCCGGACTCGCCGATGGCGGGCCGAGGAGGTGAACCATGAACAACATCGTTCTTTTCCGCGGACAAAGGTCCGCATCCAAATTTTCCGTATTGCAGTCACTGCCCGTCAATTCTGGTGTCCCCAAGGAAAGCTCAAAGCGCGGCCAGCTTGTTGCCATCTGGCACACCAATCCCCTCAGCGGAAGGCTGGAGTGCGTCTGGATCACAGAACCCGGTGACCCCCTCGATGAAGAGGGCAGTTCCGCAGCGGGCAGCCAAATGGCGGCGTAGGACCTCCTGATTTTTGCCTTCGTTCTTGGAGTGTCGACGGCATCGCCCGGCGATCGCATCACTCATCACATCGCACAGACATCCCGCCGACACTCACCATATTCTTCCATGAGGTTATCACATGGTCTTTCTTTCCAATGATCGCCGGGGGCATAGCGCCGTTGCCGAACTGGCGCGGACCCGTATCTTGCCAAATGGCTACGACCTCGCAGCGTTCGCCTTCGTTGCGGCACTCGCCATGCTCGCTCTGCATGGCGCGGCCGAAATGCGCGCACCGCTGGAGGGCCTGGCAACTGCTCCTATCTCGCTCGATCCGGCACGGCTGCCGGAATATGCCCTGCGTACGACGCTGCGGATGTTCGCCGCAATCGGGGCTTCGCTTGTCTTCACCTTCGTTTTCGCGACGCTTGCGGCCAAAAGCCGGCGGGCGGAGATGATCATCATTCCCGCCCTCGATATCCTGCAATCCGTGCCGGTACTCGGCTTTCTGACCTTCACCGTTACCTTCTTCATGGGAATTTTCCCAGGAAGTCAGCTTGGCGCTGAATGTGCGTCGATCTTTGCGATTTTCACCAGCCAGGCTTGGAATATGGCCTTTTCCTTTTATCAGTCGCTGCGGACCGTCCCGCGCGACCTCGATGAAGTGAGTCGTGGCTTTCGCCTCTCCGCCTGGCAACGGTTCTGGCGCCTGGAAGCTCCTTTTTCGGCGCCCGGGCTGATCTGGAATACGATGATGTCGATGTCTGGCGGCTGGTTCTTCGTTGTTGCCTCCGAAGCGATCACCGTTGGCGATACCACGGTACAGCTACCGGTCTCGGCTCCTGGCTTGCCCATCGACAAGCAGGATTTTGCGGCAGTGAGCTGGGCCGTGCTCGCCATGGGCGTTGTCGTCGTTCTCTATGACCAGCTGCTCTTCCGGCCGATCGTCACCTGGGCCGACAAATTCCGGTTCGAGCAGACCGCCGGGCAGGAAAAGCCCCGTTCGTGGGTCTATTCGCTGATCCAGCGCACGCGCCTGCTCAAACGCCTGATGAGACCACTCGCCTGGGCATGGGGCAGCCTGATGCTCATCCGACTGCCGTCAGCATCCCGAAAAGCGCACTTCGCCAGACGTAACAATGCCAAGACGATACGCTTGCTCGACTATGCCTGGTTCGCTCTGATTGCATCCATCGGCATATGGGGCTTCTGGAAAGCATTTGCCTTCGTGAGCCAGACGCTGACATGGAGCGACGCTTGGGACGCTTTCCAGGGGGGGCTTGTCACTCTGCTGCGCGTGCTTGTGCTGATTGCAGTGGCGTCCGCGATCTGGGTGCCGGTCGGCGTCTGGATCGGCCTCAGACCCGCCGTTGCCGAGCGTGTTCAGCCGGTGGCGCAGTTCCTTGCGGCCTTCCCCGCCAACGTTCTGTTTCCCTTCGCGGTCATTGCAATCGTCGCGACCGGCGCAAACCCGAATATCTGGCTATCGCCGCTCATGGTGCTCGGCACACAATGGTATATCCTCTTCAACGTCATCGCAGGCGCGAGCGCCTTTCCGACTGACTTGAAAGAAGCCTGCTCCGTCTACCAGCTCCGGTCATGGACGTGGTGGCGGCGCGCCATCCTGCCGGGGATTTTTCCCTACTACGTCACCGGTGCGCTGACGGCATCGGGCGGCTCGTGGAACGCCAGCATCGTCGCCGAGGTGGTGAGCTGGGGCCATACCAAGCTCGAAGCCTTCGGCCTCGGTTCATACATAGCCAAGGCCACGGAGGCCGGCGACTATCAGCGTGTCATCCTTGGCATGCGGTCATGTCTCTCTTCGTCACGCTTCTGAACAGAACCCTCTGGCGCCCACTCTACGTCTTTGCCGAACGCCGCCTGCGTCTAAACTGATCATCCCGGTCGGAGTAACAATTATGGAAAACATCATATTCACAAAGAAGGCAGGAATTGCCGAAGCCGCGCCACTGGTCTGCGCCAAAAAGGTCTGCCAGATTTACGACAAGGGTGCATCCGGCTCGCTGGTCGTCCTCGATAGTGCCGATCTAGAGCTTCGTTCGGCCGAGATTGTCGGACTGCTCGGGCGCTCCGGTTCCGGCAAATCGACGCTCCTGCGGGCGATTGCCGGCCTGATCCGGCCGAGCGATGGCGAGGTTACCTTTGAGGGAAGGCCCGTTACGGGTCCCAACTCTGGCGTCTCGGTCGTCTTTCAGAGTTTCGCGCTCTTCCCCTGGCTTTCAGTCCTGCAGAATGTCGAACTGGGTCTCGAAGCCCAGGGCGTCGTACCGTCTGACCGGCGAAAGCGGGCGCTTGCCGCCATCGACCTCATCGGTCTCGACGGCTTCGAAAGCGCTTATCCCAAGGAACTCTCGGGCGGCATGCGCCAACGCGTCGGCCTTGCCCGTGCCCTCGTTGTGCGCCCGAAAGTGCTGTTGATGGACGAGCCTTTCTCGGCTCTCGACGTGCTGACAGCTGAAACACTGCGCACCGATCTTCTCGATCTTTGGTGCGAGGGGCGGATGCCGATCGAGTCCATCCTGATGGTGACGCATAATATCGAGGAGGCCGTACTGATGTGCGACCGCATCCTGATCTTCGGGTCGAACCCCGGCCGTGTCATCGCCGAAATTCGCGTCGACCTGCCCCAGCCACGCAACCGGCTTGACCCAAGTTTCCGGATGCTGGTCGAGGACATCTATGCAAGGATGACCGCGAAAACCGGCACGGCGACGCGCGACGGGCTATTCCCTGGAACGGGCATCGCCATGGCCTTGCCGCGGGTCTCGACAAACCTGATTTCCGGCCTGATCGAGACGGTTGCGGCCGAGCCCTATCTGGGACAGGCAGACTTGCCGCCGCTTGCCGCGCATCTCCATCTCGACATTGATGACCTTTTCCCCGTTGCCGAGACGCTGCAACTGCTGCGCTTCGTCGATCTGGAAGGTGGCGACATCCGGCTGACCGGACCGGGCCTGCGCTTTTCCGATAGCGATGTCGACGAACGCAAACGCCTGTTCGAGCAGCATCTCGCCAGCTATGTGCCGCTTGCCGCCCACATCCGCCGCGTCCTCGACGAACGGCCGACACATCGCGCTCCGGCCCGGCGTTTCCGCGATGAGCTTGAGGACTACATGTCGGCGGACTATGCCGATACCACGCTGAAAGCCGTGACGAACTGGGCCCGTTACGCCGAATATTTCGCCTATGACGAAAATGCTGACCTGTTCACGCTCGAGAACCCGAGTTGAGAAGACAAAGGAAGAATATGAGCGACGACGATCGGCCGTCCCCGGATCCGCGGGGCGGCCGCTCAACCAAGATCTTTCGAAATCGATGGGTAAACGATGCCGGACACCAAGCATGGCTTCGGACGGCCGGTAAATTCAGGCGGGCCGTACTCTCGCGTTACCTGCCCGCTTGCAGGGCGGGGTCATCCTTCTCAAAGCAACGGGGAACTCGGCCGCTTCCTTGCAGTCGTTAAGGAAAGAGGTTGGTGACCGGACGTTTTGATAGGTATCTGTTGCGTATAGAGATGCGGGCGCTTCTTTGGTTGCCCACTGGCTTCTCCGTTGGACGACGAGATTATTTTCCAGGACCTTCTGTCGCGTCACCAGATCACGCGGGCTGATGTGCATCCCTGCCTTCGAGTGGGCAAGTCTTGCTATCCTGCTGCGCCACAGCCGTGGTCTTTAGCGCCGTAGCGATGGAAATGACAACCGCAGCGAGGCATCTTGTTGACCGTCCCTCAAATCAATTTCGGCCTTCGCACGCGGTTTCGTAGTCTGCTTTCAAGGAACCGGTGTTGGCATTGGTTTTGGGAGAGGTTTGAGTTTGCTCACCGGCTCGCTGGTAAGGGCCATTCCGGCGTCGCACCATGCTATAGGGGGCCGGCCGCCGTTCTAATCAATGTTCACAGGAAGGATGTAGGCATGAGGCGTGATTTTTTCCGGAGCCTGACCGAGATGCCCATTTTGTGGTTGGGGATCTCTGTGCTTGCGACGAGCATCTTCATCGCCGACACGGTGACCGATCTGGAGATCGCGTTCGCCGTTCTTCATGTTTCCGTCGTCCTGATTTCGGTGCGCTCTGGTCAGCCACCCGCGATCATTGCCGTGGGGATCGGCTGCACCAGCCTTACCGTCTTGAGTTACTTTCTTACACCGCGTGGGAATCCGGAGCCGGGCATTGTCAACAGCGCTCTGAGCAGCGATGCTATGCAGATGAAATGACAACTTTCCGAGATCGATTGCGAGCAATTCATATGTCATGACTTCCTCCTTTGGTTGGCCATTTATTCTGACAGTTCGGAGGGAGGCGTCCATCCCATAACATGAAGACCGCGGTTGATCGTGTCGGTCGTGGCAAAGAACGGCAGGTCAATATCCGTTTCCTTGCTATGACGAACCACTACGTCTTTGCGCCTGAGTTTTGCAATCCCGCCGCAGGTTGGGAGAAGGGTCAAGTCGAGAAGAATGTTCAGGATGCCCGACCGCGACTTTGGCAACAGATGCCGGACTTTCCAGATCTGGCGGCGTTGAATGCCTGGCTGGAACAGCATTGCCAGGATCTGTGGCGCGACATAGCGCACGGCACCTTGCCCGGCACGATCGCAGACGTCTGGTCCGCAGAACAGCCGACATTGATGGCACTCCCTGCCGCCTTCGATGGCTTCGTCGAACAGAGCAAGCGGGTCTCACCGACATGCCTGATCACCTTCGAACGGAATCGCTACAGCGTGCCTGCATCATTTGCGAACCGGCCCGTCAGCCTACGGATTTATCCGGAGCGACTGGTCGTGGTGGCCGAGGGTAATATCCTCTGCGAACATCAGCGGATCATAGAACGCAGCCACGACGAACCGCCACGAACAACTTACGACTGGCGGCATTACCTTGCGGTCATCCAACGCAAGCCCGGTGCCTTGCGCAATGGTGCGCCCTTCCTGGAATTACCGTTAGCCTTTCGGCGGTTGCAGGACCAGATGCTTCGCCGCCCCGGCGGTGATCGTGAGATGGCCGATATCCTTGCTCTCGTCCTCCATCATGACGAACAGGTCGTCCTTCGCGCTGTGGAACTGGCCCTGGATGCGGGCGTGGCAACCAAAACGCATGTGCTGAACCTACTGCATCGACTGATCGACGGCAAAACCACTGATGGTCCCGATATCGACACACCACAGGCGCTGACCTTGCTGCGCGAACCCAAGGCCAACGTCGAACGCTACGATGGCCTGCGCGTCCGGATAGCAGGAGGCCGCAATGCGTCATGATCCTGCCAGCGCCGCCGTCGTCATCATGCTGCGTAGCCTGAAGATGTATGGCATGGCCCAAGCGGTCACGGACCTGATCGAGCAAGGAGCCCCAGCCTTCGATGCGGCCGTGCCGATCCTGTCCCAGTTGTTGAAAGCCGAAATGGCCGAACGTGAGGTTCGCTCGATCGCCTATCACATGAAGGCTGCGCGCTTCCCCGCCTACAAGGACATCTCTGGATACGACTTCGCCGCCAGCGAGATCAACGAAGCGACGGTGCGCCAACTGCATCGATGCGAGTTCATGGACGGAGCGCAGAACATTGTCCTCGTCGGCGGACCGGGCACAGGCAAAACACACGTCGCGACCGCTATCGGCGTCCAGGCGATCGAGCACCACCGCCGAAAAGTTCGCTTCTTCTCGACCATCGAACTGGTCAACGCTCTCGAGCAGGAGAAGGCCAAAGGCAAGGCAGGCCAGATCGCCGAGACGCTGGTCCGTCTCGATCTGCTGATCCTCGATGAGCTCGGATACCTTCCGTTCAGTGCTTCCGGCGGAGCGCTGCTCTTCCACCTGCTGAGCAAGCTCTACGAGCGCACCAGCGTCATCATCACCACCAACCTCAGCTTTAGCGAATGGGCCACGGTCTTCGGTGACGCCAAGATGACCACCGCTCTGCTCGATCGCCTGACCCACCGTTGCCATATCCTCGAAACCGGAAATGACAGCTTCCGCTTCAAGGCCAGCTCGGCCGCAGCAGCACAGAAGAGAGGAGAAAAGGCCAATCCCTTGACCAAACCCTGATCAGAAAACCATACTTAGAGGTGGGGATGCGGACTAAAACTTGGACCACCAGGAGGTAGTTCATGTATTCCCATGCTGACAGAATTCGCGCGGTCGAGCTGTATATCAAGCTCGGCA
>NZ_VIUP01000013.1:0-71774 GCF_007828365.1 Rhizobium sp. SJZ105
GCCGAGCTTGATATACAGCTCGACCGCGCGAATTCTGTCAGCATGGGAATACATGAACTACCTCCTGGTGGTCCAAGTTTTAGTCCGCATCCCCAATGGATCATATTCGTGCGATAACCAACAGCCATTTGTCGCCGAGCTTGTCGATCGATCGCTTCCGGATTTTATTGGCAAAGTGCCTGTCGAATTTCTCAGCCCTAAGTCTCACGGTCTGACGAGAGACGATGACCCCACGAGCTGCCAGCACATCCTCGGCCATTCGCAGACTGAGCGGAAACCGGACATAGAGCTAAACGGTATGGGCAATCACGTCAGGTGGAAATCGGTGGCGACGATAAAGAGGATCGCGGGCAAGTCTGGTCATATAGCCTTATTCGACGCCCGGTTAACGTTCACTGCCTTCAGTAGCACTTCCTTCTTGCACCAGCAGGATCAGGCAGAAGCCTGTGCACCTAGACCAAACGAGACCATCGCAGCTTCACACGCACGCGTAAACCGCATCGACGGACCTTCTTTGCCGGCGGCAAGTTTGCTGACGCGTGCTCCCTCTAACAGCATGGATAGCGTATCAGCCAAAAGTTCAGGATCGCTTACACCTGTCGAACGACAAAGATCGGCGAGCCGGGAATGCTGTTCCATCTTCAACGTTTCTATTATCGCATGTGCAGGGTGCGCTTGCTCTTTCAACTCTACCGCAGCATTGGCCAAATCGCATCCATAGGGCTCGCTGGAAAGACATTGTGCGCGCGCTTTAACCCATGCCGCGAGCTGAGCCCTCGGGTCGCCCGGGTTCTCTTTTTCGAGATCTTCCCAGGCTTTATCGAGCGTTCGAGAACTGTGCTTGAGCGCTTCACACACAAGATCGTCCTTGGAACCAAAATGTCGGTATAAGGTCATCTTGTTGGTTGAGGCGGCTTCGGCAATGGCATCAACACCGATGCCGCGTATCCCATGTTCACGAAAGAGTTGGCAGGCCGTTGACACAATCCGGTCACGAGGTGCGATTTTCTGCTCAGAAGCACGATCAGATGTCTCGGATTTCATGAGTTTAATTTTTACCCTCAAGCGGTGTTGACATGCGTGTTACCGATCGGTAACTATCACAAAAGTTACTTACCGGTAACACCTTGGCGCGAGCCCGTCAAGCAATCGCCCGCTTTCACAGCTTAGGAATTATCGAAAGGAGACTGAGATGAGACAGACGATAGACGAGATGACGCTCGCCGAGATTTTCGCAGATCCACTGATCCGTTCAGTCATGCGCGCCGACGACGTTGGTCTGGACGATTTCAAAGAGTTGATGCATTCGGCGGCGACGTCCTTGACGACACGCGATGGCGCAGCATTTGCTGAACAGTTTGAAACGAGCGGGCCTGCAGCTTCATCGAAGCGTACACTCGTAACCGCCGTGCAGCCCTTGTTCGCAGGTTTCTTTAAGCCTTGCGCTGCCCATATGTGAATGTGGCCTGCATCACCATCTCACAAGTCGGGCTTATCCGCGGTGGGATGGCTAATCGCACGCTGATCTTTAGATATTGGTATCTCCTGCGCCCGTTTGGGCATGAAGAAATTGTAAAGTATTTAACTATAACTAATCGCAAGAAAACCAGCGAAGCACGGTCGTGGAACAATCGGTTCTAGCCCGTGTTTTGCGAAATGCGGCCCGGCGTTTCCGCCTGTTGGCGGGGCTGTCGTTTCGCCCGCGGAATGGTGACCTGCCCGTATTTGAAGGGGCAGGCCGGCGTTTTTCGGCGCATGCATGATGCAGTTGCGATCAGAGCCGATGATGCGGCTACCGAAGCCTTGATGATCGAGGTTACGCGACGTGCAATGTCAGTCTTGCCGAACACCTCCGGCACGGGGAAGGAGCGGTATTCATGCCCTGAGGTTATCCGTGTCATTTCTCCAGAATGCCAGTATCCGCACCAAAATTCTGTCGCTCATTTTACCGCTCTGCATCATCGGTCTGGGTGCAACAGTATATATGTCCGCCCGTTACAAAAACGCGGACACGCTCTATTCAGAGTTCATTGCCGGCGACAATGCCGCGCTTGTCGAGCTTTCTCGTGCCAACCGCAATCTTCAGGCGGTGGCTTACGGTGCTTATCAGGTAATGGCATACGACACCTCCATTCCGGATTTCGCCATCGCCAAAGGCGAGTATAATACCGACAAAGGCGAACTGATCTCGCGATTGAACAACGTCAAGGCCATATTCCCGGAAGAGACGGCCACAATCGACAAACTGCTCAAACAATCTCAGAGCATCATCACAAGCACGGATAAGGCCGTCGAGCTTGGCTCCGCTAATCGTAATCAGGAGTCCGCGGCGGAACTCCTGAAGGCTGATGGGCAAATTCGCGCGGCCGGAAACGAAATAGGCTCGTTGCTGGACAAGCTTACCAAGGGTGTTGCAAAAGGCAGCGACGATCTGAGTGGCCAGACGAATTCCACGATCCTGACCTCGCTTGTTGTGGTTGGCATCAGCTTTGCAGCCGGCATCATTCTCGCACTTTTCGTGGCCTCGCGTGGCATCACAACGCCGATCGCCCGCCTGCGGGAGCGTATGGTGTCGCTGGCAGGCGGCGATACGGCAGCCGAGATCGATGGCATGGACCGCAAGGACGAAGTCGGCCAGATGGCGGTTGCCGTTCAGGTGTTCCGCGAGAGTGCGATCGAGCGCATCCGCCTTGAACAGGAAACAGAAGCCAATCGCAGCCTTTCGGAAAAGGAACGCATCGCGCGCGAGCAGCAGAAGGCCAAGGAAGCTGCCGACGTCAAATTTGCCGTCGACAATCTGGCAACCGGTCTTTCGAAGCTTTCGGATGGCGATGTGTCCTACCGCATCGGCCAGCCGTTCACGGCGACACTCGACGGTGTTCGTAACGACTTCAACATGTCCGCCGAAAAGCTGCAATCGGCATTGACCCGGGTTGCGCAGAATGCCGGTGGCATCGGCGCGGGCGCAAACGAGATCAAATCGGCCGCCGACGATCTGGCCAAGCGTACCGAACAGCAGGCAGCAGCCGTTGAGGAGACCGCTGCCGCTCTGGAAGAGATCACCACGACAGTGAAGGATTCCACCAAGCGCGCGCAGGAGGCCGGCCTGATCGTCAGCCGCGCCAAGGCAGGTGCCGAACAATCCGGCGAGGTGGTACGTCGCGCCGTGGTCGCCATGGAGCAGATCTCCAAATCCGCCAACGAGATCAGCAACATCATCGGCGTGATCGACGAAATCGCCTTCCAGACCAATCTTCTGGCGCTCAATGCTGGCGTAGAAGCCGCGCGTGCGGGCGAGGCGGGCAAGGGCTTTGCCGTTGTCGCGCAGGAAGTGCGCGAACTGGCGCAACGCTCCGCCAATGCGGCCAAGGAAATCAAGGCGCTGATCACCACCTCGAACGATCAGGTGCAGCAGGGCGTTCAGCTGGTGGGCGACACCGGCAAGGCACTGGCGACGATCGTATCGGAAGTGCAGGAAATCAACCGGCACGTCGTCTCCATCGTGGAATCCGCGCAGGAGCAATCCTCTGGCCTCCAGCAGATCAATACCGCGGTCAACCAGATGGACCAGGACACGCAGAAAAATGCGGCGATGGTGGAAGAGACCAACGCTGCCAGCCACAATCTGGCCAAGGAGGTCGCTTCGCTCAACCAGCTTCTCGCGCAGTTCAAGCTCGCCGATACCGCCTATCAGCAGAAGAGCCAGCCCGCTCCGGTTCGCAATGCCGGCGGCAACGACAGATACGTAGCATCCCCCGTACGCGCGCTTGGCCGCAAGATTGCATCCGCATTCTCTGGTAACGCTGCTGTCGATACGTCAAAGGACGACTGGCAGGAGTTTTGATCGGCGATCGGTCAACGACATGAGCATCGGCGGGGGATATCCCCGCCGCCAATCAAGGACTATGCCACGCAATCGGAAATCGTTTGCGTGGCATAGTTTATGCCAGAGGGGCGGTGACGAACATGTCTGGCAATCTTCGCAATACATTATCCTTCACGCAGCGCGTCGCGACTATGGCCGTGGGGATCTTTTTGGGCACGGACTCATTCTCGATGATGTTTCGGATTCAATTGGTGTGATTTCCGAAGTGGAATCAGCGCCATGCGAGCCCAGTTTTGACTTCCGACCTGATCCCGGCCAGTTTGAACGTTGAATCGATGCATGATGCCACCGATGCGATCGTTGTCACTGCGTCCGCCGGGTCAACGGACTCCATATGTCCCCGTTGCGGGACCGTTTCCCGTCGAGTTCATAGCCGTTACCCTCGGGTGATCGGTGATCTGCCGCGTACGGGTCGACGGATCGCATTGCATCTGTCCGTCAGGCGCTTTGTCTATAGTGCTACCAACTGCCATCGAAAGATTTTTGCCGAGCGCTTCGGTGAGGGTGTGACCTCACGCTCCCTAACCAACTTCACTGCCTCAAGCTTGTACTCGCGGCTGAACTCCCTTCGTTGCATTTATGCACTCCAGTTTCATTGGAAGCACCTTAACTTGGTGTCCACGAAACCGGCAGCAGGCCAACACTCACTTTACCGAGTTTATGATCACGGGTATCCGTTGAGTCGGGCAATAGCCCCACCAGCAGTGATGTAAGGGCAATTCCGGAGACAGTGCCGTGGACGTTAATCTCAAAGAAGCTGAGTGGCTGAATAAACCTGTAGTGTGGGAAGCCACCGAGACGGGTCTCTCTTTAACCACCGAAGCAAACACTGACTTCTGGCGTGAAACACATTACGGCTTCACGCGCGACAGTGGCCATTTCCTAGGTGTAATGGTCGTGGATGGTTTCACAGCGAGTGTCCGCGTCCAAGGCGAATTCCGGTCTCTCTACGATCAGGCCGGTCTTATGGTGCGCATTGATGAAAATCGATGGGTGAAGTCAGGCGTTGAGTTTACAGATGGCGAACGGTTTCTCAGCACAGTCATCACCGATGGAAAATCCGACTGGTCAGTGTCCCAGCCCTTCAAGGAGCTTGAAGATTTCTATATCCGGATCACATTGAAGGAAGGCACGATGCGTATTCAGGCATCCTCCAATGGGAGCATTTGGCCGTTGCTGCGGCTTGCTCCGTTTCCTAAAGTTTCCCATTATTTCGTTGGTTTGACTGCATGTACGCCTGAGCGTGGCGGACTGGATGTCCGGTTTTCGGAGTTTTCAGTCGGTGCGGCGATCACTACCGATCTCCACGACCTGTCCAGCTAGCAGCTATTTAAGAGAGTTCTTCACAAATGCCGTCTCGATCTATCGTCCTTGTAACAGGTGCCAGTAAAGGGATACGAGCAGCCACGGCCTCTCGGCGCCAGTGCCGCCTGGTCAGACACTACACAAATCAGTCTTGGTCAACCGGTTCGCCCGATTTCGACACGACGGTGGACCCGTACGGTTCTCGCGACGAAATAATCAACGCATCGTCCTGAAGCGGGCGGACAAGATGTTTTGCCTCGTCCCACGGCGCCCGCATCCAGATGTCCGTGTCCTCTTTCGTCAGCAACAGAACCGGCATGGCTTTCTCATGGATCGGTTTAACGAGATCGTTGGGGTCTGTGGTCAGAAAACCATAGAGATCGTCGGTCGTGAGCCCGTCCCGAACCTTTCGGACGCTTTGCCATTGCGGCACATGGATGCCGGCAAAAAACATCAAAGATTTCTCGTCATCGCGGGCAAACCAGGCATTGGGCACATTGCCGCCTTCCTCTCTGCTCGCCGGATCCGGTTCGGCGAAGCTGGTGACTGGGACAAGGCATCTGTGTTCGACGTCGAACCATCGCGTCCAGTGCGGGAAATTGAGCTTACGCACGTTTGTCGTGCCGCGGTCGGCCTCCATGCGGATCAGCTCCTCGAGATCAAATGGCTTGCCCTTGGCCGCGAGCTTCTCGGCCTTGGCTTTGGCCGCTTTCTCCAAGGCGAAGCGAGGGGAAGGTAATCCCCATCGCGCATGCACAAGCTGCTTCTTGCCTTCCGCCGTGTTGCGGACGATCGGCCCCATTTGGTCGGGGTTCATCTGATAGGCTGGCATCAGGTTAATCAGGCTTTCGGCGTCCTGAGCCCATTTGGAGACCCAGTCCTTGTCTTCCATCCGATATAGATTGCACATGGCAGCAATTCCTCCGTTGCGACCGAATGCAGTTGTGTGGTGAGTTCCGCCTGCGTCGCTAGTCGAGCTTGTAAACGTCGGCATTGTCTTGCCGTTCCCGCAAGCCTTTGTAGGAGGCATGGCGTAGCTTGCCGTCCGCCGTCCACGCCCGGAACTCGATCTCCGCAATGAGGGTCGGCTCGACCCAGACAATGTCTGCGTGATCGGCATAGGATGCAGGTAACTGCTTCCGTTTCCAGCGCAGCTTGTCGAGCATCTTGCGCAGCCTGGTCATCTCGGCGTCCCTGAAGCCCGTGCCAACATTCCCGACATGAATGAGCTCGGCACCGCGATAGGCAGCAAGCACCAGAGAGCCGAAGCCGCCGGGCGATGTCGTCGATGGCTCGTAGCCAACAACCATGAAGGCTTCGCTCTTAACGCACTTGATCTTGACCCAGTCGCCGGTCCGGCCGGAGCGATAGGGTTGATCCAATTGCTTGCCGACAATGCCTTCGAGACCAAGGCTGCCAACGTGTTCCAGCAGGATCGCGGGATTGGCGTCAATGGTTTCCGAAAGGCGGATCGCGCCGTCGTGCCCCTTCAGCGTATCCTCGAGAAGATGCCGGCGCGAACGGTACTCCACGTTGCGCAGGTCATGGCCGTCGAGATAAATAAGATCGAACGCGTAGAGGATGGCGTCCGAAGCTCGGTTGCCAGCCGTCTTTCCAGACGCACCCAACGATTTCTGCAGCAGCCCGAAATCCGGCCGCCCTTCATCGTCAAGCACAACCGCCTCGCCATCAATGATCATCGTTGCCGGGCCAAGCGCCCGGGCAGCCTGCTCGATCGCCGGAAACCGGTGCGTCCAGTCATGGCCACCACGCGTGAGGATGCGGACCCCTGTCGGCTCGATATGGATAGCCAGGCGATAACCATCCCATTTCAGCTCCCAGCTCCATTGGTCGCCTTGTGGAGGGTGCGCCTTCAATTGGGCGAGCGCCGGCTCGACGCGATCGGGCATCGGATCAAACAGCAGCTGTGGCTGTGCGGGATTGCGCTTCCGACGCGGCTTTGACCGTAGCGGAGCTTCGGTATCACGAAGGAGCGGCTTTGATCTCGGTGGCTTCGTCATGCAAACGAGTTCAGCACGAAAACCTTAAGAAGATTGTGACGCCGTTCATCTATCCCCGCTATCCACCGTTTTAAACCCGACGGACGCAAGGGCTGCAAAAATTTCTGTTTCCCCTTACCTCCTTGAATCCTATTCGAATCTTCGACTTTGCTAATACTGGGATAATATTCCTCAACCATGTGGTGCTTGACTCTTTTGCATTACGAGAACAAACAATGAACATATAGCCCGTACGACATAATGTCGATCCTTTGAACACGACCTTGAAGGGAGCCGTGAACGATGACTGCTGCCCGCCAGAGGGTGATTTGCGACTTGCGAGACCGCATCGCGTCGATGGAAGGGGTATCCGCGAAGCGGGCCGGAACACTTTCTTTTGGCGTTTCCGAGATCGATGCGGCCTTGCCTGGCGGGGGCCTCGCCTATGGCGCGCTGCACGAGTTTGCAGGCGGTGGCTCCGGTACTGTCGATGGTGCAGCGGCCGCCCTTTGTGTTGCCGGCATTGCCGCAAGAACAAAAGGCCCCGTCATCTGGTGTCTGACGCGGCCGGATCTTTTTTTCCCAGCTCTTGCCCATGTGGGTCTGCATCCCGACCGCGTCAACTTTGTTGAATCCGACAAGGAAGAGGATGTGCTGGCCAATATGGAGGAGGGCCTTTCCTTCGGCGGACTTGGTGCCGTCGTCGGTGAACTTGTTCGCCTGCCTATGGTCAGTTCCCGCCGCCTGCAGCTTGCAGCCGAGCGAACCGGGACCATGGCGCTCGCGGTCCGCCGATGGCGGCGACAGACGGAGGCCAATGACTTTGGGCAGCCGACGGCCTCGACCACGCGGTGGCGTGTCAGCGTGATGCCGTCAGAGGAGTTGCCGGTACCCGGGGTGGGCAGACCTCAATGGTTTCTGGAATTGATGCGCGTGAAAGCGGGTGAGTGTGCTGAGTTTCTCGTGAGGGCGTGCGATGACAAGGGTCGTCTCGATCTATCTTCCGGATCTGCCGACGGATCGCATTCGTCGGGCCGATCCGTCTATTCCGCCTGAACAGCCAATCGCCGTGATCGCGAGAAGCGGTTCGAAGCGATGGGTGTCTGCTGCCGATCCGGCTGCCAGAAAGGCGGGCGTGCATGCCGGCATGGCGGCGGCAAAGGCGCAGTCGCTGTTTCGCGGCCTGATGCTGGTTGACGCAGATTCGCAAGCCGATCAAGCCGCGCTGGAGCGCATCACGCTCTGGGCGCTGACGATCTATTCGCCGATCGTCGCCGTCGACGGGATTGATGGTATCGTCATGGATACGGAAGGCGCCGATCATCTGCAGGGTGGTGAACTGCCGATGGTGACGAAGATCGCCAACCAGTTTCTTGCCCGAAAACTGACGGCGCGCGTGGCGGTTGCCGACAGCTGGGGTGCTGCCCATGCTTGCGCCCGCGCAATCAATCGCGAAACGATTGTCGTTCCTCCGGGCGAGACGGCCCGTGCCGTCGAAAAACTGCCGATTTCGCTTCTGCGCCTGCCGTCAAAGATCGTCTCTGATCTGCGCATTCTCGGTTTCCAGACAATCGGCGAGCTTGCCAACACCCCGCGGGCCCCGCTGACATTGCGCTTCGGTCCGGAGGTCGGCCGCCGTCTCGACCAGATGCTCTGTCGTGTCGCCGAGCCGATCGAACCGATCCGGACCGCAGAGCTGGTTGAAGTCTCCAAGGCCTTCGCCGAACCGATCGGGGCTGCGGAAACAATCAATAAATATGTTGGCCGTCTGGTTGTCCAACTCGTTGACGAACTCCAGAAGCGCGGGCTTGGCGTTCGCCGTGCCGACCTGATCGTCGAGAAGGTCGATGGTACGAGACAGGCCATCCGCGCCGGAACCGCCAGGCCCGCCCGCGATGTCGCCTGGCTGACAAAACTGTTTCGGGACCGGACGGAAAAGATCGAGCCGGGCTTCGGGATCGAAAAGCTGATCCTGCTCGCCGTGATAGCCGAGCCTCTCGAGGAGGCTCAGAAAGCCTCTTCTCTGGTCGAGGATGAGGTCACTGATGTCACGCCGCTGATCGACCTCTATGGAAACCGGGGGCAGAGGGTCTATCGCGTCGCACCGGTCGCCTCCGATGTGCCGGAACGCTCTGTCCAGCGCATCAGCCCCGTCGCCGAACCGATCGCCGTTGCCTGGGTCAGCCATTGGCGCCGCCCCGTTCGTCTCTTGCCGAGACCTGAGTTGATCGAGGCGATCGCGCTGATGCCGGACCGGCCCCCAGTCTCCATCGTCTGGCGTGGCAAACGCCGCAAGGTCAAATGTGCCGACGGCCCGGAACGCATTTTTGGGGAATGGTGGCAGCGAGATGCCGAAATGGACGCCGTGCGCGACTATTTCGTCATCGAGGATGAAGCAGGCGAGCGCTTGTGGGTGTTCCGCTCCGGCGACGGTATTGATCCGGAAACCGGGTCACACCGCTGGTTCTGCCACGGGATATTCGCATGAGCTATGCCGAGCTCCAGGTCACGACACATTTTTCGTTTCTGCGTGGTGCCTCGTCGGCGCAGGAGTTGTTTGATACTGCAAAACTCCTTGGGATCAGTGCGATCGGCGTCGTCGATCGCAATTCGCTCGCAGGCATCGTCCGCGCCCTTGAAGCATCCCGCGCGACAGGTCTCCGCCTCGTCGTTGGCTGTCGCCTCGACCTCGCCGACGGTATGTCGTTGCTGGTCTATCCGATGGATCGTCCGGCATATTCGCGCCTGACCCGGCTGATCACGCTTGGCAAGTCGCGCGGCGGCAAGAACAACTGCATTTTGCACTGGGACGATGTCATGGCTTACTCGCAAGGCATGATCGGGATTCTGGTGCCGGATTTGCCGGACGCCACATGCGCAGCACAGCTTCGCAAGTTGGCGCACGTTTTTGGTGATCGCGCCTATGTATCGCTGTGCCTGCGCCGGCGACCCAACGACCAGATGCGGCTCCATGAGATTTCCAACGTGGCGGCACGGTTCAGGGTCAAAACCGTCGTCACCAATGACGTGCTGTTTCATGAGCCGGGTCGGCGGCAGTTGCAGGACATCGTCACCTGCATCAGGCACAATACCACGATCGACGATGTCGGCTTCGAGCGCGAGCGTCATGCCGACCGATATCTGAAGCCTCCGGAAGAAATGGCTCGCCTATTTCCGCGCTATCCGGAGGCCCTGGCACGAAGCATGGAGATCGTGCGTCGTTGCAAGTTCTCGCTTGAGGAACTGACCTACCAGTACCCGGAGGAAGCCATTGTGCCGGGCAAGGATGCGCAGGCCTCGCTGGAGCATTATGTCTGGGAATGCGCGCCTGACCGTTATCCGGAAGGCCTGCCACCGGATGTTTTAAAGACCGTTCGGCACGAGCTCGATCTCATCCGCACCATGAAATACGCGCCGTATTTCCTCACCGTGTTTTCGATCGTGCGCTTCGCCAGAAGCCAGGGCATTCTCTGTCAGGGCAGGGGATCGGCGGCCAACAGCGCTGTCTGCTATATTCTCGGCATCACATCGATCGACCCCTCGACCAATGACCTCCTGTTCGAGCGTTTCGTCAGCCAGGAACGCGACGAGCCACCGGATATCGATGTCGACTTCGAGCATGAACGGCGCGAGGAGGTCATCCAATGGATCTACAAGACCTACCGACATGACAAGGCAGCCCTCTGCGCCACCGTTACGCGGTATCGTGCCAAGGGAGCGATCCGCGATGTCGGCAAGGCGCTCGGCCTGCCGGAAGACGTGATCAAGGCGCTGTCATCAGGCATGTGGTCCTGGTCGGAGGAAGTGCCCGACCGAAACATCCGCGAGCTCAATCTCAACCCCGACGACCGGCGCTTAGCGCTCACCCTGAAACTGGCGCAGCAGCTGATGGGTGCGCCACGCCACCTTGGCCAGCATCCAGGAGGATTTGTCCTCACCCATGACCGGCTGGACGATCTCGTGCCGATCGAGCCGGCAACGATGAAGGACCGCCAGATCATCGAGTGGGACAAGGACGATGTCGAGGCGCTGAAGTTCATGAAGGTGGATGTGCTCGCACTCGGCATGCTCACCTGCATGGCAAAGGCGTTTCATCTCATCCGTGAGGATAAGGGCGAGGATCTCGATCTGTCTACGATCCAGCAGGAAGACGCAGCCACCTACGCAATGATCCGAAAAGCCGATACGCTCGGGACCTTCCAGATCGAAAGCCGCGCGCAGATGGCGATGTTGCCGCGCCTGAAACCACGCACCTTCTATGATCTCGTCGTGCAGGTGGCGATCGTCCGGCCCGGTCCTATCCAGGGCGACATGGTGCATCCCTATCTTCGCCGCCGCGAAGGCAAGGAGCCGGTAGAGTATCCCACACCCGAGCTTGAGGCCGTGCTCGGCAAGACGCTGGGCGTGCCGCTGTTTCAGGAGAGCGCCATGCGCGTCGCCATGGTCTGCGCCGGTTTTACCGGTGGCGAGGCCGACCAGCTGCGCAAGTCGATGGCCACCTTCAAGTTCACCGGCGGGGTCTCCCGCTTCAAGGAAAAACTCGTCTCCGGCATGGTCAAGAACGGTTATTCGGCGGAGTTCGCCGAAAAGACCTTTTCCCAGCTCGAAGGTTTCGGCAGCTACGGTTTTCCGGAAAGTCACGCGGCATCTTTTGCGCTGATCGCCTATGCATCGAACTACATCAAATGCCATTATCCGGATGTCTTTTGCGCGGCGCTTTTGAACAGTCAGCCGATGGGCTTTTATGCGCCCGCCCAGATCGTCGGCGATGCGATCAAGCATGGCGTCGAGGTGCGACCTGTGTGCGTCAACCGCTCGCGCTGGGACTGCACTCTGGAAAAGATCGGCAGCATTGATCGGCATGCTGTCCGGCTTGGGTTTCGGCAGGTAAAGGGACTGGCTGTCGCTGACGCAGCGCGGATCGTGACGGCACGAATGAATAGTCCTTTCTTATCCGTCGATGACATGTGGCGCCGGTCCAGCGTGCCGACGGAGGCCCTTGTCCAGCTGGCAGAGGCCGATGCCTTTCTGCCATCGCTCAAACTCGAGAGGCGCGACGCGCTTTGGGCCATCAAGGCGCTGCGTGATGAGCCATTGCCGTTGTTTGCCGCCGCGACTGAGCGGGAGATGGCGGCAATTGCTGAGCAGCAGGAGCCGGAGGTCGCCCTTCGGCAGATGACGGATGGGCACAACGTCATCGAAGATTACAGCCATACGGGCTTGACGCTACGGCAGCATCCGGTTGCGTTCCTGCGCAGGGACCTGTCGGCACGCAACATCATCCCTTGTGCGGAGGCGATGAATGCTCGGGATGGGCGATGGGTTTATACTGCAGGTCTGGTGCTGGTGCGCCAGAAGCCCGGGTCGGCCAAGGGTGTCATGTTCATCACCATCGAGGACGAAACAGGCCCTGCCAACATCGTCGTCTGGCCGTCACTGTTCGAGAAGCGCAGGAGCGTGGTGCTCGGATCCTCGATGATGGCAATCAATGGGCGGATTCAGCGGGAAGGGGAGGTCGTGCATCTTGTCGCGCAGCAACTCTTCGACCTGTCAGCGGACCTTGTCGGTCTGGCTGATCGGGATACCGGGTTCAGGCTGCCGGCGGGGCGGGGCGACGAGTTTGCCCACGGCGGCGGCTGGCCGGATTCGCGTGATCGACAAAAGCCTGTTGTCCCGCGGGACATGTTCACACCCGATCTCCATATCGATACGCTGAAGATAAAAAGTCGGAATTTTCAGTGATTTTTCGCTATCCCGGGAGCCGCGCCGCTTGGCGTCCCTCGAGGGCCCCCGCAGCATTTTTTTGGAAAACAGTAGAGTTGGCGTGCAGCCATGGGTGCCACATCAGCGCGATCATTACCGAACGAGGCTGAGCATGTATGGGAGTGGGACGACAGCGCGCTCTACAGCGGCGAATGGTTCGAGATCGCCGACGCATCCCACGACTACACGTTTGAGATACTGCCGCCGCTCTCGATCAAGGCCGGGATATTCGCCATGCGCGAATTCCCGAACGGTTTGGTCACCAGCATCCTCTTCTCTCTGCCGGTCGACGGGTGCCTCTGGCACTTCCGCGGTTATTGCGACCTGGCCGACAAGAGCTCGCCCGAACGCATGCAAAGCGCTGTCATCGAACGCGAATCCAGGCCCTCCCTTGTGATGACGCACGACGAGAAGCTGGAACATATTTGGTCGCGCATTGCGGACGATTGTCTCGGTTATGCGGCATAATTCCTCCGTCGATGGACTTTCGTGAACGCTCGCGCGACAGGAGGATGCAATCGCATCATTGCGTGCCCGTGCACATCTGCCGGGTGGCTCAGGCCAAACGGGACCACGAGCCGATAGTGACGTCGGCGGTTGTGATGACTGGGCAAGCTGCGGCTTGGACGTTGGATCGGCGCGGCCTGGCGCAGGTCTAGCGTGGTTTCCTCTCAGCTTCGGCATCCGAGGTTTGCCTCTGGCCGTTCCGTCCTTCGGTTTCGTGGCGTCTGAACCGGCGCCCGTTCGGTTCAAGGCCGCTGTCGCGCCGCGGGGCGGCCGGTCATGCCGCTCTCGACAAAGCAGGCACGCGGGCTTCGCAAGGGCTTGTCACCCCTGCTTGACCGCCTGACTGCTTCGCTCGATCTGGCCTGCCCGAGCCCTGATCCGCCCGGATAGCGCCTGTTCCTTTCGACCGCACCGAAGGACGGAACGGCCAGGGGGCCGACACTTCGGCGAAGCAAAGGAGACCACCATGGCAAAGTCAGCAACCCAATCCCGTCAATCAATCCGCCAATCCGCCCGCGTCGTGCCGCTGCGCAGAGGCGCCACCCTCGAAATGGTCCGCCTTTCATGCCCCGATGAAACACAGGCGCTTCGGATCGCCGAAAGCTTCGGGATCGCCATTGTCGACAGCGATGGCATCCGTGGCATGCACGAGCGCCTGATCGTCGAAACCGCCACCGCACTTTCCGATGGCCTTGGCGACCGGGCGATGCAGATCCATCTGCAGCGCATCGTCGGGGCCTATGTCGGATCGGCCCATGGCGCCGGCCAGTTCTACTCCCGCGCCGTCACCGAGGCGCGGAACGCCACCGCCAAGAGCGCTGCGGATGCCCGCGACGAGGATCTCGACGGTCCGGTCGGCTATGAGAGCGCCGCCCAGCGCAAGCGCGAATTCGCAGCCGACATGGGCATCCAGGCACATGCGCTCAGAATGGCGGCCGTCGGCGCTGTCGCAGCCTATGAGCAGGTGGTGGGCGAAACATGGAAGCCCTTCGACCGGCCGGTCGAAAATCCCGGCCAGACGCTCGACCGCAAGGCGGCAGCAGTCCAGCTGTCAGCCTTCGAATAACATCCATCACGGCGTGGCTCCGGCCCCGCCTTTGTTCACGTCGACGAAGGTGTCCTGTTCTCGTCAGCTCGAAGTAACGAGGGCCTGTGCCGGCCACCGCCTTCGGATCAACGACGGGACGCGACTTCAATGCGTCGACAGAAGGTCCCAACCTCAACCGCGCCGTTGCTAAGATTCCATCGGCTACCGTGCGGCAGAAAGTGGTCCTGCTGGCGAAGCCCTCGCATTGGCTGCGGATGAAGATCGGGAATCTGTCCATTGCGACCCCGTCCCGCCTTCGGTCTGCCGGGCCGAGGGTCTCGCGCAAGGGCTTCGCCCTCCTTCACGTTGTTACGGCGCGTTCCGCGTGCGCTCATCCCTGATCTCCCCGGCTTTTGACCGACGTGACGGGGTCGCGATGGTCGCGACCTCCGAAAACGGAGGTTCAAGGATATGAAAAGAAAAGGGCAGGGCGAGCGCGCCGATCTCTATGCGCGGATCACCGACAGGATCGTTGCGGATCTGGAAAAAGGCGTCCGTCCGTGGATGAAGCCCTGGTCGGCCGCAAACACGACCGGACGGATCACCCGGCCGCTGCGCCACAACGGCGAAGCCTATAGCGGTCTCAACGTGCTGCTGTTGTGGTCGGAGAGCACAGCGAGGGGCTATGTCTCGCCGACATGGATGACGTTCAAACAGGCCTTGCAGCTGGATGGAGCTGTTCGCAAGGGCGCGACCGGAACGACGGTCATCTATGCAAGCCGCTTCACCAAGTCGGAGACCAACAGCAATGGCGGCGAGGTGGAGCGCGATATTCCGTTCCTTAAATCGTACACGGTGTTCAACGTGGCGCAGATCGACGGCCTGCCTGACCACTATCATGGTGTACCCGAACCGCTCCTGAGCCCGATCGAGCGGATCGGTCACGCCGACGAGTTCTTCCGCAATACCGGCGCAGTCATTCGGCACGGCGGCAAACAGGCATACTATTCTCCGGCCATGGACTATATCCAGATGCCACCGTTCGAAGCCTTCCGCGATGCCGCCGGGTATGCGGCAGTCCTCAGCCATGAGGCGACCCATAATGCCGACATCCGGATTATGCCGACAACTCTCCGGATGAGCCGGAAGCCGTTGCCTCCGGCTCACGGGTCCCGGCATAATTAGAGGGATTCAAGGAAGGCGAGCAACTTGTCGTCCGGTCGATATCTTCCTGGATTATCGGCGGGAGCCGTTAATCGGGAAAGGGCCTTTTCCTTGAGCCGCAGATCCGCATGAACGTAGACCTGCGTGGTCTCAACATTTTCATGCCCAAGCCACAGCGCGATAACCGTCTGGTCGATCCCGTGGTGCAAAAGCTCCATCGCGGTGCTGTGACGCAGGACATGCGGACTGACCCGTTTACCAACAAGCGACGGGCACGATTTCGATGCGGTGAGCACGTGCCGATGGACGATGTCTTCCAGCGCGTCCCGACTGAGCCGTGTCCCACGATTGCTTGGGAAGAGCGGATCATCTTGACCGCCCCTCCGTTCCTTCAGCCAGGATTCCAAAACCTTGACGGTTTCCCGCCGCAGCGGTGTTGTCCGTTGCTTGCGACCTTTGCCCTCGCACCGGATGTGAGCCCCTGTGCCGACCACGACATCGCAGCACCGGAGGCCGGTGATCTCCGAGGCTCGCAAGCCTCCCTGCAACGCGATCAGCAGGATTGCGTGGTCACGGCGCCCAATTCCGGTCGACCGATCTGGGGCTGCCAGCAGAGCATCGATTTCTTCACGATCGAGGAACTCGACAGTTCGCCGGACATGACGTTTGCTCGGCATGGCCAGTATCTTCTGGCAATGCAGCATGTATTGCGGTTCGCTCATCGCCACGAAGCGGAAGAATGAGCGGATGCCGGCAAGTCTGGTATTTCGGCTGCGAGCGCTGTTGCCGCGCCGGGTCTCAATGTCGCAAAGGAAGTCGGCAACCAGTTCGATGCCGAGATCGTCAATCGACAACTTTGTCGGTGATTTGCCGATCTTTTCACTCGCATAGCGCAGCAATAAGCGGAAGGTGTCGCGATAGCCGGCGATCGTGTTCGGACTTGCATTCATCTGGGTGCACAGCCGGTCGGTGAAGAACTGCTGTACGAGCGAGGGAAGCAATGATCGGCTCATAAGCTTCCCTCCAGCGCCAGAGCGCGCTCAGCGCGGGCGGAGGCGAGGGCCAAAAGTTCCGGCACAGCCTCGATATACCAGTAAGTATGCTCGGGGCTGACATGCCCGAGATATGTCGTCAGCTTGATCATCTCGCGAGTGACGTCCATGCCGGATCGATACCAGATCAGCATGGTGCGGACGGCAAAGGTGTGGCGCAGATCATGGATTCGTGGACCACGTCCGTGCTTATGGAATCTCTGCCTCGCCCGCAGACCAAGAGTTTGGCAAACGAGGGCGAAGTTGTATCGAACACCGCAGTCACCGACCCGTTCACCATGGTCCGCGACGAAGAATGGCCGGGAGCGACGTTCAAGCAGCCGATCCCGCTCCTTCGCGTAAGCCGCAAGCTGAAGTGCGGTACACCTCGACACCGGGATGAGCCTGGCCTTGCCGAGCTTACCCTTCCGCAGTGTGAGAACGCCATTCTCAAGATCGACATCGCCGCTGTCGAGCGAGATCGCTTCGCTGATCCTGAGCCCGGTGACCGCGATCAGGCCGAACAAGACCGCATATGTCAGCGGCCGGATTCCGTTGGTCGATGGCAATGCTGCTGCCGCTTCTATGATGGCGCGGATTTCTTCCGGCTTGTAGATGTAGGGCCTGCTTCGCCGATGACGGCTAGGGATGAGGTCACTTGAAGGGACCTGGTGCTGAGGATCGATGCTGTGGAGCCACTGCGCAAATATCCGGACGATACCGAGCCGTCGTGACCACGTCTGCTGGCTGGCAACGCCGAAAGACTCACGCCATCCGATAAAGACCTCGGCGCTCACATATTCCGTGCCCATCTTCTCAGCATGTTCGATGAAGCGCCTCAGTATCCGCTCATCCGTGCGAAGTTCGAACCCGAGGCCACGGCGGACGGCTAGATAGCGATCCAGTTCTTGAGACAGCGTGCTCATGCTGCACCTCCTGTAGTCGGCCACGGCTGAGCAATGGTACGCAGACCCTCGACATCAAGCCTTGCGTAAATCATCGTGGTCGCACGGGAGCGATGGCGCAGCGTGTCGCTGATTTCCTCCAGAGAAGCGCCATTCTGAACCAGATTGGTCGCCAGACTGTGGCGCAGGATCTGGGCCCCGACATAGGGTGCTGGTGGCTTTAACCCTGTGTGTTCGTAAGCCTTGCGCAGGATCTGATTTAGAACTTGCGCATCTTTGAACGGACGGTGCGGTGCTCGGTCTATGACAAACAGAGATCGCGACGTCGTAACGCGCTCGAGCTTGATGTAGTCCGCAAGCGCCTTTCCGACCTCGGGCAATAGCGGCAACCTGTCGTGTCTGTCGCCCTTCCCACGAATGAGGATTTCACCTGAGCGCCAGTCGATGTCATCGATCTGTATGGCGACTACCTCTTGAGGACGCAGAGCAAGGCGCGCCATCAACAGAACCATCGCGTAGTTGCGTAGGGTGGATGGTGCCGTGTCGCGCACCGCGGCCAGGATCATCTCAACCTGTTCCAGCGAGAGATGACGTGGAAGCCGAGTTCCGAACCGCTGCGCCACACGCGGCACGGCCTTCGCCAGGTTTGCAGACGTCTTCCCAGCCTTGAACAAATAGCGGAAGAAGTTTCGCAGGTGTGACGGCACGGTTTTGTCTCGCGGTGCCCTTTGGACGACGCGCATATGCAGGAACCGGGCGATGTCGGAGGCGGATATACTCCCAAGATCATCGGTCTCTTCAGGGAAGCGGAAGTCAAGGAACTGCCCCGCAAACCGCCAGCTATCGGTGATCGTGCGTTCACTCAATCCCCGCTGACGGCGCAAATAGTCTTCATAGGCTATCCGTAGTTCCAGCCGCGCCGCTTCTCTGGGCGACAGCGCCGGACGTTGCCTCGTCACGCCACGCTCCGCAAGAAAGCGCCCAAATCGCTTCATCATGAACTTCGCGTAGGACGCTCGGGATTCGATCCACCCCATGGCTGCGATGAGTTCGGAGGCTCGCCTTTGATCGAGGTCAGATGCAGCCATCCCGGCCCCGTGCATTGCTTTCGCAACATCGTTGATGCAGCTCAGGTACAGGGTGATCGTGCTTTCTGCATGATCGAGCGCGACCATCTCATCGACAAAGGCCACGAGATGGTCCTCGAACAGCGAGAAGGCACAGGCGTAGAAGTAGCGATAGCGACTGATCGTCATGGTATTCTCCTTGTTTCGAACAAGGAAAGACGGCGATCAATTCACATGCCGTGCAAGATGTATGGCGGTGAATCGAGGATGTGGCTGTTGTCCTTTAGCCGGAACCCCGGGCGTAGCGGTTGGCGCAGAGATCCATATTTAGCGACATGTGCGATATGCACGTTCTGCCCATAATCGGAAGCACAGCCGTTCTTGACATAAGATTCGATAAAGCTTTTAGTTTGCTGGCGGCTCAAACAACAGTTGGGTTTGCGAATTCAGAGTCATTTGCTCATAGAGGTCCCAATGCGCCGAGTCCCTTCTCACGAAAATCACGTTCGAATTTCTGAGAAGTTGAGGGTTCATGCGCACTTTGAATCTGGGCATCCTGGCCCATGTGGATGCAGGAAAAACTAGCCTAACCGAACGACTCCTTTTCGACGCCGGCGTCATTGACAAGCTCGGTAGTGTCGATAGCGGCAACACCCAGACCGACAGCCACGAGCTGGAACGGCAGCGTGGTATCACGATCCAGGCCGCTGTTGTCTCCTTCAATCTCGGCGACACGACGATCAATCTCATCGATACGCCCGGCCATCCCGATTTCATCGCCGAAGTCGAGCGGGTGCTCGGGCTGCTCGACGCGGCCGTGGTCGTCGTTTCTGCAGTCGAGGGCGTGCAGGCGCAGACGCGGGTGCTGGTGCGGGCCTTGCAGCGACTATCCGTTCCCTTCGTCTTCTTCGTCAACAAGGTCGATCGCCTTGGAGCGCGTTATGAGGAGGTGCTACAGTCCATCGCCGGTCAGTTGTCCGTCCGCCCGATCGCCATGTCATCCGTCAGCAATGCCGGCAGTAAACTTGCTGAGGTGGTGGTTCTTGATCCGCACCGAGAACCGCTTTTTACCGCCCTGTGTGAGGCTTTGGCGGAGAACGACGATGAACTACTCGGCGACTTTCTACAGGCACCGGATCGTCTGACAGCCGAAAGGCTTGAATGCGCGCTGCGGAAACAGGTCGCCGACGGCATGGTGCAGCCGGCATTTGCCGGCGCTGCGATGACCGGCGTCGGCGTGCCGGCTCTGGCATCGGCGATTGCTACCTCGCTTCCCGGCCGCCGTCTCGATCCAGGGGCTAAGGTTGTCGGCAAGATATTCAAGATTGAGCGCGGATGGGGCGGCGAGAAGCTGTGCTATCTCTACCTCTCATCCGGTACCGTCCAGGTCCGGCAATATGTGAATCTTCCCCAAGGACCGGCGCGCGTGACCGGAATCCATCTTTTCGAATCCGGCAAGGTTCACAGCGCCGACAGTTTCAGGGCCGGGCAGATCGCCCGCGTCAGCGGTCTCAACAATGCTCGGATCGGGGACTTCGTGGGTTCGGATCTCCTCGCAGATATCAAGCCAAATTTTGCGCCGCCGACGCTGGAATCTCGCGTTCAAGCGCAGCGTCCGTCTGAGAGTGCGGCGCTTTGGCTCGCGCTAAACCAGTTGGCTGAACAGGATCCGCTAATCGACCTGCGCAGAAATGAGGATACGAATGAGATGTTCGTATCCCTCTATGGCGAAGTGCAGAAAGAGGTCATCCAATCTACCTTGGTAACGGATTTCGGCGTCGAAGCGACGTTCGAAGATAGCACCGTCATCTGCGCGGAGCGGCTCGTTGGAACAGGTACCGGCCTTCAGGTCATTTTCAAGGAACCGAATCCATTCCTGGCGACCGTTGGCCTGCGCGTTGAACCGCGACCGGAAGGGGCGGGAAACAGTTTCGCTCTGGAGGTGGATATTGGCCAGATGCCAGCAAGTTTCTATCGGGCGGTGGAGGAAACCGTGTTTGAGACGCTCAGGCAAGGAGTCTTCGGCTGGCAGGTCATCGATTGCCACGTGGCCATGACGGCAGCCCGCCAGAGCTCGCCCTCGACCACTGCGGCCGACTTCCGGCAATTGACGCCCTGGGTCTTGGCGACGGCACTGTCGACGGCGCAAACCATCGTCTGCGAACCGATCGACCAGTTCCATCTTGAAGCGCCTGGTGAAAGCCTCAATCGGCTGCTGACCGTGCTTACCAAATCGGGCGCTGTGATAAAGGAGACGGCCATCATGGAAGGTATGGTACGGTTGGAGGGGCATGTCGCCTCCGAGAGAATCCAGGCCATCCAGCAGCAATTGCCTGGCCTGACGAGCGGCATCGGGACTATGGAGACATTCTTCCATCACTATGCCCCGGCAACCGATCCCCAACGTTCGCGCAGGCGTTCCGGCATCGATCCGTTCAGTAGTCGCGAATATCTGCTCCGTTTGTCCCGAAAATAGTGATTTTCTGGCACTGAGCTTCTGTTGTTGGCGCGGGAGGGCTATCCGCATCCGTCCTCGAATCCCTCTAATTATGCCGGGCCCAATGAGCCGGAGGCTAACGCTTCCGGCTCAACCGAACAGTTGTCGGCATAATCCAGATGGCGGCATTATGCGTCTTATGCCGATATCGGCATAAGACCCACTGGACGGCGGCAGAACATCGCGTGGGACGCGACCTGTCGCGCTATGCCAAGGACCGGACGGAGCGAGCGCGGGAAGAACTCATTGCCGAACTTGGCAGTTGCTTCCTCTGCGCTGACCTCGGTATCGCGCCGGAACTTGAGCCGCGGCCGGATCACGCGTCCTATCTGCAGTCATGGCTCTCGGTGCTGGCCAACGACAAACGGGCAATTTTCCAGGCGGCCGCGCATGCGCAGCGGGCGGTCAATTATCTCCACGGTCTTCAGCCAAGGGCGGATGCCTGCGCGACGAGGGAGGCAGTGTAATAGCGCCCCTCTCTTTTTAGAGCGTCCTTTGGTACTGCTCCCAAAATCTGAATCCGGGCAGCGCGGATTGACCGTTCGGGAGGAAAGCGAAGGCGATCTTGTTCCGTGCGGGCGCGAGCCAGTTTTGCTGCGACTGGCCCTAATGCGTTGCGCATCAGCAACAGGTCATGTTTGCGGATACGAGCAAGCATGGGCAACATGTGCCCGATTGAAAACCGGAGCCGCCATCGAGAAGGAAAGTTCGGCGACGCTCACCGGACTTGTCGCATTGGCCCGGCAATGCCCAAACGATCGATGTGGCCATTGCTGCCATCCATTCGGGCATAGGAAGTGGGCGCGGCCAACGCGGCCTCGATTTGACATGTCTGATCGAAGAGCGGCTGCGCCTCGATCGTTCTCCCGCAACGGCATCGCCCCCTTTCTTCCCCTGCGACCTGCGTTCGCATTCCTCGCGGTCCAAGAAAGCCGTCTCCCGCCGCCCTCCATTGCATTCCGGTCCCTTAAGGATGCGGTCCGATCGTCCCCGATCAAATCGACAGTCATCGAGGACGCGATGGTCGCGGCCCGATCAAACCGAAAGGATCACGACAATGGCAATCATCGGCGAATTCACCACCAACGGCAACACCATCCTCGGCCACGTACGCACTCTGACGGTCTCCATGAAGGCCCGCCTGAACCCGATCGAACGCACATCCCGCGACGCTCCCGACTTCCGGATCATGTCCGGAGCGGCCGAAGTCGGCGCCGCCTGGAGCCAGGTTTCCGGCGACGGAGAGCCCTACATCTCGGTCAAGCTCGACGATCCGAGCTTCCCGGCCCCGATCAATGCGGCACTTTGGCCGACCGAGAGGGAAGGCGACTATACGTTGGTCTGGAACCGCCCGAAGCGCGACGCCTGATCAAAGACGAAGCCCTGCCGGAAACGGCGGGGCTTTTCCCTTGTTCAAACCAAGAAGGAACCGGGCATCTAGCCCGCTTCTTCTTCTGGTCGCGATACGGAGAGGCGGGGTCTGCTCAGAGTGACCAATCGTGCCGCGAGCAAATGCCGGCCTCAAGGACTTCGCGTGGCCCCCCGATTTTGCTTCCGCTCCGGTTCCCTGCGCTTCAACAAAACCGGCACCCCACTCGCCGCCTCTGGCGGTCGCCGACGCGATCCCTGACCCCGTCATTTCCTCACGCCCGGCGGCGTCATCTTTCTCAAAAGTCAAGGAGATGACGATGCTACTGGAACAACATATCGAAGAACTGCGCGCCTTATCTTGACAGTCTGCACCGACTCTACCGACCTTGGCTACGTCGATGCGCATGCTGAGGGAAGGCGCTTTCCAGGCCGGTCGCAGCGCTCCCAAATAGCTGGCGGAGGCCGGCCTGGAGAGTGCCGGTGGCTCCAGCACCTCCCGTAGACGCGGGCTCCCGGGTGGGGGTCTGGGGGAGGGTTGGACAAACGATGCATATTCTTGACACTTCATCAAAGATCACGCTCGATGAGCGGCGGGCCGCCGATGGCCTCGATGCCTATGTGCCGCGTATTTTATGCGACGGTGAACTGTACGACGCCGACGTTGACCGTTTCTTTCTCGACCTGCCGCTCAACGGAGTTCGCTCCCGGCACTCTCTTCGCGCTTACAGCTACGACATCATGGTGTGGTTGCGCTTCCTCACGGAAGTCTGCGACAAGACCGTCTGGGAAGCTGCCCGCGCTGATGTCGTAGCCTTCCACCGCATTCGTAGAAGAGGCGAACCGGGAATCCGGATCTCGGCGGCGTCGTGGAACAGATCAATCGCAGCAATCGACAAGCTGTATGAGTGGGGAGTACGCGAGGGACTTCTGCCTTCGAGCCCTTTTTCGCATCGCGAGATCTGGCGACGCAATCGGACGCGTGGTCAAGGCAAGTTAATCACGCGCAATGATGCATTCGAAGGACGTGCCAATCAAAACACCATCCGTTTTGTCACGCTTGAGGATTTTCGACAGTTCCGGGACGTCGGGCTACGCGGCCTTTCTGCAAACGGAGCGGAGCGCCCGGGCGCACGCGACAGGAACGGACTTCGCAACGCGTTGTTTGCGGAGATGCTGGTGGTAACTGGCTTGAGGCTGGAAGAGGCCTCATTTCTTCTGGTGTTCGAGCTCGACGCTTTGCCTGCGGCGAATGCGTCTCGTCGTCAGACATGGCTCAATTTGCCGGCAGGTCTCACCAAGGGCGAGCGCGGACGGGCAATCCTTATCCCCGACGGTCTGCTTCAGCGGCTCCAGACCTACATTCGTGTTGAGCGCACCCACGCAGTCACAAAGTTCAAGGCCCGCGAAGGTTGGAACCTCGTAGAACGTCCAATTCTGGTGCGTCGACCGACCGCGTGCTCAGGGAATCTTTTACTCGTCGACGGGCGAACTGTCCCGCTGGAAGTCTTCTCGCCGGACGAACGGGAGCGTTTGGTCATCTGTGATGCGGATAGCACGCCAATCGAACCAGCGGTTTTGTGGGTGACGGAGGTCGGCCAGCCGGTGCGCCCAAATTCCTGGGAAGTCGCATTCGCACGGGCGTGCCATCGCTGCCAGGCGAACGGACTGCCGATCGACATCAGTCCACATCAACTCCGGCATACCTTCGCAGTCCATATGCTCGCAATGCTGATTCAGCGCCAGCTCGATGGCGGTTCCCTGGCGAGTTCGGCCGGACCGGCGGAAGGCTATCGCAGGATCCTCGGAGATCCCCTGCAACAGGTGCAGCGGCTTCTGGGTCATGCAAGTCTCGAGACCACCTCAATTTATCTGGATCATATCGCCACCCGCGCAGATACAGTCGACACCGCCGTCGCCGAACTGCTTGCACTGCTACCAGGCGGGGACCGGCTATGAGCCAGCATCCTCGCAAAGGCCGAGCCGTCTCTTTCAATCGCGAGTTGGCCATATCCCCGTGCGATGAGCCGGAGACAGTGACCGGTTTACGATTTATCATCGACACACAGGATGGCAGCAAAGTCCTGATCGACTACGCTCATCTTGCCCCGCGATGGCTTGCGATTGCTTTCGCACGAGCGCTACGACGACTTGCTGGTCTGGGTGGTCGCCTGTCCGTCAAATCAACTGTTACGGACTACGTGCGTATCTTGCCGATGTTCTTGACATACCTGATCGAGACAAAAAATGAACCTGATGCCGCTGATCGCCTGAGGGCAGATCATATCGATGGCTTTGAAGACTGGTTGGCGGCAAAGGGCAAGTCGAACATTCATCTGCTGTTTATTTTGACGAAGATCATTGCGGCGCTACGAGAAGTGGCATCCGAAGGGGCTGTTGCATTTTCTGAGCAGCTTCGCGATCGGCTGGCCTATGTGACGCTGAGGCCGATACCACCATCGCATCCACGCAATGCATACAGCCCCTACATTGCACGGCAGCTCCGCGATGCTGCCCGTGCGGATATCATGGGGATCGTGCAACGCCTTCGCGATCGTAAGCCAATGAACTCGCACAGCGGACTGCTGGCTATGGAGAAAGAGATCCATGCGCACATCGAGGCCAACGGTATTGTCCGCCACACAGATCCCAAATACCACGTTCTCAACGATGCCCGAAGGGTCCATGGCCTCTCTTCGGAAAGGCTCTGCCATCAGCTTCACGAACGACACTATTTGACGTCTCACGATGTCATCCCGCTCATGGTGTTTTTGGCGCTTGAGACCGGCCTGGAGCCCGAGTGCTGCAAGAGCTTGAGGGTTGATTGCCTTAGGAACCCTGCAAATGGCACAGTCGAGATTGCTTATGTCAAACGGCGGGCTCGTGGCGCTGAGCATAAGACACTTCGTGTGCACGATGGCGGTCCGCGGACGCCAGGCGGCCTGATCAGGCATGTAATCGCCTGGACTGCTCCCGCCCGTAGACACCGACCCACCGACTGCCTTTGGCTGTACTATGGGCTTGGCGGACTAAAATCCGGTGTCAATCATCCCCAGCACCGCATCGACGCATGGACGGCACAGCACAACATTCGTGATGATGACGGTCGGCCTTTCCATCTAACGCTTTCGCGACTTCGCAAGACGCACAAGGCGCTTTGGTACCTAAAGACCGAGGGACACATGACGCGTTTTGCGGTCGGTCATACCAAAGAGGTGGCGGCGCGGCACTATGCCAATGTTCCAGCACTCCTCCCTCTGCACGAAAGCACGATCGCCGATGCTTTCACCGAGGCTGTCACATCGGCTTCGTCGTCAATTGTTCTGACGCCGGAGGAAGAACAGACCTGGCGAAGCGATCCGGTTGCCGCTTTAGAGGCCGCCCCAGCGGGGTGCGATCCGATGTCACTTCTCGATGGAAAGCAGGATATCTGGCTGGCAAGCTGCGGCGGTTTCTTCTCCAGCCCCTATGCCGATCCCGGCTCGCCTTGTTCGCAACCCTTCTGGGGCTGTCTTGAATGTCGGAACGCTGTCATTACCACTCGCAAGCTCCCCGCAATCCTCTCGTTTCTCGCTTTCCTTGAAGGCCAGCGCTTGTCGCTTTCCGCCAGCCATTGGGCGGCGAAGTTCGCAACCGCACACGCACGCATCACCATGCAGATCTTGCCAGCATTCGGTTCTGCGACCGTCGAGGAAGCACGTCGTGTACTCGCCAGCGAACCGGTGTCCAACTACATGCCGCCGGAGGCGTTACAGTGAAGGCCATCGCAAATCTTCCCATCGTCACTACGGATTTCGACATCCGCCCCGTGCTGACCACCGCAGCTTTGCGCCCCGGTTTCGAGCGGTCGGCCCTGTCGCGCTATGGCGACGACAGATGGGACTTGAACCCTGCGGTTTTTCGCGAGAACGCCCGTAGCTCCGACGCTACTGTGGATTTCAGTGTTATCGACGACCCGAAGATCGCGGCGGCTCTTCGAGATTACCTGTATGTCCGACTGAACACTGATCTGCCGGGATACAAGATGCGAGCGACGCCAGTGAATGTCCGGCGCCTTTTCCGTTGCGCGCGCAGCTTCTTCGATTTCATCAAGGTGGCTCATGGTGTCTTCGACCTCCGCAGCGTCAACCAGGCCCTGCTTGACGATTTCGCCAGGTTTCTTCGTCGTGGTCGGCGGCCGATCATCGTCATGCAATTATTAGGCATTGTGTTCGACCTGTATGTCTTCCGCAAACACCTGACCGTGGCGAAGCTCACCTTTGAGCCATGGGATGGTCGCAAGCCCGCAGAGGTCGCCGGGTATAGATTTAGGGCGGAGGAGAACCGTACACCGCGGATCCCGGAAGCGATCATCAAACCGTTGCTCGCATGGTCGCTCAAATATGTGACTGTATTCGCGCCCGACATTATCGCCGCGCGCAATGAACTGCTGGCACTCCAACAGCACCACGAGGCGCTCAGTGCTGAAGATGCGATCACGCATCGCAACGAACGACGAGCGCAGCGACAAGCTCGCTTGTATGCATATCTCGATGAACGCCGTCGGCAGGGTCGCGGCATTCCAGCCTGGCCTGTCAGGATCGGCGGGCCAGCATCATTTTCGGGGTTAGAACCGCCTCTGAACTGGCAATTGATCTATCTCCATATCGGCGCCGACGCCAATCTTCAACGATCTGCCGGCGGTCAACCCAATGACGAGATGCGGCGCACCGTCGAAGCTGCTATCGCCGAACTGGGGACCGAGATCGGCGGAATGGATACGCAGATTTCAGTCGATCCTGATACCGGCCGGCCCTGGCGGTCTCGTTTTGATGCGCGGTCGTTGGCGATAGAGGAGCGGATGCTGCAAGCCGCCTGCTATGTCGTCTGCGCCTACCTGACAGGCATGCGCGACAGTGAAGTGCAGGCGATGCGTCCCGGCTGCTTGTCGGTCACTCGCAGCGAGGACGGGCTGATCAACAGGCACCGCGTGAAGTCGGTCGCTTACAAGGGCAAGGAAGTGCGGGGCGAAGAGGCGGAATGGATCACCATCGCACCCGTGGCGACGGCGATTTCAGTCCTCGAACAGCTCAACCTCCGCTCTGTGCAGCAGCGAGGCACCCTGACGCTTTGGCCAGTCCTGTCTCTCGCACACGCTCGCAAGCAGGCGCTCGCAACAGACGTCGTCACCCGACTGAATCAGTTTCGCGATTATCTGAACGATCGATTTGGAACCGAGGCCGAGCCGATCATACCGCCAGGCCCCGATGGACGGCCGTGGCAACTGACGACGCGCCAGTTCCGTCGAACAATTGCCTGGCACATAGCCAACAGGCCCTTTGGGACGGTCGCAGGAATGGTCCAGTACAAGCACGTCTCCGTTGCGACCTTCGAAGGCTATGCGGGCTCCAGCCGATCAGGATTTCTGACAGAGGTCGAGACTGAACGGCGCCTCGGGCAGATGGACGATATCCTCACCTATTTCGACGAGAGGCAATTGGGCTCCGGGCTTTCCGGCCCTGCTGCGGTACGGATCGCCAAGTCGCTTGACGGCGCGGCGTCCGAGTTGCACCCGCTTTCCGGCATGATTGCTGACCGTGGTCGCCTCCGCGTGATGTTGGCCGACACGGCGCGCGCCCTCCATGTCGGCGTGTTGGCCGATTGCTTTTTTGATCCTGCTACCGCCGTCTGTCTTCGCCATGCCGCCGGCAACCAGTCTGCTCCGATGATCTCGCTGTGCGAGCCGTCGAGATGCCCCAACGCCTGTATAACGGCACGCCACCGCCCCGCATGGGCAGGGGCGGCGGAGAATGCCAGGGGCGTGCTGAAGGAGAAGAGATTGTCCGAACTTCAGCGCCTGGCCGTCGAGCAAGACCTCCAAAGGATCGAGAAGGTTCTTTCCAATATCGACGTCACAAGACGATAGCTCTTTATGGAATACGGTCGCGTCCCCTGGTCGGGTCCGCGGATTCTCTTCTTTCTGCCGTCCTACTTTACGGCTGCTCACCCCGCCTCAAGGACGAGCGTGGGCCCCCGATTTTGCCTCCGCTCCGTTTCCCTGCGCTCCGACAAAACCGGCACCCCACTCGCCGCCGCTGGCGGTCGCTTCGCGCTCCTTGACCCGGGCTTCGTGCGCACGTCGCCCGTTGACGTCATCAAAAAGGAGACGATCAACATGACCACTCTCGATCAAATCAACGAACTGCGCGCGGAGCTTCGGAGCTGCTATTTCACCAAGACCGAACGCGCTATGGCGGAGGCCGAGCTTGCCGCCCTCGTCGCTCAGGCCCAAGCTGAGGATGAGCAGTTTGCAAGCGACATCGCACTCTATCTCGCTGACCTCGAATGAGGGCGGCGATATTTCTTTCTTATGATGTCGCACGCCGGAGCGACAGCAGCATCTCCATAAGAAGATGTCGAAGGGGCGAGGAATATGCGCCTATACCCGCCGGCTTCCTCGTCGTTTTTTTGCTCAGCCTGGGACCACTTGCAATTTGAGCTTGATCTCACGCCTATTTGCCGCAATATTGCCACCATCAACGGACCCGCCCTGCGGGTGGCTTCTCCGGGCGCCTATCCCCCGGCAACCAGCTAACTCCTGCACATATCTTTCTCGATATCGCTGCCATGAGTATTCCGATTGGATCTCCCCAATGACCAAGACGGCCTGATCACGCCATAAAACCGACGTCGGTCACCACACGGCGCTTGCCGTGCCCTACACGCTCACGATCCGTGCGCGCGACGTCACCCACCCATTCACAATTGACCCGCCGCGCTGACGGACTCCCAAGCGTCGCCGGCATGGAGAACACCAACTTGAATCGCGATTTCATAGGAACCCTCAAAACCGAATGGTTCGGCAACATCCGGGCGGATGTGCTCGCTGGGCTTGTCGTGGCACTGGCTCTCATCCCCGAAGCCATCGCCTTTTCAATCATCGCTGGCGTCGATCCGAAGATCGGCCTCTACGCCTCGTTCTCGATCGCCGTCCTCATCGCCTTTGTCGGTGGCCGTCCCGGTATGATTTCGGCCGCCACTGCCGCCACCGCAGTCCTCATGGTCACGCTGGTGCGCGACCATGGCCTCCAGTATCTCTTGGCGGCCACCGTCCTGGCAGGTCTTATCCAGATCGTCGCCGGCATTTTCCGCCTCGGTTATCTGATGCGCTTCGTCTCAAAGTCGGTGATGACCGGCTTCGTCAACGCGCTTGCCATTCTGATCTTCATGGCACAGTTGCCGGAGCTGACGAACGTTCCGATGCTCACTTACATCCTGGTCGCGGCCGGCCTCGGGATCATCTACCTGTTCCCATACGTGACGAAGGCAGTGCCTTCACCGCTGGTCTGCATCGTGGTCCTGACCGCGCTGTCGATCGGTTTCGGCTTCGACATCCGCACCGTCGGCGACATGGGTGAGTTGCCTTCGACCCTGCCGATCTTCCTCATCCCGCAGATCCCGTTCAATCTCGAAACGCTGATGATCATTCTGCCCTATTCCGTGGCAGTGGCGGCCGTGGGTCTTCTGGAATCGCTGATGACGGCGCAGATCGTTGATGATCTGACCGACACGCCGAGCGACAAGAACCGCGAATGTGTGGGCCAGGGCATCGCCAACACCGCAACCGGTTTCATCGGCGGCATGGCGGGTTGTGCGATGATCGGCCAGTCGATCATCAATGTGAAGTCGGGTGGCCGGGGACGGCTTTCTACCTTCTGCGCCGGCGTCTTCCTGCTGTTCATGATCCTGGTGCTTGGCGATCTCGTCAGCCAGATCCCGATGGCAGCGCTGGTTGCGATCATGATCATGGTGTCGGTCGGCACCTTCTCCTGGTCGTCGATCAAGAACCTGAGGGATCATCCGCGCTCGTCCTCCATCGTCATGCTGGCGACGGTCGTAGGCGTCGTCTACACGCACAATCTCGCCATCGGCGTTCTGATCGGCGTGCTGCTCTCGGCGGTCTTCTTCGCCTGGAAAATCTCGCAGATCTTCCGCGTCACCTCGGCCCTGTCGGCTGATGGCGCACATCGCACCTATACGGTTGAAGGACAGGTCTTTTTTGCCTCGGTCGACGATTTCAACAAAGCCTTCGATTTCAAGGAATCGCTCGACAAAGTCACCATCGATGTCAGTCATGCCCACATCTGGGATATTTCCAGCGTCGCGGCCCTCGACATGATCGTGCTCAAGTTCCGCCGTGAAGGCGCCGATGTCGAGATTATCGGCCTCAATCAGGCCAGCGAGACCATCGTCGACAAGCTCGCCATTCATGACAAGCCCGGCGCCATGGAACGCCTGATGGGCCACTGAGGGAGGAACGAACAATGACAAGAATACTCGGACTGATCGACGGCTCGCCCTATGCCCAGAGCGTATGCGACCACATTGCCTGGATCGCGGGCAAGGCCGACGTGACCGTGGAGCTGCTCCACGTCATTGGCAGGCGGGATCTCGCCTCGGAGCCAGTCAACCTCAGCGGCAATATCGGGCTTGGTGCCCGCACGGCGCTTCTTGAGGAACTGGCCGAACTCGATGCGCAGAAGGCCAAGGTCGCCCACAAGCGCGGGCGCCTGTTGCTGGACGAGGCAAAGGCCCGGCTCAACGAGGCTGGCGTTGCAAACGTCGAGACGAAGCTTCGCAACGGCGATCTGGTCGACACCGTGCTGGAGTTCGAGGCCAACGCCGACATCATCGTCATTGGCAAGCGTGGCGAGGGCGCTGACTTCGCTAAGGGCCATCTCGGCTCCAACCTGGAGCGTGTGGTGCGCTCGACCCACAAGGCGATTGTCATTGCCTCGCGGGCGTTCAAGCAGGTGACCAAGCTGCTGATCGCCTATGACGGCGGTGCCATGGCCATGAAGACGGTGGACCAGGTGTCGCGTAGCCCGATCCTCGGCGGCCTCGGCACCAAACTGGTGATGGCGGGTGCTGATACGCCAGAGAACCGCAAGAAGCTCGATGATGCCGCAGTAATCCTTAAGGCGGCCGGGTATGCGCCGGAAGTGGCCTTGGTGCAGGGCGCGGCCGACAAGGTGATCTCGGAGATGGTGGAAAAGGAAGGTTTCGACCTTCTCGCCATGGGTGCCTACAGCCATTCGCGGCTGCGCTCCCTCTTCATCGGTTCGACCACCACTGAGATGATCCGTTCCTGCAAGGTGCCGGTCGTCATCTTCCGTTGAGCACAGACGGGCGGGCATTTTGCCCGCCTTCTTGTCCGAAGCATTTGGGAGGAGCGATCATGTCGCGACAAAAGCAGACTCTGTTTCTGATCGACGGAAGCCACTATGACCGTTTGCGTTCAGTGTTCGAGACACCGTTCGATCTGCGCAAGCTGGCTGACGCTGCCAATGAAGGCTTGCCCGTCGATCAGGCGGTTTACTACCGTGACGTTCGCGATGATAACGAAGCGGAACGCCAACGGCCCCTTTTTGGCTGGCTCAAACATAACGGCTTCGTCGTGAAGGGCCGCACCCATGATCGTGGAGACCCACGGGAACGATATGGTACCAATCTCGTCCAGATCGCCGTCGATGCGTTTTTGCTCGCAGAACCGGGGGACCACGTGATGGTACTTGCGGGCGATGGGAAGCTGGAGCCGATGTTTGCCGGTCTGCGGGATTACGACATTAAGGTCACGTTGATTTCGACCCTGGATGCGTCTTCAACCATTGCGCCGCCTCCGATGCTCATCGATGCGGCCGACACCTTCATCGACGTGAAGACAATCATCGGGCGACTTGCTCTGGAAAAATCCGACACGCGACAAGCCGATTGAAGTCTCACGCTTTACCGACCAGAAAGGTGGAACCGCGAAGGCGGCTCTGCATTTTCGCCATGCTCAGCGGGAGCCCTAAGCGAACATTCTAGAAAGCCGTAAATGGTTAGAGCCTATTTTGATTTCGCCAGGATCAACTGGCAGCAGCTCCTGTTCGGCGCACTACTGATGGCGCTCTCGAGCTTCGGGCAGACCTATTTCGTTTCCGTGTCTGGCTCGTACTTCCGCGAAACCTTCAGCCTCAGCGACGGCGGTCTCGGAGCAACCTATGCGGCCGGCACCTTCCTGAGCGCATTGACCCTGACCTGGGCCGGTCGGCTGATCGACTACACGACCGTGCGCCGTTTCACCTGGTGCGTGGCTCTGCTTCTCGCCATGGCCTGCGTTCTCGTTGCAGCCAGTTCCCATTTCATCATGCTGGCGGTGGCCTTCTACTTTCTGCGTCTCGGCGGACAGGGCTTGATGACGCACACCGCATTGACCGCAACGGCACGCGCGTTTCCGCAGGATGCCGGAAAGGCGCTTGGGCTGATCGCGCTTGGTCTTTCCGTCGCGCAAGGTCTTTTTCCGATCGCCGGCGTGACCATGATGGAACATCTGGGCTGGCGCACCGCCTGGATGATCAACGCGGGTCTCGTTGTCGCCGGCGTTTCGGTCGCTTTGCTGTTTCTGCCCCGACAAGGCGACCAGGCAATTCGCAGCCGGAAAGACAAACCTCGCAAAGGCGATGAGAAGGCCAAAGCACTCTGGCGCGATACCCGTCTGCTTTTGACTTTGCCAGCCGTTCTCGCCGGGCCGTTCATTGTCACCGGCTTTTTCTTCCACCAGGCGCGTCTGGCCGAGCAGAAGGGCTGGGACATTTCCACGGTCGCCGCAAGCTTTGCCGCCTTCGCCATCGTCCAGGCAATTGCCTCTGTCGTCATAGGACCTGTCATTGACAGGATTGGACCGAAGAGCCTGTTGCCCGTCTTCCTGTTGCCGCAGGCCTTGGCAATGTTTGTCCTCGGCCTTGTCAGCGCACCATGGATCGCGCCCGTCTACATGATTCTCATGGCGATATCGATGGCACTGGGCTCCACCCTGGCAACCGCCCTATGGGTCGAACTGTTCGGAACGCGAGAACTCGCCCGCGTGCGCTCCTCCGTCGAGGCGGGGATGGTTGTCGCAAGTGGCGCGTCCCCCATCATGATGGGCCTGTTGATCGACGCTGGCATACCCCTGTCGTGGCAGGCACTCGGCTGCTCCGTTTATACGTTGATCGCGTCTGCGCTGACATTGAAGGTGAAACGTAAATCGAGCGAAGAAGTCGTTCAGGATACGTGAGGCGCCGCGATTGGCAACCTCTGCGGGATCGTGTTGCGCAGTCTCAGGCGATCTCACCGCGAGGTGGTCACAATCTCCCACGGACAATAATCGTGGTTGACTGTCAGGATAACGTGCGGAGATGAACCATTGCCACCCGGACGAGCGTCGCCAGATTGCAGCGGAGCTGGAACTGGCGCTGGCGGAACTGGCCGTTATCATGGCCGAGCAGGACGGTTCCGTTGACGCCGTACCGCCCTTCTGAGGGCGGCATACACCCGCAATGCTGCCACCATCGTCCGATTGCCATCTAGATCGAGATCAGCTTTAAGCGTCAAGGCAAGCAGCGCCAATGATACTCCGCCGCCGGGAGCCGCTTTGGCGGCTCCCCCTGATGATCCCGCTTACCGCGGTTCGGCTCACTTGTTCAGCACATCTTTCAGTGCTTTGGCAGGCCGGAACGTAAGCTTCTTCGCAGCGGCAACCTTGATGGTGGCGCCGGTTGCCGGATTGCGAGCCTCACGCTCCGGGGTATCCTTGATCTTGAACTTGCCGAATCCCGGGATAGATGTTTCCGCTCCGGACGTGGCTGCCGTCGTGATCGACGCGAAGACGGTTTCGACGATCGATTTCGCCTGGGCTTTGGTCAGGTTCTGTTCGGATGCGATCTTGTCGGCGATTTCATTGGTTGTGGTCATGACGGTTTCCTCGTTAAAGACGGGAAAACCCTTTCAGGCGATCGTTACTTTGTCATGCGGCGATGTCCTTAGAGTGGCGCTCCTGCCGGGGTTTCCACAGCTTCTTGCCGGTTGATAGCCCCTTTTGCGCTTCTGCAGTACCAGTTCGAGAAAGCGCGATATCGCATCATTCTCATTGCCGAACACCTCGGTCATCTCCCCGCCAGCCTTGCCGATCCGTCCCCAGCTTCGCACGACGGCTATTTCGCCAAAAAGGGTTGGCCGGATCGCAAGCGCGTAATATCGGGCCATGTTCCTGTTGGCGTCGATCCTCTGGCAATAAAGCTGGTAGTGGTGTGTTCCCATCCCCGCATGATCGGCGATGCTCGCGATCTGGTCCAACGAGACTTATGAATCGAAAGGTCGCTTCCGATTCATTTCTGTGATGGATGCCTGTTGCGGTTTCGGCAGTGTCCGATCATCCTCACGGGATCAAGCTTCCCGGTCTGAACGATACGCCCGGGCGCGATCGTCGAGGTGAGAACAGCCGGTGAATCA
Source organism: Rhizobium sp. SJZ105 (assembly GCF_007828365.1). NCBI lineage: Bacteria > Pseudomonadati > Pseudomonadota > Alphaproteobacteria > Hyphomicrobiales > Rhizobiaceae > Rhizobium > Rhizobium sp. SJZ105. Next base: position 34,812 of record NZ_VIUP01000013.1, read on the forward strand.
GATGGCGAGCTGTCTTCGCTTCCAATCGTCAGTCGGTCCATGTTCAGGCATCGCATGTTTTCGAAAGAGGAGGATCAAATGGCACCCTTTGAGGAAGCGGCGGCCGCGACGACTACGATAAAGGAGCATCTGTCATTTACGCTGCGGAGGCTTTAGGGTGGGTTTGGCCAATAGAAGCCGAATACGGTCCGCAAGAAAACGCCTGAGCCGTCAAGGTCCCAGCTTGGCAAACCTGTTGGGCCTGGCGTGCATATCCATGTCCTTCCGCCTGAAATAGATCGCCCGTCCGCAGCGGATCGGACTGTGGCCCTGGACGATGATGATCTGCTCGTCCTTGCGCATCGATTGCGTGATTTCGTGCGGCATTATAAGCGGCCGGCGCTGGAAAGTGATGCTTTCGGATTTCCGCGACGCGCTGTTTTTCATACCCCTGCCGAGATTGCGAGAACTGCCTTTGACTTCGACAGTCATTTCTCCACATTGGGCTGAGACGTTGCGGGCGGTATCCAGTGCCTTGATTGCTGCGTAGCTCGCGAAAGCGCAGCCGTCGATCCACGACACTGCACCGTCTTTTCCGAAGTGCCGTTCCAGTTGCCCGACGGACTGGTACATCAGCATCATGCTAACGCCATACTTGCGACCGCGATCGCGCGCCTCTTCAAGCACGCGCATGTAGCCAAGCAGATCGACTTCGTCCAAAATGAACAACGCTCGCCTCGTGAACGCACCATCCGCTTCGATCATCGCGTTGATCAGCGAGCCGATGATCACCCGACCGATACCGGGATAGGACCGCAGGATCGATGCGGGGATATTGATAAAGACGTCTTTCTTTCCGCCAGCGATCTCGCTCGATTTGAACGTGTTGCCGCAAACCAGTGCCGCGTAATTATCGAGCGAAAGCCATTGCGTATCCTTCGATGCCGTCGAATAGACGCCTGAGAATGTTTGCTCGGTCATGTTAACAAAGACGCCGAGCGTTTCGCGGACGAAGGCGGACGCGGAGTGTTCCTGTACGTCGCGCAGCATGGCGAGCACGGAGGTTTCCGGCTCGGAGACGATCTGGCGCAGGCTGCGCAGGTTTCGCCGTCCTGCATATTCCGGTGACAGCATCACATGCGCTAGAAGACCAGTCAGCAGATTATGCGCCTGCGATTGGAAGTAAGAGCCAGTCGACGATTCGAAGCGCAAGCTTTCCGAGAGTAACATGTGCGCGATGCCGACAATGTCCTCTTCCTTTTTTTGCGAGTGCTCGATGCCGTCGAGCACGTTAAATCCCATGACCGGATTTGCCGGATCGAGCACAACAACCTCTCGGTCGAGTTTATCTCTTCGGTGGTCAACGACCATCGGGGCCACCTCGGTGGACGGATCCAGGCAAATGAGGGGGCCTGTATATCTGAGCGCCGTCGGCACGACGTTGCTGGTGGTCTTGAAGCCACCAGAGCCTGCGAAGAAAAGCATGTGGGTCGAATCGAAATCCTGAGCGTAGGTCAGCAGCGGGGCTTTGCCGCCACGTCCCCAGGTGGCCGGATCGTTCGGATCGAACGGCAGCTCATGGACGAGTTCCTTGTCCACCCTGTAGCGCTCACCGATAACGATTTCGCCATCATCGGGAAACAGCCGTGCCGCCGCCGACATCGGCAGCCAGTCTGCATCTCCGAATGTTCCGCGCCTGGCGCGCGTCACCTGTTCGGGCACGACGCTGGAGATGCGCGCCGCGACCGCGGCCGCCATGAACCCCGCCGCTGCGCCAATGACCGCAATCATGTCGACGAATGACGGCGCCCGATCCCAGGTCAGCACACCGCTCTCTACGAGCGGCTGAAGCCGCCCGAACTCGCGCAACCCGTAAAAGCCGGCCATCAGGAGAAAGCAGAGAAAGCTTGCCAACGCCACGGGTCTTCGCCGATGGAGGGGCAGCGCCCAGACCGCCAGCAATCCAGCCAGCGGCCCGAACAAAAGGACGGGCACCGGTGACGCCCGAAGGAACCAGTATTGCGTCTTGCCTGTGATGCCGGTCGCCAATTCAGGCCAACGCCAGTGGGCGACGTAAAAGGAAAATCCGGTGACGGCGATGGGAACGATGATAAGCAACAGGCTCGGATGCTGTTTGGCCTTTCCCTTCATTCCGCCACCTTCAAAAAGCGTTCTAACCCGCCGTTGGATGCCGCATCTCTGAAGGCCAGCTCTCCGATATCGCACAGACGCCGATGTTCAGGTGTCCCCTGCACGACCCGCTTCATTTCGAGAAGCCCGCCAAGCAGGAAAGCCCGATCGGCGTTCGACAGGCCCGCGCGAACGACAATGTCGCCGAGCAAGAACTTTTCTCTCGCTCCCTTCTTTCGGTCAGCTGTCATGTGGAGCCTCCGTTTCCGAACCAGTCGCTCCATTTGCCTGTCCACGCGGCGAAGCAGGTGAGCCAGCGGCCTGCTTGTTCTCGCCGTTGCGAAATCGCGCTGCGATCTCGTCGAAGATGCGATCCACCTCCTCATCAGCGATCTCCATCTCTGCCAATCCCGACTTCGTCGCCGCACGCGCGAAACGATCAGCTGATTTTACTATTAAAGTTTTTCTTCGTTCGCGAAGCTTCTCGATTTGAGCATCAATATCCATGAGCGCAGGCTTGGTGGCCATGGGCAAGTCCTTTCAACGTCTTTGGAAATTTCTATCCCGTCGTTTAACTGACTAGAAAATGTTAGTCAAATACGCTACCGTACACAAGCCCCCAAACGTCGATAATGGAAATCCCAACAGGGCCGTCTTCTGGAAACGCAGCATCGGTCTTGTCAGGCCGATTGATTTGAGGGCGCAATATACGTCGCTGACGCGACGTGCCTGGAAGGACTGGAGACGTTAGTGGCGATCATGTTCGTCAGAGCGCAGGTGATCAGCAGGGGAGCGGGACGCAGTATCGTTTCGGCCGCCGCCTATCGTCATCGGGCGCGGATGATGGACGAACAGGCCGGAACCTCCTTCAGTTACCGTGGCGGCGGCGCCGAACTGAAACACGAGGAGTTGGCGCTGCCGGACCAGGTACCGGCCTGGCTGCGCGCGGCCATCGATGGGAAGAGCGTCGTTGCGGCCAGCGAGGCGCTTTGGAATGCAGTGGACGCATTCGAAACTCGTGCCGACGCGCAGCTTGCCCGCGAGTTGATCATCGCGCTTCCGGAAGAGTTGACGCGATCAGAGAACATCGCCCTTGTGCGCGAGTTCGTCCGGGACAACCTGACGTCCAAGGGCATGATCGCCGACTGGGTTTATCATGACAGGCAAGGCAATCCACACATCCACCTGATGACCGCGCTTCGACCTCTGACGGAACAGGGTTTCGGGCCGAAGAAAGTGCCGGTGCTTGGCGCCGACGGCGAGCCGTTGCGGGTCGTCACCCCGGACCGACCGAAGGGCAAGATCGTCTACAGGCTCTGGGCCGGCGACAAGGAAACCATGAAGGGCTGGAAGATCGCCTGGGCGGATACGGCCAATCGGCATCTGGCGCTTGCCGGCCATGAGATCCGCCTCGACGGGCGTTCCTATGTCGAACAGGGGCTCGACGGGATTGCCCAGAAACATCTCGGGCCGGAAAAGGCAGCGCTCGCCCGCAAGGGTGTCGCGATGTATTTCGCGCCGGCCGATCTCGCGCGCCGGCAGGAGATGGCCGACCGGCTGCTGGCCGATCCATACCTACTCCTGAAACAACTCGGCAACGAGCGCTCCACCTTCGATGAACGGGACATCGCCAAGGCACTGCACCGCTATGTCGACGATCCGGCCGATTTCGCCAACATACGCTCCAAGCTGATGGCCTCTAACGATCTCGTACTGTTGAAGCCGCAACAGGCGAACCTGCAGACCGGCAAGGTGGCCGAACCTGCGGTCTTCACCACACGCGATATCCTGCGCACCGAATACGACATGGCGCAGTCGGCGGAAGTTCTGGCCCGGCGCAAGGGCTTCGGCGTCGCCAACGCGAAAATTGCGGCGGCTGTCAGAACCATAGAAACCGGCAATCCGGAAAATCCGTTCACGCTTGATCGCGAACAGGTGGAGGCTGTCAATCATGTCGCCGGCGACACTGGCATCGCCGCTGTGGTCGGGCATGCCGGTGCGGGAAAATCGACGCTGCTTGCCGCGGCGCGCATCGCCTGGGAGAGCGGCAACTACCGCGTCTTCGGGGCGGCGCTTGCTGGCAAGGCGGCCGAAGGGCTTGAGGATAGTTCCGGCATCAGATCGCGCACGCTCGCCTCATGGGAACTTGCCTGGGAGAACGGACGCGATCTCCTCGACCGGCGGGACATCTTTGTCATCGATGAAGCTGGCATGGTCTCGTCGCAGCAGATGGCGCGTGTGCTCAAGCGCGCCGAGGAGGCCGGAGCCAAGGTGGTTCTGGTCGGCGATGCAATGCAGCTTCAACCGATCCACGCCGGCGCAGCCTTTCGGGCGATTTCCGAACGGATCGGTTCTGCCGAACTTGCCGGTGTGCGGCGCCAGCGTGAAGAGTGGGCGCGAGAGGCCTCCCGTCTTTTCGCCCGCGGCAAGGTCGAGGAGGGGCTGGATGCCTATGCGCAGCGGGGGCGTATCGTTGAGGCGGAGAGCCGGGCTGAAGCTGTTGAGCGCATCGTTGCAGACTGGACGCGCGCTCGCCGCGACCTCATCCAGCAACATGCCGATAAAGAACAGCCGGCCCGCTTGCGTGGTGACGAACTGCTCGTTCTCGCCCATACCAATGACGACGTGAGGCGGCTCAATGAAGCGCTACGCATCGTCATGAAAGATGAAGGCGCCCTGACCGTCTCTCGTGAATTTTACACGGAGCGAGGCGTGCGGGAGTTCGCCGTCGGCGACCGGATCATCTTCCTCCAAAACGCCCGGTTCCTCGAGCCGCGCGCGCAAAGGCTTGGGCCTCAATATGTCAAGAACGGCATGCTCGGCACGGTCGTCTCCACCGGCGACACGCACGGCGGCCCACTACTATCGGTCCGTCTCGATAATGGCCGGGATGTCATCATCAGCGAAGACAGCTATCGCAATGTCGATCACGGCTATGCTGCGACCATTCACAAGTCCCAAGGTGCGACCGTCGACAGGACATTCGTGCTCGCAACCGGGCTGATGGATCAGCACCTGACGTACGTGTCGATGACACGCCATCGCGACCGGGCCGATCTTTATGCCGCTCGCGAGGACTTTGAGCCGAAGCCGGGATGGGGCAAAATATCCCGGGTTGATCACGCCGCAGGCGTCACGGGCGAGCTGGTCGGAACCGGCAATGCGAAGTTCAGGCCGCAAGACGAGGATGCCGATAAAAGCCCCTACGCCGATGTGAAAACGGACGACGGAAGCGTGCATCGGCTCTGGGGCGTAAGCCTTCCGAAGGCCCTGGAGGAGGCCGGCGTGTCGGAAGGCGACACGGTGACGCTGCGCAAGGACGGTGTCGAACGGGTGACGGTGATGGTGCCCGTCATCGACGAAAAAACGGGAAAGAAGAGGCTCGAGGAACGGACGGTCCATCGAAACGTCTGGACTGCCAAACGGATTGAAACGACAGAGGTTCGCCGGCAGCGCCTCGAGGAGGAGAGCCATCGGCCGGAACTGTTCAAGCAACTGGTGGAGCGTCTTGGCCGCTCCGGCGCCAAGACGACGACCCTCGATTTCGAGAGCGAGGCCGGCTACCGGGCGCACGCCCGCGATTTTGCCCAGCGTCGCGGTATCGATACGCTCTCTGGGGTCGCAGCCTGGATGGAGGACGGAGCGGCGCGGCAGCTGGCGTGGCTGGCGCAGAAGCGCGAGCAAGTGGCGAAGCTTTGGGAGCGGGCGAGCGTGGCGCTCGGCTTCGCGATCGAAAGCGAGAAGCGTGTTTCCTATAGTGAGGAACGAGCCGAAACCCGGACGGCAAAAATTCCGACGGATCGACAATATCTCATCCCGCCGAAAACATTGTTTTCCCGTAGTGTCGGCGAGGATGCCCGCCGCGCGCAGCTTCGCTCAGATCACTGGAAGGAACGCGACGCCATTCTTCGCCCAGTCTTGCAAAAGATTTATCGCGATCCCGAAGGTGCGCTTGCAAGACTGAACGCGCTTGCCTCCGACGCGCGGATTGCGCCCCGCGAGCTTGCCGACGATCTTGAGGCCTCGCCGCAGCGTCTCGGCCGTCTGCGTGGATCGAATCTTCTTGTCGATGGCCGCGCGGCCCGCTCCGAGCGCGATGCGGCGGTGTCGGCCTTGTCCGAATTGCTGCCGCTGGCGCGTTCCCATGCCACAGAGTTCCGCCGCCAGGTCGAACGCTTCGGCATGCGAGAGGAGCAACGGCGCGCGCATATGTCGTTGTCGATCCCAGCGCTTTCCAAACCGGCTATGGCGCGCCTTGCCGAAATCGAAGCCGTACGCGAGCGCGGTGGCAAGGATGCCTACAAGACGGCCTTCGCCTACGCGGCGGAGGATCGCCTTTTTGTTCAAGAGGTGAGGGGGGGCAACGACGCTCTCAACGCTCGCTTCGGCTGGTCCGCCTTCACCGACAAGGCAGACACTGTTGCCCAGCGCAACATGATCGAGCGCATGCCGGACGACCTTGACCTCGACCGGCGCGAAAAGCTCAATCGTCTTTTTGCCGCCATACGCCGCTTTGCCGAAGAACAGCATCTTGCCGAAAGGAAAGATCGCTCCAGGATCGTTACCGGCGCCAGCGTCGTGCCTGGGAAAGAGACGGTGCCGGTGTTGCCAATGCTTGCAGCTGTAACAGAGTTTGAAACCCCGATCGACCACGAGGCGCGGGAGAGGGCGCGAGCTGTTCCTCACTACAGTCAAAATCGCGCCGCCCTTGCGAACGCGGCAGCGCGTATCTGGCGCGATCCGGCAGGTGCTGTCGGAAAGATTGAAGATCTGATCCTGAAGGGCTTTGCCGGTGAGCGGATCGCTGCGGCCATCAGCAATGATCCCGCTGCCTACGGCGCGTTGCGAGGCTCCGGCCGTATCATGGACAAATTGCTCGCTGTCGGCCAGGAGCGGAAGGAGGCTTTCCGTGCCGTCCCGGAGGCGGCAAGCCGTGTGCGGTTATTGGCCACCTCATTTAGGGCCGCATTTGATGCAGAGAGGGAGGCGATCACTGAGGAGCGCCAGCGCATGAGCATTGCCATCCCGGGACTGTCGCCGTCCGCCGAAGATGCACTGAGAGAACTCTCAGTGGCGATGAAGAAAAAGAACGGCAGGCTCGACGTTGCTGCCGGCTCGCTCGATCCCTCCATTAGTAAGGAGTTTGCAACCGTCAGCCGCGCCCTCGACGAGCGCTTCGGCCGCAATGCCATCCTGCGTGGAGAGCTGGATGTTATCAATCGCGTGCCGCCTGCTCAGCGCCGTGCGTTCGAGGTAATGCGGGAACAGTTGAAGGTGCTGCAGCAGGTTGTCCGCATGCAGGCAAGCCAGAACATCGTAGCGGAGCGCCACCGGCGTGTACTCGACCGCGCCCGCGGCGTTATCCTCTTTAACCAATGAATGGCTAACACCTGTGCTGAGCTTGTCCCTCATGCTGTTCGCTTACGGCAATGCGTTGCGTGGCCGGAAGATGGTCAGCCGGATCAGAAGTTTTAATGACCGCTTCAGTAGCTGGCAGTTCCAAGGGCAGTTATTAAACCCACTTTGATGGGTTGAATAAATTGAAAATATGCATTAATTGAACCATTGAAAGGGTCAATTAATGCGCCTAACGCTCCAAACCCATTTTTATGGCCAGTGGGATCACGCCGCGACGCTAGAACTTAAGGATGACGCGGCCGGCTTCCAGGGCGCGTCCATCGTCGATTATGATCTCGACTATTTCGTCACAGTTGCATCTGCGGAATTCGCTGGTGGCAAAACGGTTCGTGACCATCGCGCGTTATCTGTCCGATATCCCGTTGATCTCGAAAATCGATATAGCCGCCGCTGGCCGCCCTTCCTCTTGGATCTTATGCCCCAGGGGCATGCAAGGCGAAAGCTTGCCGAGCATCTCAGTCTTGCTGAAGGCTCGCGCGCTTCCGATCTCCCGCTGCTTCTGCGATCGGCGACGGGCGGCATAGGCAATATCCGGATCAAAGAAGCGGCGGAGGCCGAGACGGAACGGCTGCGCGGTGTTGAGCGCCAAGGGGTTACAGAAGCGGAAATCCTTGAGCGCTCGGATCATTTCATGGAAGTCGCCGATCGCTTCGGAATGCTCGCCTCTGGCTCAAGCGGCCTGCAAGGCGAATGGCCTAAGGTCTCGATGACCCAAGCGAATGACGGTCTCTATTATCCCGACAGCTTCGTGACTGATGATGAGGCCGTGCGCCACGTCATTGTCAAGCTGGTCCGCAGCAACGAGCCCGTGGACCGCATTATACTCGAAGGCGAAGCCCTCTATTCGCGGATCGCTCAGGAGATCGGCCTGAATGTGCACGAACCTTCGACCTATGCCGAAAGTGTCCTGATCATTCCTCGGTTCGACCGGAAGAAAAAAGAAGGTGGCGGAACCGTTAGGCTGGGCCAAGAAAGCCTGGTATCCGCGATCGGCGTTGCTGATTTCGGTCATGTCGGCTCGCACGAGGCCTACATCGACGTTTTGCGCCAATATTCTGCCAATCCCTTCGCGGACATTGTCGAATACCTGAAGCGGGACATCGCCAATTTGGCGCTCGGCAATCCCGATAATCATGGCCGAAATTCTGCACTAAGTAAGCACCAGGACGGCACGATCCGCCTGTCTCCGCTCTTTGATTTCGCGCCAATGCGGCTCGCCAAAGAGGGGATCGTTCGTTCCACCCGCTGGGCCATGATGAGGGACGGTGGTCGCGATCACCTTCCCGATTGGAAACGCATTTGCGCTGAACTGATCCCCGATCCTGATGAGCAGAATGCGCTCGCAGCTGAGCTTTCCGTGTTTGCCGAATACCTCCGGCAAACACCGGCTATGGCGAAAGATATGGGTGGGTCTCCGGAAATTCTAGAGCGTGTAATGGGACGCTGCATTGAAATCGCCGAGAGCGTTCTGGCGGCGTGCCAGTGATACCGGAGGACCGCTAAATGGCTCGATGGAGAAAGCCAACGAAAGAGGAAATTCTTGAGAACCGGCGAACACTGGCGGAACGCGCTCGGACTGGCGATTTGAGGTTACCTGAGGCTGTTGTTGAAATCCGAAGAGGGCTTGGTTTGACGCAGGACGAATTCGCCAAGACGCTATCGCTCACCAGGCGCCAAGTTGCTGAGATCGAAGCCGGGACGGCGAACCCAACGCTCGAAACTTTAGGGAAGATTGGCCGATTGTTCGGATTTACTGTGGGGTTTATTCCGAAGGCGCAATGATGGCTGAGTTTTCTCGAGGGACGGGCGTTGGAACCACGCAAGGAAGCGATGGCGAGGATCAAAATCAATCGGCTGCTGGAGGCCGCTGGCTGGCGCTTCTTCGATGACAAGCGGTCCCGCGAACGTCGTTCTTGAGCCGAACGTCAAGCTGAAGCCTGACCACATCGAAAGTCTCGGTGCGGACTTTGAGAAAAGCGAAAAGGGATTCGTCGATTTTTTGTTGCTGGGCAACGACGGCAAGCCGCTGATCGTCTTGGAAGCGAAATCGGAAGATAAAGATCCTCGTATAGCCCCACCTGCAAGCGTATTCGCGCATTCTGACCTTGCCATCAATGTCGTAACGGCATTTTTCGGAAAGCCCAATCGAGCTTGGTCAATGTGCGAGGAAAACACCGCTTACTGCTCTGATCCCTGAAAACTGAACCAGTTCATAACTGGAGTTTTCCGCGATAACTTCCCGGTTGGGAAAAAGGAGCGGAGGCATGAAGGCATCGAAGTTCTTGGACGCCCAGAAGTCGTTCATTTTTAAGCAGGGCGACGGCAGCGTGCCAGTGGCGAAGACTTGCCGGAATGCGGGGATAGGTAACTTCGCAAGTTGCTCGGCTATGCCCTTAACTCGCTTGTCTTTCCGGGAGAGTTAAGAGGCTCCCTGATCCGAAGCCATCTTGTGTTATCCTCAGCCAGTGCTCCCTCCCTGGGGCCCCGTCACTCGAGTGCCCCGCCATCGGCGCGGTGCCATTCGAGCTCCGGGAGCAGATGGGTAGCGACCTGAGAGAAGGTTGCCTGCAGCACGGACCGCATCCCGAGGAGTGTCAAAGGATCCTCGGCCTCAATACGAAGGTGAAGCCCACCGACTGCGTGGGTGATGATGACGCGCCCCTCGTCAAAGGCAATCAGTGGTTCAGAGTGATTGGTGGTGATTGAAAGAGACCAGCCGCGCAGAGTGCCGCGCAGCAGATCGAGCGTCCGATCCGGATCAGCGACCGACACGAACGTTTCGGAAATGTGTTTGGCCATAAGAAATTCTCGGTGACGGGTCAGACAAATAGCAAGGCCGGAGCAGCGGCAGCGCGTGACGCGAACAGCGGTTGGCGATAAAGTGGCTCATACACTTGGAGTTTTCCGCAAATGGCAGCGAGGAGGCTGCATGAACCCTTTGATGCGACGCAACAGACGATCAAAGGCACGGAAGTAACCGTTTGACGTTCATCATTCGGCACTCCACCAAGGCGCGGTTAATGAACGACGGTGCCGCTAGCCGCCAAGGTCCACTACCAACTTAAAGTTAATTTGGGAAAGCGCTTTAGCCCGCTATTCTTCAGCCGCGCCTTGCTCGGCAATCTCACGACCGGCGTCTCTCTCAAGCGCCGATATATGATCGCGGCATACCTCGGCCACCAGACTGAGCAGCAGTTTTGCTCGCTCGCCAATCCAGTCAAGCGCTTCCTGGCTGATTTTGTACTGGCTTGAGTAGCGTGCTTTTACGTATGCTTCGTTTATCGTATTGAACCATGCTCTCTCTCGATGGTGATCGCGAGGGAAGGCCTCGATCAGTCGACGATCCCGTTCTTCTGCGAAGGATCGCAGGACTTTCAGGTTGTGAGACGCCGGCGTGTAGTTCGTCAGCGTTAAAAGCACGCTGGCATAAGCCTGCTCGATCGCCTGATGGAGGAGGAATGCTGCCTCATTGATATCTCCTTCCCGGTTGTAGAAGTCAAACCCCTTCTTGTATTTCGAAGCCGCGTTAAACCTATGGTCAAAATGCTCTTTTGCGACTCGCAAGTGCTCTTCCGGTGTCAACATCTTGGGTTCGGCAAGAGGTTTATCGTCCAACTCGTAGAGAGCGATGCCTTCCTTGCGGATGTCGGAAAAGAAATGCTGGCTCGCCTGCAAGGATGTGTTCACTTCTCGCAGCGAGTGGACGATGATCTGCACGGGTCTCTTTATCATCTTGTCACGGATCAACCTGTCGGCAGCCTTGTACCAATATTCCGCAAAATCCGTCAGCTTGCGGTTGTTGACGATCACAAGAAGATCGAAATCAGATCTGTACCCTTTGGATGTGAACGGTTCGTCCACCTGCGTACCCCTGGCATAGGAACCGAAGAGGATGATCTTCAGGATGCGGCCACGCTTTTTGAATTTCGCCGTGCCGCCCTCCAGGGCATCCTCGAATTCTTCGTGAATAATCTCCAGCGCGCGCTGGAGCTCCGTTTGTATTTGCGGGGGAATATGATCGAGCGATGTTTTCATGGTCGGCAAATGTCTTCTCTTCTCCGCAACAGGCTGGATTCGTCCGCCTCAATCTGTAGTTTACATCACACTTTGCTGGCAACAAATGTTGCTATCCGCAAAACCCGCCGCTCATTCTCGTCGCAAGACCGGCCTTCTGAGTGACTACAGCCTGATACGGATTTACGATATTGCCTGGTCATCCATGATCTCTGACAGAGCTGCGCAAAGTCCCGTGATTTCCTCAGGTGTATGGTCCGACGTGACACAAACGCGAATGCCGGCCTTCCCCTTCGCAACTGTCGGGAAGAAGATCGCCGAGCCGTAAATTCCCCGATCGAGCAGCGCCCGGGTCCCATTGACGGCACGCTCTTCGGTGCCAAGGTTCACTGTCCGAATTGGCAAGGGAGTTCCGCTTTGCTCTGTCACCAACATCGAGTCCAGAAGTGCGATATTGGAACTGAGAGCCAGCTGTCTTCGCAAAAGCTCGTCGCTGCGATGTATTGTCAACGAACCTGAAACTGCACCAATTGCCGCAACGTTCAATGACGCAGAAAAAGCGTGCGCGACAGCAAAACGACGGAATAGTTCTTCCTGACGCGCCGTACCAAGCATCAACATTCCGCCCGAGGCGCCAAAACCCTTTCCGAGCGACGCGGCTATGATAGTTCGCTCGCCGAGTTCGTTTCCGTATTGTGACCTCACAAATCCTTCACCGTTCTTCCCGCAGATTGATACGCCGTGGGCGTCATCGATGTAGAGAAACAGACCGTATCGATCCTGCAAGTAGCGCAGATCCCGAATGGGCGCATTTCCACCCATCGAGTAGACGCCGTCGCAAACGTAAGCCACGGCCCTGTTGGACCGGCACAACTCCTCCAATGCATCTAGATCATTATGGGCCAACGTACGGACCTGCGTTTCCAGAGCGATTGTGCCCTTGTGAAAGGCGAGTGTTGCGTGCGCGTGGCGGTCAAAAACCATCATCGGCCTGATGCCGCCGGTGAGGTGTCCGGAGGCGACGATAGGTAATGCTCCCATGTTCGCCGCCAGCACCGTTGTGTAGGTGATGACCCTCGCCTGGAAGAGATCTGAAAGCGAATTTTCCAAGTCGCGGAGGATTGCAAAATTCAGTCGGGTCCTTGCACATGACCAGTGCAGTGCCCGGTATTCCTCAATCGCCTTGATCGCGCCGTCTATGACGAGCGGGTGATTGTCGAGGCCCAGATATGAACAACGCACGAAATCAGTGATGCGCTGCGATGGAAAGCCGTCAAAAACGAGATCTACCTGCCTCGCAGCCCTTGGCCGCGCATATAGGGCCATCAAGCCCTGCTGGTGAGCCGAGTTGAAATAGTCTTCGGCATGATCTATCAATCCCCCGGTGTTTCGGCTTGCGTGCTGCAGCGTTTTGTCGGTCAACATTTCTCAGGTCCCCTAACCAAAAAGATGCATGCAGGATCGGCAAATTATCGCAACGATCAACAAACGCTCTCGGAAGATTTTGAGAAATCTCTGTAAACCTTTGGCGTCATAGACCAGAACGGCGCTTACGCCGGCTGCGAGGCTACATCGATGGCGTAGCCGCTTGATCTCGCAGTTCTGATGATGTCGAAGCCCGCCGCTTTCTTCAGGTGCCGCCTGATACGGCCAATGTGAACGTCAACCGTCCGTGGTTGCACGTAAACCTCATTCGGCCACGCCGCTGTTATCAACTCGTCTCGACTGAACACTCTCCCGGGAGCCGTAAGAAGATGTTCGAGCAATTTGAACTCGATCGGTCCCAAAGTGAGCTCGACGCCGCTAACCAAAACGCGTTTGCGTTCTGGCCAAAGCTCGATTTCGCCCAGTTTAAGGGATGCGTTTTGTGACGTTGTCGCGACTGGTTGTTGCCGTACAGGGTTTATGCCTTCGAGAAAGCCCAGCAGATGTGGCGGCCAGAATGGGCGGATCAGGCACTGATCCGCGCCTGCACGCATGAGTTCCATATAGGCTTCGGTGTCGCCGTTGGGAATGATGGCAAGTACTGGCAGTTTTTCCGTCTTGTCACACGATTTGATGCGTTGGCAGATGATGGCTGCCCCATGGTGATCGCGATCCACATCGAGGATCAGTCCGACGATGTCCAGCTGGGCAACTTTGTCGCCGATTTCGTTTCTAGCGCAGAGAACCGCCCGCGTGCCCTCCGTAGAGAGAATGTGCTTGAGCATCGCAAAATAGTCCGCGTTCTCCGTAAGAATTGCGACTGCGGCTTTGGCTTCTATCCCGTGCTGCATCTCAGATCCTCAATACATAACGTCTGTTCGTAGCCGTCATATGATGTCACAAAAAATAATGCAATCACCGGTAGCCATTTATATAAAATAGAATAATCATCAAATTATCCTCGATATTCCGGCAAGTCGCTTGAAGACGGAGCGTATTATGTGACATCATAAAGATGCTTTCTGAGGCCCAATGCGCTTCATGGGCGGGAAAGCCGTAACCTGATCGAATAGCCATGGGCGAACATGCAGGCGCTGCGCTCTGCATCTCTGAAACGAGCCTGAACGCCCGGCATATTCGTTGTTCCGCGCTGGGTGGCTCGGAGGTTACATGCGTAGTTGGAAAAGTACAGGCATTGCCGATAGCGCCGGCGATGACATTCTCACGTCTTGCGATGAAGCCGACGCCACGGCAATTGCCAGAGTGATTTTCGGTACAGATGCCGCGCTCGCCGTCGCCTTCAGTGCTATTGATGCACGCCTCGACGGGAGGGATCGCGATTTTCTTTTTTGGGCCAGAGTTTTTCGGTCGCTTACTGACGTATGAATTGTGCGCCGGATTATAATTTTGTGGCCGAATATCCTGCGGAGCGCACGGTTCTGATGACGTTGTGACCGTGTCGGTTCAAAGACCGTCTTATTTTGCCGATGTGAATGTCCACCGTACGCGGTTCGACATCGGCATCCTCGGGCCAGCAATTCCGAATGAGTTCGTCACGGCTGACGACCCTGTCTGTGTTTCTTGCAAGATACAACAGGATCCTGAAATGCAGGGGCGATAGACTGATGTGCGTCTCACCCCGCCGGACCCGGACGGATGCAACATTGATTTCCACGTCGTCGAGAAAAACGCTGACATCAGTTGGTGCAGTTGTGTTGCAACGCAGGCCAAACTTGAGAAACTCAAGCAGGTTGCCCGGGTCAAAAGGGCGCCTCACCAGATAGTCAAATACGGATGATTGAACGCCGTCTATCTTTTTATTGTCAAGTGGGAAGCCGACAACTCGAATGTCCGGCTGTTCTTTCTTTATAAGAACCGCTGAGCGGAGCAGATCGTCCATTGCAAGGCAGATCAGTACCGTGCGGCGTTGTGGCTGACTATTCGCATCATCCGGTAAAAACATGTCGAGGCTAGGCAGCAGGTCGACGTCGTGGCCGGCCTGCTCGAGAATGTAACGCAAAATCAGGTAGAGCTCCGGGTCAGTCGTGTGGATTAGGATCGAGTGACGCACGAGCATCTCCCTTCGCTTTGTTTTCTGCGTCTGACAAGTTGTGGGTTAGGCGGGCGTGTACTCGCCGCCGTTGATGTCTATGATCGCTCCATTGACGAAAGCGGCTTCATCGGAGACTAAAAAGCCGACCAGCCGTGCCACTTCTTCGGCCTCTCCTAGTCGCCCGGTGGGTATTCGTTTTGCTGCGTCGAGATTGACTGGCGTCGCCGCGGTTCCCGCCATTGGCGTCAAGATGCGACCCGGAGCGGCGACATTGATTGTAATCCCGTCGGCTGAAAATTCGCTGACGAGCGCACGGGCCAGGCCAGCGAGCCCGGCTTTTGATGCTGCATATGCCGCGCCGGCGATCATAGGCCGTGTTCGACCTGCAAGCGAGCCGATGAGGACAATCCGGCCAAATCCCTTGTCGACCATACCTGGTAAGGCTGCTTGACAGCAGAGCATGGCGCCCGTCAAATTCACGTCCAGCACATCATTCCACTCGTCCAGGTCGACCGAGGTAAATCGCTTGGCCACACCGTCCGTTGCTTTCGGCGAAATGCCCGCGCAATAAACCAGTAGTGCAGTGGACGACCACAAGGTTTCGACATCGCGAAAGAAATCGGCAACCTCGCCTGGATTTCTGACGTCGCAACAACCGACCAATAGCTGGTTAGATGTTATTTCAGCCTCGAAGGACGAGCGCGCGGCCTTCGCCGCGCTTTCTGTCTGCCCAAAAACCGCGACCCTGTGGCCAATACCGAGTAAATGTCGTGCAACCGACAGTCCGATACCGGACGTGCCTCCGGCGACCACTGCGACTCGGCTCTGGCGATCTCTCGTCATGCCGCACTGTCCATCTGAGCAAAGAGAGAAAGTGCCGGGTGAGCTTCGGGATCGGTCATAACCTCTATCAGCAACGGCAACTTTCTTTTCTTGATCTTTTGCATATGGGCCTTGAGGTCCTGCGGTTGCGTGACCCGGACCGCATCGCATCCGCACGCGTGTGCAATCTTGACGTGATCGACTTCTGCAAAATGGCAGGCGGTTGTGTACTTTCCGAATTTTACAGTTTCGGCATCACGCTGGAAGCCAAGAATTCCGTTGTTCAGCACGATGATCGTGATCGGAATTTGCATGCGGACCAGTGTTTCAAGCTCGGCCCAGCTGTGCGCAAATCCCCCATCTCCCACCAGCGTTACAACATCGCTCTCACGTGCGGCGACCTTGGCTCCGATTGCAAGGGGAACTCCCCACCCAAGTCCTGCAAGACCCCGGGGGGTGAGCACACGTGTCCTTTCGGAAGAAATTCTGAGTTGTCCGAGGACCCACATCGATGAATAACTAGCGTCCGCCACCACTGTGGTGTTTTCATCGATAACTCCCTGAAGTTCGGCCATAATCCGTTCGGGACGAAGCGGTGAGGCCTCAGAGCTGTAGTAGGCTCGGCGATCATCATTGAATTTCCTCCAGCTTTCCCGAAGAC
Source organism: Rhizobium sp. SJZ105 (assembly GCF_007828365.1). Taxonomy (NCBI): domain Bacteria; kingdom Pseudomonadati; phylum Pseudomonadota; class Alphaproteobacteria; order Hyphomicrobiales; family Rhizobiaceae; genus Rhizobium; species Rhizobium sp. SJZ105. Next base: position 51,314 of record NZ_VIUP01000013.1, read on the forward strand.
GGTTGCAGACAGCCTCGCGGGAAACGATTCTGAGGTGCAAGTCACAAAGCCTGATCCTTTCGCGTAGGCCGGCCAAGGTCTCCCGTGCGTCACCAACAAGACGAATTGCCTCAAAATTCCGGCCGATCTCCTGTGGATCGGTATCTATGTGAATAATCTGGGCATCGGAACTATACTGGCGCCAGTTGTCTGTTCCATTCTGGTTCGTCCTCGTGCCGATTAAGACGACAAGATCCGCTTCGCGAACGATCTCGACCGTGTGTTGACCCAGTGACTTCGGACCGACAAGAGATGCCAGTACGCCTCCTGAAAGAGGGTGCCACTCATCAACTGAGCCCTTGCCCATATTCGTTGTGAACACAGGTATCGAGCATTCGTCCTGCAGCAGTCGCAACTGCTGGGCAGCCCCGGAGGCGTGGATGCCGCCGCCTGCTATCACGACAGGTGCGCGTGCGTTCGCAATCGCTTTCGCAGCGATATCAAGATCTTTGTCGGCGGGACGTGATCTGTCGAGCGGCCAATGGCCGAGATTGTTCGTTCTTCTCCTTGAAGGGGTAGTAGATACGGATCGCAAAAGATCCGCAGGAAGAAGCAGGACTGCGGGACCTGCTCTGCCAGACGAGGCGGCGGTGAACGCGGCATCGATGTAATCGTCTACCCGCTCTTCCACGGAAACACGACGAACCCATTTTGTGCATGACTGAAACAGGCCGATGTGATCGAGGTCCTGAAACGCGTTCCGATCAGTCTGATCACGCTCCACATCCTGTACAAGTGCAACGACCGGGACGCTAGCCTTGAGTGCTTCAGCCAGCGGAGCAACCAGCAGCGCCGCCGCGGGCCCGTTCTGGGCTGCCACGATCCCGATTTTGCCCGAACGCCTGGCGTAACCATCGGCCATGGCGCCACCCATGTTTTCCTGACGATAGGCAATCTGCGTTATACCGATCTTTTCGGCCGCCAAAATGACCGCCGACGGAAGGCTTTGTCCAAAGATCACCTCCACATCATGGCGCCTCAACGCTTGGGCAATACGCTCAGCGACGGTTGTTTCATGAACTGCAGTATCCATTATGCGGCCTCCCAGGCATGTCGATCGAGATTCACGAGGAAATCGTCAAAGACGGAAACAATGTCACCCATGTCATTGTCCGTCATGGGCGTTGATAGCGACGCAGCGGCGCCGTAGGGCATCAAGATCCCATTGTTTGCAAAGTGCCTGCGCAGCAGTTTCAGAACGACGTCTTCCGAAGCTGTCGGAATGCTGTCCTGGTAAGAAACCGGCGCCACTTTCTTGGCGTGTATTCGAAAAAGCGAAGCCGCTCCCGTCACGCTCAGATTTGCGCCGTGACGTTCGATGCGTGACCTCAACCCCTCGCGAACCAGGTTGCCCATATGTTCGAGACGTTGGAAAGCATCTTGCGTCAGGGCTTCCATTGCAAGACGGCCAGCGACCATCGACACGGGATTTGCAGAAAAGGTTCCGCCTTGCGTCAATGGTGCCTTACTTCCTTGCTTGCCAAAGGCCGACATAATCTCCTGACGTCCACCGACTGCCCCTACTGGAAAGCCACCGCCGATGATCTTCCCCATTGTGACGAGATCCGGCTCCAGACCGTAGCGCGCTGACGCTCCATTGAAGCCCTGGCGGAGGTTCAGTACTTCATCCGCGATAATGACGATCCCATGTTGCTTCGCCACCTTGTTGATTGTTGCGATGAACTCCTGTGTCGGCTCTATGAGACCTGCCCGGCTGGGCATCGGATCGATAAGAATAGCCGCAAGGCGCCCGGCATTCATCGCGATCTGTTGCTCCAACTGCGCGGGGCAGTTAAATTGGAGGAGCACGACCTCATCTATGACGCTTGCTGGCATGCCTGGATAGGCGGCGCAGGGCGTATTCGACGATGCGTGCTGGCCCGCCTCCGCCCAGTCATATGCGCCGTGGTACGCACCCTCCACCCGAGCGATTGCGACCCGGCCGGTCGTTGCTCTAGCGGCTTTGATGGCAAACATGACGGCTTCCGTTCCACTCGCGACAAAGCGGACCTGCTCAACAGCCGGAATCCTGCCTACTAGCAATTCGGCCAGATCGATTTCATGGTTCATCGGATTAGCAAAGCAACTGCCTGTTCTTAGTAGTCCGGCGATCGCTTCAGTTATGGGGGGATAGGCATGTCCGTGGATCAGGGTCGTGAAGTTATTGTTTAGATCCAGCATACGGTGCCCGTCGACGTCGGTCACAAACGCGCCTTCCCCGTAGGCAACAAAGATCGGGTGGGGATCCAGCTCAATTGTCGCGCGTGTGACACCGCCTGGAAAAACGGTGGAGGCGCGTTCAAAGAACGCGATGGACGTTTGCCGGTCGGTGGGACCTGTTAGCGGGGTATTCGACGATGACAGCATTGAACCATAAAACCCTTGTCCTGGAGGAAGACAGGCACACTGCACCCGTCATTTGCAATTTTGTTGCAACAAAAATTTGATGAGTCAATATGTGACGTCAATTTTAAGTTCGGGTTATAATTCGTCTGTCACCGATACGGCGTTGCGAAGTTTGCGGTAACCCTCCCTGATATCGTTCTCTATCGCCGCCCGCACGCCGGCCGGGTCTTTGTCAATAAGAGCCTCAATCGCGACCATGTGATTGTGGACACCCTGGCGGTTTTGCGCGTACTCGGGGTAGAGGTTGAGAAGTGTAGGGCCAATGCGCGCCCACAGGGTTTCAATCATGCTGAGCAGGCCGGTAAGTCCGGATAAATTATAGATGGCAAAGTGGAATTCCTTGTTGTGCCACAGAGCATCGTGATACCGGCCCGCTGCTAAATTCTCGTTTATAACTCTTTGTATATCAATGAGTTTTCTATTTGTTGCTTCGTCGGGATTCCTTGCTCCGTATTCCGCGGCGGTTCCTTCCAGGGCGATCCTCGTAACGGTGATATCGCGTAATTCCGCCTTTGTGAGCGTCGGAACGATGAGCGTCTTGGGGCCGGAAAAAACAAGTACCGATTCCGTTGTCAGGCGGTTCAACGCGTCGCGCGCAGGCGTCGTGCTCACGTCGAGTTCACTGGCTATCCCCCGGACAGTAAACTTGTGCCCGGGAGGGTAGCTGCCGCGGATCATTCTCTCCCGTAGCACGTCATAAACCATGCTTCCCATTCGCTGGCCTTGGGCGCCGGTATCGCTCTCATCACGTAAAATGTCGATCATTTTCCCCTCTTGTTCCGTTGACTCATCGCATTTTTGATGTCACAAAAATGGAATGCAAAGTTTTTGCGAACGCTATGTGACATCATGCACGCTATTAGCATCTAATCTGTTACGCGTCGCTGGCTTGGCAAGATAATCTTGAAAGCTGCTCCGAGCACTCGTTTTCACGTTCGTCGCGGCATTAAAAAAACGGAGGGGTGAGGTATTGATAGGTGAGACTCTAAATCTTGACGGGCTCGCGAAGAGCTATGGCAACGTCGTTGCAGTCGCTGGTGTTGACGTCCGCGTGGAGCCAGGCGAGTTCGTGTCAGTGCTGGGCCCATCTGGGTCAGGCAAGACCAGCGTCCTGACGATGATTGCTGGTTTTGAGCGTCCCACGGCAGGCAGGATCGTGATCGGCGACCGAGACGTGACCGACCTTGCGCCGAATAAGCGAAATATCGGGATGGTCTTTCAGAAATACGCGCTTTTCCCCCATCTCACTGTCCGTCAGAACATTGCTTTCCCGCTAAAGCTCAGATCGCGGTGGCGCTCCGGATGGAAGCAACGGGCAGACGACATGCTTGACCTCATTCACCTGGCCGGTTTTGCTGACAGGTTTCCTTCTGAACTGTCGGGTGGCCAGCAGCAGCGTGTGGCGGTCGCACGAGCGCTTGCGTTTGAGCCGCCCGTTATGCTGATGGACGAGCCCCTCGGCGCGCTTGACAAGAAATTGCGTGAAGCCATGCAGTTCGAAATCAAGCGCATCCAGAGACAGGTGGGAGCAACCGTCCTTTATGTAACGCATGATCAGGAAGAAGCGCTGACGATGTCCGATCGCGTTGCGATAATGCAGGGTGGAAACATCGTCCAGATAGGAGCTCCTTCCAGTCTTTACCACGCGCCCGCAACCCGTTTTGTTGCTGATTTTGTCGGAAAAATGAGCTTCGTCGGAGGAGAGATTGTTTCTTTTGAAGACGACGGGATGCTCGTGCGATTGGCCGACGACGTATTTGTCCGGACCGCTTCTGTCGATGCGGCACGGGCGGCACTCCGGCTTGGTGACGAGGTAATTCTTGCCATGCGTCCCGAGAGGATCGCCTTGAAAAAAAGAGGTCCTCGAGGTTTTGGGGCAATACCAGCTCAGATCGAGAGTCTTGCATTCGTTGGATCATTCCATGCGTTCATGGTCCGTCTGGACCTGCCTGGATCACCGCTGGTGGAGGTTCAGGTCGTGACCGGAAGTGAGGTAAATTTCCGCGCCGGTGATACGGTCGATCTCGTACCCGACCCGCAGGCTGTTAGCTTTTTTGCAAAAGAGGAGACGTCTGCGGCATGAGCGCTTCTTCACCCGCTTCCAGAGCACTCGCCAATTTACAAAGTGTGATGTTTTCTACGCCCTCTGCAAAAACATATTCCCATGCAGGCGCATTGCTTTTGCTTCTGCCAGCTGCACTCATACTTTTGACAGGGTTCGTTTATCCTCTGGCAAGGCTCGTCGCACTCAGTATGCCGGACATGAGCCTCGAGCTGTACATCCGCATCTTTCGCGACCCGCTTTATCTAAACGTCCTGTTCTCCACGACGGTCGTGGCACTTGCGGTTATGTGCTGCTGCCTGCTCCTAGGCTTTCCTGTAGCCTACGCGATGGTCCGGCTCAAACACCCCTGGGCCCTCATATTGACGGGATGCGTGCTCATTCCGCTCTGGACATCGGTCCTGGTCCGATCATATGCCTGGATTGTGCTGCTTCAGAGAACCGGCATTATCAACCAGGCACTTCTCTCGAGCAAGCTCATCGACGAGCCCCTGCGCATGATCTACACACAGGGTGCGGTCATCGTCGCAATGACCCATGTCCTTCTTCCATTCATGATCATGCCTATTTTTGCGGCACTGCGGGCTATCCCTCAGGAGTACGTTCAGGCGGCAATGAATCTTGGCTCAACTCGATTGCACGCCTTTCGCGCAATCATTGTTCCTCTGAGCCTTCCTGGGATATTTGCGGGCTGCGTTATCAGTTTCGTTCTTGCACTCGGTTTCTACGTCACCCCGGCGTTGGTAGGGGGAGCAGGATCGCTCATGATGGCAACGCTCATCGGTCAACAGACGACTGTCCTGCTCGATTGGCCTTTTGCGGCTGCGCTCTCAACCTCACTGTTGGTCGTCACGCTTGCCGTCGTAATCATATTTCGAAGAACACTTTCGCTAAGCAAGGGGCTGAACAGTGGCATCTGATAGTTCAACATTTCCGGTCCGGCCTTCTTTGGCGCGGCCACTGCGCAATGCCGTCGGACGGTATCGCAATATCGTACGGATCTATACCGCAGGCTTCTTCGTCTTCCTGATAACGGTATTCTTGATCCTGCCGACATTTCTCGTCATCCCGATGAGCCTGAATGACGGCAGCTACCTTGCGTTTCCACCGCAAGGCCTCACTTTAAAATGGTATTGGGCGTATTTCTCTGATCCTGACTGGATGTCGGCAACATTGTTCAGCCTGCAGGTCGCATTCGCGACAGCTATCGTGGCAACAACCATTGGCACGACAGCAGCGCTAGCGCTCGCAAAGAGCAGATTGCCTTTTAAGGGGCTTCTGCAGAGCCTTGCGCTTGGGCCAATGATCGTCCCGCACGTGGTTCTGGGTGTATCGCTTTACCTGGTGTTCTCACCGTGGAGAGTAACGGGGACGTTTGCAGGCTTTGTTCTCGCGCACACAGTTTTAGCCATCCCCTATGTCATGATCGTGGTGGGTGCTGCGGTGCAGAAGTTTGACCCTTCGCTCGAACTCGCGGCTCTCAACTGCGGCGCAAATCGATTCCAGAGCTTTTTCCTCGTGATGCTGCCTAATATTGGCCCGAGCGTCGCCGCGGCTTCGGTCTTTGCATTTCTTGCGTCGTTCGATGACGCGACGGTTTCGTTCTTCATCTCTGACATTGGCGGGAAGTCGATTGGACGCAAGATGTTCGAAGATATCGATTTCAATCTCACGCCAGTGATCGCCGCCGCGTCAACCGTGCTCGTCGCTATCTCGCTCGTGCTCATGACGGCGGCGCAACTTTTGACTACTCGAAGCAGACACTAACTCCACATTAACTGAAGAGGATTTGAAATGATCAGATCGGATCAGACGCCGAAGGCTTGCCTGAAATCCGCGTTTTACGTGTTCGTCGCCTTTGCTCTCATGTTCGCTCTTGGGCTTGAAAAGGCGAGTGCCGAGCAACGTGTGGTCATTGCTACTACGGGAGGTACCTACGAAAAGGCCCTGCGTGAAGCGTGGTTCGAGCCCTTCACGAAAGCGACAGGAATAAAAGTCGTCACTGTTTCTGGAACAGATGCGGAGAAGCGGGCGAAGGTCACTGCTATGGTTCAAACAGGCAACGTCACCTGGGACCTTTATCTGGATGGCGAAATCCAAGCTGGATCCGACGCACACTTCGCCATAACGGAAGACCTGTCAGACTTTTGCAAGCAGTTCATTAACAGCACGGACCTACTGGCCGACTCTTGTACGCGCGGCGGGGCGAAATTGCAGTCAACCTCCACCCTTTTGGCTTACAAACTGAATGAGAACGGCAGCAACCCTCAAACTTGGGCTGACATGTGGGATCTGGCGAAGTTTCCGGGTGCTCGAAGTTTTCCTAATTTTGACGATCCATGGCGAGTGTTGGCCGCAGCATTGCTCGCGGACGGAGTGCCGAGAGAAAAACTTTTCCCACTTGATGTAGATCGAGCATTTCGCAAGCTTGACGAAGTCAGGGACAGTGTACATGTTTGGTGGAGGACGGGAGATCAAAGCGTTCAGGCGTTTCGCAATGACGAGTATCGCGTTGGACAGATCTGGTTGACGCGCGCGAAGGCCTTGAAAGCAGAAGGTTACAAGATAGGCTGGAGTTACGATGGCGCATTTCTTGTGGGCGATCGCATAGCGCTCGTGCGTGCCGCACCGAATCGGGAAAATGCGCTGAAGCTCATTGAGTTCTGGCTAAGGAATCCTGCGGTGCAGGCCAAAGCCTGCGAAACGCTTTCTTGCACTCCTCCAAGTCAGAAAGCGATTTCGCAGATGTCATCTGAGGCTCGCGCCACCCTCCCATCTGCGGCAGATGTTGAAAACCGGATCATCGTCCCTGATGCACAATGGATCAACGCGAACATAGGCATGCTGGTGCAGCGCTGGAACTCATGGATACGCTGAAAAAACCGAGGGCGCCAAGGCACCTTCCTTGACGCTGCGAGCGGATGCGCAGGCGGCTCTCTTCGGGCGCCTGCGCCGACCGCGTCACCGCGTTCGCAAGACCACAGCAGAGCAAGAGCGGGTTCAGACGTCGCGTCTCTCTTTTATGCAGAAGAGATTTTCGCACGATGAACCCGTCATTGTGCAGTCCGCTGTCCGGATGGTGCCCGGCTCAGAAATGATCTAAGGCGTTGCGACATAAACCGTCACGTTGATCATGTAGTTCGTCGGTCAATGCGGCCTCCTAGAGCCGCCATGACTGTCGGAAGGCTACGGCGAGTGTTTTTTGTGTCGGGTGCCATCTCACGCTCGGAACGGGACGGGGGAGACGCCAGAGGGGAGGGCGACTTTACAGGCAGAAACGGTGCGGTCGTTTAGGCTGCGCGTCGAATATCGGTATCTAAACCGGTTGAGATCCGCCAGCATATCGGTCCATATAGGACGAAGCAGAGATCGAAGAGCCATGGTCCTTTCACTTTCCGGCATCAAGAAATCCTACCACACAGCCGAAGGCATTATCCCGGTCCTGAACGGCGTCGACCTTTCACTTGAAGCCGGCGAAAGTCTTGCCCTGACGGGGGAATCCGGCAGCGGAAAGAGTACGCTTTTGCATCTGGCCGGCGGCCTTGATTTGCCCGACAGTGGCATCATCACGGTGGGGGGTCGGAAAATAACCGATCTCGACGAGGCCGGTCGAGCGAGCTTCCGACGCCGGGAGGTGGGCTTAATCTTCCAGCAGTTCAATCTCATTCCGAGCCTCGATGTCGGATCCAATATCTCGTTTCACGCCCGGCTGGCGGGCCGTTTCGACCCGGTCTGGGAAAAAAGCCTGGTCGAGGCACTGGGGATCGGAGAGCTGCTTGCACGCTATCCCGAACAGCTCTCCGGCGGTCAGCAACAAAGGGTGGCGATCGGACGTACGCTTGCGGCAAGACCGCCCCTCATTCTTGCCGATGAGCCGACAGGTAATCTCGACGAGGCGACGGCTGATATCGTCATCGTTATTATGTTGAGACTGACAAAGTCCGCGCAGATCACACTCCTCCTGGTGACCCATTCCAGCCGGTTGGCGGTAAAACTCGATCGGCGTATCGCGCTGAGTGGTGGAAAGGTTTCGTAATGAACTGGACCGCTTTCCGGGCGCTGCTCTCACACTGGCGCTACCGACCGCTTCAGCTTCTTACCCTCATTGTCGGCGTCACGCTTGCAACCGGCCTCTGGTGCGCGGTCCAGGCAATCAATGCCGAAGCCAGAGCAACTTATGACCGGGCGGCCTCGGTCCTGGCGCAAAACCAGCGGGATCAACTGGTGGCAAAGGCCGGCGGCAGAATTTCCTCGCAAACATATGCCCGGCTTCGAAGGGCGGGTTTGCACGTCTCTCCGATCATTGAAGGCGATTACAGGTTTCGTACGACGCGTATCAGGCTTATCGGCATCGACGCCCTGACCATGCCATCCGACGGAATGGTGCCTGCACCATCTGATCCGTCCGGGCTGGTGGAATTCATCCAGACGCCCGGACAGATGATCGTTTCGCCTGCAACGGCTGCCACATTGAAAGATACCTCTGGCCTTTCCCTTAAGGCACGAGCGGATCTCCCCGACGGCGCAGCATTTGTCGATATTTCCACGGCTGACCGCCTGTTGAAACGCAATGGTGAACTGAGCCGGCTTATCGTTTCGCCATCGCAAGACCCCGATCTTCCGACGATCGGAAACATAGCCCCTGAACTTTCCCTCGAACACGCAAGAAGCAGGCCCGACGTCGCAAGGCTCACGGACAGTTTTCATCTCAACCTGACGGCTTTTGGTTTTCTTGCCTTCGTTGTCGGTCTCTTCATCGTTTATTCCGCAACGGGCCTGTCGTTCGAGCAACGGCGTGGCACGTTCAGGACCATACGGTCGCTCGGGGTCTCGCTTCGCTCCCTGACCGCGATGCTGGTTATCGAAACCGCGCTTTTTGCGCTGGTATCGGGAGCGCTGGGCGTTGTCGTCGGTTACGTTGTCGCATCGGCTCTGTTGCCGGGCGTGGCCGCGACCCTGCGTGGTCTTTATGGAGCCAGTGTTGCCGGTTCACTCTCGCTGCGGCCTGAATGGTGGATCGCCGGCCTTGCAATGGCGCTGGTGGGGACCGGGCTTTCTTCGCTCCAACATCTCCTCCGCGTCTGGCGGATGCCGATACTGTCCACGGCACAGGGCAGGGCGTGGGCGATCGTGTCCACGAAAAGCCTCTTCCATCAGGCGGCCGCCGGGATGGTTCTGCTTTTTGTATCCGGCGCGCTTGTGCTGCTGGGCGGCGGTCTCATTTCAGGTTTCGCAGTGCTTGCAGCGCTTCTTCTGGGCGCTGCACTCATTCTTCCAACCTTGCTGGCACTGGGCATGAGAGTGGCCGAACACATCTCCGGACACGGACTGACCCGCTGGTTTTTCGCCGATACGCGCCAGCAACTGCCGGGTCTTTCCCTGGCGCTGATGGCATTGCTGCTCGCTTTGTCGGCCAATATCGGGGTCGGCACCATGGTCTCAAGCTTCAGGCAAACCTTTGTCGGATGGCTCGATCAGCGCCTGGCCGCAGAGGTCTATGTGACGGCTCGTGACGAGGCTGAATCTGCGCGCCTGCGGCAGTGGTTTCCACACCATGCAAGGGCCGTTCTACCCATCTGGAGTACGGAAGGGGAAATTTCTGGGCAGCAGGTCCGCATCTTCGGCGTCGCCGATGATGCAACATACCGGGATCATTGGCCATTGATTTCGGGCGCGCCCGCAACATGGGACGAGATTGCGAGCGGTAAGGGTGCACTGGTCAACGAACAGTTCTGGAGGTCAGGAAAGGCGTCGCCCGGCAAAGAGATAGAAATGCCAGGTGGCTGGAAAGCCCGCGTCGTCGGGGTGTTTTCCGACTATGGCAATCCGAGGGGCGAGATCATCATTGGTCTTGATGCCCTTGTCCAGCACTACCCGGGCATTGAAAAGCTGAGATACGGCCTTCGCATGGAGCCACAGGAGGTTGCGGGCTTCAGACAACGCCTCATGACGGAGTTCGGCCTGCCCGAAGCCAATATTGTCGACCAGGCCTCGCTGAAACGGCAGTCTGCCGCAATCTTCGAACAGACGTTTGCGGTCACCGGCGCGCTCAATGTGCTCACGCTCGCGGTGGCGGGTTTTGCCATGTTTTCGAGCCAGCTTACGCTCGCTTCGCTTCGACTGCCGCAGCTTGCTCCTGTCTGGGCACTTGGACTTCGTCGCCGCGACCTTGCGATGCTGGAGGTTCTGCGAACTCTTGCGCTATGGCTTGTGACATTCATTGGCGCCATCCCTGTCGGGCTGGGACTGGCCTGGGTTTTACTGGCAATCATCAATGTGGAGGCTTTCGGATGGCGACTGCCGCTGATCCTGTTTCCGCTGGACTGGCTGAGGCTGGGTATAGTTGCGCTGCTCGCCGCCATCATTTCGGTCCTGATCCCTGTTCGACGGCTTGCTAAAACCGCGCCGGCCGATCTTTTGAGGATATTCGCCAGTGAACGCTAAAGCCGTCCTCCTGCTCCTTTGCGCTTCATGCACTTCCTTGCCCACGCCGGTCATAGGGCAGGGCTTTGCGGGCCTCGGGTCAAATGCCGAAGGCTTCAGCATTCCCACACGAGGCGTTGAACTCGTCTTTCCAAAAGACCACAAGGCACATCCCGGTTTCAGGATCGAGTGGTGGTACGTTACTGCAAATCTGCGGACGGCCGATGGACAGCGCATGGGCGTCCAATGGACACTCTTTCGTTCTGCACTTGAACCTGTCGAGCGCCCCGGATGGTCCGACCCTCAAATTTGGATTGGCCACGCAGCCGTGACGACTGCGAGTCGCCACCATGTTGCCGAACGGCTGGCGCGGGGAGGCGTGGGGCAGGCGGGGGTCAAAGGCGAACCCTTCGAGGCCTGGATTGACAATTGGCAAATGAAGGCAGGAACTGACGATGCACGGGACGACCTCGATCAGCTTGATTTGAACGCCAATGGCGAGAGCTTCCGATATCGTCTGAAACTTCAGGCCCACGGGCCTTTGGTGCGTCAGGGGGACAACGGCTACTCCGTTAAATCGGCAGAGGGCCAGGCAAGCTATTATTACTCCCAGCCATTCTACAGTGTCAGCGGCAGCGTCTTTCTTGATGGTGAAACCCATGAGGTAACGGGCGAGGCGTGGCTCGATCGGGAATGGTCGTCGCAACCGCTAGCCTCGAGCCAGACGGGATGGGATTGGTTTTCCCTTCACCTTGCATCCGGCGAAAAACTCATGGCCTTCCGTCTGCGTGATGACAAAAGCGGCTACATCTCCGCCAACTGGATTTCCGCCGATGGCAGGCCGTCTCCCGTCGATCCGAAAGACGTCTTGCTCAGTCCGTTGCGGACCGCGGATATCAACGGAAAGAGCATTCCGGTCGAATGGAGCGTGAAGATACCCAGTCGTGGTCTAGACATAAAGACGAAGCCGCTGAACGAGAAAGCCTGGATGGCGACGTCAACCCCCTACTGGGAGGGGCCAATAGAGTTTGATGGAAGCACCTCAGGACAAGGTTATCTGGAGATGACCGGATATTAGCCTGTCCCACTGTCCCAGACGAGATATCGGCTGGAACGGTGCCTGAGCTTACAGACGCCGTCTTATCCGGGTAGGCGCGACACCCCGGACAAGCTCCGAAGTAGTCGTCTTGTGATGACAACCCATTGTTCGGCTTCGTCCCAGCCAGGAATAAGGCAACGCGGTGGATCGTGCATCTGCGGACCGAAGTCTTTTCCCTTGGTGCTCAATACATCGATGATGTCTTTTATGTTCTCGACCGGAACTGCGCTCGGCGCAGCCGTACTCGGGACAGGGGCTACCTAGGGTATCGGTGCACTGGCCCCTACAGCAAAGCTGGGCTGGTCGGCATCGACCATACCGCTACGGGTTACGACTAGTCTTTCTGCGATCGGTACCCAAGCTTTTCTGAAAGCGCGTTGGCGGTGGTGCGAAGCTCCTCACCAAGGCACGCGATTTTTTCGTCGCTGGCTTCGCTGCGGATCAGACTGATTGCAATGCCGGCAGATGCGGCTCCCGAGTAATCGCGTATCGCTGCGCCAATGCAAAGCATACCTTCGCGGATCTGACCATCGTCGATGGAGTAGCCACGAGCGCGCGTCAAAGCCAGTTCCTCTTCAAGCTGCGAAAGGCCAGCAACGCTCCTTGATGTCAGAGTCTGTGGAAACTGAGAGAACAGCATCCTCAATTCACCGGGCCCGAGATCGGACAGGAGGATCTTCCCGGTGGCCGTAAATGGCGCCGGCAGACGCATACCGATCCGAAACGTGTGTCCAAGCGGCTGGGCCGAGTTGCGACAGCCGATGTAAACGACTTCGCCACTCTCGCGGACGGTGAGGGTCACCGTGTAGGGATCGAGGTCGTGGCGCTGGGCGAGATGGTCGTTGAATGTCGATACGATATCGAGGTGCGACAGAAAGCCGTTCGCCCATCTGAGCGAGTGGGGTCCAATACGCAGGGTTCCATCGGCAGATCGCGCCAGAAGATCAAGCTCAGTCATTACCGCAAGCAAGCCATGCGCGCTGCTTTTGGGCAAATCCAGAAATCGTGTCAGCTCGGCTGCTGTCAGGTCGCGCGGGGAACCTGCCACAAGATCCAGAATACGCACGGCGCGTCTGAGTGCCGGTACAGTGTCTGATATTTGCGACGATTGTTGATCTTCAGCCATGCACCTTCCTTGACACACTTGGCCCCTTTGGCTCATAGTTCACTCTAATGATTCAAGTTCAATTAGTTGAACTCTAGTGCGGGAGAGGTCGATGATCAAGCTAAAAAATGCGGCGCTGTTGCGTGATGCCTGCCTGGTGAATGGTCGCTGGCTGAAAGCTGCGGATGGCAAGACGATTGCGGTGGAAAATCCCGCCAACTCGATGATCATCGGTCACGTTCCTTCATTGTCGGCAGATGAGGTTGAAGCTGCAGTCGAGTCAGCAGGCAAGGCATTTTCCGAGTGGAGCCGCCGGGCTGCGAAGGACCGCGCTGCCATATTGCGTCGATGGTTTGATCTCATGGTGGCGAACGCTGACGATCTCGGTGCGTTGATGACTGCCGAGCAGGGAAAGCCGTTTGCGGAAGCAAAGGGCGAAGCCCTTTATGCGGCATCTTTCGTGGAATGGTTCGCGGAGGAAGCCAAACGTGTTTATGGCGATACCATTCCTTCGCCGACCACGGACAAGCGAATTACCATCCTGAAGCAGCCGATCGGCGTCTGCGCCGCGATCACGCCATGGAACTTCCCGGCCGCGATGATCACCCGCAAGGCGGCCCCGGCACTTGCCGCAGGCTGCACGATGATCGTCAAACCGGCTGAGCAGACCCCTCTCACCGCACTTGCTCTGGGTGTTCTCGCCGAAGAAGCTGGCGTTCCCGCCGGTGTCTTCCAGGTGGTGACGGGCGCCGCACGCGATATCGGCAAGGTATTTACCGAAAGCGACACGGTGCGAAAGATCTCCTTTACCGGATCGACTGAAGTCGGTCGTCTGCTGATGGCGCAATCGGCCCCGACGATCAAGAAACTGTCTCTGGAACTTGGTGGCAATGCGCCTTTCATCGTCTTTGATGATGCCGATCTGGATGCGGCCGTTGAGGGCGCGATCGTGTCGAAATACCGCAATGCGGGACAGACCTGCGTGTGCTCCAACCGGATCTATGTCCAGGATGGTGTTTACGACGCATTCGCGGAAAAGCTGGTCAAAAGGGTCGAAAGCCTGTCCGTCGGTGAGGGCACCGAACCTGGTGTTCTGATCGGTCCACTGATCGACCAGGATGCCGTGGCAAAGGTCGAGGATCACGTTGCTGACGCCCTTGGCAAGGGAGCAAAGATCGTCACCGGCGGAAAGCGCCATGCTCTTGGAGGCACGTTTTACGAACCAACGGTTCTGACTGGTGCAACCCAGGCCATGAAGGTTGCCCGTGAGGAGACCTTTGGACCCGTCGCTCCGCTCTTTCGGTTCGGGACGGAAGACGAAGCGGTCGCCATGGCGAACGACACCGAATTTGGTCTGGCGGCCTATTTCTACACCGAGAATGTCCGCCGGACATGGCGTGTCGCAGAAGCGCTCGAATACGGCATGGTGGGCCACAATACAGGCCTCATCTCCAACGAAGTCGCACCATTCGGTGGCGTGAAGCAGTCCGGCTTGGGCCGCGAAGGCTCGCACTACGGCATCGATGAATATCTTGAAATCAAATACCTGTGCTTGGCCATCGGCTGAGATCACGCTGGGAGGATCAGATGACCATCAACCCTTTCGAATTCCGCACCGTTCCCTCCATGCAGGTTGCCTGGGGTGGCGCCCAGCGCCTCGGAGAGATTCTTTCCGGCAGGTTTCAGGCGCGCAAGGCGCTGCTGATTACCGATGCAGGTCTCATCAAGGCCGGCCTCATCAAGCCGATTGCTGACGCCCTTGCGGCCAGCGGCTTTAACGTCACGATCTTCGACAAGGTCGTTGCTGATCCGCCAGAGCATATCGTTGCCGACTGCGTCGAGTCCGCAAGGCAGATCGGCGTCGATATCGTCATCGGTCTTGGCGGGGGCTCATCGCTCGATATCGCCAAGCTCGTGGCTGTCCTTCTGGTCTCCGACCAGACGCTTGCCGACATGTACGGGATCGGCAACGTAAAGGGATCACGCCTGCCGCTCGTGCTGGTGCCGACCACGGCCGGTACAGGTTCGGAAGTCACAAACATCTCGATCATCACCACGGGCGAAACCACCAAGATGGGGGTCGTTTCCCCGCAGCTTTACGCTGATTTCGTTCTTCTGGATGCTGAACTGACGGTGGGACTGCCGCAGGTCCATACGGCTGCCACCGGTATCGATGCCATGGTGCATGCCATCGAGGCTTACACCAGCAAACACAAGAAGAACCCGCTATCAGATGCTCTGGCGCGCGAGGCACTGCGTCTGCTCGGTGCAAACCTGATCGCCGCCTGCAGGAACGGGGCCGACCGGAAAGCCCGTGAAGGCATGCTGTTGGGTGCGACATTGGCAGGTCAGGCTTTCGCCAACTCACCGGTGGCCGCCGTGCACGCGCTCGCTTATCCGCTGGGCGGCCATTATCACGTGCCACACGGGCTTTCCAATGCCCTGATGCTGGGGCCGGTTTTACGCTTTAACGCGAAGGCTGCAGCGTCGCTTTATGCGGAGCTTGCCGACGTGCTGGGTGTTCCGGGTGAAGGGGATGCGGCAACCCGTTCGGATGCGTTCGTTCAGCATATGGAAACGCTGATGGACGAAAGCGGCGCGCCGCGACGTCTGCGCGATGTCGGCGTGACGGACAACACGCTCGCCATGCTTGCGTCCGACGCAATGAAACAGAGCCGTCTGTTGGTCAATAATCCGGTCGAAGTCCGCGAAGAGGATGCGCTTGCGCTCTACCGCGAGGCGTTCTGACCCATTTCTTACAGCAATATCTTCAGTTCCAAGGGAGGAAAACGAGTGACCGATATCAGACTTTACATGCTTCAGTCGGGTACGCTGAAATGCAAGGTACACAACATCAAGATGAACCAGGGGAACGGTGCAGACTATGAGATCCCCGTTCCGTTTTTCCTGATTACCCATCCGGCCGGGCACACCGTGATCGACGGCGGCAACGCGATTGAAGTTGCAACAGATCCGCGTGGCCATTGGGGCGGCATCTGCGATGTCTATTGGCCAGTACTGGACAAGGACCAGGGCTGCGTTGACCAGATCAAGGCGCTTGGTTTCGATCCGGCCGATGTCAAATATGTTGTGCAGTCGCACCTGCATCTCGATCATACCGGCGCCATCGGTCGCTTCCCCAACGCAACCCACATCGTGCAGCGCTCTGAATACGAATATGCCTTTACGCCCGACTGGTTTGCTGGCGGCGGCTATATCCGCAAGGACTTCGACAAGCCGGGTCTGAAGTGGCAGTTCCTCAACGGTACGCAGGACGATTATTACGACGTTTACGGCGACGGCACGCTCACCACGATCTTCACGCCCGGTCATGCACCCGGCCACCAGTCCTTCCTGGTGCGCCTGCCAAACAGCAAACCGCTTCTCCTGACGATTGATGCTGCCTACACACTGGACCACTGGGAAGAGAAGGCTTTGCCTGGCTTCCTTGCCTCGACCGTTGACACGGTCCGTTCTGTTCAGAAGCTCCGCACCTATGCCGAAAAGCATGATGCGACAGTCGTCACCGGCCATGACCCTGACGCCTGGGCGAACTTCAAGAAGGCTCCCGAATTTTACGCGTAAATAGAACGCGCAAGTCAATGGCCAGATACGGCGAGGTTGCATGCAGCCTCGCCGATTTTTATCGTATGAGCCAAGGGCACCGAGCCGAGCGGGACCGAGTATTTCGGCGCATCGGCCTTTTCCGGATATACGCCTTCGTTCAGGTCGCTCGCGTTGTCGCTTCAAGTGCCTGAAAGCTATCCTCTAGCTGCGCGAGTGTGCTCATACGACGTTTTTCGCCCCGGCGTTACGTTGAGCCATGAGGGTTCGGGCTGACAATTTGCCAATACCGGATGGCTTAGAGTAAACTTGTCTCTTTGATCCAAACTGTCTGCAAATGGAGCAGATTATGGCGCTCACTTAGCGTTCCCCACGTGTCGGGCAAGCCATGCTCCCCAAAACAGGCTTGCAAAAAACCGAAGCGGTTCGTTGAAACCAACGCCCTCCAGCAACGAAATGACCTCGTCTTCCGATCGGGGTGGCTCCGCACCCTGCAGAATCTTGCCCATTTTGGCCTGGACCTCTTCTGGCCCGGCGCCGTTCATACGCCAGCGTGCTGCCCAGGCTGCCATGAGCAGGGGCTGAGAGGCATACGACCGATAATTCCCCGCCACAATCAGGGGCGCTTCAGGATACAGCCGCATTGCAATCTGCGCCAGAACATCCTGCTTTGCGGCGTTCCCTGGCAAATGGTGCAGCACGCCGATCATGATAGCAGCGTCAAACGATGGAGCTCTATCCAGATTGGAGACGGTTCCGAGGACGGTCTCCACCCGGTCAGACACTTCGGCCCTGACCAGATGATCGCGTGCAAGGTTGAGCATCGGTGCTGAAGGATCGACGGCGACAAAGGACCATTGCGGTTCCAGCCGAGCGGCGGCGATGATTTCGCCCGCCGTACCGCCGGCCCCGACAACCAGAACCCGTGCCGCCGTTCCTTCGCCCAGAGCTGCCGACAGCATGCAGGCGGAAAGCTCGTGGCAGGCGTCATATCCGTCCAGCGCTATCCTACTTTGTCGTGCGTATTCTCCTGCGCGGGAGGCGTCAAATTTGGCTGCAGAATCCTGTGTCATGCTGTCTCTTGTCTGTCTGGACGTGCTGGCGTGCTTCGCTCAAGGAGGATACAAGATTTGCGATCAGGAAAGGGAGGAAATACATGACTGAAAGTTCAGATTCCGGGCGAAAACATGATCGGTTGACGGCTTTCCTGAAAGCCTTTCATCTTGGCGCATCACGTTGCGATTGTGCTGAAGCCGCTAACCTCCTGATCATCAATGTCCATGGCGCAGGTGAACCGACCCATCTGCTTTATCGCGCCAGATCCACGGCGTCGCTGCCGGATGGCGCAGCTATATGCGCTGGCGCCACGGTGGATTTTGGCGGTAGTGCCAATCCGTTGGTCGGTGCACTGCCAGACGAATTGTGCCTTTCACTGGCCAACGAACCGGAATTGCGCGGTTTGTGTCAACTGATGGTGGCCGAGGTCGAGGTCGCCCGCTGTGGTGGCGGTACTATCGAGGCGCGTCTATGCGAGATCATCGTCGTGCTTGCGATCCGCAAGGCAATAGCGATCGGCACGGTCGATGCGGGATTACTGGCGGGTCTGGCGCACCCCGCACTGCATCCCAGCCTTGTGGCCATACATGACAATCCGGCGCGAAATTGGCGGATTGCGGACCTTGCCGCCATAGCGGATATGTCGCGCGGACAATTCATTTCCACCTTCACGCAAACCGTTGCCCAGTCGCCTATCGCCTACCTCAATGGCTGGCGCCTGGCGCTCGGACGAGCAGAACTGCGCGCCGGACG
Organism: Rhizobium sp. SJZ105; assembly: GCF_007828365.1. NCBI lineage: Bacteria > Pseudomonadati > Pseudomonadota > Alphaproteobacteria > Hyphomicrobiales > Rhizobiaceae > Rhizobium > Rhizobium sp. SJZ105. The sequence continues at coordinate 69,821 of NZ_VIUP01000013.1, forward strand.
AAGTGTCAAATCGGTCGCCGCCGGGGTCGGCTTCGGCAGCGCCGCCGCATTTTCCCGCGCCTATTCCCGCAAGTTCGGCTCACCGCCGGCCCAGAGCAAACCACGAAAATGAGGCATAGGATCTTAATTCCCTACAGCGCTTCGGCCCTCTCGACCAATACTGAGGCTACTTTCCAGGGCACGACCGCCGATGCTCGTGTCGAGTGGCACGATCTGGGAGAGAGTTTCCAGAGGAACGTTCGATTTGGCGACCGTCATGTTTCTCACACGAGATCTTGGGGAAGCTGCGAGCGCGGCATAAGGACGGAGCGCAAGGCAAGGTTTTGGATTAGGTGCTCGCGGCGGCTTTTGGGCGTTGGCGTTCTGGCGCCAAACGGCCAGAATGGGATCGGGTCTGGCAAGCTGGCAACGCGGCTTCAATCGGTCGTTCGGCCCGCATTAAGTTCACGGAAGCTTCCGTTCGCTAAACCAGCCGATCCTCACAGACGCATCGGTTCACCTTTGAATGCGAGCTAACCAATGGCGTCGACGAGGCGACCCATCGGTTCCTCTTCAGGCGCGCGATCGACTTGCGCGAGAACGCGGAAATGGCAACGCTGCCCTATTGCATGCTCGTTACCTTTACAGCTAAGGCCCCCCCGCGATGATTGCTTCCGGGAAGTCAGCCCGCATAGTGAACGGCGATAATGGGGTCGGCTCCGGCCAGTCGGCAAAGCGCCTTCGTGTCGGTCACAGAGGCCATCATGGGACGCGCCTGAAAGCAGGCAACGCTTCGCAGCGGCGTAAAACGTCACCTGTGCGCCGTTTGCTGTCATTCACGAGGAAGCTTTTCTGCAATTTCTTGAAACCTCGCAGCAGAAAATCCCGTCAGCGTCGGCATCTCCCAGTCAAAAAATGACTTGTTAGAGATCGCATGAAGGATCAGCAGTCGCACACCGTGCATTTCTGCTGGCGTGAGGTCAGGATTTGGCACCATAGACCTTAGTTTCGCGGCAATTTTCTCGGCGGCCTTTCGAGGTGATGGTCCTAGAAGGATGACATCGTCTTCTTGTTCTAGCTCTTTCAGAGCACCGATGAGGGTTTGAATGATCGTCGTATTATAGGGTTCGTTCACTTTGGCGGCCTGTCAGCAATGAAATTTGGACAGAGAGTCCATGACAGCTACAGTACCTGTGACAACCAAAAGTCCGCAATGGGCCGAAAGTGGTTACGGCTGGATTGCGCCATCAGCGGTCATTGATGTGTCATATGCCTGTATTAATTGCGGCCTGGAAACCGGGAGACGAAAGGATGGCACACGTTATTTTTCTTCATGGCGCGTCGAGCAGCGGCAAGTCAACCATTGCGAGGGCATTGCAGAAACGCATCGAGAAACCATTCTGGCACGTATCGATCGATCATCTGCGCGACGCTGGCGTGCTTCCGACCGAACGCTTCAAGAGTGGTGATTTTCGCTGGACTGACGCTCGCATGGCCTTTTTCCACGGGTTCCATGGATCGCTGCGGGCATATGCCGATGCGGGTAACCATCTGATCCTTGAACATATTCTCGATACCGAGGGATGGCTGGAAGAACTCGTTGATCTTTTGGCGGAGCACGATGTCTTCTTCGCCGCCGTACATTGTCCGCTCGAAATTCTGGTCAAGCGTGAAGCCGCTAGAGGTAACAGACCGGTGGGTAGCGCCAAGAAGGATTTTGAGACGATTCATTTCGGCAAGCGGTATGACATTGAACTACAGTCCGAGGACGGCGCTGATGCAAATGTCGAGAGGCTGCTCGTCGCCTGGAGAAAAAGCGACCGCTCGTCAAATTTCGCGAGCCCCGAAGTCCCCTTAGGCCGGCTGCCGTTGTGACGTAGATGCGCCGATATCGTTGAAAAACTCGATGGATTATCCGCTCAGACGCCCTCCGTGGTCTTTCGGACGCTGAACTATGCCGTGATCTGCCCCGCGC
>NZ_VIUP01000014.1:0-63999 GCF_007828365.1 Rhizobium sp. SJZ105
AGCCAAACGGCGCAAAACGTGACTGTCCCAAGATCATCGGCATGTCAGCGATCCGTTCTCTCGATGGGCGCGGCATCTTTCATGCCACCTCCTGACTGGTATCGTGTGGGGAGATTTGAAGCGGTAATGCCTCTCTTGTCCACTGGCGAGTGAAAATTCAGTCAGGCCGCATCGACCCTTGGTCACGGGTGACAGGAGCCGGATCTCCGCTATGCCGAGACCCGGTTCCGCCTAAGCCAAAGCGTCAGCCGATCTGCGCGTTGTCATCACGCTTGATGGCGATAACGGTGGAGCGCGGCAGCTTGCCTTCGCCATCCGGGAAGGGGGCGTCGGGGTGCTGGATGCCGACGAAGTGGGTACGCTTGTCGCCGGACCATGTCTGGCCGGTAACTTCAGAACCCTTCGGCGCGGTCAGGAAACGTTCGATACGGCCGGTCGCCGGATCGCCTGCCAGCATCTGGTTATTGCCCTGGCCGGCGAAGTTGCCCTCGTTGCTGTCCTCTCCGTCGGTCTGGATCCAGAGGAGACCGGTCGAATCGAACATCATGCCATCGGGCGAGTTGAACATGTTGCCTTCGTTGATGTTCGAAGAGCCGGCATAGGCATCCTTGTGAACGGTGGGGTTGCCGGCCATGCAGAACAGGTCCCACTTGAATCTGCCGTCCGCGTGATCGTCGTTTTCCGGGTACCAGCGCACGATCTGGCCGTATTCGTTCTTTTCGCGCGGGTTGGCAGCATTGATCGCCATGGCGTCACCGCCAGCATTGGCGCGCAACTTGCCGTCTTTCATTTCGCCGCGACGGCTGTTGTTGGTAAGGGCGCAATAGGCTTCGATGGCGACCGGGTTGATGGCGACCCATTCCGGGCGGTCCATCGTTGTCGCGCCCACCTTGGAAGCGGCCTGACGGGTAAAGACGCAGATTTCATCGATCTTCATGCCTGTCGTCTCAGGCGTGAGAGCCAGCCATTCACCAGCGCCGTCGTCCGAGAACCTGGCGACGTAGAGCGTGCCTTCGTCTAGCAGTTTCGAGGTGTCGCCACCGGGCACGTAAATGCCGTTGGAGACGAATTTGTAGAGGAATTCGCCACGCTCGTCATCGCCCATATAAACCACCACGCGGCCGTCACGGGCAATCACCACGGCGGCGTTCTCGTGCTTGATGCGGCCAAGGGCGGTGCGCTTGATCGGGGTGGAGGAGGCGTCCGAAGGATCGATCTCAACCACGTAACCGGCGCGGCGCGGCTCGTTGGGGTTCTTGGCGACATCGAAACGCGCATCGAACTTCTCATAGGCGTAACGGGTCTCGGCGACGATACCGTAGCGCTTGTAGTCATCCGGCAGCTTGAAGGCGGCATCAGTGGTACCGAAATAGCCGTTGAAGTTTTCCTCGCAGGTGAGGTAGGTGCCCCAGGGCGTGCGGCCGGCGCCGCAATTGTTGAAGGTCCCCAGACAGTCGACACCCTTCGGATCTGCGGCGGTCTTGACGAGGTCCGAGCCTGCGGCCGGGCCGGAAAGCTTCATCGGGGTGTTGTGGTGAATACGGCGGTTGAACGGGCTGTCGAGAACGATTTCCCAGCCTCCGGTGCCTTCCGCAACTTCCATGACGGTGACGCCCTGCATGTTCTGCAGGATCTTGACGTCGTCGGCCGTTTTCGGGTTGCCCTTTTCGGCATGCGGCAGGTTGGTTTCCGGGTTTACATATTCATGGTTGACGGCGATCAGCTGGTGATTGCCAACCATGAACAGTTCCATGCCGTCAGTATTTTCGCCGAAGACCTTGTCGGAGTTTTCAACGCTGACACCCTTGGCAGGGTCGAGGTCGGGCACGTTGGAGAACAGCGGCTGGCCCCACTTGGCGACCGGCTTCCAGCTGTAGCCTTCCGGTACGTGAATGGTGTGGTCGGTCGCGGCAGCCACCGGCTTGAAGGGGAAACGGCCGGCTGCCGCTTCCTGCGCTTCCGCCGAGGTGCTGGTCATCAGGTTGCCGAGCGTGCCCATGGCTGCTGCGGCCGAACCGAAGGCAAGCACGCCACCGAGAAAGCCGCGGCGGGAAATCGCGGTCTCGACCACGCGGTCGAAATCGGTTTCGGCCGGCGGCGGGTTTTGCAGCTCGTCCCACGCATCCCAGGAAAGCTTGCTCGTATCGATGTCGGTCATATCGTATCTCCACCGTTTGCATGTTTGGAATCATTCCAACACGGTGCGTACCGTTTCAGTGTTTCACACAAATGACGGGAATAACGACTTTAAATATGATCTTCACAGGAAAGGATTCTGTATTTTTCCCTCAATGCGGGAGAAGGATACGGGTGAGCAAAAAGCCTTCGAAGCGGCAGAAGTGGAAAGGAATGTCCGTTCCCTTGCGCCACTCGCCGCTGATGTCGGTCGTCAGCCGAAGGGATGCTGAACCGCACTCTTCATAGCCGGATAACTCCGCCGCCTCGAAAAAGAACAAACGTCTGACGGTCGGATAAAGCGCTTTGAACAGGCTTTCCTTGGCCGAAAAGATCAGCCCGGTCATGAAGGGATCGATGTCGTTTCCAAGACTGAGGCGTTCGTTTGCGGTCAGTACCTGCGGGGCAATATCGCAAGCTTCCTCCTCGTTCAGAAGCCTTTCGATATCGATGCCAATGCCGCAGAACCGCTCGGAAGAGCCGGCAAGCGCAATTGCCCGCTCGTGGCTGTGGGAAATCGCGCCGACCACGCCTTCGGGCCAGATAGGGGCGCGATCCTCTCCCATGCCGGGAAAGGCGGCGCGGCCGGTGAGACGGCGTATGGCTTCGGCAGCACATCTGCGCCCGGCGATAAATTCCGCCTTGCGTCTGGGCGAAGCGCGCAAAAGCTGCGGCGGCAAGGGAGGGACCTTGCCGCCGCGCCCTTCTTCGGCGCTGTAATGAAGGCTGACGCAATGACAATCGCATCTGTCATCCGGCCAAGGCCAGATGGCCTCGGGTGGATCGCCGGAAACAGCTTCGCCGTGAAACGCCGGCACGTTGGCCATTTCTGTCATCCTCATCACGCGGACCGATGCTCAGGCGGCAAGCGTGGCGCCGCCATCGACTACGATCTGTTGCATCGTCACATGGCCTGCCTGATCGGAGGCGAGGAACAGCACCGTGTCGGCGATGTCGTCCGGCCGCGCGATCTTGCCGAGCGGAATGCCGAGCTTGAACTGCTCGGGAAGACCGGCGACCAGTCGCTGTTTGCCGCTGGGATCGTTCAGCATGCCGGCCAGCATCGGCGTATCGGTGGAGCCGGGTGACACCACATTGCAGCGCACGCCATAGGGCGCGAGTTCAAGTGCTGCGCAATGGCTGAGGCTGACGAGTGCGGCCTTGGAAGCACAATAGGCGAGCATGCCGATGCGCGGCACAACGGCGGCGTTGGAGGCGATGTTGACGATTGCCCCGCGCCGCTGCCGCTTGAAGACGCCGCTCCATTGCCGCAGCAGGTAGAACGGCCCCGCAGCATTGACATCCATGCAGGCGTTCCAGTCCTGCGGCGTCAGGCTTTCGCTGTCGCCGAGCCGGAGGATGCCGGCGGCGTTGACGAGAATGTCTAGCCCGCCCCATTCCTTCTCGATCGCCTCGCTCGCCGCCTCCACTGCCGCCGCGTCCGTGATGTCGAGCGTGATTTGGCGGAAGGTTGCATCGGTTGCATCGGCAATGAGGTCAAGGCCGATGACCTCGGCCCCTTCCTCGGTGAAACGCTCGGCGATGCGGCGGCCGATGCCCTGCGCGGCACCTGTCACCAGCACGCGCCGCCCGTTAAATCTGTTCTGCATCATCTTGTCCGTCCGCTCAGGCCGCGAGCCGCTTTTCTTCGATCAGCGCCCACCAGGCAGAAAGCGTCGGTACGCGGGCAAGCTCTTCGAAGCCCACGATGACGCCGCGTTCCTTCAGTTCGCCGGCAAGCTTCATCACCTGCAGCGAATCCAGCCCATAGAAGATCAGGTTCTCATCCGGGTCGATGTCGCTCTCGTCCTCCACCATTTGCAGGATGCGGGCCTTCAGCCATTCGCTGATATCGGTGGTCTCTCCCGCGCCGGCAAGGCTTGCAGTGTCGATCACCACGCCGCAGCGTGTTGCCACATATTGCAGCGCCATGCGGTGTTCGGCTTCGGAAAAATCGGCGACGGCATCACCCAGCATGAAGGGCTGAATATCCTTCATGAAGGCTTCAACAGCCGTCATCATGCAGCCGATATGGGCATAGACGCCGCCGATGATGATCTGGTCGCGGCCCCACCCCTTCATGCGCTCGGCAAGGTCTGAACGCTGGAAGGCGCTGTAGCGCCATTTGGTCAGCACCACATCGTCGGGCGTCGGCGCAAGCTTGTCCACGACCTTCTGCAACTCCGGGTCGACCACGGTCAGGCCCGGTCCCCACATGTCGTTCAGAAGCGCGCGGTCGGCGGCAGGCTGATCGTGCGGCTGGGCGGTGTAGATGACCGGCACGCCGTTCTGAACCGCCCATGCCTTTACCTTTGCAAGATTGTCGATGAGGGTTGTCATCAACCTGCCGTCAGCCTCGTAGAACCGCAGGAAATAACGCTGCATGTCGTGGATGAGCAGCACGGCGCGCTTGGCGTCCGGCTGCCATTTGGTCTTGTTGGCCGGAAAGCTTGCTGCGACCGGCATCGGATAATCGGAAATGGTGGGGATCGTCATATTGACCTCGATAGTTTGGCGCATCGGCATGGGCGACACGCAATTTTCAAATGGTTGAGGCGTGCACGCTCAATTACGCCGGGATTGGCGCTGCGAGCATGTCGCGCAGACGTTTCTTGTCGATCTTGCCGACGGCAGTAAGCGGCATGGTGTCGATGAAACGCACCCGGTCCGGCAGCTTGTAATCCGCAACACCCAGACCAGAGAGATGCTGGCGGATGGCCGGTGCCTTGAGAGCGGGATTGCGGGAAACGACGAAGACGCAGCTTTTTTCACCGAGGAGTTCGTCCTGCATCGCGACCAGTGCGGCATGCGTCACATCCGGATGCTGAAGGATCAGGTTTTCCACCTCTTCCGATGCGACCTTCTCGCCGCCGCGATTGATCTGGTCTTTCACCCGGCCAACCACCCGCAGGTAACCTTCGGGGGTGCGCTGAACGACATCGCCGGAATAATAAAAACCCTGGTTGTCGAAGACGCGCGCGCTGTGCTCGGCGGCGCGGTAATATCCGCGAAACGTATAGGGGCCGCGCGTCGCCAGCATGCCGGCTTCGCCTTCTGGGACGTCGTTGCCGTCCTCGTCAACGATGCGGATCTCGTCATCCGGGCTGATCGGCCGCCCTTGCGTGGTGAAGACAATATGGTCGGGATCACCGGCGCGGGTATAGTTCACCAGACCTTCCGCCATGCCGAAGACCTGCTGGAGGGCGCAACCCAGCACCTGCGGCACCTGACGCGCTAAAGCTTCAGCAAAGCTTGCGCCGCCGACCTGCAGCAGCTTGAGGGATTTCAGCCGTTCGCGATGGGCGGGCGCCACCTGTAACCACAGCGCCACGGCAGGCGGCACCAGAGGCACAATGTCGATGCCATGTTTTTCGATGAGGTCGAAGCAGGCAAGCGGCTCGGGATTGGCCGCCATTACCACGGTGCCGCCAGCGTGGAACACGCCAAGCGCACCCGGCGAACTCATGGGGTAATTATGCGCCACCGGAATGGCGCAGAGGAAACGGGTCTGCGGCGTCAGCTCGCAGATTTCCGCACTGGCCCGGGCGCTGTAGTCATAGTCGTTATGCGTGCGGGGGATCAGTTTCGGTGTTCCGGTGCTGCCGCCGGAAAGCTGGAACAACGCTACCTCATCGGCTGCCGAAGGGCCGTAATGCGGCGCATTTTCGGCGGGTGATGAGAGCCATTGTTCGAGGCTGCGCTGCGGTTCCGTCTCACCAAGCAGCAGCGTTACGGCAAGCTGCGGAGAGGCAAGCTTCAGCGCATCCAGAAACGTGTCATTGGCAAAAAGCTCGTGGGAACGCGAGCCGATCACCAGCTTTGGCGCAATCTGTTCCGCATAGGAGGTCATTTCCAGCCGGCGATGGCTGAAAAGCGCATTGACGGGTGCAGCGCCGATTTTCATCAGAGCGAAAAAGACGAGATAGAACTCCGCGATATTAGGCAATTGCACCAGTGCCGTGTCGCCCCTGCCGATCCCGGCGGCAGCCAGATGCCCGGCAAGATTGGAAGATTGCCGGTCGAGATCGGCATAGGTGAAGCGGCGGTCGCCGCAGATCAGCGCGGTCGCGTCCGGCCGAAGTTCTACCTGCTGGGTGAGGATGTCGCTGAGCGGTCTGTCGATCCAGTAGCCGCGGTCGCGGTATCGGCGCGCCAGATCTTCGGGCCAGCGTTCAAATTCGATTGTCATGGTGTGTCCCTGGGAAAATTAGGCAGAAAGACCGCAGGCGTTCAGCATGGTCTTGAGCTTGGTCTGCACCTCGGCCCATTCGGATTCGGGTTCCGAGGCTTCAACGATGCCGGCGCCTGCGAACAGCCGCACGGTTTGCCGTTGCACGGTGCCGCAACGGATTGTCACCACCCACTCGCCGTTACCCTCGGCATCCGTCCAGCCGACCATGCCGGTGAACAGCCCACGCTCGAAAGGCTCGACGAAGCGAATAAGCCTGCGGGCACGTTCGGTAGGGAAACCGCAAACAGCAGGTGTGGGATGCAGCAGGCACGCGAGTTGCAGCGCATTGGTCTCGGGATCAGCAAGGCGACCCTCGATGCGCGTCGAAAGATGCCAGAGAGCGGCCGTGTTGATGAGGGAGGGTTTTTCGGGAACGTCGATTTCAGTGCAGCAAGGCGTAAGCAGCGAGCGTATATCCTCGATCACGAGGCTATGCTCGTAATGGTCTTTTTCCGAAGCCGAAAGCCGGTCTGCATTGGCCTTGTCCGCTACCGGGTCAGCCATGCGTTTTGCCGAGCCCGCGAGCGGGTTCGAGATGACTTTTTCACCCTGCTTGCGGATGAGGAGTTCGGGGCTCACGCCGATCAGATCGCCGCCATCGGGTAGCGGAATGCGGAACTGGTAACCCTCGCGGTTCTGTTTGGCGAGGCTGGCCAGCAATCTTTCGACATTGACCTCGGAGGCGAAGGTCAGTTCGCGCATGACCGAAAGCACTGCCTTGCGGACATCGGAATGGCGGAAATTGACGATGGCATGCTCGACGGCGCGCTTGAAGCCATTTTCATCGGGCAGGCTGTTCTGGCCGACAAGCGTTGGCATCGCCGAATCAGTCGAGATCGAAGCGGTACCCTTTGGATTCCACTCATGGTTGTTGGGAATGTACAGGCAGGATGGCTCGTTGACGTCGAAGGGGATGGCGCCAATGGCGATGGGATTGTCCTGTCCGGCCCTGCGCGCCCTCTCAAAAGCGGCCTTTATCGCCTTCTGCAAAGGGCTTCCCGCATCTTCGGCGCCATGGGCAGGAATCGTTATCCTTTCGCGAATGCCTCTGGCTCGCAGTTCGCCCGAGCCAGAAGTGAACAGAAATTCTCTATCAAAATCAGTAATTTCGTCGGAATCGACGTCATTCGTCCTGAGTGCTCCCGTTTTCATGGGATGCCTCCTGTGCGAGTGGTTGACGGTGGCTTATACTTGATTATGATAATCATGTTTTGTCAATCGGTGCAAATTCACATGCTAAATTTAACCCCCATGCAGGTTGCCTACTGGGTCGGCCGAGAGGCGGACGGGATACTCGGAAAAGTTACGCCGCATCTCTATCTCGAGTTCGAAGGCAAGGGGCTGGAGGCGGAAAGACTGGCCGTCGCGGTCGAAAGGCTTTGCCGGCGTCACCCCATGCTCAGCCTCAGGATCGATGCGGAAGGGCGACAGACGGCGGACCCCGCCGGCCGGCCGCTCCGCCTCGGCGTGGAGGACATGGCGTCTCTCAATGAGGAGGCGCTTGCGCACCGTCTTGCCGCCAAACGTGAGGCGTGGAGCCATCGCCAGATCGATCTACGCGTTGCCCCGCCGGCGGCAGTGTCGCTCAGCCTGCTGCCCGCAGGTCGCGCCAGGCTGCATTTGGATACCGACATGCTGGCCATCGATCCCGCCAGTATACGTATCGTGCTGGAAGATCTCGCCCGCTTTTATGAAGCCGACGCGGACGAACTCGAGCCATTGGGGGATACACCACCATCGTTTTTCAGCTGGGCGGAACGTCTTGCATCCGATCCGGAACTCAAAGCCCAGCGTGAAAGGGACCGGCTGTGGTGGCGGCAACATATTGCCGATATTCCGGAGGCACCGCCATTGCCGTTTTTGCCCGAGGACCCGTCACGCGCCGTTCACACCGATCGCCTTGCAGCAAGACTTTCTCCGGCTGAACGCAGCAGTCTGGAACGGGTGGCGCGGCGCTGCGGCGTGACCACGTCGACCCTGTTGCTTGGTATCTTTGCAGTGGTGCTTTCGCAGGCGACGAATACGGAAAAGTTCCGGCTTTCCGTGCCGGCTTTCTGGCGCGCGCCGCTGGTGGAAGGGGTCGATGGCATCGTCGGCGAATTCTCCAATGTGCTCATTCTTGGCGTTGATATCCGGCCTGAGGAGAGCCTTGAGCGACTGCTTGGACGGCTGTTCGGAGAGATGAACGGGCTTCTGGCGCACCAGTCCTATCCCGGGGTCAGCGTCATGCGCGACCTTTCCCGCCTGCGCGGCGGTTTGCAGACCTCACCGGTTGTCTTTACCGCGGGTGTCGATTTGCCCGGGGGCGAGTTGTTTTCGGAAAATGTGGCGCGCGTGTTCGGCCCGATGATCCACACCGTCTCGCAGGGGCCTGGAGTTGCGCTGGATGCGCAGGTCGCAGCGCTCGATGGCGGGCTTTTGATCAACTGGGATGTGCGGCTCGATGCGCTGCCGGAAAGCTGGCTGCGAGCCCTGTTCGACGCCCATACCGCCCTTCTTCGCCACCTCGCCGCCAGCCCCGATCTCGCTTCCGAGACCGTTGAGCGATTAGGCTTGCAAGCGCCTGAAGCGACAGTGCAGACAAAAGGAAAATCCATGGAACGGCCACTCTCAGCCTTGCAAAAGGCCTATCTGCTCGGTCGCGGCACCCATCTGCCGCTGAGCGGCGTGGCGATGCAGGAGTTCCGCGAATATCGCGGCAATATCGATCCCGCATTGCTTCGCTCGCGCCTTACCGCAATGGTCGAGCGGCATGAAAGCCTGCGCACCCACATCGATGAGCGGCGTCTGGTGCAGGTGATCTCGGATGAGCCGAAGCTAAACCTTGATATTGTTGATCTTTCGGACCTGTCCGCTTCCGAAGCCGAACAGCGGATCGACACCGTGCGGCAGGATTTCTCCCATGCCCATTTCGATCTTGCCGCTTCTCCCTGGCAGGTCACGGTCTTTCGTCTGCCGGAGGTTGCGGTGGGGGACAGCGTGGCGGTCTTCCTGCGCTTCGACGCCCTTATTCTCGACGGACGGGGAATAGCCAGCCTTGCGGCGGAACTCTTCGATGATGTCGTGCCGCCCGGATCAGCCGTCGCAGCCACCGCCGCGCAGCAAGATGTAGCAGCGGCCCGTGCCGAGGATGCCGCATATTGGGCTGAGAAACTTGAGGGTGCGGAAGTGCCCTCGCAACTGCCCTGGAAAGCCCCGCTCGAAACCATTGCCGTTTCGCGTTACAGCCGCCAGAGCCTGACCGTGGAAAAACAACGCTTTACCGCCTTTTCACGGATCGGCGCGAAAGAGCGGCTGTTCAAGAATTCTGCGCTGACGGCGGTAATCCTCGATGTGCTGTCGCTTTGGCTGAACGAAGGTGCCCTCGTCGTCGGCATTCCTGTCGCCCCGCAGGTGGAAGGCGCGTTTGCCAATCGCTCGAGCTTCATCGCAGTCAAATGGGATGCGGCCAAGGGCGATTTTGCGGAGCGGGCCGCAGCTTTGCAAACCGATGTGCTTGAGGGCCTCAATCATCTGGCTTTTTCAGGGGTAGATCTCAATCGCATCCTTCTCAACGCCAATCCGGGTGGGCTCGCCCTGCCTGTCGTCATCACCAACGGCCTTTCATGGCCAACGCTTTCGCAAGCTTCGACGCTTCGTTGGACTGACGGGCTTACCCAGACGCCCCAAGTCGCGCTGGATTTCCGTTTTTCGCAAAACCCGGATGGCGATCTCGTCCTTGCTATCGACTATGCGGAGCAGGCTATCGATGCCGGATTGGTGGCTGGCATTCTCGGTGCCATAGAGCGTGCGATTACCGCGATCACCGCCAGCGGGACGTTTTCGATGAATTTCCGCGAGATCGTCGACCTGTCTCACTATCGGCTGAATGGCGACGAGCGGAACTTCGTCTGCCCGCCATTCCTGGAACGGATCGCCTCGCATCTTTTCGAAGGAGACGGATCGCGCACGGCCCTGATCAACGGCAAACGGCGCATCTCCTATCACGAACTTGGCGACGCGGTGGCGCGGGCGATGGCGGGCCTTAAGACGCGCGGCATTGGCCGAGGCGATGTCGTAGCGGTGTGCCTGCCGCGCAGCCCGGAGCACACAGCCGTCACGCTCGCCGCTGCACTTATCGGCGCCATCTGGGTGCCGATCGATGCGAGCTCGCCGGAAGATCGCCTGCACTATCTGCTGACCAATTGCCACCCGGCCATGATCGTTGCCCGTTCCGTTCCGCAAGGATTCGACGCTGTCGGTCCCGAGGAGATTCTCGCAACGCCAGCCGCCTCCGGCGTGCCCGTTAACGCGGCGGAACTGGCGGCACTTTCAGCAAGCGAAGCACCCGCTTATTACCTCTACACTTCCGGCACGACAGGCAAACCGAAATGCGTCGTGCTCTCTAACAGGGCCACGGCCAATGTCATCGGCAGCACGCTTTCGGAATGGGCGGTGACGGAAAATGACGTCTTCATCTCCGTCACGCCCTTGCACCACGACATGTCGGTCTTCGATGTTTTTGGGTCGCTTGCCGCCGGTGCGACACTGGTGCTGCCGGAACCCGGCGAGGAAAAGGATGCGGTCCGCTGGAACGAGTTGGTGGCCGAACACGGCGTTACGCTGTGGTGCTCGGTGCCGGCGATTCTTGAGATGCTATTGTCCTGCCATCGTGGCGACCAGCTCGGCTCGCTCCGGCTCGTCGCGCAGGGCGGTGATTACATCAAGCCCGTGGTCATCGAGGAGTTGCGCCGGCTGAAACCCGAGCTTCGGCTGATATCGCTGGGCGGGCCGACGGAAACGACCATCTGGAGCATCTGGCACGAAATCGTGACAGCCGATACCTCGGCGATACCCTACGGGCATCCCTTGCCCGGCAATCGCTATTTCATCCTCAATGATCAGGGCGGCCATTGCCCGACGGGCGTTGTCGGGCGCATCCACACAGTGGGAGTGAATGTGGCGATCGGCTATCTGGAAGATGGCGCCATTACCCAGACGGATTTCGTGACGGTCAGCGATACGGATGGACATGCGGTGCGCGCTTTCCGCACCGGAGACCGGGGCCGTTACCGGCCGGATGGCAAGATCATGTTCGCCAGCCGCGTCAACGGTTACGTCAAGGTGCGCGGGGTGCGGGTCTCGCTGCCGGATGTGGAAAATGAACTTATCCGCCACCCCTTCATCCAGCGTGTACTGGTGGTGGATTACGGTGCCGAGCAAAAGGGGGAGGCTGCTATCGGCGTGCTTTATGTTCCGATGCCCGGCCTTGAGCTTTCCACCGCCGATCTGCGCAATTTTGCCCGCAGGCATCTGCCGGAGTCGCATGTGCCCGGCCGCTTTCTCAATGTGGCCGATCTGCCGCTCTCGGCTAATGGCAAGCCGGATCGCCGCCGCGCCCGCGAATTGCTGACGGCAGCGGAACCGGCAAAGGCACCTGCGGCTGTAACAATCAAAGTCGCCGATCAGGGTGATCGCCGCGTGCTGGATATCTATCTCGGCGTACTGGGCAAAAACCCGGCGAATGTGGACACGAGCAGCGATCTGCTGGCGCTTGGCCTTTTGCCCTCGCATCTGAAAACCGTTTCGGCCGAAATTCGCAGCGCCTTCGGCGTGGAGCTTTCGCCGCAGCAACTCCTGCGTTGCCGAAACGCCAAACAGGTCAGTTCGCTTTTACCCGATTCGGCGGCATGAGCCGCATCATTGCGGCCAAAATTACGGAAATAATTCAAGGAAAAACAGATGGCGCATATCGATCCTGCCGGCGGCTGGCTTCCCCTGACCCAGCCGCAACTCGATTTCTGGGAGGAGTTTTCCTTCCATCCCGACGAGCCGGTCTCCACCGTCGCCCATTACATCGAGCTTTCGGGTGCCGTGAACGAAGGCGCTCTGCTTGAGGCAATCAGGCGCACCGTCCGCGAATCGGAAGTTCTGTCGATCCGCTTTCGCGTCGGTGAGGATGGCGAGACGCCACAGCAATGCTGCGATCCGCTCCACGCTCCGATGGTCGAGCTTGTCGATCTCCGTGCCCATACAGCGCCTTTCGAGGAAGCGCTGGGGCGCATGAACGCGGATGTCGAGGCAAGGCTTGATCTTCGAACCGACAAGCTGTCCGCCCAGGTGCTTTACCGCATCGCCGACGATCGCTACCTCTGGTATATCCGTGCCCATCATATCGTCGTCGACGGTTATGGTCTTACGCTGGTGGAGCAGCGCTGCGGGCAGCTTTACGGGCACTATTGCGGCAAGGGCGAGGCGGGTCCGGATTTCCATCCTTTCCCCAGTTTTCTTGCCGAAGAGGACGCCTACCGGCAAAGCCGCCGTTTCGAAAAGGACCGCGAGTTCTGGACGGCCTATCTCGCGCCGCCGGTGGATCTGCCCGTGCTGGACAAGGATTGCGAGGATTACGGCGGCGGCGGCCTGCATGCCGATGCGGGATTGCCGGAAGGTTTCAGCACAAGACTGCAACAGATATCCAGCGCACTGGAGATAGGCTGGCCGGACCTTCTGGTGCTGCTTTCAGGCCTTTATCTTCACCGCGTATTGCCGCGCCCGGATCGCGATGTGCTGACGCTGTGGCTGCCCTTCATGAGCCGCTGGGGCAGCGTCGGCGCGCATATGCCCGCCATGCTCGTCAACATCCTGCCTTTCCATCTGACGATAGAACCGCAGGAGAGCCTTGGTAGCTTCCTTGCGCGCAATGCCGCCAATCTGCGCCGGCAACGCCTGCATGGCCGCTACCGCCTCGAACAGATCGCCGCCGACCGCGACATCTCCAAGGGCCGGCGGTTTTTCTTCTCACCGCTTATCAACGTCCTGC
The DNA here is from genome assembly GCF_007828365.1 of Rhizobium sp. SJZ105. Taxonomy (NCBI): domain Bacteria; kingdom Pseudomonadati; phylum Pseudomonadota; class Alphaproteobacteria; order Hyphomicrobiales; family Rhizobiaceae; genus Rhizobium; species Rhizobium sp. SJZ105. The sequence goes on from NZ_VIUP01000014.1 coordinate 13,206, forward strand.
CCTTCAGCGCGCCGGTATTTGCAGGGCTTGCCGTTATCAGGCACATTCTCGCCAATGGTCCGGGCGACGGGTTCAACCTGACCTTCCGTGGCGAGGATGACGGCAGTGATCTGAACCTGCATATCGACGCGGATTCCGCACTGACAGAAGCCGACGATTTCGCGCGTTACCGCGAGGAATTGCCGCAGTTTCTGGATGCCATGCTGCGCGACGAGGCGCTGGCGGCTCCGGCCGAAGAGGTTTCCGCGGCCTTCCGTCTGGCGGTTTGAGAAGCCGGGTGCTCTGCAAAAAGGGGACGGAAATCTCTCTGCCGTCACTCTGCATTTGGTCGGGAGTGACTGGGTGCGGATGTGATAAACCCGGCTCCGTTATGCAAAACCCTGCCTGATGGGGTGACACGCTGTCCTCCCACACAACGTCATCCTTGGGCTTGTCCCAAGGATCCAATCACGTCCAATTAAATCCAGACGTCGCAGATGCTCGGGGCAGGCCCGAGCATCACGGAAGAGAGCTTTCCGGACATTTGTTAAAAAGCAAAACCCGGCGCCGCCATGCGGAGCCGGGTTTATTGGGAAGCCTGGCCAGCACTCAGGCTAGCGTTGTCAGCACCCGGCCCGAAGCGCCTGCTTCGGCGAAACGGCTGAAGACGCCGCTGGTGGTCGTGCGCAGCCGGTCGACATCTTCGGGGCCGTAACGGTCGGAGCGGTAGCTCATCAACACGCGGATGGAGCGTTCGCCGCCAATCGTTTCTTCCATCACCTCGAATTGCAGCCCCAGCATGGATTCGTGCTTGTCGGGATCGATCTGGCGGAACTCGACGGCTTTGCCGTCCGGTCCTGTAAGAGTGCCGTTCAGCTTGTTCTTGGCGTGAATCTGGATGAATACCTCGAACAGATGATCTCGACCCGGTGTCATGCCAAGCGCCTCTTCGACGAGATCGATCGGGATTTCGCTGTGTTCAAGAGAGCCGTTGACCGTGTTCTTCACCGAGGAGATCAGTTCGCCGACAGTCATCTCCTCGCGGAAACGCACACGATGGGCAACGACCGTGGTGAAATAGCCGATCGTATCGAAATAGCCACTGTCGGTGCGCCCGGACGCCGATGTGCCGACCACGAGATCGCTCAGCCCGCCCAGATGGCGCAGCGACGCGGCGATGGCGGCATAAACGACGTTGAACAGGGAGGCGCTGTTCTGCTTGGCGATGGCGTAAAGTCCGTCGCTGACGTGTTTTTCCAGCTTGAACTCGATCCAGCCGCCCGCCGGCGCCTCGTCGTGTGCAGCATCTGTCGACGTGCTGTTCTGTCCGGTAAGGACCAGGCCCTTCGGTGCGTCCCGCAGCATATCGGTCCAGTAGGCAAGGTGGTCGCCGTTGACGCCGGATGCCACCTGTTTTCTGGCGAATTCATGGAAGGGTGCGGGCTTGCTCGCAAAGACAGGGGCCTTGCCCGTGGCTCTTGCCCTATAGGCTTCGGTCAGCTCGTCCATCATCAGGTTCACCGACCATTCGTCCAGCACAATATGGTGGAAGAGGAAAGAGAGCACCTGGCCGCCGGTTTGGGGATTGCGCAGGAAACGCAGCCGCATCGGCAATTCGCGGGCAAGGTCGAACCGCCAGGAAGCCTCCGTATGCCGGTCTACGCCGTCGCTTTCTTCGCTGGTCCAGAACCATTTGTAGCCGGGCAGGTCGTGCATTGGCACGATCTTTTGCAGAACCGTCCCATCTTCGATGTAAAAATGGGTTCGCAGGCCGGGATGACGCTCGATAATATCGAGGAATGCACATTCGAAAGCGCTCTCATCCACCGGATCGAGGAAATCGAGCGCGAAGGGGATGTTGAAAATCTCGCCGAAACCGAAGGCGGCATAGGCTTTCCAGAGCGACATCTGCGCAAGAGAAAGCGGTGCCGTCAGCGAGCCGGTCGCGGTTGCTTCCGCCTGTGAAGGGGCGCCGGTTTCGAGATGCGTCGCCTGTTTTGCGAGCGATGCGGCGGTGGGATAGCTGAACAGGTCGTTGAAACGCAGCTCGATGCCGTGATTGCTCAAAAGGCGTCCGATGATGCGGGTCGCGATCAGCGAATGGCCGCCAAAATCGAAGAAATCGTCATCCGGTCCCATGTCTGGCGACGCAAGCGCTTCGCGGAATTCGGCAAGAATTGCCGCGGCAGTCTCGTCGTCGCTGGAGCGGGAGGCGGCGGGCAGGGATGCTGCAGCCTCCGGCCCTGCGGACGAGGTTTGATGCGTAATGCCGGAAAAATCCGCACCGCCTTCGAGATGGGCGATGAAACGCTCCAGCAGAAATGCCGTCGCATGCGGCGAGGCCTCCTTGCCGCCGGTCAGTTCCAGACGGATGTGGCCATCAACCGTGCTGCCGGCAGCGAGCGTCAGGCCAAGGCCGGACTGGAGAGAGGGGAGTGGCAGGCGCTCGAACCGGAGCCGCTCGACGGATGAGGTTTCAGCCGATGTTGGCAGCGTCTGAAGCGTGAAGGTGGCAACCTCGTCGTTGTGTTCGCCATGTCGGGCCAACCCAGCCAGCACGGCTTTTTCGGCCTCCTGCGGCGACTGGCTACGTGAGATCGAGACGCGGGCGACCGCATCTGCCGGAAGCGGCAAGCCGGCCTCGTTCCCGGGTTGCAGCGGCAGGCGCAGGGTAACAGTGTCGAGATCGCCACTGGCCGCCAGAAAAAGCGCGAAACGGGCGCCGGTGCGTGCCAGAAGCGCGTCCGTTGCGGCCGAGCCGTTTGGGTCGAGAAGGGCAGTCGGAAGATCGACACTGTGGCAGTGGCTCGCCGGCTTGGTCCCGTTATTACGCAGAGAGACGACGGGCGTGCTGGAGGCCGGTCCTTGCAGCCAGGGGAGCGGAACTGGATTGACGATGGCGTTTTCGGTGATGCGTGGCGAAAGCGGCTTTGGTGCCTCGCCAGCATAGGCTGCGGCAACAGCGCCCAGCAAAATCTGCGGCGAGAGGGATTCACCAAGCAGGCCATGCACCAGAAGCGCCAGCAGTACCTCTCCTTCGCTCAAGAGCACGATGGCCTGAAACGGCGGATCGATTTCCGCGTCGAACGGGCTTGCCTGAAGGTCGTGCAGAAGGGCCACCGCTTCGTCTTTCGATGCCGTCTGAAACAGCTGCACGAGAGATGCCGAAGGGGCCTCTACGCTCTTGGCAAGGGTGCCGTCTTCTCCAAAGGAAAACCGCACGCGCAGTTCGGGCCATGCCTCGCAGACCGTCTCCAGTGCCGATGTCAGGCGCAGAAGGTCGCTCTCGCCGCCGATGCGGTAGGTGAGAATATGCCGGAAGACCTGATCGGGGTCCTGAAATTGCTGGAACCAGACCCGCTCCTCATATTGGCTTGGCTGCGATCCGCTCCGTGGGGCTTCGTCCGCATTGTCGAAGGTTTGTTCGATGCGGCGCGCAAGCATGCGCGAATTATCTGCTGCCATGGTCCTCTCCTTGGAAGTATAATGTTGAGGTACGTTGCGCTTGGCTGGGAAAGTCCCCTCTTGCGGGGATCAGCAGCCCGCGCGCGACTGCTCGATCAGCGCCTGCCAGGCGGCAAGCGTGGGCTGACGGGCGAGATCGTCATAGTGAAGTCGCGTGCCGGCGAGCTGCGAAAGCGGCGGGATCAGGCGCATGAGAGCGAGGGAGTGAAGTCCGCAGCCGAACAGGTTGGCGTTCGGGCCGATATGTCCCAACTCATCGTCCAGAACCTTGGCGAGATGGGCTTTGAGTTCCGTCATCATGTCCGCCTCCAGCTTGCCAGCCGCCGCGATTGCAGGTTCATTCATCGAAATGATCGTGAACGCCGCTTGCTCCGCGCCGCCAGTAGCCGGAAGCGCGCGTCCACTTGGGGTTCGCGCCGTACTCGCCGATCAGGATGGCGCGCAGGTCTTTCGCCGCTTTCGATTCGCAGGCGACCCAGCTGAAGAAATCGCCCTCAGGCAGTTCAAGCGTACGCAGCGCCTCCGTCAGGGCGTCGTGATCGGCGCCGCCCGCGGCCTCCTGCGTTACCCAGATGATCGACGCGTCAGCTTTCGTGGCGAGGTCCAGGCGATCAGCCTCCGTCTCAACTTCGATCAGCGCGACGACGCGGGTGCCCTCGGGCATTTCTTCCAGTCGCCGTGCAAGGGCGGGAAGGCCGGTATCGTCGGCAATCAGCAGATGCCAGTCGAAGGTGAAGGGAATGGTGAACGAGCCGCGCGGGCCTGCAATCCATGCCTTGTCACCCACCCTGGCGGATTTTGCCCAGTTGCTGGCGGGGCCATCATGGTGCGTGGCGAAATCGATGGCGAGTTCACCCTTCTCGGCATCGAAGCTGCGCGGCGTGTAATCGCGTGCGAGCGGGCGCGGCGCGCCTTCGGGAAATTCGAGGCCGTTCGGGCCGATCACCGGCAGGTTAGGTTCGGTTTCGCCGGGAAGCGGGGAGAACATCTTGACGTGGTCGTCAAAACCGAGACTGGCAAAGCCTTCAAGCTCAGGCCCGGTCAATACGATGCGCACCATGGACCGGCTGAGTTTTTCCACGCGGGCCACGTCAAGGCAGCGTAGCTTGACGGCGTAACGATGGCGTTTGGGGGTCCGGTCCGGAACGCCGGTTTCGATGCTTTGTGCAATGCTCATGTTGCTGTCTTCCCTGGGATATCGCCGATGGGGATCGGCAGTTTCGCTGTCCCGGATCGGCATGCCGGACAATCGCGCACCGGAGTTTTCCGGCGGGAGATCCGACGTCGTTGTGTCAAGATGCGCAAACCATAACAGGCGGTTCCGGCGGTCGCAATATAAGTTTCTTCAAAAACTCAAGTTTATGTCCGGCGCATGGTTTGCGTCGGAATTACGCTTGTCGAAAAGGCGTTTAACGGCGGCCTGCCCAGCTTTCCACCGCGTCCAACGTGTGCAGCGCGCTTGGGATGGACGGCGTCGTGACCCGGCTGGAATCGAGAAAGATGATCCGGCCGTCACGCGCCGGTTTGACGAAGCGTTCCCAGCCGGGAATGATCTTTTCAAGTGCGGCGCGCGTTCCGGCTTCGCCTCGGGCGGGGCTGTTATAGCTGTTCATCACCACCAGCAGATCCGGGTTGAGCTTGCCAAAAGCCTCGGCACTGAGCGGCATCGCCAGGGTGGAACCCAGCCCACCCGACGAGGTGGCGTTGTCGATTTTCAGCCGTGCGTAACCCAGATCCTCGAGCGCCTGCACCGCACCGGACATGTCGCCGACCGCGTTGATCTGGTCGGTCAGAAGAATTGCGAGATAGGTCTTGCCTTTTGCGTCTTCGCCGAGTGCTTTTTTGACGGTGGCGAGTTTCTCGTCATAGGTCTTCCGGCGCTCGGCAAAAGCGTCACTTCTGCCAACGAGACCCGAAAGATTCTCTTCGACGCTGAAGCCATACGTGTGGCCAGTGCTTACCTTCTGCAGATAGACGGGCGCGACGGTGGAAAGCTGCTCGGCCTTGCCGCTGTCCATTTCCGTGGCGACGATCAGGTCAGGTTGCAGCGCTCTCAGCTTTTCCAGATCGATCTGACCCACCGCGCCGAAACCTTTCGGTTTCGTGCGGCCTTCACCGAGAACGGTGTCGATGAAATCAACGGCGGTTGCGAATTTGCCGTCGCTGTTGCGGCCATAGGCGCCTACCACGTTGGCGCCAAGATCCATCAGCGGCACGCCCAGCAGCGGTTCGTGCATGACGACGATGCGCTGCGGCTGCTCGGGGATGGAGACCGTGCGGCCGGCGGCATCGGTGACGGTTCGCTCTGCGGCAAGGCTGCTTCCGGCGGTCAGAAGTGCTGCAACGAGGATGGCAAATCGCATGGCATACCCTTTGTTCAATTTCTTCAGTGGCGGTTGGTTCTGCGCAGCGCCTGCAGGCGCAGCGTGAGGATGAAAAGCGGCACGCCGATCAGCGTCAGCGCAAGGCCTATCGGCATCGGCGTATCGGCCACCAGCCCACGCGAAAGCGTATCGGCGGTCACCACCAGAATGCCGCCCGTCAGCCCCGACAGGAAAAGCCTGGCGCGACCGACGGCGGGCGACACGAAGGTGGCGAGATGCGGGGCGATGACGCCGAGAAAGGTCAAGGGGCCGACAGCGGTGACGGAAGCGGAGCTGAGGATGACCGCAAAAACGATGACGAGCGGGCGCGAACGTTTGACCGTTTCGCCGAGCGCCATGGCCATCTCGTTACCGAGATCAAAGACTGCAAGCGCCCGGCCGATGAGGAAAATGCCCACAAGGCTGACCGCGAAAAGAGGCGCAAATACGAGGATGATCGGCCAGCTCGCCTGAAACAGCGAACCCGCCATCCAGTCTGCAAGCGACAGCGATGTTTCCGTTGGTGTGTAGAGCAAAAGCACTGATGAGACTGATGAAAGGGCGGATTCGATTGCGATGCCCATCAGCAGGATGGCGAGCCCGCTGGAACGTTCGCGCCCCACGAGCGCGATGAGCAGGAAAGCTACCGCAAGGCCGCCGCCGACGGCCGCAAGCGCCACCATGGTCTTGGGCGCCGCCGGCACCAGCACCAGAAGCAGCATGATGGTGGTCATTGATCCCTGGCTCAGACCGAACAGGCCGGGATCGGCAAGCGGATTGCGGGCGACCGATTGCAGCATGGCCCCGGCCAGCGCAACGCTCCATCCGGCCATGAAACCAAGCAGGATGCGCGGCAGCCGAACCGTCCACAGCGCATAGGCCTGATCGTCGCTCAAATGCCCGCCGGCAACGCCGCGCAGGAGGTCAATGAGACCGGTCTGTGTATTTCCAAGACTAACGGAAATGGCGGCCAGCACCAACGCCAGCAGGATCAGTGCAAGCCCGGCCTTTAGGTTGCCGATGCCGATCTGCAGACCGCTCGGCAGCCGCAGGACCGCTTTGCCATCGGTGGCCAATTGCCTTTTCATGACAGCCCCCTTCATGACAGTTTATTGGCCGAAGGCGAAAGATAGAAGCGCTTGACGATGACGATGAAGACGAGGCCGCCAAGCAGGTCCATGAACAGTCCGGTATTGACCACATACGGCCTGAACAGGGTTTGCGCGCCGAGATCGGCCAGCACGCACAGACTCGCCCCGACAAGGGCGGAAGCGGGTAAAGCGAGCGTGAAATTCACCCCGACCAGCGGCCGGACCATATGCGGAACGATGAGGCCGACGAAGCCGATGGGACCGCAGATGGCCACGGCCGAGCCGGACGCCAGCATGGTGGCGAAAAGTGCCACCCGGGAAACGCGCGTGACGTTGACGCCGGCGGAAGCGGCTTTTTCCGCACCCAGCAGTACGAGCGTCAGCGGGCAGGCAACCGACCAGAGCATCACCATCGCAATGGCGCCAATCCACCAGAAATCGGTGAGGCGCTCGGCATAGACGTGGTTGATATTGCCGCCGACCCAGCTCAGGAATTCGGCGCGACGTGTGGGGTTTGACAAAAGGAGGGCATTGGTGATGCCGATCAGCAGCATGGAGACAAGAGCACCGGACAGGATGAGCGACAGGCCGCGCGGATCGTTTGACCGCCCGGCCAGCCGGGCGACGAGGAAGCAGGCGCCAAAGCCGAAGCCGGCGCCGATAAGCGCGATGAGCCCCTGTATTTCGGGCGAGAAATCGAACACCAGCGCACCGGCGACCACAAAAAGCGTCGCACCGGCATTCAGGCCCAGGGTGGAGGGCGAGGCGAGAGGATTGCGGGCAAGCCCCTGCAGCACGCAGCCACTGACGGCCGTGGTGGCGCCGACATAGATCGCAATCAGTGAGCGCGGGATTTGCTGATAGAGGAGAACCGACTGTTCATAGGTTTCGGCCTCGCCATGCAGGAGCGTCGTCGCGATTTCGGCAAGTGGCAGGTCGCCAGTCATCAGCACGAAGTTGATGACGAGAACAGCGGCCAGTAAGATCGCGGCGGCAAAGATCAGCATTATTTTAGATGTCATGCCGGAATGGCCTGTTCCTGCCGCTCCAGCCGCGGCACGCAGATGAGCCGCCCCTGCCGGGAAAATATGTCGGCCTCGAGATCAAAGACGTCGGCAACATTGGCTGATGTGACCGTATTCGCGACAGGCCCGGAGGCGAGAACCCGTCCGGCTTTCAGCATGATGACGTCATCGGCGAAGGTGGAGGCGAGGTTGAGATCATGCAGCACGACGATAACAGTTTTGCCGTGCCTGTCCGTCAGTTCGCGCACAAGGCTGAGGACGGCATATTGATATTTCATGTCGAGATGGTTGACCGGCTCGTCCATCAGGATCACCTCCGTGTCCTGAGCGAGCACCATGGCGATGAAGGCGCGCTGGCGCTGGCCGCCGGACAGCGTGTTGACCTGCGCCCTGGCCTTGTCTTCCAGCCCGACGGTCTTCAGCGCTTCGGCAAAAAGCGCCCGGTCGCGTTCGGATGGACCGCCGCCAAGCCCGTAACGTGCATAACCCGCAAGCTCGATCAATTCGCCAAGCGTCATATAGTCAGGGCAATGGCATTCCTGCGGCAGATAGGAGATGCGACGGGCGAGTTCGCGGCGTCCGATCGCGCCGATCAGGCGGTCACCGAGGCTTATCCTGCCTGATGATAAAGGCACGAAACCCATGATCGTCTTCAACAGCGTCGACTTGCCACAGCCGTTGGGTCCGACCAGCGCTGTGACGCGGCCGGTTTGAAAGCGGGCAGACAGGCCCTGCAATACGGGGATGTGTCCGTAACTCGCATGAAGGTCCGTGGCATCAAGCACCGGATTACAACTCCTGTTATTCATAGGGCCATGCGTCGACTCGACGCACGTCCTACCTAAGCTGTTGAATTCACGTATCAAACTTGCGGAAATCGGGTTCTGTACCGGCAAGCGCGACAGGCTGGTCTTGAAGCGACACTAAACTATAGTAAAATTCTCCACAAATCGAAATTTGCCGATTCACATCGCGGATTTCGTGATGATTTTTTCATTCGAGGTGTTTCATGTCAGTCGCGCTCAAGCTTCACGTCGGCATGTCGCTGGCGCCAACCTGGCTCAGCGGCGAGGCATGGCGGCGTCAAGACAGCGGTATAGACGGGGTTTTCTCCAGCGATTATTTCGTCGATCTTGCAAAGCGCGCCGAGGCTGCGCACGTGGATTTTGTCTTCCGGCCCGACACGTTGTTTCTGCGCACCGAGGGGCTGGAGACCGGCGGCGGATTTGCGAGTATGGACCCGACCATGCTTCTGGCCGCCATCGCTCGGGAGACCAGCCATGTCGGCCTGTTATCCACGGTTTCGACGACATTCCTGCCGCCTTATGTGGTTGCCCGCCAACTGCAATCGCTGAACTGGTTGAGCAATGGCCGGGCAGGATGGAACATCGTCACGGCGCTGGACGGCCACGAAAATTTCGGCCTGAAAGAAATGCCGTCGCCACAGGAGCGCTATGAACGCGCCGCCGAGTTCACGCAGGTAGTACAGCAGCTCTGGGCGAGCTTTCCCAACGAGGCGCTGAAGCTGGACAAAGAGAGCGGGCGTTTTGCAGATTCGTCGCTGGTCCAGCCAATCGCGCATGAAGGAGAGCACTTCAGCGTCAAAGGCCCGCTCAACCTGCCGGCCCATTCCAGCCGTATTCCACTGGTGCAGGCTGGGGCTTCCCCCGAAGGCCGCGATTTCGCAGCCTCCGTTGCGGATGCGGTCTTTGCCTCGACGCCGGATATGCAGGCGGCAATCGAACTTCGGGCGGATTTGCGGCAAAGAGCGGAGCGGCATGGGCGCTCACCGGATGTGGTGAAGCTGATGCCGGGTCTCAGTCTTTATCTGGCGGACACCAAGAACGAGGCGCTGGAGCTGTTTGCGGAGACCCACGCAAGGGCCAACCATGGCCGCATATTTGCATCCATTCAAAATCTGACGGGTCTTGACCTTTCCGACTGGTCGCTCACGCGGATCGTCACCCCTTCTGACTTGCCGCCGCCGCCCGAGACACCGAGAAGCCGCACCCATGCCAATTTGCTCCGCCGACTGATCGAACGGGAAACGCTGAGCGTTGCCGAATTGTTGCGGCGACCGGAAGTGATGGGGTCGGGCCATTGGCAGATCATCGGCACGGTTGAGGATGCTTTTGAAAGCATCCGCGAATGGGTGGCGGCCGGCGCGATAGACGGCTTTGTCGCGGTGCCTGGCGGTTCGGTCGCGTCGATGCGGCTGGTGCTGGAGCGGCTGCTTCCGAGGCTCGGTGATGCCGGGCTCTTCCGCACCGCCTATTCCGGCAGCACCTTCGCCGACCACCTGGCCGGATAGGTTTACGAGCCGCCGGATTCTGCCGTCGCCTTTCCGGCCGCTTCAAGAAGCTGCGGAAAGTGCCGCTCGGTCTCGGCGGTCGCGAGGAAAGAAACGGTGGTGACGACGCAACAGATTTCGCCCTGTGCGTCGAAAACCGGGGCGGCCTTGCCGGTTAGGGCGGAGAACAGGTGTTCGTTGAGTTCCGCCCCGCCTGTCTCACGAATGGCGTGCAGGACTTTAGCGTCTGGGCGGGACCCGCGAAAGGCGGGCGGCTGCAGCTTGCGCACCGGCGCTGTCCTATCCGGTGGCAGATAAGCCTGAAAAAGCAGCCCGCAGGCGCTGTTATCCAGCGGTAGAACATCCCCCAGCGCCACGGTGCTGATGGAGAAGCTGGCACTCCTGTGCCACTGCACCACGGTCGGGCCGCGATCGGTCCAGATCGCCACGCCGCAACTGGCGCCGATCTGCGAGGCCAGTGCTTTCATCTGTCGACCGGCGGTTTCGACCGGATTGATTCGTCTGAGCGCGCTGACGCCTATCGAGAGCGCGGTTGGGCCGAGGTCGTAGCTGCCGGTTGCAGGGTCCTGTGCCACCAGTCCTTCCCGCACGAGGCTTTGCAGGTAACGATGAGCTGTGGAACGGCCTGTGCCGGCGCGTTTGGCGAGTTCGCCCAGTGCAAGCGCCCCGTCCGATTTTGCCAGAAGGTCGAGAAAACGGGCAGCAATAGAGACCGACTGAATGAGGGCAGAGCGCTTCTCTCCGTCGTTTTCAGGCAGATTGTCCGGCTCGTCATCCATGGCGTCCAAGTCGCTCCCCGATTTATGTCGTGAACATGCCTAGCGCATCCGACCGGAAATCGGAATCGATTTCTGAGTTATTTCAACGCCTTCCCCTTGAGGCGGGGAGTTACATGACAACGGCCAGTCGATAAACTTTGTTGTAAATATGGCACATCCCGTTACGGAACCCTATCCGTCCACAATACGGAACGCATTCTCTATTGCGAAACGGATAACGCTTCCGTTACTTGAATATGACTTTGATACTCATGTTTATTAGGGGTGTGTTATGGGGTTTCGTTCTAGCGGCCGTTTGATGGGCGGGGTCAGCGTTTTGACGCTGGCCGCCCTGTTTGTGACGCCGATTTTCGCCCAGGAGCAACAGGCCGAGGCCTCGGGAACGACCGTTCTCAAGCCGATTGTGGTGACCGGCGAAAAAGTCGCGCGCGACATGAAGAACACGGCGTCTTCCGTCTCGGTCAAATCCAGCGATGAACTGAAAAAGGAAAAGACCGGCGATCCAACCGTCTCAGACGCGATCAAGGACATTCCAAACGTTGTTTATACCGACAATGTCAGCGCCCCGATCATTCGCGGTCTCGACACGCAGGGACCGAACACCGGAGCAACGGCGTTCTTCGCCGGCACCGTGCCGCGCGCCACGATCAATGTCGATGGTCACTATCTCGGTTATAACGAGTTCATCTATGGCGCGACGTCCATCTGGGATGTCGAAAGCATCGAGGTCTTCCGTGGGCCGCAGACCACATCGCAGGGCGCTAACGCCATTGCCGGCGCCATTCTCGTCAATACCAAGGACCCGACGTTTACGCCGGAAGCAAGCTATCAGGCCGAAATCGGGAATTATCACCAGAAGCGGGCGTCCTTTGCGGTCTCAGGCCCGTTGATCGAAGACGAGCTGGCGGCGCGTCTGGCAATCGATTATTCGGGTCGCGATACCTTTATCGATTACATCAATTCCGGTTTTGCCCACGCAGGCACCAACCAGGATTTCAAGGAATTCAACGCGCGTTTCAAGCTTCTGTGGGAACCGCCGGAAATTCCGGGCCTGACGACCAAGCTGACCTATTCCTATAACGCCGCCAACCGGCCGAGCCAGGAAGCGGCGTCGCGTCCTTTCGAGGATCTCAACCACGTCACCACCACCATGCCGAGCTGGAGCCAGAATACCCACACCGGCATTCTCGACATCAATTACGACTTTGAAAACGGCGTAAAACTCTTCAACCAGACCCAATTTTCCGCTTCGGATGCGCGCCGCAGGGTGGGTGTGGTCAATAATGGCGACGCCAATATCGATCAGAAGAATGTGTCCCACGAGACCCGTGTGACCTTCGGTGACCAGGAAGACGTTCTGAGTGGCGTCGCGGGCATCTATTACGCCCATACGCAGGCCGATGAAATTCTCTATCTTCTGAACCCGGCAAACAGAAGAACCCTTTCGACATTTGACGATACCAAGGACAATCTCGGCATTTTCAGCGAGTTGAGCTACCGTCTGACCGACCAGTGGACGCTTACCGGCGGCCTGCGTTACCAGACCGATCGTATTCAGCGCGCGGGCCGCTCCGTCTATTCCAACGTCGCGGTTGATTTTGACGAGACCTTTTCCGAATTGCTTCCCAAGGCCTCGCTTGCCTATGCGATCAACGATGACTGGACCGTTGGCGGCATGATCAGCCGTGGTTACAATCCCGGCGGCATATCGCTGAACATCTCGTCCGGCCAATGGTTGCCCTTCGAGAAGGAAACCATCTGGAACTACGAACTCTACACGCGCGCGAAGTTGCTGGATGACAGGCTGACGCTCAACAGCAACCTGTTCTACATGGATTACAAGAACGCCCAGTACAATATTCCGGTCGTTATCTCGTCAGGCATTACTCAATCCTACACCATCAATGCGCAGAAAGCGCATGCCTATGGTCTGGAAATCGGCGCCGATTATCAGGTTCTCGACAATCTGACGCTGAAGGCAAGTGCCGGCGTGCTGAAGACCGAAATCGACCAGATTTCCAGCAATGCCAGCTATGCAGGCAATGAATTCGCGAAATCGCCTGGTTACATGTTCAGCATCGGGGCAAGCTGGGATGTGACCGACAAGTTCACCGTCTCGGGTCAGGTGCGTCATATCGACGGTTATTATTCCGATACGGCCAACACGGCTGCCTATGCGATCGACCCCTACACCATCGCCGATGTGCGTGCGAGCTACAAGTTCCAGGAGGAGATGGAGGTCTACGCTTACGTGAAGAACGTCTTCGACGAGCGTGCGCCGACCTATATGCAGCAGAACCGCGGCATTGGCGGCATCGAGGCCAGCATGACCGAACCGCGCATGTTCGGCATTGGTGTCAGAGGCACGTTCTAAGCGATTGCCTGAACCGGAAAAGTAAAAAGGCCTTCGAATTGATTTTCGAAGGCCTTTTTTTCATGAAGGAAATGATGCGGAGAAGGTCTTAGAAAAACGCCTGAATGCCCGTCTGCGCCCGGCCGAGGATCAGCGCGTGAACGTCGTGCGTGCCCTCGTAGGTGTTTACCGTTTCGAGGTTCTGGGCGTGGCGCATCACGTGGTACTCGATCTGGATACCGTTGCCGCCGTGCATGTCGCGGGCCTGGCGGGCGATATCCAGCGCCTTGCCGCAATTGTTGCGCTTGATGATGGAGATCATTTCCGGCGCCATTTTGTGCTCGTCCATCAGGCGGCCGACGCGCAGCGATGCCTGGAGGCCGAGAGCGATCTCGGTCTGCATGTCGGCGAGCTTTTTCTGGTAAAGCTGCATGCCGGCCAGCGGCTTGCCGAACTGCTTGCGGTCGAGACCATATTGCAGGGCGCGGAACCAGCAATCTTCCGCAGCGCCCATCACGCCCCAGGAAATGCCGTAGCGGGCGCGGTTGAGGCAGCCGAACGGGCCTTTCAGGCCGGAAACATTCGGAAGCAGCGCATCTTCGCCCACTTCCACTCCATCCATGACGATCTCGCCTGTTATGGAGGCGCGCAGCGAAAGCTTGCCGCCGATCTTCGGTGCAGACAGACCCTTCATGCCTTTTTCCAGCACGAAGCCGCGAATCTGGTTGTCGTGGGCTTCGGATTTCGCCCAGACGACGAAGACATCGGCGATTGGCGCATTGGAAATCCACATTTTCGAACCACGCAGGCGATATCCGCCGGCGATCTTTTCGGCGCGGGTCTTCATTCCGCCCGGATCGGAGCCGGCATCCGGTTCGGTCAGGCCGAAACAGCCGATCAGTTCGCCGGAGACGAGGCCGGGCAGGTATTTCTTCTTCTGTTCGTCCGAGCCATAAGCGAAGATCGGATGGATGACGAGCGAGGACTGCACGCTCATCATCGAGCGATAACCGCTGTCGATCCGCTCCACCTCGCGGGCCACGAGACCATAGGCCACGTAGCTGGCATTTGCGGCGCCATATTCTTCCGGCAGGGTGACGCCCAGAAGGCCGGTGCGGCCCATCAGGCGGAACAGTTCCGGTTCGGTGGTCTCAGAAAGATAGGCCTCGGACACACGCGGCATAAGTTCCGATTTGCCGAAGGCTGCGGCGGCGTCGCGGATCATCCGCTCGTCGTCGGTCAGTTGGTCTTCCAGCAGAAAAGGGTCCTGCCAATTGAATGCTGCGCGTTCGCTCACTGTGTGCCTCCGGATTTGCTGGCCGGATTATTCGTGTTAGCCCCTGATGGCACAAGCCATGTTTACTCATTTTTGCATTACATATAGTAATGGCTCATGACGTCTCTCAGCCGCAAACTCCTGCCCTCCACCAGTGCGCTTGCCGCCTTTGATTCCGTTGCCCGGCTTGGCAGCTTTTCAGCCGCTGCCGATGAACTTGCCTTGACGCAAGGGGCGATCAGCCGTCAGGTTATGTCACTGGAAGAACAGCTTGGCGTGCGCCTGTTCGAGCGCGGCGCGCGTGGGGTGTCACTGACGACCGAGGGTGGCGCTTACGCGAAATCGATTGCCACAGCCCTTGGCGAGATACGTGCCGCCTCGTTGCAGATCATGACCAAAACGCATGGCAATACGCTCAATCTAGCGATGCTGCCGACATTCGGCACCCGCTGGCTTCTGCCGCGCATTCCTGATTTCGTCTCCAGTCATCCGGAAATCACCATTAATTTCGCCACCCGCATCGGCCAGTTCGACTTCGAGCGTGAGCAACTGGATATGGCGATCCACATCGGGCAGGCGGATTGGCCGGGAGCGGAAAGCACCTTTCTGATGCATGAGATGGTTGCGCCGGTATGCAGCCCCGAATTCCTGAAGGCGCATCCGGTCGAAAAGGGTGAGGATATTGCCGGCCTGCCTCTGCTGCACATGGCCTCGCGGCCTGGTGCCTGGAGCCACTGGTTCGAGAGTCTCGGCCATTCGCTTGCCTTGCCGCAGGGCATGCGGTTCGAGCAGTTTTCCAGCGTGGCGCAGGCCTGTATAGCCGGACTTGGCGTGGCTTTGATGCCGCTTTTCCTGATCGATAACGAACTGAAATCGCGGCAACTGGTGAAAGCCTACGATCATCAGGCCAAAAGCCCGAGTTCCTATTATGCGGTCGCGCCGCTATCCCGTGCCAACCACGTTCCAGTCGTGCTGTTTCGCGACTGGCTGGTACGGCAGGCGGAGGCCTATCGTGCGGCTGGCAATCTGCCACTGGAAAAATAAGCGCACTTTTTTCGGGCATTTAGAGTTCGTGCCTCGATTTTTGCCCGGTTTTGTCTCTGGCCGGACTCGACAGGACGGTTTTGGTCGATTATCGTGATTAAACGTTTAATCAGCCCTTTCGGACCATCATGGCGTCTTCACGGCCTGCCACCAATCTGAGCGCGATAGCAGCGGCACTCGGCGTGTCGGTTGCAACCGTGTCCAATGCGCTGTCAGGCAAGGGCCGTGTTTCGCCGGAACTGGTGGAGCGCATCCGCAAGACCGCAAGCGAACTTGGTTATGTGCCGAGTTCGGCGGGCAGGGCGCTGCGCACCGGCAGGTCAGGAGTTCTCGGGCTGGTGCTGCCGGATATCGCCAATCCACTCTTCCCACAGATCGCGCAGGCCATCGAAAAGGCAGCCGTCAATGCCGGTTATGGTGTTTTGATCGCCGACTCGCGCGGCGAGATCGCCATGCAGACGGACGCCATCAACCGGCTGATCGAGCGTGGAGTGGATGGCATGGTCGTCGTTCCCCGCCGCGGCACGCGTATCGCGGATGTCGATTGCCCGGTGGCGGTGATCGACAGCCCCTCGACGCCCGGAAACACGGTAGCCGCTGACCACTGGGATGGCGGCCGGCAGATCGGCGAATATCTCTCAGCCCTCGGACACGACAAGGTGGTGCTGATCGGCAAGAACCGCGACTCAAATGTGCAGAACGACCGACTCGGCGGCATTCGCGATGGTCTGGGCAAGGCCTGCGTCACGGAAACGCTGTGGGTGGACGCCATTGAAAAGGCGGATGGTGCGGGTTGCCGTCTCGGCCTTACCGAAAAGGTGAGGGATGGTTTCACTGCCTTTGCTGCCGTATCCGACCTGCATGCGTTGCGCGCGCTCACTGAATTGCAGCGCGAGGGCATCGAGGTGCCGGAAGAGGCGAGTGTCACCGGCTTCGACGATCTGATTTTCTCCGCCGTTGTGACGCCGCCGCTGACGACGATGCGCATGGATATGCGCCGCATCGCCGATCTGGCCGTGGATGCGCTGTTGCGCGCGATCGATGGCGAGGCGGGCTTCGAAAACGGCATAGCTGCCGAGGTCACGGCAGAAATCTCGAAAGTACCGATGGCGCTGATCATGCGCGGCTCCACCGGCGAAAAAAAGCATGATGCGATTGAAGCCAAAAACACGACAGCAGGAGAACTCACACCATGAAAAAAATCATTCTTGCATCGGGCACCGCCCTGATGCTGACGATGGGTGCCGCGCAGGCGCAGGACAAGACGCTGACGATCTCGGTCTACGCCTTCGCGCAGGACGAATTCAAGGAACTGGTCTATACACCGTTCGAAAAGCAATGCGGCTGCAAGCTGGTCGTCGAGACCGGCAACAGCGTTGAGCGCCTCGCCAAGATGGAGGCCAACAAGGCCAATCCGGTGGTCGATCTCGCCATTGTTTCCATGGCGGATGCGCTTTCCGCCACCCGCAAGGACCTGATCCAGAAGATCGATGCCGCCAAGGTGCCGAATATCGGCAAGCTCTATGATATCGCCAAGGATCCGAATGGCGACGGCATGAGCGTTGGCGTCAACTTCTACGCCACGTCAATCGTTTACCGCACAGACAAGATGAAGATCGATAGCTGGGCCGATCTTTTGAAGGACGGTATCGTCGACCACGTCGCTTTCCCGAATGTCACTACCAATCAGGGCCCGCCGGCGCTTTACATGCTGGGCAAGGCCATCGGCAAGGATACGCCTGATCTTGCTGGCGCTATCGAAGCCGTGGGCGAAAAGAAGGACGATATCGTCACGTTCTACGTGAAATCGTCGCAGCTGGTGCAGCTCATGCAGCAGGAAGAAATCTGGGCCGCCCCCATCGGCCGCTTCTCCTGGGCGCCCTTTACCAAGCTCGATCTGCCGCTTGCCTGGGCAACCCCCAAGGAAGGCCAGACCGGCGGCATGAACGTGCTCGTGGTGCCAAAGGGCACGAAGAACGAAGATCTGGCGCTGCAGTTCATGGATTTCTGGCTCTCGACCGACGTTCAGAAGGCGCTGGCCGAAAAGCTCGTGGACAGCCCGACCAACAAGGAAGTCAAGGTGTCCGACGAGGTGGCGAACAATATCACCTATGGGGACGAAACCGCAAAAAGCCTGCAGCTCATTCCTTCCGCCGTGACGCTCGACAACCGTGACAAGTGGCTGTCGGAGTGGAACGCCAAGGTCGGTCAGTAAGTCCTTATCAAGGTTTGGAATGGGGCATTTAAAACGTCCGAAAGGGCGGCTCCATTCCCGGAAAAGCGGTTTGGTCGTCCCCTGACCGCTTTTCCACCTCTCAATTCCGCAAGCTGGCCCTGGCCGCTTGCAGTAACAATCGGCCGCAGGCCGTTCGGGGAATAAAGCGATGTTTCAGAACCGGGCCGAAGCGCTGGCGCTTGCCTTGCCCGCCGCTATTTTCGCGGCGGCGGTCTTTCTTGTGCCGGTCTTCATGCTCCTGTCGGAAGGCTTTCACACCACTGACGGCTGGACATTGTCCGCTTACGCCGATTTCTTCTCCGATCCGCTGAACAGGGCGGTTTTCCTGCGCACCCTGAAGCTTGGCGCGCTTGTCACCATCGTATCTGCGGTGGTGGGTTATGCGGCGGCTTTCGCCATCGTCAATCTGTCGCAGGGCGCGAAAGGACATGTCGTCAATCTGGTCGTCTTGCCGCTGATGATCTCGCCGGTTGCCCGCACCTATGCCTGGATCGTCATTCTCGGCAGAACCGGCATCGTCAACCAGGCGCTTCAGGCGGTAGGACTGAGCGATGCGCCGATCCGTATACTGTTTTCCGAAACGGCTGTTTTCATCGGCCTTCTGCAATTGTTCCTGCCATTGATGATCATTTCCCTCATCAGTGCGCTGGAGAATATGCCCAAGGATACGATCGCAGCCGCCCGCGTTCTCGGCGCAAACTGGCTGCAGGTGTTCTGGAAGGTCATCCTGCCGCTCACCAAGGAGGGGCTTGTTGTCGGCGGCACGCTGGTGTTCACCGGTTCGCTCACGGCCTATATCACGCCGGCCATTCTCGGCGGCTCCAAGGTGCTGATGCTGGAAACCCTGCTCTATCAGCAGGTGACGGTCTCCAACAATTTCGTCGCCGCCAGCGTCATCGCCTTCATCCTGATCGTCATGAGCTTTGCCGCCAATATCCTGCTGAAGCGCATCGCCACCGCAAGGAACAAGAAATGACCCGGCAGCTCTTCATTCCGCTCACGCTCCTGCTCGTTGTCGGCTTCCTGATCGGGCCGTTCCTCATCATCGTTGCGGCCTCATTTTCGGCCGGCGACACGCTCGCCTTTCCGCCGCAGGGCTTTTCACTGAAATGGATCGCGAAGGTCTTCACCGTCGAAAGTTTCCGTGAAAGCTTCGCGATGTCGATGTTCCTCGCCATCGGCGGCACATTCACGGCGCTCGTCCTCGGTATTCCCGCGTCCTATGCCATGTCGCGCTACAAGCTGCCCTTTGCGGAAACCGTGCGCACGATCGTTTCGGCGCCGATCATCGTGCCGGGTATCATCGTCGGTCTGGCGCTGCTGCGCTATTTCGTCGTGCCCTTCGGCATCGGCATCACGCTTGCCCTGTTTCTCGCGCACACGGCGCTCATCCTGCCCTATGCGGTACGGGTGGTTTCGGCCAGCCTCAACAATCTGCGTTCGGATATCGAGGCGGCGGCGGTGCTGCTCGGCTCGTCGCGGTTTGGCGCATTTTTCCGTGTGGTGCTGCCCAATATTCGCGGTGGTATCCTGTCGGCCTTCATCCTCGGTTTCGTGACGAGTTTCAATCAGGTGCCCGTGTCGCTGTTCCTGTCGGGTCCGGGCGTGCGCACGCTGCCCATCGACATGCTAGGCTACATGGAGATCGTTTTCGATCCGTCTGTCGCCGCACTCTCATCGCTGCTCGCCTTCCTTTCCATCGGCATCGTCTTCCTGGCCGAACGTTTTCTGGGGTTCTCCCGTTATGTCTGACGCAAATTACCTTTCGCTCCAAAAAGTCTCGCTCGCCTACGGCAACAGCATCGCCGTCAAGGATCTCGACCTCGATATCCGCAAGGGTGAACTTCTCGCGCTGCTCGGTCCTTCCGGCTGTGGCAAGACCACCACGATGCGCGCCATTGCCGGGCTGATGCCGGTGGCGGGCGGGCGCATCGATCTCGACGGCGCCGATATCACCCGCGTCGCCGCCAACAAGCGCGCCGTGGGGCTGGTGTTTCAGTCCTATGCGCTGTTTCCGCACCTGACGGTTTACGAAAACGTCGCCTTCGGCCTGAAACTCAAGGGCATGAACGGCAAGGCGCTTGATGACAAGGTCGCCTCCGGCCTGAAGTCCGTGGGATTGTCGAACTTCGCATCGCGCAAGCCGGCCGAGCTTTCCGGCGGCCAGCAGCAGCGCGTGGCGCTGGCGCGCTCCATGGTCATGGAGCCGAAGGTGCTGCTGCTCGACGAGCCGCTCTCCAACCTTGATGCGCGCCTCAGGCTTGAAATGCGCACCGAATTGCAGCGCGTGCAGAAGGAAACCGGTGTGACGATGATCTTCGTCACCCATGACCAGATCGAGGCGCTCGCATTGGCCGACCGTATTGTCGTCATGAAGGGCGGCAAGATTGAGCAGATCGGTACACCGGAAGAGATCTACAATGCGCCGGTTTCCGCCTTCGTGGCGGATTTCGTCGGCTTTGAAAACATCTTCGCGCTGGAAGGCGGCGCGTTGAAAACCGAAAACGGCATAACACCGCTTACCGGACCAGTCCCTTCAGCATCTGGACTGGCCTGGCGGCCGCGCATGGTCACCCTTGGTTCAGGTCCTTTCCAGGGAACCGTGCGCGGCACATCCTTTGCCGGAAATACCCGTGAGTACCTGCTGGATACGCTGCTTGGTCCCATCAAGGCGGAGACCGATGCTGCGCTGACCGCCCATACGATCGGTGATACGCTCGCCTTCGACCTTCCGGTCGAAAAGGCGGCAAGCCTCAAGGTGTTTGGCTGATCATGGGTGTGTGGATCGATACTGATATGGGCTTTGACGATATCGCCGCCATCATGGTGGTGCAATCGGCAGGCCTTGCCATAGACGGCATTTCGCTGGTCTTCGGCAATGCGACGCTGGATGTTGTCTGCAGCAACGCCGCAGGCGCGGTCGCCGCCTTCGGCTGGTCCATGCCGCTCCATCAGGGCCGTGCCAAACCCGTCCTTGGCGCGCTCGAAACCGCACAATGCATTCTGGGTGACAGCGGCATTCCGACCGTCGGCCGTAGCCTGCCGGATGCCCCCGCTCTGCCGCAAAGCGACGCTTTCACTGCGCTGTGCGGCTGGCTTGAGGGGGCAGGCGAAAAGCGCATCCTCGCGCTCGGCCCGCTTACCAATATCGCCGCCCTTTGCCTTGCCCTGCCCGATCTTGCCGCGAAAATTTCCGATCTGACCTGGATGGGTGGCGGCGTGACGAGCGGCAACCACACCGCATCTGCCGAATTCAACGCCTTTGCCGATCCGGAAGCGCTGGCCATCGTGCTTTCCCACGGCCTGCCGCTGCGCATGGTCGATCTGGACGCCTGCCGCAAGGTCACCGCCTCGCCAGCCGATGTGCTGCCGATCCGAAATGCTGGCGGCAAAAACGCCGGCCTGATTGCCGACCTGCTGGAAGGTTTCATCGGCATCGCCACGAGACGCGGCAGACCGGCCATGGCGCTTTACGATCCCGTTGCCGCTGTCGGCTTCACCTCCGAGCTGCTTGGCTGGCGCCACACGCGGATCGATGTCGAGCTTCACGCGGCGCTAACGCGCGGGCGAACGGTGGTTGAGCCGCGTGCCGACAAGGTTGCCGCCTTCAACGCGCATTTCGCCGACACCGTGAATGCCGAAGCGGCAAAGGCTGCGGTTCTCGAGGCGTTGCGCCGCGAGGCTGCCCGATGAGTGCACAATCCCCGATACGCGAGCCGGTCGATCTCAACGACGATGCGCTGCGCGCCCGCGCGGTTGCCGCTGCGCGCGGCGATGCGGCTTTCGATGTTCTCATTACTGGCGGAACGCTGGTGGATGTGGTGACGGGGGAGCTTCGCGCCGCTGATATCGGCATTGTCGGTCCGCTAATCGCCAGCGTTCACGAACCGGCAAGCCGCAGCGATGCAGCGCAGCTCGTCGACGCGTCGGGCGCCTTTGTCTCGCCCGGCCTGATCGACACGCATATGCACATCGAAAGCTCGATGATAACGCCCGCTGCCTATGCGGCAGCAGTCGTTGCCCGCGGCGTCACCACTATCGTCTGGGACCCGCATGAATTCGGCAATGTCCATGGTGTCGAAGGGGTTCTCTGGGCGGCGAAATCCATCGAAAACCTGCCGCTGCGCGCCATTCTGCTTGCACCCTCCTCAGTGCCATCAGCACCGGGTCTGGAGCGCGGCGGCGCTGATTTCGATGCCGGAATTCTCGCTGATATCCTGTCGTGGCCGCAGATTGGCGGGGTTGCGGAAATCATGAACATGCGCGGCGTCATCGACCGCGATCCACGGATGAGCGGCATCGTACAGGCCGGTCTTGTCTCGGAAAAGCTCATCTGTGGCCATGCGCGCGGCCTGAAGGACGCCGATCTCAACGCCTTCATGGTGGCCGGTGTTTCTTCCGATCACGAGCTGGTCTCGGCTGAAGACCTGATGGCGAAGCTTCGGGCGGGGTTGACCATCGAGCTGCGCGGCTCGCACGATCATCTGCTGCCGGAATTTGTGGAGGCGCTGAATGCGCTCGGCCACCTGCCGCAGACGCTGACGCTCTGCACTGACGATGTTTTCCCGGACGATCTGTTGCGGGGCGGCGGGCTGGATGATGTGGTGCGCCGCCTTGTCCGTTATGGCCTGAAACCGGAATGGGCGCTGCGCGCCGCAACACTGAATGCTGCGCAAAGGCTTGGCCGTGCCGATCTCGGCCTCATCGCCGCCGGTCGCCGTGCCGATATCGTCGTTTTCGAGGATTTGAGTGGTTTTTCACCCCGTCATGTCTTGGCCGGTGGCAGGGCGGTTGCGGAAGCCGGGCATATGCTCGTCGACATTCCAGCCTGCGATGCGGCGGCGCTCGAAGGCTCGATGAAGCTGCCGCTGCGCGCAGCCGATGATTTCCGGGTTGCCTGCGAGGGCGCAAGGGTGCGCCTTGCCACCATCGACCGCCCACGCTTCACGCAATGGGGCGAGGCGGAAGCCGAGGTGAAGGATGGTTTCGTCGTTCCCCCCGAAGGCGCCACGATGATTTCCGTCACCCACCGCCACGGCAAGGCCGAGCCAGTTACCAGGACCGGCTTCCTTACCGGCTGGGGACGCTGGAACGGCGCCTTCGCCACCACCGTCTCGCATGACAGCCACAACCTCACTGTCTTCGGCGGTAATGCCGAAGACATGGCGCTGGCCGCCAATGCGGTGATTGCGACAGGCGGCGGCATGGCTGTCGCCTCTGAGGGTAAGGTGACCGCGCTTCTACCCCTGCCGCTCTCAGGCCTCGTTTCCGATGCGCCGCTTGAAGACGTAGCACAGGCTTTCGAGGAATTGCGCGCCGCTGTCGGCAAGGTGGTCGATTGGCAGCCACCCTATCTGGTCTTCAAAGCCTGCTTCGGCGCCACGCTCGCCTGCAACATCGGTCCTCACCAGACAGATATGGGCATTGCCGATGTGTTGACGGGACGGGTGATGGAAAGCCCGGTGCTTGCGGTGGTGGGGTAAACCAGGGTCGAGCGTTGCCAAAAAGCCGGCATATTGCTAAATCCAACCCCTGTTTACCTGTCGCTCTATATGGATGTTGAACATGGGTGCCTCGAAGTCATCAGATAAGTAAGCCGCAACGACGATATTTCGTTGTTGCGGCGTTCTGTCGAGCGATCCCTGTTTCTTCGGGCAGACGCCGCCAAATGTCCTCATTTGAGCGGATCAATTCTAATGTCTATTCCAACTCCCGTTTGGGGGAGATCGCTGTTGGCAGCAATGCTGCTGATGGCTCCCTTTGATATTCTCGCCTCGCTGGCCATGGATATTTACCTGCCGGTCGTCCCCATCATGCCGGAAGCCCTCGGCACGACACCGGTGGTGGTTCAACTCACGCTCACCGTTTACATGGTGATGCTCGGCCTTGGGCAAATCGTGTTTGGCCCCATCTCCGACCGCATCGGTCGCCGGCCCGTCTTGATCGGCGGTGCCCTGCTGTTCGTCGTGGCCTCGTTCTGCCTCGCAGCTGTGACAACGGCGAGCGCCTTTATCGTTTTCCGGTTCCTTCAGTCGGCTGGAGCGGCGGCGGCATTGGTCGCCACTTTCGCCACCGTTCGCGACGTCTATGCGGATCGTCCGGAAGCAACGACGATATACGGAACGTTCAGCTCCATTCTCGCATTCGTCCCGGCACTCGGTCCGATTGTCGGGGCGGTCATCGCCAATGAATTCGGCTGGCGTGCCATCTTCGTCACCCTGGGCGCGGCAGCTTTCATTGCGACGGTTGCCGCAGGGATGAACTGGAGCGAAACCCGACCGGCGACGGCAACGATGTCACGCCTATCGCCTTTGCGCATGTTGGGCAGTGGTCGCTTCTGGACCTATACGCTTGGGTTCAGCACTGCCATGGGAACGTTTTTCGTATTCTTCTCCACCGCTCCGCTCGTCATGATCGGCAGGGCAGGTCTCTCCGAGGTGGAGTTCAGCCTGGCTTTTGCAACCGTCGCAATCGCAATGATCGTTACCACCCGTTTTGCGAAGTTTTTCGTTGCCAGATGGGGTGTGCAGGGCAGTCTCGTGAGGGGCATGGCCCTGTTGTTCGTGGGGGCGTTTCTGTTCACTGCAGGTGAAGTCGGGGCGGTTCCGTCATTTTTGACGTTTATCGTACCGATGTGGGTCATGGCGGTCGGAATCGTTTTTACGGTTTCAGTCACCGCCAATGGCGCGCTGGAGGAGTTCGGGCACATGGCTGGAACAGCCGTCGCCTTCTATTTCTGCATTCAAAGTCTGTTTGTGGGAATAGCGGGCACCTTGGCTGTCGTCATTCTGCCGGGTGATGCGGCATGGCCGGTGATCGCCTATTCATCGATCATGGCCTGCCTTGTCCTGACGGCGCTATATTTGTTGAACCGCCGGAATATCTGAGCGAGAAAGCCGGGCAGCGCGTCTGCCGCTGCCCGGCTTTTCAGATTTGGGAATGCAAAAAGTGGCTTTCGGCCTTACTCCGCCGCCAGTTCCTGCTCCACCAGTGTTGCCCAGAAAGCGACGCCGGGAACGATTGCCGCGTCGTTGAAGTCGTAGGAGGTGTTGTGGTGCAGCGCGCCATCCACCGCGGGGCCGTTGCCGAGCCAGACGTAGCAGCCGGGGGCTTCGCCCGCGAAAAAGGCGAAGTCGTCGCCGGCGGTCGAGGGCGGGAAGGCGGTGCGGGATTTGTTGCCGAAGACGGTCTTGGCGGCTCGCAGCGCCCGTTTCGTCGCATCGGCATCGTTGATGACGGGCGGAATGCGGCGGATGAATTCATAGCTTGCCTCGATGCCGAACATCGCCGCCGTACCCTTGGCGAGCCTGCCGATTTCCGTTTCAAGCTGGCTGCGCACCTCAGGCGCGTAGGCGCGTGCGGTGCCGCCGATTTCGACGAGATCGGGAATGACGTTGAGCGCCTTGGGGTCACCCGCCTGCACCGAGCAGGCGCTGACGACGGCAGGTTGCAGCGGATCGACGACGCGGCCGACGATGCTTTGCAGCGAAGCGAGGAAGGTGCCCGCCGCCGTTACCGGATCGCGGCCGAGATGCGGCTTGGCGCCGTGGGTGCCGATGCCCCTGAAGGTGACGCGCCAGCTATCGGAAGAGGCAAGCTGCGGTCCTTCCACCACGGCCATTTCGTCAATGCCAAGCCCCGGCATGTTGTGCAGGCCATAAACTGCATCGCAGGGAAACAGGTCGAAAAGCCCGTCCTCAACCATTTTTTTCGCGCCGCCACGGCCTTCTTCGGCCGGCTGGAAGATGAAATGGACGGTGCCGGAAAAATCGCGGGTACTGGCGAGATAACGCGCAGCGCCCAGCAGCATGGCGGTGTGGCCGTCATGGCCGCAGGCATGCATCTTGCCGGGGAACTTCGATTTATAGGGCCGGTCGGGAATTTCCGGCATGGCCAGCGCATCCATGTCGGCGCGAAGACCGATACTGCGGGTGCCGTTGCCCACCTGCAGCGTGCCGACCACGCCGGTACCGCCAAGGCCGCGATGCACCTTCACTCCCGCCCTTTCGAGAAGATCGGCGACGATGGCGCTGGTTCTCTCCTCTTCAAAGCCCAGTTCCGGATGGGCGTGGAGATCGTGGCGAAGCTCCGTCAGGAATGGCAGGTCCTCGCCGATGCGGTCCAGCAGTCTCATGGGTAGCTTGTCCTTGAATATGGGGAAAACCCACGCCATAGGTGGGCTTGTCCGAATGCCTGTTGCTTTGTTTCCTTCTAGCTGAAAAACCCAATGAAATGAACCCGCCGCATGCCTGCGGTTGTCGAAATGCCTGATATGCCGAACGGGGATGGCGCGGATGAAAATCGCTTCCGCTTTTGCCGTCCCGCTTCTGAAAGGAAAACCGATGCCGCAATCCGCATCGCCCGCCGCATCATCCCCCGCCGCGCCGCATGAGTTCTGGCAGGATGTTCTTCCGCCCCGTTCGTTCGATACGACAGGCCCGCATTCGGCTTTCTTTCCGGCGGAGCTGGATGACGGGCGGCAGATCTGCCTGCCGATCCGGTCCTTGGCGGATGGCGAACATGCGCTCGCCTCGCTCATCGTCAATCAGGCCTCTTTTGACGTGCTGGAAGTGCTGGCCGCCGACCTGGCGGAAAAGCTTCGCCCCCTCAAGCCAGATGTCGTGATCGGCCTGCCGACTCTGGGGCTGACGCTTGCCGCAGCCGTTGCCCGTCACCTCGGCCATTCGCGATATGTGCCGCTCGGCACTTCGCGCAAATTCTGGTATCTGGAGGAACTGTCGGTGCCGATGTCCTCCATCACCACCAAGCAGGAAAAACGGCTTTACATCGATCCGCGCATGTTGCCCCTCATCGAGGGCAGGCGGGTGGCGCTGGTGGACGATGTCATCTCCAGCGGCAGCTCAATCATTTCAGGTCTTTCGCTTCTCGCCTCATCCGGCATCAAGCCGGTGGCAATCGGCGCTGCCATGCTGCAATCGGATCGCTGGGTGCAAAAAATCGCTGCTTTCGGGCCGGAATGGCCGGAGCGGGTGAGGGGTGTTTTCGCGACGCCGCTGCTGAAAAAAGCCGAAGGCGGCTGGCAGGCTTGACGTTGCGCAATTCCCGGCAAAAGGCAAGTGGTGATAATTTCATCGTTGCCTAATTTGCGTCTTGCGGAGCCGTGAGAGATCGTCCTAAGATCGTTTCTGACAGACTATAGCAGTCGGCGAAAAATGCGCCGTTTTGCTCTCGCGCGGTGTTATTCCGGCGTCTGCCCGCCCCCTTTGGTTTTGCCGCTTACTGGAATTTCTTGACATGCATGCAGTGTTCGACGGTCATAATGATGTGCTGCTTCGGTTGTGGCGCAACAGCAAGGCCGGTGGCGATCCGGTGGCTGAATTCAAGAACGGCACCCGCGAAGGCCATATCGACGGTCCGCGTGCACGTGCAGGCGGTCTCGGCGGCGGCATCTGCGCCATCTACATTCCTTCCGGCGATCTGGTCCTGCAGGAGCCGGACGCGCAGGGTCATTACGATACACCGCTTGCGGCGCCGCTCGAACGCCAGCCCTCGCTCGATATTGCGATGGAAAAGGCTGCGATCGCGCTCAGGCTTGACCGTGCCGGCGCCTGGCGCCTTTGCCGCTCGACGGCCGATATCCGCAAGGCCTTTGCCGAGGATATTTTCGCGGCCGTGCTGCACATGGAAGGCTGTGAGGCGATCGGTGCCGATCTCGATGCGCTTGAGGTTTTTTATGCCGCCGGCCTGCGCTCGCTCGGTCCGGTCTGGAGCCGGCACAATATTTTCGGTCACGGCGTTCCCTTCTCCTATCCAATGTCGCCCGATACCGCGCCCGGCCTTACCGATGCCGGTTTTGCGCTGGTCAAGGAGTGCAACCGGCTCGGCATTCTCATCGATCTCGCCCACATCACCGAAAAGGGCTTCTGGGATGTGGCGAAGACCACGAACCAGCCTTTGATCGCCAGCCATTCCAACGCACATGCGCTCACCCCCGTCGCCCGCAATCTTACTGACCGGCAGATGGATGCCATCAAGGAGAGCGGCGGTCTGGTGGGCCTCAACTACGCGGTCACCATGTTGCGGGCGGATGCGCGCGACATTGCCGACACGCCGCTTTCCGACATGGTGCGCCACATCGACTACATGGTGGAGCGTATGGGCGTCGATTGCGTGGCGCTCGGATCGGATTTCGACGGCGCGACGGTACCCGTTGGCGTTGCCGATGCCAGCGGCAACCACAATCTGGTTGCGGCGCTGAAATCGGCGGGCTACGGTGATGGAGAACTTGCTAAAATATGCCGGGAAAACTGGCTGCGCGTCCTATCCCAGGCCTGGCACGAGCCGGCCTGAAGGCAAATAAAAGCGAACTAAATCAATCTCATAACAAAAGGGGAGATCCTATGATCAAATCGCTCAACAAGTCCATGCGTATCCTCAGCACCAGCGCTGCTCTGTCGCTGATGATGCTGTCTGCGCCGCACGCTTTTGCCGCCACGCCGGCCGATACGCTGGTTGAAGGTTTCGCCATCGACGACATCATCACGCTCGATCCGGGTGAGGCATTCGAGCTGTCGGCAGCTGAAGTTACTGGCAACACCTACAGCAAGCTGGTTTCCATCGATCTCAACGACACCTCCAAGGTGATCGGCGATCTGGCCGAGAGCTGGACGACCTCTGAAGACGGTCTCACCTATACCTTCAAGCTGAAGACCGGCCTGAAATTCGCCTCCGGCAATCCGGTGACGGCAGATGATGTTGCCTTTTCCTTTGAACGTGCCATCAAGCTCGACAAGTCGCCAGCATTCCTTCTGACGCAGTTCGGTCTCAAGGGCGACAACGTCACTGAGAAGGCGAAAGCGACGGATGCCAACACCTTCGTACTGACGGTCGACAAGCCCTACGCACCAAGCTTCGTGCTGAACGTTCTGACCGCGACCGTTGCCGCAGTTGTCGACAAGAAGCTGGTAACCGAAAAGGCCAAGCCCGTCACGCCGAGCGCCGATTACAAATACGACACCGATTTCGGCAATGCGTTCCTGAAAACAGGTTATGCCGGTTCCGGCCCCTACAAGATCCTTGGCTGGAAGGCCAACGAAGCCGTCATTCTGGAGGCCAACCCCAACTATTACGGTGAGAAGCCGAAGTTGAAGCGCGTGGTCTATCGTCACATGAAGGAAAGCTCCGGCCAGCGCCTGGCGCTTGAAAACGGTGATATCGACGTTGCCCGCAACCTCGAGCCGGGTGATATGGAAGCCGTTTCCAAGAAGGAAGGCCTTGCCGTCACCTCCGCGCCCAAGGGCACCGTTTATTACTTCAGCCTCAACCAGAAGAACGAGAACCTGAAGAAGCCTGAGGTCGTCGAGGCCTTTAAATATCTCGTCGACTACGACGCGATCGGCGCGACGATCATCAAGGGCATCGGCGAAATCCACCAGACCTTCCTGCCAAAGGGCCAGCTCGGCGCGCTTGACGAGAACCCATACAAGCTCGACGTCGCCAAGGCCAAGGAACTGCTGGCGAAGGCTGGTCTGAAGGACGGCTTCACCGTGACCATGGATGTGCGCAACACGCAGCCGGTGACCGGCATTGCCGAAAGCGTACAGCAGACGCTGGCGCAGGCTGGCATCAAGCTGGAAATCATTCCCGGCGACGGCAAGCAGACGCTTACCAAGTATCGCGCCCGCACGCACGATATCTACATCGGCCAGTGGGGTTCGGACTATTTCGACCCGAACTCGAATGCCGAGACCTTCACGATCAACTACGACAACTCCGAAGAAGGCAAGAACAAGACGCTTGCCTGGCGTAACGCCTGGGACGTTCCGGAGTTGACGAAGGAAACGCAGTCGGCACTTCTGGAAAAGGATAATGCCAAGCGCGCCGCCATCTATCAGAACCTCCAGAAGGAAGTTCTCGAAAAAGGCCCGTTCGTCATCATCTTCCAGCAGACGGAAGTGGCGGGATACTCCGCGAAGCTCAAGGGCCTGAAGCTCGGCCCGAGCTTCGACACCAACTATGTCTATACGATCTCCAAGGAATGATCCGGAAGGATCGGTCTATTGAGCATCGTTGAAGCAAACAGCCGGGCGAGGCAGGGCAAACGCCGTGCCAACGCCCGCGCGAAGGCCATTCTCGGCTTCGCCGTCACCGTCATCACCACCTTTCTGGGGTTGATGGCGGTCACATTTTTCATTGGCCGCGTTGTGCCGATCGATCCCGCGCTAGCAATTGTCGGCGACCGCGCGCCTGCGCATGTGGTCGAGCGCGTGCGTGAGCAGCTCGGCCTCAACCTGCCGCTCTGGCAGCAGTTCTTCATCTATCTGAAACAGGCGCTGTCGGGTGATTTCGGCATCTCAGTCCTCACCACCAACCCGGTGATGGAGGATATCAAGCGGGTTTTCCCGGCAACCATAGAGCTTGCCACGCTCGGCACCATCATCGGCGCCGTTTTTGGCATTCCGCTCGGCGTGCTTGCCGCGGTCAAGCGCGGCAGCTTTGCCGACCAGGTCGTGCGCGTCATCGGCCTTATCGGCTATTCCGTGCCGATTTTCTGGCTTGGCCTCCTGGCGCTCCTGGTGTTTTACGCCCGGTTGCAATGGGTCGCCTATCCCGGCCGGATGGATATCGTCTACGAATTCACCTTTACGCCGGTCACGGGTTTCTTCCTGATCGACGCGATCTGGCAACGGCAATGGGACGTATTGTGGGATCTGTTCCGCCACATCATCCTGCCCGCCTCGCTGCTCGGCTATTTTTCGCTGGCCTATATCAGCCGCATGACGCGTTCGTTCATGCTGAATGAGCTCGCCCAGGAATATATCGTTGCGGCGCGCGCCAAGGGGCTTTCGGAAACGCGCATCATCTGGTTTCACGCGCTGCGCAACGCCGCCGTGCCGCTGGTGACCGTGATTGCGCTATCTTACGCCGGTCTGCTGGAAGGTTCGGTGCTGACCGAAACCATCTTCGCGTGGCCGGGGCTCGGCCTCTACATCACCAATTCCCTGCAGAATGCGGATATGAATGCCGTTCTTGGCGGCACGATCGTGATCGGCGCCATCTTCGTCGGCATCAATCTCTTCTCCGATCTGCTTTACCGGACGCTCGACCCAAGGACGCGCAGCCGATGACGATTTCGACCGATACACTCAAACCCTACAGCCGCGAATGGCTGCTCTCCGACCGGCCTGCCTCGCGCAGGCAGGCACGGCTAGGCCGTGCCTATGTCATCTGGCGGCGCTTTTCGGAAAACCGGCTGGCGCTGCTTGGCCTCGGCATCATCATTGCGCTGCTGCTTGTCGCACTGTTCGCCAATGTGCTTGCACCACACGATCCGGTGCAGGGCGATCTGCGCAATGCCCGACTTCTGCCTCCGGGGACAGAAGGTTACCTGCTCGGCACTGACGATCAGGGGCGTGATATTCTCTCGCGCCTCATCCACGGTTCGCGGCTGACCCTGTTCGTCGTGCTGCTGGTGGCCATCATCGCCGCACCCATCGGACTCATCGTCGGCACCGTCTCGGGTTATGCCGGCGGCTGGGTGGATGCCGTTCTGATGCGCATCACCGATATTTTTCTGGCCTTTCCGAAGCTGGTTCTGGCGCTTGCGCTGGTGGCCGCACTTGGGCCGGGCATTGAAAACGCGGTGCTCGCCATCGCGGTCACCTCATGGCCGCCCTATGCGCGCATCGCGCGCGCCGAAACCATGACCTTCCGCAATTCCGATTTCATCGCGGCGGTCAAGCTCATGGGCGCGTCGCCGTTTCGCATCGTTCTGAAACACGTCATGCCACTTTGCATGTCGTCGCTCATCGTGCGTGTCACGCTCGATATGGCGGGCATCATCCTCACAGCAGCCGGTCTCGGCTTCCTTGGCCTCGGTGCACAGCCGCCGCTGCCGGAGTGGGGCGCGATGATTGCTTCCGGACGCCGTTTCATTCTCGACCAATGGTGGGTTGCCGCCATGCCGGGCATTGCGATCCTGATCGTCAGCCTCGGTTTCAACCTTCTGGGCGATGGCCTGCGCGATGCGCTGGACCCCAAGGAGGCGAACCAATGAGCGCGCCGCTTCTGACCGTCGAGAACCTGCGCGTTTCCTTTCCCACCCGCACCGGGCTGGTGGAGGCGGTGCGTGGCGTCTCGTTCACGCTAGGACGCGAACGCCTAGGCATCGTCGGCGAGTCCGGCTCCGGCAAATCGCAGACCGGCCGCGCCATCATGGGCCTGACGCCGAAAAGCGCTCGCATCGAGGCCGATGTGTTGCGCTTCGGCGATGTCGATCTTCTCAGTGCTTCGGCAAAGGAACGGCGGCTCATGCGCGGCAAGCGCCTGGCCATGATCCTGCAGGACCCGAAATATTCGTTGAACCCGGTCATGCCCATCGGCCGCCAGATCATGGAAACGCTGCGTACCCATGAAAGCATCGGTTCCGGCGAGGCGCGCCAACGCACGCTCGCCATGCTGGAGGCGGTGCAGATCCGCGATCCCGAGCGCGTGTTCGATCTTTACCCGCACGAGGTTTCCGGCGGAATGGGCCAACGCGTCATGATTGCCATGATGCTGGTCTGCGGCCCGGAACTTCTGATCGCCGATGAGCCGACTTCCGCGCTCGACGTGACGGTCCAGCTCGAAGTGCTCGATATTCTCGACAAGCTGGTTCGCGACCGCGGCATGGGGCTGATTTTCGTCAGCCACGATCTGCGGCTGGTGTCGTCTTTCTGCGACCGCGTTCTGGTCATGTATGCGGGCAAGGTCGTTGAGGAGCTCTCTTCTGCCAATCTTAAAGAGGCGAAGCATCCCTATACGCAGGGTCTTTTGAACTGCCTGCCGGAAATTGGCGGCCACCGGCATCCGCTGCCGGTTCTGGAACGCAAGGCGGAGTGGCGCGCATGAGCACGGTTCTTTCTATCAAAGACATGGTGGTCGATTTCGACGGATATATCGCGCTCGACAGCGTCAGCATCGATGTGGCCGAGGGTGAGTCCTTCGGTATCGTCGGCGAGTCCGGTTCCGGCAAGTCGACGCTGCTTCGGGCAATTGCCGGCCTCAACCATTTCGACGAAGGCTCGTTGATGGTGGCCGGTCGCTCTTATTCGGGCAAGCACCGCGACAAGAGCTTTTATAGCGATGTGCAGATGGTGTTTCAGGACCCTTACGGTTCCCTGCACCCTCGCCAGACAGTGGATGCGCTGCTGCTAGAACCACTCGTCATCCACGGTCTCGACAATCGCGAGCAACGCATCGCGCGTGCGCTTGATGAGGTGGGTCTCGGCACCGGTTTCCGCTTCCGCTATTCGCACCAGCTTTCCGGCGGTCAGCGGCAGCGTATTGCCATTGCCCGCGCGCTGATCGTCGAGCCGAAGATTCTGCTACTGGATGAGCCGACCTCGGCGCTCGACGCGTCCATTCAGGCGGAAATCCTCAATCTGCTGGAACAGGCCCGCAAGGACCGCAACCTCACCTTCGTTATGGTCAGCCACGATCTCGGCGTCATCAGCCACATGTGCGATCGCCTTGCGGTAATGAAAAGCGGCAAGGTGGTGGAAATGCTGGAGGCGGAAGCGCTGGAAAGCCGCGAGTTTACTGCGGATTATACCAGGCAGCTGCTGGTGGCGAGCGAGGGCTTCAAGCGCGCTTGAGCTGCCGCTATAGTCGGGTCAAGCCCGGCATGACGGACAGTGTCGGCCAAAACAGGGTATCCCGACCATGCAATTGCGCGCATTGATGTATTTCGACGAACTTGTCCGCACCAATTCCATGCGCGCCGCTGCCGAAAATCTGAATGTCGCGCCGACGGCAGTCAGCCGCCAGATCGAGAACCTCGAATATTATTTTGGCTCGCCTTTGGTGGAGCGTTCCAGCCGGGGCGTGAAGCTGACGGCGGCGGGGGAATTGCTGGCTGCCCGCGCCGGCAAGACGCTGCGCGAACTCGACCATGTGCACCAGCTGATCGATGACCTGAAGGGGCTTCAGCGCGGCCGGGTCACCGTTTATGCCAATGGCGCGACGGTTGCGAACCTTCTGGCGCCGGTGCTGGCGCAGTTCAGCCTCAAATATCCGCAGTTGCGCTTCGAGGTGCACATCACCAGCGCGCGCCAGGCGATGGAAGCACTGGGTGCAGCCGAAGCGGATCTGGTCGTCAGCCTTTTTGCGCCCAAGGTCTCCGGCGTGAAAGTGCGCTCGCGCACCCGTATCAGTTACGATGCTATCTTTCCGACCGGCCATGCGCTTGCCGCGCAGGCGGAAGTCTCGCTGAAAGAACTGGCCGGCCTGCCGCTTGCCCTGCCGGACAAGAGTTTCGCGGCGCGTCAGGCCTTCGATACACTGTTTGCCGATGCCGGTATCGAGCTTGATCCCGTCTTTATCACCAGTTCGCTGGAAATGCTGAAGGAACTGGTTCTGGGCCATGCCGCGGCCACGCTGTTGCCGGCCTTGTCGGTGGCGCGTGAAATTCGCAGCGGCCAGATGGTTGCTGTTCCGCTTTCCGGCAAGAAGGGCATCCACACCCAGATCGATCTCTGCGTGGCGCCCGACCGTCAACTATCCTTCGCCGCCTCTAAGCTTGCCGATTTCATCGAGCGTTTCATGCGCGAGGCGACAGCGGGGTAGGGGAATTCGTCAGCCTGGAGAATTGTCCATCCCGGTTGATTTCCATCCGTATTTCCGTGTAGCCATTTCAGCTACACGGAGCACACAAAAATCACGATTGTGTGTGCGCCTGCAACATGACACTCTTTTTGCAACGGGTGGTCTTCGAAAGGCAAAAATGCCTCGGCCGCCAGACAGGGGACAATGATGCCACGCACTTATTTTTCGCAGCCGCTGAAAGTTACGCGGCGCGCCGCGCTTGCGCTTGCACTGGGGACGGCGCTCTGGATGCCGCTTTCTATGACGGACGCCGCGGCCGCGCCGAAGACCGCCTTGACGCTGGGCATGACAGTGGAGCCGACTGGTCTCGACCCGACAATTGCGGCACCCGTCGCCATCGGTCAGGTCAGCTGGCAGAACATATTCGAAGGTCTCGTCACCATCGACCATGACGGCAAGGTGAAACCGCAGCTTGCCGAAAGCTGGGAAATTTCAGCCGATGGCAAGACCTATACGTTCAAGCTGCGCCAGGGTGTTACCTTCCACGACGGCGAGGCCTTCGATTCCTCTGTTGCGAAATTTTCGCTCGACCGGGCGCGCGGTGAAACGTCGGTAAACCCACAAAAACGCTTCTTCACCGCCATCGAGAGCATAGAAACGCCGGATGCCGCGACGCTGGTACTGAAGCTGAAGCAGCCGGCGGGCAGCCTGATCTACTGGCTCGGCTGGCCGGCCTCCGTCATGGTTGCGCCGAAGAGCGCTGACAATAACCGTACCACGCCCATCGGCACCGGCCCGTTCAAGTTCGTGAACTGGGCCAAGGGCGACAAGGTGGAATTGGAGAAGAACGCGGCCTATTGGGACAAGGCGGTGGCGGTGAAGCTTGAAAAGGCCACCTTCCGCTTCGTTTCCGATCCGCAGGCGCAGGCAGCGGCACTGAAATCCGGCGATATCGATGCCTTCCCGGAATTCGGCGCGCCGGAACTGATGACGTCCTTCGACGGCGATGCGCGTCTCGGTACCTTCGTCGGCAATACGGAACTCAAGGTCGTGGCTGGCATGAACAATGCCCGCAAACCCTTCAACGACAAGCGCGTGCGCCAGGCGCTGATGATGGCGGTGGACCGCGGCACGGTGATTGAAGGCGCATGGTCGGGTTACGGCACGGCCATCGGCAGCCACTACACGCCGAACGATCGCGGTTACATCGATACGACCGGTGTTCATTCTTACGATATAGACAAGGCAAAGGCGCTTCTTGCCGAAGCGGGTTACCCCGACGGTTTCAGCTTCACGATCAAGGCCCCGCAAATGGCCTATGCCCAGCGGACCTCGCAAATCCTCCAGGCGATGTTGGCCGAAATCGGTGTCACCATGACCATCGAGACCACGGAATTTCCGGCAAAATGGGTGGCGGATGTTTTGAAGGGCGCGGATTACGACATGACCATCGTCGCCCACGCTGAGCCGATGGATATCGATATCTACTCCCGTGATCCCTATTATTTCAACTATAAGAACCCTGCCTTCAACGAGGTCATCGCCAATGTTGAAAAAACGGCGGATGCGGCCGAGCAGGAAAAGCTGTACGGCGAAGCCCAGAAAATCCTCGCCGAAGATGTGCCGGCGCTGTTCTTGTTCGTGATGCCGAAACTCGGCGTCTGGGACAAGAAGTTGAAGGGGTTGTGGGAAAACGAACCCATTCCGTCCAATGTGCTGACGGATGTGCATTGGGAAGAGTGACGTTTGTTGTGAACGGTGAGGCGCATTCCTACCCACCACCTCATTCCTGTGCCTGTCACAGAAATCCAGCCAGCCCAAGTCGTTGGGCTGAAAGGAATCTTTCCGCCGTGCAGGCACGCTTCGGCTGGATCCCTGTGACAAGCACAGGGGTGAGGGAAGAGTGTGCGGGGATGACAATAAATCCATCCGCCACATCCCGAAACGAAACAACGCAAGGAAAGAATGCCAGATGTTAGCCGTTCTCGTCCGGCGCCTTGCAAGCCTCATCGTCACGTTGTTTGCGGTGTCGCTCATCATCTACATCATCATGGGGCTGTTGCCGGGTGATCCGGCGGCCATCATGCTCGGCACGTCGGCGAGCCCGGATACGCTTCTCGCGCTGCAAAAGCAGATGGGTCTCGATCAGCCCTTGCC
This sequence comes from Rhizobium sp. SJZ105, assembly GCF_007828365.1. Lineage (NCBI taxonomy): Bacteria > Pseudomonadati > Pseudomonadota > Alphaproteobacteria > Hyphomicrobiales > Rhizobiaceae > Rhizobium > Rhizobium sp. SJZ105. The sequence goes on from NZ_VIUP01000014.1 coordinate 49,830, forward strand.
ATTGCGTTACATCCACTGGCTTGCAGGCGTATTCCGGGGTGATCTCGGACAATCCTATACCTACGGCGTGCCGGTAGCGGGGCTTATTGTCGAGCGGCTTGCCGTCACCCTGCCGCTTGCGCTGCTCGCGGTCTGCCTGTCGGTCGCCATCGCCATTCCGCTCGGCGTCGCGGCAGCGAGAAGCCGAAACGGGCCGGTGGATTTCGCAGCCGGGCTGTTTTCCCATGTCGGCATTGCCGTTCCCGGTTTCTGGGTCGGGCTGCTGCTCATCATCGTCTTTTCCACCACGCTCGGCTGGATGCCATCAGGCGGTTTTCCCGGCTGGCGTCCGAGTTTTTCTGCCGGATTTATCGCGCTTGTGCTTCCAGCCATCGCGCTTGCGCTGTCGCAGGCAGGCGTCCTCACCCGCGTCTGCCGCTCGGCAGTACTTGAGGTAATGAACGAGGATTTCGTGCGCACCGCCCGCGCCAAGGGGCTGAGCGAGCGGGTAGCGCTGTGGCGACATGCGGTGCCGAACGCCATGATCCCCGTTGTCACCATGATCGGCCTGCAATTCACCTTCCTGATTGCCGGGGCAGTGCTGGTGGAGAATGTCTTCAACCTGCCGGGCCTCGGGCGGCTTGCCTATCAGGCGTTGACCCAGCGGGATATCGTCGTCATGCAGTCCGTCGTGCTGTTCTTCTCGGCGCTTGTCATCGTCATGAATTTTCTGGTCGATATCGCCTATCTCTTTATCGATCCAAGACTGCGGGCAGGTGCACGATGATGCGACTGATCCGCCGCCGCCCCGCTTTCGTCCTTGGCATCGCTGTCACTCTCTTTCTTGTCGCGGTTGCCCTGCTTTCGCTGGTCTGGACGCCGGTTTCTCCGACGAAGATACAGATTGCCCAGAAGCTGAAATCGCCCTTTGCCTATGGCGGGCTTGGCACCGACCATTTTGGCCGCGATGTGCTGTCCATGCTGATGGCGGGGGCATGGAATTCGCTCTCCACCTCCATCGCCGCCGTTGCCATCGGCGCGCTCATTGGCACGGCGCTTGGCGTATCGGTCGCGGCACTGCGCGGTTTCACCGAAACCCTGGTGATGCGCGCCTGCGATATCATCTTCGCCGTACCGCCGATTTTGTCGGCCATGATGCTCGGCGCGTTCATCGGTACGGGGCGGTTCACCGCCATCATCGCCATTGCCACCTTCATGGTGCCGGTCTTTGCGCGGCTGACGCTGGGTGCGGCCTTGCAGATATGGTCGCGGGAATATGTCACCGCCGCCACCAGCATCGGCCAGAACCGCGCCAAGATCACGCTGTTTCATATCGTGCCGAATATTTCCAACCAGATCATCGTGCAGGTGACCATCCAGCTCGGCCTTGCCATCCTTACCGAAGCGGGACTCTCATTCCTCGGTCTCGGCATGCCGCCGCCGGCTGCCACCTGGGGGCGGATGCTGGCCGATGCGCAGACCTATCTAGGTGCTGCACCCTGGCTTGCCATCATGCCCGGCCTTGCCATTGCGCTCGCGGTCTTCGGCCTCAATCTGCTTGGCGATGGCCTGCGCGACCTGCTGGACCCACGCGATACCAGCTGACCGCTTTAAGCCGATATCGCCCATATTATCTGTTTTCTGACGAGACGAAGCTTATGACCGATCTCATACACCTCAACACGCTCGAAATCCTGGCGCTTTACGGGCAAAAGAAGCTGTCGCCATCGGAATATTGGCAGGCGGTAGAGGCCCGTATCGACGCATTCGAGCCCACGGTGAACGCGCTTTACGCCTATGATCCCGAGGATGCCCGCAAGCAGGCGCTGGCCTCGACGACGCGCTGGCAAAAAGGTGAAACGTTCGGGGCCCTCGATGGGATTCCGGTGTCGCTGAAGGAATTGATCGCCACTAAAGGCCAGCCGGTTCCGCTTGGCACCAAAGCGGTGGAACTGGTGCCGGCCCTGGAAGACGCGCCGGTTGCGGCCCGCTGCCGCGAGGACGGCGCCATCATTTACGCCAAAACCACCTGCCCGGATTACGGCATGTTGTCATCGGGCCTTTCCAGTTTTCACAAGCTCAGCCGCAACCCGTGGGACCCGACACAGAACCCCGGCGGCTCCAGTGCCGGTGCGGCTTCTGCCGGTGCTGCGGGTTACGGCACCCTGCATATCGGCACGGATATTGGCGGCTCGGTGCGGCTACCGGCGGGGTGGACGGGGCTGTTCGGCTTCAAGCCCAGCCAGGGCCGCATACCCGTCGATCCCTATTATACCGGCCGCTGCGCCGGACCGATGACCCGCACCGTCGTCGACGCCGCCTATGCCATGGCCACGCTTTCCCGCCCGGACTGGCGCGACGGCACCGCGCTTCCGCCCAACAATATCAACTGGATGGACCTCGATATCGACGTGAAGGGCCTGAGGATCGGCCTGATGCTGGATGCCGGCTGCGGCTTGGCCCTGGACGATGAGGTGCGGGATGCTGTTGTGGCGTCCGCAAAGCTGTTCGAAGATGCAGGTGCCATCGTGGTCCCGGTCGAGCCGGTGCTGTCTCGGGACATGCTGGATGGGCTGGATGATTTCTGGCGGGCGAAATTCTGGGGCGATATGGCGGCGCTGAGTGACGAACGCCGCGCGGCGATCCTTCCCTATATTCACGAATGGGCGCAGAAGGGCGCGAATGTTTCCGGCGCGCGTGCCGTTTTCGGTTTCAACCAGACCATGGAAATGCGCAAAGCCTGCGGGCGGTTGATGCAGTCGGTTGATGTGGTGATTTCACCCGTCAATCCCATCGTCTCCTATCCGGCCGACTGGGCCTCGCCCACCAACGACCCCGAGCGACCCTTCGAACATATCGCCTTCACCGTCCCTTGGAACATGTCGGAACAGCCGGCATCCTCGATCAATTGCGGTTTCTCGAAATCCGGGATGCCCATCGGCTTGCAGATCGTCGGCCCGCGTTACGCGGATCTGCTCGTTCTCAAGCTTTCCAGGGCCTTCGAGGATTGGGGCGGCGGTGTTCGGCGCTGGCCGGAGCCACCCAAAGCGCGCTGATCCCGTCTTTATCGGCCCTGTAGTATAGCCATAATACCCGCTTCTCCACCCCTCCTGTTACGGTGCCCCGGGCATTCGAAATGGGAGGAGCAAGCATGCCGAAGAAGATTTTGATGATCACCGGCGATTTCGCCGAGGACTACGAGACCATGGTGCCGTTCCAGACGCTGCTTGCGGTTGGTCACACGGTGCATGCTGTCTGCCCCGGCAAGAAGGCTGGCCAGACGATCGCGACCGCGATCCATGATTTCGAGGGCGACCAGACCTATTCAGAAAAACGCGGCCATAATTTCGCGCTCAACGCAACTTTTGCCGATATCAAGGTGGCGGATTACGACGCGCTGGTCATTCCGGGTGGTCGCGCGCCGGAATATCTGCGGCTGAATGCGGATGTGCTTGCCGCCGTGAAGCATTTCTTCGAGGCTGACAAGCCGGTCGCGGCCGTCTGCCACGGTGCCCAATTGCTGGCGGCTGCGGGTGTCCTCAAGGGCCGCACCTGCTCGGCCTATCCGGCCTGCCGCCCCGAGGTGGAACTGGCGGGCGGTACCTATGCCGATATCGCCATCGATGTGGCGGTTACCGACGGCAAGCTGGTGACGGCGCCCGCATGGCCGGCGCATCCGGCATGGCTTTCGCAATTCATGGCGGTGCTCGGCAGATAAGGCCGGCGGAATGGGGCTTTTGCCGGTCCCGTTTCCCGTCTATCTTCTGCAGCTTGCTGAGGGAGGACACAATGTGCAAGCTTTTCATCAAGGCAGACCCGACGCTTTGGGAAAGCCATACCCGGTCTTTGCGGATCGATGGCATGGTCACCAGTGTCAGACTTGAAAACTTCTTCTGGACGACTCTGGACGAGATTTCACGCCGCGATGGCATGAACAGCGCGCAGCTCATTGCCAAGCTTTATAATGAATCGATCGATGCCGGGCATGATCTCGGCAATTTCACCTCGTTTCTACGAGTCTGCTGCGGGCGTTATCTGGCCTTGCAGCTTTCCGGCGATATTCCGGCGCGCAGCGACATTCCGATTGCTGCGCTGGATGCAGACAGCATTCTCGACGCGGAAAAGATGAATTATCACTGAGGTAAAGGGAAGGGCGCAGCCACCGCGCCCTTCGCCTCAGCTCTTAAGCGCCCTTGGATCAAGCGCATCGCGCACGGCATCGCCGATATAGTTGACGCTCAGAACCGTCAGCGAGATTGCCAGTCCAGGCCACAGCACGCGCGAGGGCGTCAGCTGCAGGAAGTTGGCGCCATCGAACAACAGTCGTCCCCAGGTCGGAAAGTCGGACGGAAAACCGAGGCCGAGGAAGGACAGCGCCGATTCCGTGATGATGGCCGAGGCGATGCCGAGCGTGGCTGAGACCATGATCGAACTCAACACATTCGGCAGGATATGGCGCAGGATAATGCGGTATTCGCGCATGCCGCTCGATTTCGCCGCCATGATAAACTCCTGGCTTTTGATCGTCAGCACGTCGCCGCGCACGATGCGTGCGGTATGCATCCAGCTGGTTACCCCGATCACGAAGACGATGAGGATGAAGATACCGGTTTCCGGCCCGAAGGCGGCACGCAGCGTATCACGGAACAGCATGAGAATGACGAGCAGCAGCGGCAGCAGCGGCAGGGCCAGGAACAGGTCCGTCAGCCGCATCAGCGGCCCGTCAAGCCTTCGGAAATAGCCTGACAGCACCCCCACCAGCGTGCCGAGAAACAGCGCCAGCAGCATGGCGGTGATGCCGACGGCAAGCGAGATGCGCCCGCCCGCCAGCACCTGCGCCAGCATGTCCTTGCCCAGATTGTCGGTGCCGAAGGGATGCGCCAGCGACGGCCACTGGTTGCGTTCCTTCACATTGATGGCATTGGGCGCGACAGTGTGGATATAGGGCCCGACATAGACCGCAAGCAAAATAAAGATGAAAACGAACAGGCCTGCCACGCCGCCCTTGTGGACCCGGAACTGTTTCCAGATATCGGCAAGTGCCGATTGCACAGGCGTGGCGGCAACGGCTGGTGCTGCGAGGGTGGCGTCAGTCATAGCGGATCCTCGGGTCGAGAATGCCGTAAAGCACGTCGGCAATCAGGTTGAAGAGCACGATAAGCACCGCGAAAATGAAGGTCAGCGTCTGCACCAGCGGAATATCCGCACCCTGAACGGCGGTGATCAGCAATTGGCCAAGCCCGTTCACACGGAAAATCTGTTCGGTAATGATGGCGCCGGAAAAGATCGTCGGCACGCCGAGTGCGATGACGGTGACGACGGGTATAAGGCTGTTGCGCAGGACGTGAACGAGCAGAACGGATTTTTCCTTCACGCCCTTGGCACGCGCGGTGCGTACATAGTCCTGATGGAGATTGTCCAGCATGGAGGCGCGCACGAAACGGCTGATCTGCGAGACGTTGTAAAGGGTCAGCACCAGAACCGGCATGAACATCTGTTTGATCTGTGCCACGAGGCTTCCCCAGTCAGTCACCTGCAGATTGGTGTCGTAGACGGAAGGGAACCATTGCAGATACGAGCTGAAGATGACGACCAGCAGCACGCCGGTGAAGAAGGTGGGAACCGAATAACCCACCATCGAGACGAAGGTGCCGATCTGATCGAAGATTGAATATTGTTTGTAGGCGGAAATGACGCCGATCGGGATCGCCAGAAGCGCGCCGAAGAGATAGGCAAGGCCGACGACCCAAAGCGTTTGCGGCATGCGCTGGATGACAAGATCGACCACCGGGCTGCGCGTTGCCCAGGACAGCACACGCATGCGGCTGCCGTCGCCGATCTGCCAGCCTGTCAGCTTCTCGAACAGGTTCAGCGGTTCATTGATGAAGAACTGCTGCAGCCACAGCATGTAACGGATGAAGAAGGGCTGGTCGAGACCGAGCGAGGCGCGGATCTGCTCGCGCACTTCGGGCGGAATGGTCAGCGGCAGGTCGCCGGTCGGATCATTCGGCGCCAGATCGAGTAGGGCGAAGATGACGAAGCTGATGACGAGCAACGTCGGTACGGCAAAGGCAAGCCGCCGGAGCGTAAAGGTAAACATCGGAAAGTCTCCAGACCGTCAGGGTCTCGCAAAACGAGCGCGGTCCCCCCGTCAGGGGCGACCGCGCATTTGCGGGTTACTTCTTGCGGGACCAGTCCGCGACGTTCCAGAGTTCCGAATCCCAGGCGTTCATGCGAACGCCTTCGAGTGTCAACGAATGCGAGGAGACGCTGCCGCGATGGATGAGCGGAATATGCGCGCCTTCTTCGGTCAGCATATCGTTCAGCTGCTTGGAAATCTCACCGCGCTTGGCAGGGTCTGCGGTCTTGGAGAGTTCGCCCACCAGCTTGTCGAATTCCGGGTTGCAATAACGCGGAATGTTCTGGCCCTGCCAGCCGTTAGCCGGAGCCGGGATCTTGTCGCATAGCCATTCCGCCAGATATTTTTCCGGGTCGGTACCGTCGAAATTGTTGGTGTACATTTCAACGTCGGCGAAAAATTTCTGGAAGGTGTCGGGGCTTGCCGGATCGCCGCCGAAGAAGACGGAGGCACTGACATTGCGCAGTTCGGAAGCAACGCCAATCTGCGACCACATGTCCTTCACCAGTTCCTGCGTGGCCTGGCGAACGGAGTTTGTGGAGGTCTGGTAGAGGAAGGACAGTTTCACACCGTTCTTGGCGCGGATGCCATCGGCGCCCTTTACCCAGCCCGCATCGTCCAGCAGCTTGTTTGCGCCTTCCAGATCGTGTTTCAGGCACCAGCTGTCATTCTTGGTCGAAGCGACTGCTTCCGGGGCCGGCACGATATTGCAGGTCGGCTTGCCCGCCTCGCCATAACCTGCCTCATCGATAATATCGCGGTCGATGGCAAGCGAGAGCGCGCGGCGCACGGCCGGGTCGGAAAGGGCCGGATGCGGGCCGCCTTCCTTGGTGGAGCGCTTGTCACCCAGCGCAGGATCGGCGTTGTACCAGTTGAGATTGATACGCTCGACCTGCGTGCCGAAGGCAGTTTCCAGCTTGCCCTTGCCGGCAGCTACCATGGTGGCCAGAATTTCCGGCTCCACCTGCATGTTCCAGGCGTAGTCGAATTCGCCGGTTTCAAGAACGGCACGTGCAGCGGAAGCTGCGTCACCGCCGCCCTTCAGGGTAGCCGTGGCGAAGGCGGGCTTGGCCGGATCGCGATAATTGGGGTTGGCCACGAAGCTGATGACGTCGTTCGGCTTGAAATCCTTGACCACGAAGGGGCCGGTGCCGATGGGGCCGAAATTGGCGGATGTGCAGCCGGGAGCCGCAGCGCCGACGCATTTTTCAAACTGTTTCTTCTGGATGACAGGCGATTGTGCGCCAACAAATGCGGAGTAGGGGTAGGGCTTTGGTTCGTTGAAGCTGATCTTGATGGTGTGGGCGTCGATCGCCTCGACGTTCTTCACGCCTTCATATTGTGCCGCCTGCGCGCAGCCGCCGTCCGGTGCGATGCAATATTTCCAGGTGAAGATGACGTCGTCAGCGGTAAAGGGCGTGCCATCAGACCATTTGACGTCGCTCTTCAGCTTCCACGTCATGCTGAGCAGATCCTTCGCGATGCCGCCATTGTCGACCGTCGGAATTTCGCTCACCAGCATCGGCACCAGCTCGCCTTTTTCGTCGTAGCGCGCCAGCGGCTCGATCACCATGGACGAGCTGTAGACTTCCTTCGTGCCAGCGGAAAGATATGGGTTGAGTGTCGATACAGCCTGCCAGAAAAGGATTTTCAGTTCGCCGTCACTGCCACGCTCGGCATGGGCGGCAGAGCCTGCCATGGCCAAGGCCGCCACCGTGCTGGCAAAGAGAACGCTGCGCTTCTTCATTGTGATTTTCCCCTTTGAAGATTTTATCTGTTTGAATGTTTGACGCTTTTCCTCAACGTCATTTGCAAGTCTTTTGTTTTAAGTATTTGACTTTGCTAACGAATATTCTTCCGTTCCCAATGATGCTATTGTCAGTTTTTTTGAAATGCAAGCCCCAAACTCTGATTGATGAACAAAATTTGAGCCGATTGGCTTCGGGCCTATTTTTCACTCATCTAGCGAAATTCATACTTGCAAAAGCAGAAATTCCAAACGCAATATGGTTCCCGACAACCCGGCGGGGAACAAAAAAAGGAAAAATGGGAATGCCGATATTGAACCGTGTGGCCGAGATGCAGGAAGAAGTAGCCGGTTGGAGGCGCCACCTGCACGAGACGCCGGAGCTGCTCTACGACGTCTTCGAAACCTCGAAATTCGTGGCGGAGAAACTCAAATCCTTCGGATGCGATATCGTCGAAACCGGCATTGGCAAGACCGGCGTGGTGGGCATCATCAAGGGGCGGCACGGAGACGGCCCGACCATCGGTTTCCGCTCCGACATGGATGCGCTGCCGATCCTCGAAACCAGCGGCAAGCCCTGGGCTTCCAAGGTTCCGGGCAAGGCCCATTCGTGCGGCCATGACGGGCACACGGCCATGCTTTTGGGTGCGGCGCAATATCTGGCCGAGACCCGTAATTTCAAAGGGTCCGTCGCCGTCATCTTCCAGCCGGCTGAAGAGGGTGGCGCAGGGGCACTTGCCATGCTGAACGACGGCATGATGGAGAAATTCGGCATTTCTCAGGTCTATGGCATGCATAACGAGCCGGGCATTCCGGTCGGCAATTTCGCCATCCGCAAGGGTTCGACGATGGCGGCGGCGGATAGTTTCGAGATCGTCATTACCGGTAAGGGCAGCCATGCGGCGGCCCCCCATCTTTCCATCGATCCGGTTCTGACTTCGGCCTATATCATCATCGCCCTGCAATCCATCGTCTCGCGGGAAACGGACCCGTTGAAATCGCTGGTCGTCACCGTCGCCACTACCCACGGCGGCACAGCGGGCAATGTCATTCCCGGTTCGGTGACGCTGACCGGCACGGTGCGCACCCTGCTGCCGGAAACCCGCGATTTCGCCGAAAAACGGTTGAAGGAAGTGGCGACAGCTACCGCCATGGCGCATGGCGCGACGGCGGAGGTGAGATACGATCGCGGTTATCCCGTCACCTTCAACCACAATGACGAAACCGAATTCGCAACCAGCGTGGCGGCAGGTGTGGCAGGCGCAAACGCCGTCAACACCAATCCCAACCCGCATATGGGCGCGGAAGATTTTTCCTACATGCTGGAAGCACGCCCCGGCGCCTTCATCTTCATCGGTAACGGCGACACGGCCGGGCTGCACAATGCCGCCTATGACTTCAACGACGAGGCCCTGCCTTACGGCATCAGCTACTGGGTCTCGATGGCCGAAACCGCGCTTGCTGCGTAAGACATCCGGCGGCCTTCACGGCCGCCTTTCGCTTTTCAGGAGATCGGCATGCTTTTGGCGGCAACATCCATGGAACAGACCGGCGGTTCGGTAAGCCCGGTACTTTCGGTTCAAAATCTGACTACGTCCTTCCGCGTTGATGGCGGCTGGAAATCGGTGGTCCGCAATATGAGTTTCGACATTGCGCCCCGCGAGACGGTGGCGATCGTTGGCGAAAGCGGCTCGGGTAAAAGCGTGACGTCGCTGTCGATCATGCGGCTTCTCGATAAGAAAACGAGCCGCATCGAGGGCAAGGTCATGCTCGGCGGGCGCGATTTGCTGGCACTTCCGGAAGAGGAGATGCGCAAGGTTCGCGGCAAGGACATTTCGATGATCTTCCAGGAGCCGATGACCAGCCTCAATCCGATCTTCCCGATCGGCAAGCAGATCGCCGAAGCGCTGACCGTGCACCAGGATATTTCCTCATCTGCTGCCAAGGCCGAAGTTGTCAGGCTTCTGGAAAAAGTCCGCATTCCCAATGCGAAGAACCGTTTCGACGACTATCCGCACCAATTTTCCGGCGGCATGCGCCAGCGCGTGATGATTGCCATGGCGCTTGCCTCCAAGCCGAAGCTCCTGATTGCAGACGAGCCGACGACGGCGCTCGACGTGACCATTCAGGGCCAGATTCTCGACCTTATCAAGCAATTGCAGGAAGAGGAGGGCATGTCGGTCCTGTTCATCACCCATGATATGGGCGTGGTGGCGGAAGTGGCGGACCGCACCATCGTCATGTTCCGCGGCGACGTGGTGGAAACCGGCACGACGGACGATATCTTCCATCGCGGGAACCATCCCTATACGCGCGCCCTGCTTTCGGCGGTGCCGAAGCTCGGTTCGATGAAAGAGCGGGTACTGCCCGCCCGTTTTCCGATCATCGATATCAAGACCGGCGAAAGCCAACCGGTTGAAGAGGTCAGGAACACGGTTTCCGGTGGTCGCACGCCCATTCTTTCGGTCCGGGACCTGACGACCCGCTTCGATATCCGCTCCGGTCTTCTCGGCCGCAAGTCCGGTGCCGTGCATGCGGTGGAGAAGGTCTCTTTCGATCTGGCTGAGGGCGAGACACTATCGCTGGTCGGTGAATCCGGCTGCGGCAAGTCCACCACGGGGCGGTCGATCACCCGGCTGATCGAACCGACCTCCGGTAACGTGACGCTCGACGGTTACGAGGTGATGAAACTCGACAAGACAACGTTGCGCACCATGCGCCGCAGCGTGCAGATGATCTTTCAGGACCCCTTCGCCAGTCTCGATCCGCGCATGAGCATCGGCACGGCGATCATGGAGCCCTTCATCGAACACCGGCTTGGACCGAAGGCGCAGGCGCGTGAAAAGGCGGCGGACCTGATGGAGAAGGTTGGCCTCAGCCCGGATATGATGCGGCGCTTCCCGCATGAGTTTTCCGGCGGCCAGCGCCAGCGCATTGCCATTGCCCGTTCGCTGATGCTTGACCCCAAGGTCATCGTTGCCGATGAAGCGGTGTCGGCGCTTGATGTCTCCATCAAGGCGCAGGTCTGTAACCTGCTGCTCGATCTGCAACAGAGCCTCAACCTCGCCTTCCTGTTCATTTCCCACGATATGGCTGTGGTGGAGCGTGTCAGCCATCGTGTCGCGGTGATGTATCTCGGCGAGATCGTCGAAATCGGCCCACGCGCCGCCGTCTTCGATAATCCGCAGCACCCCTATACGAAAAAGCTGATGTCCGCCGTTCCGGTGCCGGATCCGGCCCGGCGCCAGATCAGGCGCAACATGGCAACGGACGAGATCAAAAGCCCGATCCGTCCGGTGAACTATGTTCCGCCGCAACGCCATTACCGCGAGGTTTCGGAAGGGCATCTGGTGCAGGAAGCGGCTTGATATAGAGGAAACTACGCAGGGATAGGTGCCTCTGTGTTGACGACGTCATCCTCGGTCTTGTGCCGAGGATCTGCCAATGTCTCGTAAACCGGTGCATTGCAGATGCTCGCGACAGGCCCGAGCATGATGGAGTAAATGTTTTGCATCTTCTTTAGAGGTGCCCGGTGCCGCCAAACGCTTCGCTCAGTCGCTGCGCCGTTTGACAGGCGGCCTGAAAAAATGCCAGCAAATGCTCGAGCATAATTCTTAGAGGGCGGCGGCATGGCCAGACGGAACGACGCACATGGACGGCTTGATGATGCGGCGCGTGCTGGCTGGCTTTATTATGTCGCGGGCCGCACGCAGGACGAGATCGCCGCTGCCATGGGCATATCCCGGCAATCGGCGCAGCGGCTGGTATCGCTGGCAGTCGCCGAGCGGTTGATCAAGGTCCGGCTCGATCATCCCATCGCCGCCTGTCTCGAAAAGGCGGAGCGGCTGAAGCAGAAATTCGACCTTAGATATATCGAGGTGGTGCCGAGCGATCCCGCTGGCGTTTCCTCCACGGTCGGCATTGCCGAGGCCGGCGCGGCGGAAATCGAGCGCTGGCTGAAAAATGCCGATCCCATCGTGCTTGCCATCGGCACCGGCCGTACGCTGAAGGCGGCTGTGGACCAACTGCCGCCGATGGAATGTCCGCAGCACCGCATCGTGTCACTGACAGGCAATATCGGGCCGGATGGATCGGCCGCCTATTACAACGTCATCTTCAGTATGGCCGATGCCATCAAGGCGCGGCATTTCCCGATGCCGCTGCCGGTTCTCTGCTCGTCTGCGGAAGAGCGGGAACTGCTGCACGACCAGTCCATGGTGCGCTCCACGCTGGCGCTGGGTGCAGCCGCCAATGTCACCTTCGTCGGCGTCGGCGAACTGGGAGAAAATGCACCGCTCTGCGTTGATGGTTTTCTCGGTGTCGACGAGATGAAGGCCCTGATGGCAAGCGGTGCGATCGGCGAAATCTGCGGCTGGATGTATGATGCCAACGGCCGCATTCTCGACCATTCCGTCAACGAGCGCGTCGCCTCCGTTCCCATTCCGTCCAGAGAGACCTGCACGGTCATCGGCATGGCGCAGGGCGCGCGCAAGAATGCCTCGATTCTCGCGGCACTGAGGGGTGGTCTTTTGAACGGCCTCATCACCGACGAAGCGACAAGTGAATATTTGCTCACACACTGAGCAAAAATTAATCTAATAAAATCAATGCCTTGATTTTTCCATGTGCGCCGCAGCACAGGATGTTGCTTGACTTTTTTCGGCTGCGGGTGAGTAAATGCCCCAGAGCAAAGCGAATGCTCATAAATTTCTTCTGGGAGGAAGATATGACATTGAAGACCATTTTGCTGGGCGCATGCTCGGCACTCGCCTTTTCGACCCTTGCTTCCGCCGAAACGCTGACCATCGCCACCGTCAACAACGGCGACATGATCCGCATGCAGGGTCTGACCTCCGACTTCACCACCAAGAACCCCGACATCAAGGTGGAATGGGTCACCCTTGAAGAAAACGTCCTGCGCGAGCGCGTGACGACCGATATCGCCACCAATGGCGGTCAGTACGACATCATGACCATCGGCAACTATGAAGTGCCGATCTGGGCCAAGCAGGGCTGGCTGCTGCCGCTCGAAAAGCTTGGCGACAAATACGACGTGGATGATATTCTGCCGGCGATCCGTGGTGGTCTTTCCAGCGAAGGCAAGCTTTATGCGGCGCCGTTCTACGGCGAATCCGCCATGATCATGTATCGCAAGGACCTGTTTGAAAAAGCCGGCCTGAAGATGCCTGAAAACCCGACCTGGGAATTCATCGGTGACGCTGCCCGCAAGATTACCGATCGCAAGACGGATATCAACGGCATGTGCCTGCGCGGCAAGGCTGGCTGGGGCGAGAACATGGCCTTCATCAGCGCGCTCACCAACTCCTTTGGCGGCCGCTGGTTCGATGAGAACTGGAAGCCGCAGTTCGATCAGCCGGAATGGAAGAGTGCTCTTCAGTTCTACGTCGATCTGATGAAGGATGCCGGTCCGTCGGGTGCTTCCTCCAACGGCTTCAACGAAAACCTGACGCTGTTCCAGCAGGGCAAATGCGGCATGTGGATCGACGCCACGGTGGCTGCTTCCTTCGTTTCAAACCCGAAGGATTCGACCGTTGCCGACAAGGTCGGTTATGCGCTCTTCCCGACGCATGGCGAGCTGAAGAACCACGGCAACTGGTTGTGGTCATGGAACCTTGCTATCCCGAAGAGCTCGCAGAAGGCGGATGCCGCCGAGAAGTTCATCTCCTGGGCAACCAGCAAGGAATATACCCAACTCGTCGCTGCCAAGGAAGGCTGGGCAAACGTGCCTCCGGGCACCCGCACCTCGCTTTACAAGAATGCTGACTATGAAAAAGCAGCCGCCTTCGCCAAGCCGACGCTTGCTGCGATGGATGCCGCCGACATCACCAAGCCGACCGTAAAGCCCGTGCCTTACACCGGCGGTCAGTTCGTGGCGATCCCTGAATTCCAGGCGCTCGGCACCACGGTCGGTCAGCTGTTCTCGGCGGTCGTTGCCGGCCAGTCCAGTGTCGACGATGCGCTTGCCAGCGCCCAGTCGACAGCGACGCGTGAAATGACCCGCGCCGGTTACATCAAGTAATCCTCCTGAAGATCGCTGTCCGGCGCCAATGCCGGGCAGCGAACCTTGGGGGCGCAAGCCGCGAGCTGCGCGGCAGCCTTTAAGCCTTTCAAATCAAAACTGGAATGAGCCGGTTCTTCCGGATATGCCGGGGGCATTTCGTGATGCCCGAGCCCATGGGGAGGTTAGTGCAATGGCAACACGAAACACGAGCGGTCTGGCGCGGGTTATGCTTGCGCCTTCGGTGCTGCTTTTGCTGGTGTGGATGATCGTGCCCCTGGCGATG
>NZ_VIUP01000015.1:0-63912 GCF_007828365.1 Rhizobium sp. SJZ105
CATCAAATTATCATTGGGATCACTCAGTCCCATCGAGTATCGCAGAAGTCTTGGCCTTAGCGTCTAAATCAGTCCAAGTTTTTATCCGCATCCCCGCCGGCTCAGTTCCGCATGGAAACCAACACTTACGGTTCGATTCCGTTCAAGGCGAAGACGACTGGTTGCAATGCTGATCGCATGTGCCTAAGCAGGCCCATAATGTATATCCCATTGACATATCCCAAGCAAAGAACTATATAGGCTACGCAGTTATTGATGCAATCCGGAGGGATGTAGATGGAGCAAGGTGCAGTATTCCAGAGCAATCGGAGCCAGGCAATACGTTTGCCAAAGGCGGTCGCATTGCCCGATGACGTAAAGCGTGTCGATATCGTTGCGGTGGGACGCACTCGCATCATCGCACCAGCCGGTGAGATCTGGGACAGTTGGTTTGAAGGGGCGGAGGTGACATCCGACTTTATGATTGAGCGTGACCAGGCAGCTCCGCAGGAGCGCGAGGCATTCTAATGCTAAAGTATATGCTGGATACCAACATCTGTATTTTTACGATCAAGAATCGACATCAGGAAGTGCGCGACGCGTTCAATCGCTCACATGATCAGCTTTGCATCAGCTCGGTCAGCCTAATGGAATTGATTTACGGAGCGGAAAAGTCAGCCAGTCCAGAAAAGAACCTTTCTGTTGTGGAGGGCTTCGCGGCGCGCCTCGAGGTGCTGCCATACGATGAATTAGCAGCAAGCCATACGGGTCAATTGCGGGCCGAACTGGCGCGCAGTGGCACTCCGATCGGTCCATATGATCAGTTGATTGCGGGGCACGCGCGCTCGCGCGGATTGGTTATGGTTACCAATAATCGTCGTGAATTTGATCGCGTACCCGGATTACGAGTGGAAGACTGGACTTCCTAGTTTCAAAAATGGATCACCTGACGGATCCCATAAGCATTCAACTACCGGGTCGTCGCACAATATCCCATTAAAGCGAAGACGCTGGCGAGGGGCAATTTCTACTCTCGAGCCAGTCCTTCATTATGTCGGGCGGATCACAGGGAATCCGTGATAATGAATCGATCTGCGCCTTCGAGCGTCCAGCGATAAGATATGCCTGCTTGGCCATGGCTTCGTTCATGCGCCTAACATCCATGGCCGTTAGGTGGTCTGTGTGCACACCCCGAGTATCGCAGTAGCCGACTGCCACGTCAGGCGCGATTGGCATGAACTGCACCCTACGTGCGCCCGTCATCTCGCCACGTGAACTAATCAATGCATCACCGCTCATATCGTCACCGAGAATGAACGATGTTTTAGGTGGTGCTACGTAGATGACCAATCCCAGGTTTCTGAACTCTTCCATCATTTCGTCAGGCATCGGATCAGCCTGCGCAGCGATGCGGGCGTTGTTCATCTCACGCAGAGTATTCTTTGGGTCAGTTTCCCAGGCTTTGATGTGCTCAAGCCACTGCTGTTCTGAAGCGATCTCTTTTATTACGGCCAGCAAGTCCTCTGGTTTAAGAAAGCGCTTGTGCCAAGCCACGGTGCGTTTCTGAGCATGGTAGACGTAGGTGTGCCATAGGTCCCAGTGGGTCCGATTCATGATCGGCGTCAAGCCATGGCGAACTATGTTTAGGAACTCCTGGATAAAGGGCGCCGCGAGGGTCTCCAGTCGACCGAACCAATGCTCAATTGAATGGTCGCGCGCACCGTTTTTGTCGATAATCGTATATAGGTGATCCTCAACGAAGAGGTTTGATGGCTTTGTGATCCGAACGTAGCCATTGTTCATACCCCGGCGCCAAAAGTACAGGCCTCCACTCTCATTTTTGAAGTTTCGTTGCACCATGCGTGGAACGTAGTGATGACGATGTGGCGCGTTGCCCGACATTTGCGTAAATCTCAAAAAGCTGGCCGCCACGATATTTCTACCCAAGAGAATAATAAAGAGGGGGCGGAATGGTTGCCGCTCACAATCGGTTACCCTCTGCCTTCCAAATGCATGTGGGGTGCGCAAACTGGGGCCCATCAATAACGGGTCGCGGATTATAATCCCATCAAGAGCGAAACAAAACCAGGCGGTTGTGCTACCCGGCACCCGTTGCATCACCGCCGTCATGACTTCGCTACCTGCTGCAGTTTGTTTATGTGCTCGCGGCAGAGCGCCTCGATCAGGGCGTGAAGTTCTGCCGTTCGGTCCTGAAGCCAGGCGAGTGCCTCTTCGGAAATTTCGAAACGCTTCGAATAGCGGGCTTTGACGTAGGCCTCATTGAGAATGTTGTACCATGCGGTAAACCGCTGATGGTCCCTCGGCCATATGTCGACCAAACGGCGGTCGCGATCCTCCGAAAGTCCGCGCAGAAATTTGAGATTGTGCGATGCGGGGGTGTAGTTGGTGAGCGTCAACAGATAACAGGAGTAGGCAGTTTCCACCGCTTGGTGAAGTATGAAAGCTGCGTGATTTGGTTGATCATCCGCTATTGCGTACCGTGCTAACTGAAGGAAGTAGCTCGCACTGCTGAATTGCTTTCCAAAATGCTCCTCCGCCACTCTTAGGGCATCGGCAGGGCTGAGAGGCTTGGGCTCGGCGAGCGGTCGGTCATCGAATTCGTAGAGAACTATGCCTTCCCGGGCGAGATCAACGAAGAAGGCTTGGCCATCATGCAAGAAGTTGCTGATCTCGCGGGCACCATGCATGATAAGACCAACGGGTGTTTCGATCTCCTTGTCCCACATCAGCCGGTCAATGGCTTTGTCCCAGTATTTGGGATCGGCCAGTTCCTTGTTGCTGACGATGACGAGGATGTCGAAATCTGATCGATAGCCTTTAGACGTGTGCGGCTCGTCCACCCAGGTGCCACGGGCATATGAACCGAACAGGATGATTTTATAAATCCGCCCATCTTTCTTGGCTTCGGACTTCGAGCGCTCGACAATGCCGGCGAACTCTTCGTGGATGATCCGGACGACCCTTTCCAGTTCGCGCTGCTTCGTCTGCGGAAGATGTCCGATATCCGTTTTCATAGCCTAACCATCGATTCTTCTGAACGGATATTCTAGCCGTGATCGGGTGGCGATTGCTACTCCACATTGTTGTAGGGGTTGAGGGGCTAGGACGCCATTTTTCGGTTTAGGATCGAGGTCTGTCGGAATAAGAATACATGAACTACCTCCTGGTGGTCCAAGTTTCGTCCGCATCCCACCCCGCCAGAACCGTCAATATTCCATGCCGAAACACAGACATGTCGATATTCGACCAATGACAGAGCAAGAAATGAGCGATTTCAAAGGCAGCGCAGCCATCCCTTCACGGACAATTCACCCCCCACAGTCCATCAGCGTCGAAGCGCAAGCGTCACTGTCGCGTCTGGTCGACAAGGACGGCAGTCCCATCAATGCGCAGTATGAAATGCCCTCTCCGGAGGACTTTTCCGGCTGGATTAATATAAAAGCCGCAGTAGATGCGCATTACGCCGCCGCGGCAAAAGATCTTGCCGGGAGTTTGCAGTCCACAGTCGAGACAATTGTAGTCGAACAAGCAACGATCCATGTCGCGACGCCGCACGGGCAATTTGATGCTCGTAGCGCACTGATCGACCTGCATGGCGGCGCATTGGTGTTCGGAGGCGGTGAGGCCTGCCGCGTCAGTGCGCGTCGCCAGGCGCACCAGCATGTCGTTCGATGCTACGGCGTCGATTACCGGATGCCGCCTGAGCATCCATATCCGGCCGCTCTTGATGACTGCTTGGCGACGTATCGCCATGTCTTGACTGGTCATTCCCCCGACAAGGTGGTCATCTTGGGTCGATCGGCAGGCGGCAATCTGGCGACCGCCATGCTGCTGCGGGCGAGAGATGAAGGCATGCCAATGCCCGGCAGATTAGTCTTGCTCTCGCCACAGGTTGACCTCACCGAATCGGGGGACAGTTTCCAAACAAACCAGATGATTGATCTCGTTCTGCCGCGCCCGCTCAGATCAAACAACCTGCTCTACGCCGGTGGTGCTGATCTTTCCAATCCCTATTTATCGCCGCTCTTCGGCGATTTGGCGGGCCTTCCGCCGACATTTTTGCAGACCGGCACGCGTGACCTGTTCCTATCGAACACGGTGAGGATGCATCGAGCCTTGCGAAAAGCTGGCGTGGAAACAGAATTGCACGTCTTTGAAGCCATGCCCCATGGTGGCTTCATGGGTGGGACACCGGAAGACCAGGAACTCGAAGCGGAGATCCACCGGTTCGTCATGGCAAACTGGAACTGAGGCGGGGAACCCACACAGGTTTGGCGCAGCCCCTCTGTTGTCCTGCTACATCCCTGGCCACATTCCTCCGTCAAGTCGGAGGTTTGCTCCTGTGATATAGCCGGCAAGGGGGCTCGAGAGAAACGCAATCGCATCCGCAATCTCCTCGAGGGTTCCGACCCTTCCAAGGGGCACGTGAGCAAACATTGGCAGGATTTCTCTCTCTATGTCATTCCAGGGGGCGTCAATGGCCATCCCCCTCTCAATGGCTTTCTTACGGAATGCGGTATCCAAACTGATGCTATGCACCGTTCCAGGCGAAACGGTGTTTGCGGTGATGCCGTGTGCAGCAACGTCTTTTGCGAGCGACGCCGTCATCGCGATCATGGCTGCTTTGGCGGCAGAGTAGTCCGGTCGACTTGCAGGCGGCATCAGGGCCGTCAGGCTTGAGATGTTTATGATCCGACCCCACCGCGACGCTTTCATTGCGGGCAGAACGAGCGAGATGATCCTCACAGATGCGAGCACGTTCCTGTCATAGACAGCGGCCCACGTTTCAGAGCTTGTCGAGGTCCAATCCTCCGCCGGGGCAGATCCGCCGGCATTGTTGACCAGGATGTCGATCGAGCCTGCTGCAGCCTTTGAATCACGAACCAGACGATCGACCTGATCCGGCACTGTCAGATCGCCGAATACCGCGAAAGCATGACCTCCAGAGGATATGATATCATGCGCGACCTCCTCTGTTTTCATTCTGTCGCGACCGTGGACAAGGATCGTTGCCCCTTCCTTTGCAAGGCCTCTGGCCACGCCCTCGCCAATCCCCTTACTACTTCCCGTGACCAGTGCAACCTTGTTTTGGAGTTGTAAGTCCATGATATTTCATCCGTGTTATCGTCTCCTGCAGATATGAGGTTCGTTGATGAAACAGGCAATTACGCACTTTAAAGTGCCTGTCGAGGACAGGGCGACATGCCTCGGAGCCGACGGATCTGTCTCTCATGTCAGTAGGGTGCTTCGGATGATCACAGGACGTTGGAAACTGCCGATCCTTTTCCGATTGTTCGCCGAACCATCATTGCGGGCATCGCAGTTCATGAGAGACATACCTGGGATATCCCAGAAGATGCTAACGCAACATCTCAGGGAACTGGAAAATGACTGCCTCATAAGCCGACACGACTTTCAAGAGCAGCCTCCTCGAGTCGAATACTCGCTGAGTTCAGCAGGCCACGGGCTTATGCCGATTTTGATGGCGGTCAGGGAATTCTCTCGGGATTATCCCGTCGATCGGCGTCTATAACTAACTTGGGTGCCGAACGCTTGGCGCAACATTCCGAAAATATCGCTTGTATTATGGACTGAATGGTTCCATATTGACTCCATGGTCAAGCGCACTCAAATATCCGCGTCCGTTGGTCGCCCTCGAGAATTTGAACTCGATGAAGCAGTTCGAAAAGCAATGCAGGTATTTTGGGATCGTGGATATCACGATGCATCACTTCCCGACCTGCTTGAGGGCATGGAGCTTTCCAGGGGCAGCTTTTATAAGGCTTTTGTCGACAAGCGAGGCGTCTATCTGCGTGCCCTCGACGCTTACATCGAGGACGCCGTTCGCTCGGTCGGTGAAACGCTGCATTCCAATCCGTCGCCCAAAGCCGCAATTCGAGACGCTTTTTCTCAACAAGTGGATCAAGCATCGGGAACGGAAGGTCTGCGTGGATGCTTTGTCGTCTTTGCAGCTGTTGAAATGCTGCCAGAGGATAAAGAGGTCGCACCACGTATTTCCCGGCTGTTCAGACGGTTGCAAGATCTTTATGCGGCGGCGATCATAAGGGCCCAGGCCTTGGGCGAAATCGATCCAGGGCTGGATGAACGAACGCTCGCCAGGTTCCTCGTGTGTCAGATTCAGGGCATGCGGGTCCTGGCCAAGGCAGGAGCGGATCGCGCTGAGACGAGGGCCATGGTCGCACTGGCACTGAAGGCACTTGGCTGAACCAAATTTGGAACCAAATAGTTCCAAATGCTTAACATTGCAAACCGTCGATCGATTTTTTGGT
This sequence comes from Rhizobium sp. SJZ105, assembly GCF_007828365.1. NCBI lineage: Bacteria > Pseudomonadati > Pseudomonadota > Alphaproteobacteria > Hyphomicrobiales > Rhizobiaceae > Rhizobium > Rhizobium sp. SJZ105. The sequence goes on from NZ_VIUP01000015.1 coordinate 6,291, forward strand.
CGATGTGGAGACACTTATGAGAGACACCAGCAATCCCGATGACAAACTCGATCCACGTCGATGGATGGCACTGGTCATCCTTTTGACCGGCGCCTTTTTGCCACCGCTCGACTTCTTCATCGTCAATGTGGCGCTGCCCTCGATCCGGGAGGATTTCAGGGCCTCTGCGTCAACGATGCAGCTGATTATCTCCGGTTACGCCACCACCTATGCTGTGATGCTGATCACTGGGGGCAGGCTTGGAGATCTCTATGGTCGACGAAATGTCTTTCTGGCTGGAATGGTCGGGTTTGCAGCCGCATCTGCCTTATGCGGGTTTGCCTGGTCTCCAGCCGCGTTGGTCGCCGGCCGTATCCTTCAGGGGTTTGCAGCGGCAATTATGGCACCGCAAGCCTTGGCTTCCATCAATGCGATTTTCCCAGACCACGAAAAATCAAAAGCCCTCAGCTTTTATGCCCTGACATTCGGGGTGGCGTCGATGGTTGGTCTGTTTCTCGGTGGTGCGTTGATTGCGCTTGATATCCTTGGTCTTGGATGGAGAGCCATCTTCCTCATCAACCTGCCGGTTATCGCGGTCGCTGCGCCGTCCGCCTTCATCATGTTGCGGGAAACCCGATCTGAGCGCCCAAGCAAACTGGATCTTGGCGGAGCATTGTTGATCGCGATTGCGCTATCTGCGCTGATTGCGCCGCTGATCGAGGGGCGGGAGCAGGGGTGGCCGATCTGGCTAATCCTGATGCTTGCCACGTCCCTCCCGTTTTTCCTCCTGTTCTGGCGACATGAGAAACACCTGGAGTCGACGGGGAAAGATCCGATTCTTGCACCTAGCCTGCTGCAAAACCGTGGACTACTGCGCGGGCTGCTGGCTGCCTTGTTCTTCTACGCCCTTGCGGCCTTCTGGCTGATATTCTCGGTCTATCAGCAGGGTGGCCTTGGTCTGACGCCTTTCGAGGCCGGGCTGGCGATCCTTCCTGCGGCCGTCGGTTTCGTCCTTGGTCCTTTTGCAAGTGAGCGCATCCTCCGCGTCTTCGGAAGATTTTCCGCCGGCGCCGGCATGGTGCTGCAAGCTGCAGGGTTGTTTGGAACGGCGGCCTTGATTTCGAATGGCCTTCCGCAATTCCTCTTTGCTGCGCTTTTTCTTATCGGAGCGGGGCAGGGGATCGCCCTTCCAAACCTGGTGAAGAGCATCGTGCAAAGGGTGGACCGAACGCAGTCAGGATTGGCCTCTGGTCTGGTCAATTCGATGTTTCAGATTGGCGGTGCGTTGGCAGCCGCAATCGTTGGCGGATTGTTCTTCTCGATCTTGGGGTCGGCCACAGACGTTCAATCCATTGGCCGAGCATACAGCGTTGCAGCGGTTGCAATTGCCATTTGTCTTCTCATCGCGGGATGGCTTTCCGTCAGCCTGACATCGCCCCAACCGTTGCGTCGATGAGCGGCCCCATAGCAGCGCATTACCAGCCGATCGCGCTGAAACGGCGTGAAACTCCCGAGCAAAACAGAGACATTCAGAGGTACTCTCCATGAACAACATCTCCACACTACCTCTTTCCGGCAAGCGCGCGCTGGTCACCGGTGCGGCACGCGGTATCGGTGCGGCAATTGCGCTAAAACTGGCCGAGGATGGTGCCGACGTTGCGATCACCTATGAGAAGTCGGTCGAGAAAGCGGAAGCTCTCGTTGCCAAGATCCGCGCCATGGGTCGAAATGCGATCGCCATCCATGCCGATGCCGCGAGCATAGCAGCCGCGATGGCTACCGTCGAACAAACTGTCGCTGAGCTCGGCGGCCTTGATATTCTGGTCAATAATGCCGGTGTCCTTTTCGCAAGTGATTTCTCCACGCAGCCACTTGAGGAGATTGATCTTCAGCTGAACGTCAATGTTCGCGGCGTCTTTCTGATCACCCAGGCAGCGCTGAAATACATCCCCAACGGAGGTCGCATCATCAGTACCGGCAGCAATGCGGGTCTGGCTGTGCCGTTCGCGGGGATCGCGGTCTATGCCGCGACCAAGTCTGCGCTGGAAAGCTTCACGCGCGGTCTCGCACGTGAGCTGGGCTCTCGGGAAATTACCGTCAATCTGGTTCGACCAGGTCCGATTGATACTGACATGAACCCTGCCGATGGCGCGCTTGCAGCCGCTATTCTGCCAAACCTGTCGATTGCTCGATATGGTAAAACCAGAGAAGTCGCTGAGGCGGTCGCCTTTCTTGCGGGGCCCGGTGCAGCCTACATCACCGGCTCAGGCATTCTCGTCGATGGCGGCATCAGTGCCTGAGCATTGATACGAGGCGGTGCCTCGCCGCTCTGTCCTGTAGGTGTAACGCGGAATTTCGGCGCGCATGGACTGCGGAGTTCCCTCCGCTGCACTGTGCGCGTAAATTTGGCGAAGCGGGCGGCGGCCATCATCCAGGAATTTCTCCACTCCGTTGGTGGTGGTTTTCCTGAGTTGCAATCGTACCAAGGTAGCAAATATGGGTGGCCTGGTTTCTGCGCAAGCGCCCGTTGAGCGGTAACAGACCTAACGTATGAACATGGAGAAACATTTGAAGACCATCGGCATACTTGGCGGAATGTCCGCGACGTCAACCCAGATTTATTACCGAGAACTCTGCAGGCTTACCCGCGAGAGCCTGGGAGGACTTCATTCTCCCGAGCTTCTCATACGGTCTGTCGACTTCGACGAAATCGAAAAGTTGCAGGCCTCCTCCGATTGGGAAGCGGCGGGCCGAATCCTCAATGAACATGCTATCGCGCTGGAGCGCGGCGGCGCCGACCTCCTCATCCTTGCGACAAACACCATGCACAAGGTGGCGGACAAGATCGTGGGCGGGGTGTCGATCCCGTTTGTGCACATCGCGGACGCAACTGCAACCGCTATCCTCGACCGCGGTTTCCGGAGGCCGGGTTTGATGGCAACCGCCTTCACCATGGAGCAGACCTTCTACACCGACCGTCTCATCGCTCAGGGGCTGTCGCCAACGATCCCTGAAGCTGATGATCGAACAGAAACCCATCGTATTATCTATGAAGAGCTGTGCCGCGACATCGTTCGCGAGGAGAGCCGCTTGACCTATGAACGGATTGCACAGCGTCTGGTCGACAAAGGCTGCGACTGTCTTATCCTCGGCTGTACCGAGGTGGGTATGCTGTTAAACCAGGATAACGTAGGCGTTCCCGTCTTCGACACGACCCTCATTCATTGCAAAGCCGCCCTTCAAGCTGCTTTACAATGACATGTTGTGTTCTGACGGTCGATCGATCGTGAGAACGGTGAGGGGCAATGGTCAAACCTGTTCGCCCAGGTGATGCCGGACCCACTTCGCTTCTTCCGATGCGGTACGCCCGAAATGCCGTCTGAAGTCGCGGCTGAATTGCGCCGGGCTGACATAGCCCACTGACGCCGCCACCTCTGCAATTGTTCCAGTCTGGCGGGCGATCATCAGTCTCGCTTCATGGAGCCGCATCGCCTTCACGTATTGCATCGGACTTGAGCCTGTCAGCTCCTTGAAATGGACATGGTAGGAAGGAACGCTCATGCCCACCGCTCTGGCGAGGTCCGCGACGGTGATTTCAGCGCCGTAGTTTTTGCGCAGCCATGCCAGGCTCCCGACCAGTTTTCCCGACGTCCCTTTCCGCTGCAGGGCGGCGATCACTGCGCCGCCTTGCGGCCCTGACATGACCCGGTAATGCAACTCACGCAGGATGGAGCCGCCAAGGACGGCGACCTCAACCGGACTGCCGAGCACCGTCAGCAAGCGCAGCAGAACGTCTTCGATACTGCTATCCATCCTGCTCGAGAAGAGCCCTTTTGGCTTGACGCTTGCAGGACCGGCGAGTTTTTCGAGCTGCGTGGCGATCTCGGCCGCCATCTGCATATCGAACTCTAAATAGACCGCGAGCAGTGGCCGCCGTGCACTGGCTGTAGATGTCATCCTAAAGGGAACGGGCACCGAAATGGCAAGATAGTGGTGCTCGTCGTAGAGGTAGATTTCCCCGTCCAGAATGCCGTGTTTGCTCCCCTGCAATACGAACACGGCGCCCGGCTTATAAAGAACCGGAATGTCATTCAGCACTGCTTCCGTGCGTAGGACACGGATGCAACCGAGCCTGGTCTGGTTGTAGCCAAGACGAGGAGCGAGTTGTCCGGCCAAGGCGGCAGACTGGTCATGTGTAGAGGGCGGCATTTTACCGTTCATAGGAATTGGCAAAAATCTAAGAGGATTTGCAATCGAACCCGCGTTGTCTCCAGATTATCTGTCACATCAACGGGTAATCAAGGAGTTTCAGAAATGTCGAGCAAAACGTTTTTCATAACAGGGGCGAACTCGGGTTTTGGGCTGGCGATAGCCACTGCTGCAATCGAAGCCGGTCATACCGTCATCGGGACCGTCCGCTCCGAATCCTCGCGCGAAGCGCTGGCAAAGACCCTCCCGGAACTGCGCCCGGTCCTCTGCGACGTCACCGATTTTGATCGTATTCCGGTCGCGGTGCAGCAAGCGGAGGAAGAGCATGGCCCGGTCGATGTGCTGATCAACAATGCCGGATATGGGCACGAGGGTGTGCTTGAGGAATCGCCGATCGAGGAGATGCGCCGCCAGTTCGACGTGAACGTGTTTGGCGCCGTTGCAGTCGCCAAGGCGTTTCTCCCAAGGTTCCGTGAGCGCCGAAGCGGCTTTATCGTCAACGTCACGTCGATGGGCGGCATGATCACCATGCCCGGCATCGCCTATTACTGCGGCAGCAAGTTCGCGTTGCAGGGTATTTCAGAGGTCATGCGTTTGGAAATGGCGCCGTTCGGTGTGCACGTAACAACCCTTTGCCCCGGCTCGTTTCGGACGGACTGGGCAGGCCGTTCCATGGTCCGCACAGAGCGTTCCATTGCTGACTATGATACCCTGTTTGATCCGATCCGCGAGGCGCGTCAGGCAGTGAGCGGCAAGCAGCTTGGAAATCCGCAAAAGCTCGCCGACGCGGTGCTGGCCCTCATCGAATCTGACAATCCCCCGCCGCAACTTCTCCTTGGCAGCGATGCGCTTAAACATGTAACGGCGCGGATCGAACGCCTGACCCAGGAAATCGAAGCTTGGAAGGGCGTGACTGTCTCCACGGACGGCTGACGCAAACCCAAAATTTGTTGTTGACGATCTGCCTACTAGAAGGTAGACAGGCTGCATGAGCAATCTTTCGACCACTTCGGACCACATTCTGGCGTCCACCCGAAACCTTCTGATAAGCGGCGGCTACAATGGCTTCAGCTACGCCGATATCTCGGAGATTGTCGGTATCCGCAAAGCAAGCATTCATCATCATTTTCCCAGCAAGGTCGATCTGGTGCGTGAGCTGGTCAAGCGTTATCGGGAGGATGGCCAGACGAGCGTGGCAGTCCTTGAGCAGAAGGTTCCGAATGCTCTGGACATCCTCAAGGCTTATGCAAACCACTGGGCTGCATGCATTGAGGATGCCAGCAGACCCTACTGTGTCTGTGCTATGCTTGCCAGTGAACTGCCATCCCTCCCCACGGAAGTCGCAACCGAGGTGACGAACTTTTTTCGCTTCATCTCCTCGTGGCTGGCTTCGGTCATGGAGCGCGGTTCCAAGCAGGGCGAACTGACCCTTACCAGTGCGCCGCATGTTGAAGCCGAAACATTTCTGGCAACCGTCTACGGGGCAATGCTTTCGGCGAGAGCCAATGGGAAGCCGGAAGTGTTCTCAATGATACTCGAACCTGCCCTCAATCGTCTCACGCCGACGGTGTCTCACTAATCCTGCGTGGCAACGCTACTCGGGTCAATCGCGTCCATCGAAACTACCAACTAGTAGGAAGATAAAAATGAGAAATACTTTCCCAGCCTTGGCCCTCGGGCTGACCAGCATCCTTTCTGTAACTGTCCTTTCAGCACCCGCATCTGCCGAAGATAAGAAAGCCGCGCCGATCCATGTCCGCGGCAGCATCGTCGACTACCAGGCGTCAACGCTCAAAGTGAAGACCCGCGAAGGTGAGATCGTCGACGTCGCCCTTGCCAACGACTGGAAAGTCGCCAGCGTTGCCAACGCAAAGGTCACCGACATCAAGCCGGGCGATTTTGTGGGTATCGCATCATTGCCAAAGGCCGACGGCGGTGATGGTGCGCTTGAGGTCCTCATTTTCCCGCCGGCAATGAAAGGCACAGGCGAGGGGAGCTACGGTTGGGATCTGAAGCCCGACAGCAGCATGACCAATGCGACGGTCGCGGATGCCGTTAAAGGTGTCGATGGCCGCACTGTCACCGTGACCTGTCATGGCAAGGAAAAAAAGATCGCCATTCCGGATGGGACACCGGTCGTGACCATCGCCGCGGCCACCAAGGATGATCTCGTTCCTGGCGCCGTTGTGTTCATCACCGCCGAAAACACTGCAACAGGCCCTATCGCCCATCAGGTGGTCGTCGGCAAGAATGGCGTGGTTTCACCCATGTGAAGACCACGCCGTCACTGGCCGGAGCAGCCGCCTTACTGCTTCGGCCAGTGACTACAGATCGACGCTGCTTGGTGTGCAGCCGCTAATGCACAGATGAAAGACGCTGAGATGAGCGCAGACGCTTCCAATGACAATGTTCAATACCCTCGGACGATCTTTATCCGCCGCCACTCCGTTGTGACTCGGCTTACGCACTGGCTGAACGTGCTTTGCCTGGGCTTCCTTCTTTTGAGCGGGCTTCAGATCTTCAATGCCCACCCGGAGCTTTATTGGGGTCATTATGGCGCGAACGGCGACCCCGCCATCCTGACAATCGGCTCAGATGATGGCGGTGGTCAGCCGCGCGGTTTCGTTCGTATTGCCGGACTGGAGATCCCCACGACGGGCGTGCTTGGCGTTTCTCAGGCTGACGGCGAACAAGTCTCACGCGCTTTTCCCTCCTGGGCAACCATCCCTTCATTCCAGGATCTTGCGGCCGGACGTCGCTGGCATTTCTTCTTCGCCTGGCTGTTTGTGATCAACGGCATTGTCTATCTCGGCTTCAGCGTGCTGAGCGGACATTTCCGCAAAGACCTCGCGCCAAAGCCCCATGAGATCTCGCCGCGCCACCTCGGCCGCGAAATCCTCGACCACGCTCGGCTCCGCTTTCCGGAAGGGGAGGAGGCCAAACACTACAATGCGCTTCAAAAGCTCACCTATCTGGCGGTCATTGTCGTTCTGCTGCCGCTGATGGTGCTGACAGGTTTGACAATGTCGCCGGGCGTCGATGCCGCTCTGCCGTCCCTTGTCGATATTTTCGGCGGACGCCAGTCCGCGCGCACGATCCATTTCATCACAGCGTCGGCGCTTGTCATCTTCGTCATCGTGCACGTGGCAATGGTGCTCCCGTCCGGGACCTGGAACAACATCCGCTCGATGATCACCGGACGCTATGCGATCCAGGAGAAAGGCCCGAAATCATGAGCAAGCTTTTCACCCGACGCCGCTTTCTCATCGGCGGCACGCTCGGGGCCAGCGCCCTTACTCTCTCGGGTTGCGACCTCTTGGACCAGAACGCAGACGTCGCAAAAGTCCTTCGCTCAGCTGAGCATCTGACCATGAAAGCCCAGAGACTGCTTCAGGGGCGCGATTCACTGGCGCGCGAGTTTGACGAAAAGGACATTTCCCCCTCCTTCCGTGTCAATGGAACGAGTGCTCCCGACAGCGATGAATATGCGGAACTGTTGGAAGGTCACTTCACGAACTGGCGACTGAAGATCGACGGTCTTGTTGATCGGCCTCGAGAGATTTCGCTCATAGATCTGAAGGCGCTTCCTTCCCGCACCCAGATCACCCGCCATGACTGCGTCGAAGGCTGGAGCGCCATCGCCAAGTGGAGAGGCGTTCCGCTCGCCCATCTGTTGCGCCTTACCGGCGTCAAGACGACGGCGCGATATGTCGTCCTGCATTGTGCCGACGAACTCGAAAAGACGCTCGACGGAAGCGGCCGCTATTACGAGAGCATCGATCTCATCGACGCGGTTCATCCGCAAACCATCCTCGCCTACGAGATGAACGGCGAGGACCTTAGCGTCGGTCACGGCGCGCCCTTGCGTCTCAGGGTCGAGCGGCAACTGGGGTACAAACAGGCCAAGTACATCATGCGCATCGAACTGGTCGACAGCTTCGCCGGCCTGTGGGGCGGGAACGGCGGCTATTGGGAAGATCGCGGCTACGAATGGTACGCCGGCATCTAAGGCCAACAAATGGCGAACCACAGGAAAACAATCCATGAGCCGACGCAAAGTCCAGAAAGTGATGCCGATTTCATCAATTGCACCTTCACGACAGGTCGAAATCAACCAAACCAGTTCGATCCTCTCGGATCCTGACGGCCGATGGGCGGCGAGGCGCCGAGAGGCGATCAGCGATGCCTTCGAGAAAAGCATGCGCATCAAGGGTTCCCACGGCGGCGGGGTAAAGGTTTCCTCTCAAGGCGGCTCGCATGACCTCGATAGTTCCGAGAGGTCAGCCGGGAAACTCTCCGGCGAAAGCGATCGGATCGGCCGTACTGAATGGGACGAGAACACCCTCTTCGGCAAGCATGTCGTCTTCATCTGACGACGCTGGCGCGAACCATCAATCAACCAGTTCAGAAAGTGGAAGAAAACAATGTCGAACAACCAGACCTCCCGTGCCCCGCGCGGCAACGACCAGTGGCTCAAGCAGTATTACTTTACCAGAGCGGCCTTCTCAGTGCTGTGGGTTGCGGCTGCGTTGACTGCCGGACAGCATTCCTTTGCGGTGGCTGCCGCACTGCTGATCATCTATCCCGCTTGGGATGCAATCGCGAACGTTATCGACGCCGCAAGGAGCGGTGGTCTTGCCGCCAACCGGAGTCAAGCGATCAACGTCGCAGCGAGCTCGGTTATGACGATAGCCGTGATCCTGGCGTTGACAATGAACATGAACTGGGTTCTCGGCGCTTTCGGTCTATGGGCGATTTTTTCGGGGCTGTTGCAGCTTGGAACTGCCGTGCGGCGTTGGAGAACGAGTGGAGGTCAGTGGGCGATGATTTTGAGCGGTGGCCAATCCTCTTTGGTCGGCGCACTCTTCATCTTTCAAGCGCAAATGCCGCAGGAACCTTCTATCTCAACGGTTGCGGGCTACGCTGGCGTCGGGGCATTCTACTTTCTGGTTTCGGCAATTTGGCTGTCGATCGCCCTGTCGCGTCGCAGTACGCAACCCATCTCGTAAGCGCTACCTCGCGCCAATGAAACCGCTTGGAAGATATTCAAATGATGACAGATGATGCGGCAGGGCAACTTGCTTCCTATCGCAGGACCATCGACAACCTGGATTCAGCTCTCCTCTATATCCTGGCCGAACGCTTTCGCTGTACCGAGCAAGTCGGCCACTTGAAAGCTAAGCAGGCGTTGCCGGCAATCGATAATGAGCGAGAGCGACGCCAATTGGATCGACTGATGAGCATCGCTAGTGATGTTGGCCTCAGTGGGCACTTTGTCGAAGGGCTGATGACAATGATCGTGGGTGCTGTGGTGGAGCGGCATAGGGAGATTGCGGCCAAGAAGTAAGTTGTCTGTCGCGCCTGTGCTACCGCAGCCGTGGATCGGCGGGGAAAATTGATCTTCTTCGGGCGGCTTACCATGCAGCGGTATTTGTGAGGTGGTCCGAGACGGTCGCGATAAACGCCCGAAGACGCTGAAGACGTCGCAGGTCCCGGTGATATCCCATCCAGATGTCTCGCGCCGGCGGCGGCTTAGGTAGTTCCAGTCTGCGGATACCCGGGATCTGATTGCCCACGACGCGGGGCAGGACGGCGATCCCAACGCCCTGCTTGCACATTCGTGCCTGGACGTTTCGGTTGTTTGATCGCAGCACGGGTCTCGCGTTCGGGAAACTCTCGGTGAGCCAGGCTATGTCGGGGAATTGCCCTGTCGAAGTATCGTGGGTGATCAGCCGGAAACCTGTCCCGTCGCCATATTTAGGGTCAGGCGACTCCTCGGCGATGTAGACGTCGTATTCGAGCCTGAAGAGCCGCCGTTGAATGACATCTGCAGTGCCGAACGGAACGATGCGAAAGGCGACGTCGGCCTCCCTTTGGGCGAGGTTGAACAGGCGAGTGCCGGTCAGGATTTCGACGTCTACATTGGGGTAGGCATTCGAGAAATCTGCCAAAATGGGAGGCAGGACATAAGCCCCGAACCAGTCTGCTGATGAGATGCGCAGATTGCCTTTGAGATTTTGCTCCTGCCCGGCGAGCCGGCGCTCCATGGCAAGCGCGCCTTCTTCCATCTGCTCGGCCAGGGCGATGATCCCATGGCCCTCCTCGGTCAGCACGAGACCGTCCGCGGTCCGCTGGAAGAGCGTGTGGCCGATCGCCTCCTCAAGGGCACGCAGCCGTCTGCCGACGGTGGGATGGCTTGTATGAAGAGCACGTGCAGCGCCGCCGAGCGTTCCGGATCGCGCAATCGCAAGGAAGATCTTTACGTCGCTCCATTCCACGGCCAAGCCCTTACAAAAATGAACATTGAAGATACAAAACTGTCACTTCAAGTACAAATCTAAACATATAGATTCAAGTCAAATTTCGAAAACAAGCGGAGAAACGTCATGAGAGCTTGGTTCATCACAGGCTGCTCGAGCGGCTTTGGACAACGGCTCGCGATCGCTGCAGCACAGCGGGGCGATCAGGTTGTCGCTACTGCCCGAAACGTCAACTCGATCGAAGAAATGGCTCGGCCATTCGACGGCCGTATGATCACCTTGCCGCTCGACGTGACAGATGCGGCGGAGGCCAATACCGCGGTCGCAAAGGCCGTCGAGACATTTGGGGGTTTTGACGTGCTGGTGAACAATGCCGGCTACGGACTGTTTGGGGCGCTCGAGGAGGGCACGCCCGAAGAATATCGACCGATGTTCGAGGTGAACGTTTTCGGTCTTATCGAAACCACCAGGGCAGCCTTGCCTGCACTGCGACGTTCGGGCGGAGTGATCGTCAACATGTCTTCTGGCGCAGGGATCGCGGGCAGTGGCGGCGCAGCATATTACAATGCAGCCAAGTTTGCGGTTGAAGGGGTTTCCGAAGCACTCTCCGGCGAGCTGAAGCCGTTCGGCATCCGAGTGCTGATCGTCGAGCCTGGGCCATTTCGGACCGACTTCCTTGGACGTTCGATCACGATGGCGGCCAAGGAGATGCCGGAATATGCCGCAAGTTCGCGCAGGCATTATCGCGAAACCAATAACGGCAAGCAGGCAGGCGATCCCGACAAGGCGGTTGCAGCGATCCTGAAGGCGGTCGATGCGGATGACGCTCCGCTTCATCTGCCGCTCGGCCCGGTCGCGCATTCGATCGCTGAGCGGAAGTTGGTTTCGTTTCGCCGTGATATCGACACCTGGCGCGACATCTCGATCGCGACCGATTTCGATCAGCCCTGAGCTGATCGTTAGCTCTCTTTAACATCAACATCGACGGGAAAGAGTTATGATCCCAACATTGGAAGGGTTTGCCCAGCAGCTGGTGCCGGTCAATGGCATCAAGATCAATGCCGTCACGGGGGGCTCCGGCCCGCCGATCCTTCTGCTTCACGGTTGGCCGGAAACCTGGTGGGAATGGCACCACGTCATGCCGCTGCTGGTCGAACATTTTAGCGTGGTGGCGATTGATCTGCGCGGTGCGGGTTTTTCTGACTGCCCGCTTGACGGCTATGACAAGGCGACGATGGCGCGCGATGCGCACGAAGTAATGCTCGCCCTTGGACATAATCGCTATGCCGTGTGTGGCCATGACATTGGCGGAATGGTCGCATTGCCGCAGGCCGCAATCTATCGAGATTCGGTTACTCACCTTGCTGTCCTCGATGTTCCGCTTCCTGGCTGGAGCCAGTGGGAGGCGACGACGGCAAAGATCTGGCACTTCGCGTTCCATGCTAATCGGGATCTGCCGGAACGCCTGATTTATGGCCGCGAATATGACTATGTTTCGGCCTTCATGGCGGAGCGGTTTTACGATCACAGCACCTTTAATCCTGAAGACATCGACATCTATGCGAAAGGCATGGCCCTCCCTGGTCGCACGCGCGGTGGATTGGAATGGTATCGCACACTGACCGCCGACCATGCGGCCGCGCTGGAATACAAGAAGCGACCGCTCCGGATTCCGGTTTTAGGTCTCGGCGGGGAGCAGCGTTTCGGTGCTCATATGGTCCCGATGCTCAGTGAGTTCGCCACAGATGTTACGGGCGGCTCGATTGCCCGCTGTAGTCACTATGTGGCGGACGAGCGCCCGGGTGAAGTGGCCGCTGCTCTCATCGATTTCCTCAAGGCCAAGTGAACTCTGCGATCCGGGCACATTGAGCCCGATCGCGTTCATCGATTCAACGAGAAAGGAAAACTGTCATGACTGCACCTCAAATTCGCGGCGTCAATCACATCGGCATCACAGTGCCCGATATCGAGGCAGCAAAATCGTTCCTGGTGGGAGCTTTTGGCGGCCAGGTGATCTACCAATCGTTCGGGCCGCAGGATCCGGCCAGGCAGGGACCCGAGTTCGAGCGGGCCACTGGTGCTTACCCCGGAACGGTCGTGCGCGCGCAGGCGATGGTCAAGATCGGTACCGGGCCAGATATTGAGCTCTTCGAAATGTACGGCCCCAAACAAGCGCAGGCGGTTACACCGAGCGACTTCGGCATTACGCATTTTGGTGTCTATACCCACGACATCGACGCATCGGTTGAGCGCTTTGAGAAAGCCGGCGGAACAGCCCTTACGGCGCCACGCGCTATTCCCTACGCAACCGAACAAGGTCCTGGAAACAAGGTCTGCTATTGCCGCACGCCGTGGGGAACGATGATTGAGTTTATCACTACGCCTGATCGCATGGCCTATCATGACCAGACGGATCTGCGCAGGTGGCAGGACGAGGATTGAGCGTGAGCTTTGATACCTCGTTATCCCGCCGCAGCCTCCTGTCGCTTTCGGCGATCGCTGCGGGCTCGGCCCTGGCAGGGTGCGCCTCCACCGCTGGCACGGGCCGGATGGTGGGGCGACAGTCGACGCCTCTCAAGGATCCGATCGGCCCTGTCCACATCGCACCTGCACCGACAGATTCCGAATTGGCCGTCATGTACGGTCCTACCGAGGATGGCGGCTTTCTGATCCCGGCGGTTCCCTACAAGCAGATCGATCCGCGCTACTATCGTCAGCAGGTCCTCGACCCGACTGGCGAAGCGCCCGGAACGATCGTTGTCGATACCCCCTCGCGCTTCCTCTATCTGATTCAGCCGGGAGGAACCGCAATGCGCTATGGGGTCGGCATTGGGCGCGACGGCTTTGCCTGGCAGGGCAACGGCGTCATTCAGTGGCGTCAGAAATGGCCGCGTTGGAAACCGCCGAACGAAATGGTCGCGCGTCAGCCGGAGCTCGCCAAATACTCGATCGAGAACGGCGGCATGGAGCAGGGCCTGAAAAATCCGCTCGGTGCGCGAGCGCTCTACATCTTCGCCGGCGGCCGGGACACGCTCTATCGTCTGCACGGCAATCCGCAATGGCGTTCGATTGGCAAGGCCGTTTCGTCCGGCTGTGTGCGCCTGCTCAACCAGGACATTATCGACCTCTATGAACGGGTGCCGATCAAGGCGCCAATTGTCGTCAAGCAGTAAGCGCAAGCGATCACGACCGTCTCTCCTTGGATAGAGGAGAGACATGTCCTTCAGGCGATTTCAAAGCCTCAGTTAATCCAAGCACAAAACTCAAGGAACTACCGACCATGTCGAACTTCAGTAAAGTGGCCGTTGGCCTCATTGCCGCGCTTTTGTCTTCCGTTGCCGTAACACCCCCAGCCTTAGCGGATGCGCGCAACATCGTGCTTGTTCATGGCGCGCTCGTGGATGGTTCGGGCTGGCGCAGCGTCTATGACATCCTGGCCCGCGACGGCTACAATGTCAGCATTGTCCAGCAGCCACTGACAAGCCTGGATGAGGACGTTGCAGCCACGAAGAGCGTGATTGATCAGCAGGACGGGGACGTCGTTCTCGTCGGCCACAGCTATGGGGGCACGATCATCACGGCGGCAGGTGATGATGCCAAGGTCAAGGCACTTGTCTATGTTGCGGCACTGCAGCCAGAAAAGGGCGAAAGCACCGCAGAACTGCTCCAATCGATGCCGTCACCCACCAACGATATCAAGCCGACAAAGGACGGCTTCCTGCTCATCGACCCGGCAAAGTTCGCTGCGGATTTCGGGGCGGATCTGCCCAAGGATCTGGGTGAGTTCATGGCCCGGTCTCAGATGCCTGTTGCCGTTGCTGCCACTGGTGCGCTGGTGCCTGTTGCCGCCTGGCACGACAAGCCCAGCTACGGGATTGTTGCGAAAGACGACATGACGATCAATCCGGACCTTGAGCGCTGGATGTACAAGCGTGCCGGTTCAACGGTGACGGAGATCGACGGTAGTCACGCTATTTATATCTCGCAGGCGGCTGCAGTTGCGAAGGTGATCGAGGAGGCCGCGGAAGCTGTCGACTGACAGAAAAGGACCGCGGTAACTCTGCAAATTCACTAGCTGCAGCGTTTGCGAGTTTGAACTCGTGCCTTGGCAGTGACGTGATCGCTGCACCAAGGACAAACGTTGTCATCAGAGGGGTTCCCGCGATCCAACATCGCGCTTTAAAGCCTGATGTCGTCGCGGGCCTTCAATGCAGATCGCCATGGAAGGTACAGCAGGAGCGCACTCCGATGATTGTAGAATGTCTCAACTTTTCAGCCTCGTTGAAACGGTGGTCTGCATATCTGTTGCCCGGGAGCACCGTGCCCGATAACTTTGTCTCGACCCGAATTCCTTCGTATGATCAAGGCCGGAAAACGGCCGGATTCAGTACGCTCTAATTGTGCCCAAACCGCAAGGTCGTTGCCATGTCCATCCCTCTGCATCAGTACTTCATATTCATCTCTATCGTTACCATGATCGTGGTGACACCGGGACCCAACCTTGCTTTGCTCCTAGCCAATTCGCCGAGTAACACGAAGCTGACCGGCTTCGGGATGGTATTCGGGTTCGCCGCAGCCATCGTTTCTCATGCCACGTTGGCACTTGTTGGAGTGGGGGCGGTGATCGCAGCTTCGGCAATCTTGTTCACAGTGATGAAACTGTTGGGCGCAGCCTATCTCATCTGGCTGGGGATTAAATCTCTCTTGTCGCTGCGCGGTCTGGATGCATCTGTCATAATTCCAAGCCGGGTTCCAACGAGCCTGACAGCTCCGAAAGCCTTCGTTCGCGGATATCTCAGCAACTTCCTCAATCCGAAACCGGCGATCTTTTACGTTGCGGTCTTCCCCCAATTCTTGGAGGGCCACCAACAGGACGTGCTTGTAAATGGCGCCGCGCTTGCACTCACACATGCCTTGATCGCTCTAGGTTTCTACGGCGTAGTTGTCCTCCTTATCGGCAGCGTCACCGGTTTTCTCAATCGCCCGCACATCGCCAAAAGGATCAAAACCATCTCCGGAACGGCTTTGATTTTGCTAGGCGGTCGCTTGTTATTGGCAAAGAGCCCTGCCTGATCGTCTCAATCTAATTCCGGGTAAGGCGGTCAACACAATGACCGCCCCGCATCAGTGCGCTCACTTCGCTAATTTGGTTTAGCCTATGCAGACGAAGAAAGGATCATTAGTGAATCGCGAAATTATCGTGCCGCTGGCAATGAAGGCCATTGTGGAGCGGGCAGGCTATGTCCCTGCAGTACGCGTCGAAAACCTCCTTTTCTGCGCGGGCCAGGTTGGACGCGATGCCAACATGAATGTCATCAACGACCCAGAGAAGCAATTCGAAGCGTGTTGGGAAAACTTAGCTACCGTTTTGTCGGCGGCAGGTGGCAGTTTCGAAGATGTTGTCGAATTGACTACATACCATGTCGGGTTACAGCAGCACATGCATACGTTTCGCAAGGTAAAGGACCGGATTTTCCCCCGCGGAACATGCGCTTGGACTTGCATCGGCGTCTCTGAACTTGCCCATCCCGGTCTTCTTGTGGAAATCAAGGGCGTGGCAGCTATACCTTCGCACCCGTTGGAATAGAGCGCTGTCGTGCCAAGGCTGATCGGTAGCGGTCGACATGCGTGTTGTGCAGGATGGACAGGAGCCAGTGACGCAGGTTTCCATCGCTTTTGAAAGAGCGTTGCCGTTCGTATGCTTTGACAAGCGCGTCCTGTACGAGGTCGTCTGCATCGTTGGAGTTCCGCACGAGTGAACGAGCAAAACGCTGCAAGCTCGATCGCTGTCCAATAACGTCAAACGGTCGGTTCTTCGGGTCCATGATTTAGTATACGGAACTCAAGGCGCTTTTATTCCAAAAGCACTGAAGAAAATTGGATGGCCCTGTTTCGATGATGTCTGCTGAGGGAGGATACTGTTGAGAAACTCCCCTGAGCATCGGAAAGGGCGCGCCTTGCCCGGATCGTCAGGTATAGTTTTCTGACGGTGCGGGAGAGGTGAAACCACTTTGCGTTTGACGTGTTGGCGGAGCTCGATATGCGCAATATTGTTTCAGTGAGCCCGAACGAAATGCTGCCTGCTGGAGTTTTTAACAGTATCGGAGCAAAGCAGACTGCCCTGCCGTGAATCGAGGAAGTTAAAGCCAAAGGGGCAAATGACCCGCCGCCCCTTCCTACCCTCACAATTCGGCCCAGCCGCTCCAGCCGGGGGCTAAATTGCTGGAGCAAGGGTCGCGTGTTGAAGAGGCAAGTAGAAGAGGTTGGTCATTTTGACTTTGCAAAATCCCGACATTTCAGTGTTGCGGCGCCACTGACGTATTTTCATACAATTAAGCCGTATGACCAACCCAGTCGCCGGTTCGGTTCTTTTCAAGAGCTTAAACCATGAGAAATCGGCTACCTCGGTCTGTCTCGAGCCCAAAAAGCGTTTAGAAAACGTTCGAATGTGCCGTTCACTTCGCCGCGGCGTTCGAACCGCTGCTGGATTTCAAAACAAGATTTAGCCTGTAACCAAGGGCGTCAGCTACCTTCGCAATCGTCCCAAACTCTGGGTTGCCATCGCCACTTAATGCTCGGTAGAGAGCAGGTCGTGTAAGTCCGGTATTCCGAGAGAGATCCGACATGCCGCGCGCGCGCGCGACAACACCAAGAGCGCGAGCGATATGGTTTGCGTCTCCATCTTCGCTAGCAGCTAAAAGATATTCAGCGATCGCTTCCTCACTCTCAAGGAATTCGGCGGAGTCGTACTCAAATGTCTCAAGTGGCATGCGATTACTCCTTTAATTGCTGTGCTAGTTTTTTAGCTAATCGAATGTCTTTGTCCTGGGTACCCTTGTCGCCACCGCAAAGAAGAACATAAACGACCGACCCGTCCCGGACAAAATAGACACGATAACCAGGCCCATAATTAATGCGGAGTTCGCTCACGCCTTCGCCGACTGGCTTTACATCCCCAGGATTTCCCGCAGCGAGACGGTCAATGCGGTCGGCAATTCGAGCTTGAGCACGAAAGTCTTTTAGCGTTTTGATCCAGTCCGCATAATCACGGGTGCGCCTAATCGTGAACATGAGTTTATGTAACCCATAGGGGACATAAACTCAAGGCGGTGGCGCTCTGGGGGGCTGGATGTTTTGATCTTTTTATCACAAATGTCAGCCATATGATTGCCGCGGGTCCAATCTTCATCAAATCCGAATGGCCTGTTTTTCCTGTTGCGGCTGTCCATAGCGTTTTGCCCGCTTTGCGTGGCCTAAGACCGAGCACTCCGAGCGCAAATTGATGCAAATACAAGTGACCCAAGCGACGGGGTCGCCGGTATCTCATCAAGGCGTTCGGAACTGGAAATGGCCACTACGCGGAAATAATTTCCGTTTCCGGCGGGTGCACGGGTTCACATCCTGTCGCACGACAGTTTACCGGACGACCATCATTATTACTCAACAGCGAAGTCGGTCGACACCGAGACGGTGCGCTATTCGGAGAGAATGGCAGGGCTTCTGTCGGTCGCAGCCCTCGTGTCCACGATACTGCTCTCGACCGACGTGCTTGTGAGGGCCGCCGTGCGCTCAACCAAGCGGTGACATGCGGAAACACCAAGTGAAAAGATCGCCATAGATCGACGTCAGCCAGGCATCACGATCTTGATGGGACGCGTCCCGATGAGTTCGCCCGTGGTTCTATCGATCATCACCGGCTCGATTTCCGTGCCCAAGCCTTCATCGAAGAAGCGGGTGAACTCGCCACCGCCGCGATGCTTTCCGCCCCAGGCCGCTAGCGCGAAAAGGACCGGGAAAAAGTCCCGCCCTGCATCGGTGAGGACATACTCGTCGCGAGGTGGGCGTTCCGAGTAGCGGCGCTTTTCGAGAAGTCCTTCTTCCGTCATGGCAGCCAAACGTGTCGCCAGCGGTGTCGGCGCAATTCCGAGGTTTTTGCGAAACTCGTCGAACCGCGTGGACCCGGCGTGGGCGTCGCGCATGATCAGCATGCTCCATGCATCGCCTACGAGAGCAAGGCTCCGGGCAATGAGGCATGGCTGGTTCGAAAGATTTTTCATGTGGATCTCATTTTGATAGTGACTTACTCCTAAAATGATAGTAACCCTTTATCCATCGACATTCCAGCGTAAATTTCTGTTGGCCGTCGAAAACAGCCAGTGCCCAGTCCCCATCAGGAAGACGACGATGAAGTTCTATCTCTGCAAATACATACCCCCGCGCCCGGATTTCCTCGCCACGATGACGACCGACGAAAAGACCTGGATGGGCCAGCACGGCACTTATCTCGACAGGCTTCTCGGGGAAGGTAAAATCGTGGCGCACGGGCCTGTCATGGACCCCGCTGGCGGTTACGGCGTCTCGCTTTATCAGATTGAAGACGACGAAAATATCGAGGCGCTGACCTCGCTTGACCCGATCGTGCAAAACGGCGCTGGCCACTACGAGCATTATCCCATGCTTCACATCAAGCATCGCGGCTGAGCCCGCAAACCCCATGTCTCCTCATGCCACCAATTATCGGCCGTCACGCGACCGACGGAAGGAACCTCTATGACCATCGCACTCATTACCGGAGCGTCCAGCGGTATCGGCGCCGTCTACGCACGACGGCTAGCCGCTCGGGGACATGACCTCGTTCTCGTCGCCCGGGCGACCGATCGCCTCGAAACGCTGGCCGCCGAACTTAGCCTGGCATATGGCATCGCCGTCGAGAACATCACGGCCGACCTTACAGACCCGACGCAACTCGGCACGGTCGCCGAACGCTTGAAGGCAGAGCCGTCTATCGACATTCTCGTCAACAACGCCGGGGCAGGATTGCTCGGCGGATTCACGTCGGCCGATCCTGCGGCGATGGAAACACTGCTTCGTCTCAACGTCGTCGCTCCGACGCTACTGGCTTCCGCGGTAATCGCGGGCATGGTGGAGCGGGGCAGCGGGTCGATCGTCAACATCGCCTCGGTGCTGGCGCTTTTACCCGAATATTCCCACGGCATCTATGCCGCCACCAAGTCCTATGTGCTGACCATGTCGCAGAGCCTAGCCGCAGAAGTCTCTTCCAAGGGCGTATACGTCCAGGCTGTCCTGCCCGCCGCGACACGTACGGAAATCTTCGAGCGGGCAGGAGGTGACATCAACCGTGTCCAGAACCTGATGGAAGTGGAAGACCTCGTCGACGCGGCGCTGATCGGGTTTGACCGGAAGGAGCTGGTGACGATCCCGCCCGTGCCCGACGTCGCCGCATGGGATGCCTTCGAGCAGGCGCGTGGCGTCTTGGCCGCAGGCTTTAGCAACTCCGAACCCGCCGCGCGATACCGCTCCAACTCATGACACTTCGACCTCGCGGGGACCCCTTGCAACTCCCGCGCCATCAACACCGCCCTGTATCGGGCGAACGAAAGGAATTGAAATGAACACGAACAATCGTAGCGTCGCCGTCGTCACTGGCGCGGCATCCGGGATCGGTCTTGCCGCGGCCAAGGCTCTGGTGTCGGCCGGCTACCAGGTCTTTGGAACAAGTCGGAAGGCGAGGACGGGGACGGTCGCGGGGATCACGATGCTTGAATGCGACGTGACCGACAGCGCTTCGGTGGCTGCAATGGTCGCCGAAGTCGTCAGCCGCACTGGCCGTATCGACATCTTCGTTAACAACGCGGGCGGGGCCCTCATCGGTGGCGCCGAGGAATCATCCGTTGAACAGGCGCAGGCTATTTTCGATCTCAACGTCTTCGGGATCGTCCGGACGACTAACGAGGTCCTACCGATCATGCGCAGGCAGCGTAGCGGGCGCATCATAAACATCAGTTCGGTGGTTGGCTTCATTCCCAGGCCGTTCAGCGCGCTTTACACCGCCACGAAACATGCCGTCGAGGTTACTCGGAGTCTCTCGATCACGAAGTCAGATCGCTCGGTATCAGGGTCCTCCTGGTCGAGCCTGCCTTTACGAACACGGCGCTTGACCACAACGCGAAACAGCCCGACCGCATGACGAGCGTCTACGATGCGGGCCGCAAGACAACGGAAGCCGTGTGGAACAGTGCCATCAAGGCAGGCGATGCGCCGGAGCTTGTCGCGGAAGCCGTCGTGAAGGCGGCGACAGTAAAGTCGCCGAAGTTGCGCTACCCCGCCACCAAGGCGGCGCGGCAACTGCATTTCCTGCGACGCTTCGTACCCGCAAGCGCGTTCGACAAGAGCCTGCGCAAGCAGATGAAGCTGCCTGCCTGACGACGGTGGCACTCGGGAAGACGCCTCCTGACGATGGAAACGTCTTCAACTCAGCGACGATAGTGGATATCCGAGGGCGTTGTGGGCAGCGAGATCTGTCGGTTGATCCATGGCTATCGGCGGAACTGGGCCGGGTTGCTATGAGCGAAGCCGCATAAGCAGAAGTTGATGGAGCGTTTTCGCCGGGGTAGTCGGTCCCGCCTTCCGCGATGCGGCGCTTCTCTAATCGGCGGGTTGAGGTCAAGCGCTTTCGCGCTTACTTAAAGCGAAACGAGTTCGAGCAAAGTCCAATTTCGCCCATATCGGACAAAGAGTGCACCTAACATTTTCACTCCGAAGATCGCGAATTCAAGTGGCGGCCTCTTCGTTGAGCCGCCCCTTGTCGGGCTGTCGCCTCCACGACCCCTCTGGGGGTTCCTTATCCCGTTCCGCCGCAGCGAGTGCCGCAATGACACCGTCCTTGTCGAGCGGGATGCAGTAAGCGGGCTTGGCCCGCTCAAAACGCCAGCTATCAGCGAGGGGGCCGACGTCTACAGTATCGAACCCGAAGTCCGCTTGTAGGGTGGTCACAATCACCTTGTTGGCGGCATCGTCACCCCCAATCGGCAAGGCACACTTGGCTCTGTTTGGAAGTGCAACAGGATCGAGGAGGTCTTCTCCAGAATGGCCTTGAACGCCTTGATGATCGTCGCCGCTTGGAAATGGTTTGCGATCAGTTGCGACGTTTTCGTCTCGCGCCGGTCGAGCGCATCGATACTTCCATCCCTATCCGGGTAGTACTTGTTCGCATCGATGACGATCTTGCCATCAAGGAACTGCGGTGCAAGCTGCGAACGGCAGTGTGAGAACCATCACATCGCTGGACGAGGGCACGTCGGATACAACAGCGGCCTGACAACCAATTTCGGCCGCTGCCTCGCGCAGGGGTTCTGGTCCGCGCGAATTGTTGAGCGTCGCGGTATGTCCGTTCGCGACTGCAAGCCGGGCCAGTGCCTTACTGATGTGCTCGGCCCCGATGAAGCCAATCCTCATGCCTTGTCTTCCTGCTAGGCAGGCATGTTGCCAGGCGGATAGGAGCGGACTTTTAAACAAGGGTGTATTGCGGGGGTGCTTCCAGTTTCCGCGCCCAGATTGCCTAACGTCCTATCGGTAGAGGAAACAAAATTGATCTGTAAGAAGATCTTTTAGTCTGATATGATCCCTATTAGCGGCATTTAGTTTGACTGAGCAGATGCTGTGAGATACGTAAACATATCATACTGAGAAAGATGAATTGTTAAGGTATCATATGAAGTCGGATTCGGAGGCTCTTCAGGCGATAGGGCGGCTGCTCAAGACATCACGCAAGGCTTTGGGCCTCACACAGGAGAAGGTTGCGGATATGGCGGGTCTATCGCGTCCGCGGTACCGCGAGATTGAGGCCGGAGCCAGCGCTGCCCGTACGACCACACTGATCAACATCGGTCGTGCGCTTGGTCTGGAACTGATGCTCATCCCGCAGGCGATGGTCCCGGCGGTTGAAGCTTTGCTGCAGCCAGGTGGCGCCGAAGATGACCTTCCTGCTTTCATCGCCAGTCCTGATGGTGATGGCAATGTCTGATGCGCCTCTTGATCCAAGATCTGTAACCTCGCTGGACGTGCTGCTGAATGACCTGAAGGTAGGCATGATCGTGAGGACGCCGGGAGACTTCAACGCGTTCAGCTTTGAGGAGAGCTATCGACAGACGGGTGGTTTCCCAGTGCTCAGTCTGTCATTTCGCGCGGCACATGGGGGGTTGCGGAAGGACCCGAAGCCTGTCGCGAGGGCTTTGCCACCGTTCTTTGCGAACCTTCTTCCAGAGGATAAACTGCGCGAGGCGATGGAGAAGCACCATTCAGGTAGCGTGCGGGCAGGAAATGATTTCGATTTGCTTGCAGCACTCGGATCGGATCTGCCGGGGGCTGTCCGAATTGTGCCGAGCGAAGGCACCGTTGTTCGTAATGAGGGTTTGACACCCCCGAGACCAAAGGCCCGGTTTTCGCTCGCCGGTGTGCAGATGAAACTTTCTGTCATCAAGAACACAGGAAAGGGTGGCGGTCTGACGATCCCCTTAGGCGACGAGCAGGGTTCATATATCGCCAAATTTCCATCGACATCATTCCCCGCTGTCCCGGAAAACGAACTTGCAAATCTCGCATTGGCCGAAGCGATTGGAATGGAAGTGCCGGAACGCGAGCTCGTGGAGCAATCGCAGTTCGAGGGTATTCCGGCGGAGTTTGAGACGCTGTCCGACGGCAAAGTACTTCTCGTCAAACGTTTCGATCGGGTAGCCGGTGGTGAGCGCGTCCATATCGAAGATTTCGCTCAGGTATTCGGCGTCTATCCTTCTCGAAAATATGAGGGTGCCGCCTATCATGATATCGCTGTGGCTCTTGGGGTCGCCGTTTCCTCAGCGGCAGCCCTCGAGTTCGTCCGACGACTGGCTTTGGCTGTGCTGACAGGAAATGGCGACATGCACCTCAAGAATTGGTCGCTGATTTATCATGGGAAGGGCGACAAGCCTGCACTCGCCCCAGTCTATGATGTGCTATCGACCGTCCCATACATTCCGTCGGATGCCATGGCACTGTCGCTGGCCGGTGAAAGGCCGTTCAAGGCAATGAACACCCAGCGATGGAAAGTCTTCGCTCATCGTGCGCGAATGCCGGAAGCCGCTGTGCTGAAGGCTGTTATGGAGACGGTGGAGCGCGTCAACCAGTCTTGGTGGTCTCTGCCTGAACGAGCTGTTCTCCCCAATAAAGTATTGGAACGGGTTGATGCCCACATCAAGCTGATGTCGCCGATCCTCGGGACCTGCGCGGATTAGCAATTGGCGTTTCTGCGTAAAGCGTTAGCAGTTTCGTGGCTCACCAATGCCGATAGGGTCGCTGGTTCGAATCCCGTCAAGGCAGAGGCTACGGAAGCTTCGCGCAGGAAGCGGACAAAGGAATGCCGTCAGCGACGATCTCCAGTGGTGTCATAGCTCCGCGTGGCGGCCTCGACCTTGCCGCCGTTGGCCTCTGCCCATAAGCATAAAGCTTCGAACGGCTCCCGTAGTGAATGGCCTAGTGGAGTAATTGCATATTCCACGCCAATCGGCTGCGTCGGGAGTACCGTTCTCGTGACAAGACCGTTCCGCTCAAGTCTCTTCAGGGCATCGGCCAGAGCCTTGTGCGTGATCCCATCGAGACGCCGCTTGAGTTCGTTGAAACGCGCAGGTCTCGGACAGATTACTGTCAGGATCAAGATGGTCCATTTATCAGCGATCTTGTCGAGCACCGGGCGAACCTGCGCCATGTCGCAAAGCGCACGATGAGAGAGGGCGTCCAGGTCAGTATACTCGTCCATATCTAGGCTATTCCAGGTGCGTAATTGATATCAGGTTTACGACATATATCATGACGAGACCATTTAGTGAAAGGATTTACGATGGCTCGAATGAATAACAAAGCGGCCTTGGTTGTCGGGGGCGCAAAGGGTATCGGCCTGGCGATTGCTGAACGTCTCTCTGCCGAAGGCGCAAACGTCTTCATCACCAGTCGTAGAGGTGAAGATGCTGAACAGGCCGCCAAAGGCATCGGCAATGGCGCGGTTGGTATTACTGCTGACGCCAGCACTCCGGAAGACATGGTGGTTGCTGTCGGAAAAGTCCGAGAAGGATACGGTCGTATCGACGCGCTTGTTTTGAATGCAGGTCTTTCCGAGCCTTCTCAGATCGCCGAGATTACGCCGGAGCACTTCGACCGCCACTTCGACATCAACGTCCGGGGGATGGTGTTCGGCCTCCAGGCAGCGCTCCCCGCGATGAGAAAAGGCGGCTCAGTCGTCCTCATCGGGTCCATAGCCGGGAACGCGGGCTATGCGGCTTATGGAACCTACTGCGCAACCAAAGCAGCTGTCCGATCCTATGCCAGAACCTGGACGGCAGAACTCGCACCCAAAGGTATTCGGATCAACGTCGTTGCACCCGGCCCAACGGATACGGATATGATGGCCGCTGTCGCGGAAGACACACGCGCGGCAATTGTCGCTCCGATTCCAATGGGTCGTATGGCACGGCCTTCGGAAGTGGCTGCAGCCGCCCTGTTCTTGTTGAGCGATGATGCGAGCTACATCGCCGGCGCGGAACTGTGCGTTGACGGCGGCTTGCGGCAAGTCTAGGGAGCCACCGAAACGCTGTACCCGATCTTAAGTAGGTCGGGTACAGCAACACGCGCTCGGTAACAGGGACTTTAAATCAAAGCCGTTCTACACCGTGGTTTGCCTGTCGTCACTGTACCGAACTGACAGCCTCAAAGAATGACATCCGCGGTTCCCTGCGGGTGGGACATGTAGACCATATGACTTGACTTCACTTCCGTCACCCTCGTGTCCGTGCGCTGATACATCCACCGCAGAAAGTCGGGTGAGAGGACCTTGTCTTCGGTGGTCACGATGCCGAACGAAGGCTTGTCATGCCAGGCAGCATTCTGGAACCGCATCTGGAATGTATCCACCCGCATCGGTTTGGCCGACGCAGCCATGAAATCGGTGACGTCGCGCGGAAGGTACGCGCCGATCATCTCATGATAGCTCGCTGGATTGGGAACGAACCTCTTATCATCAAGTATCTTCGAATCGATGCCCATGGGAAAGCGGCTGCTGATCTCCGCCAGACTTTCGCCCTTATCGGGTTGAAGGGCAGCGACGTATACTATCTGACGGATTGGCGTCTTGCGCTGGGCAGGTGCAACTGCGTTCAGGCCGGAGCGTGAAAACAGTTGCCGCTGCTGTCGGGTTTGGTAGCGCCGAGGCCTTTTCCAGATCGTTTACGCATAAATACGGCTATCCACCGAGCCAAGAGAGGATAGCGCCTTAGCGCGCCAGCGCCAAAACACTGCGCGCTTTGCCAGCACCAGCGACGCCTCAATCAGCCGCCAGCATTGGCCTTATCTTGAATTTTCTCGCATCGAGCGAGGAGTTCATCGAAAGTCTCGGCCTCATCGAGAAGAAGGCCGTCTTCAAGCATCCGGGCGTAGTCCTGTTCGAGAGCTGCCTTTCCTTCGCCGGAAGGAGTAAGCCGCAGCCCACCGTCCACGGCCGCTTCATAGTCGATCGGCGTTCTATCGGCCGCTTTCTCGGCGAAAAACATGGATTTGTGTTGCGCCACCGATTTGGTTGGGTCGCGAGCAGCGATTGCGCTGTTGGTGATGCCGATATCGTCAAGACGAACGATATCGTGCCAGTGGCGTGAAAAGCGCTCCCCGCGCAGCCGTTCCTGCAGGCAGAAGACGTGGATCGCCGTCGCCTTTTCCCAGAAGGTGCGTTCGGCATGCATGACCCGAGGTTTCGCGGTGGGAAATTCGATGCCATCCACAAGGCCTGCAGCATCGCATGCAATGTCGCGAACGCTTGCCGGTTCTCCCGTAGATCGAGCCCCGAACTCCAGCATGACGCTTGGAGCGACGTAGCCGGATCCGCCGGCAACTGCTTCATAGTCGATGAAGAGCTTGTCGGCCTCGACACGGACGATGGCCGGAAGCGACTGTGCGTTGATCGCATCGACAATGAGTGGGCTGACAGTCTCATATACCCAGACGGGCAAACGTTTGCGGACTTCGCTCGTCCAGCGCTTTTCCTCGCTTCTGGTTTTCGGTAACGCCTCATCATTCTCGCCCACGAGATCATGAGCGAGCTCACGAATATCGTAGGTCAGGTCGACATCCTCCGAAAACCTGCGGATGGCCTTGTATGCTTTAGAGAGGGACGTGCCACCTTTGAAAACGAGGTGCTCGCCGAGCGTCGTCCCATAGAGGGTCTGCAGAGCCCAGACGACCCATGCGTCCTTTTCCAGGAGGTGTATCGGACGCCCGACTTTCTCCGCGGCGATCGCAAGAACGTCTCTCCGATCGTCTCGGGAGAGTTGCAAAAACTGTTCAGCCATAAGCGGCCTTTCCTACACTGCGGGCAAGCCAGCTGGGAAACTGAGGGGCGGCGGCAACGAGTTCGCCGAACGCCTCGGCGGAAAGCGTCCGCTTGATGCTCGGAAGTGCTTCTTCGGCCTTTTCCGGACCAAGCCAGGCCAGCGCGCGCACAGCTAGGCCGGCAGGCTTGTTCCCCAGGGCGAGTTGCCAGCGTGGTACATGCTTCAACTCGACCGTCTGGCCGCCGACAGTCATGGTTCTGCTGCGGCCGGATGTAAAAAAGACGGACCGGATCGGCACCTGAGTGGACAGTCCCAGCGAGTTTGCAGCGGCAGCACCATTCGAAACGATCACCTCACCACGCTGGTGCGCAACAGCTTCTACGGCCTGCTCGACCGTCGGCGGTCGGATTCCGAAGCGGCTTTTGATCGCCTTCAGATAGACCCCACGACCTGCCCGAACGAGCTCGCCGCGTTCATGCAGACGTGACAATGCTTGGTCTACCGCCGCACGGTTTCCCAGATGCAGGAAGACCTTCGCCGAAAGCGCCGTTCCTTCGGGCAGCTGTTCCGCATGGGCCATGATCTGTGTTGTCAGTCGTAGCATGGTCATTCTCCTGTCAGAAATATATGCAGTTTTCTGACAGTTTGCAATGAAAGACCCTCCAGCCGCAGTCGTTAGAAGAAAATATCAATATATCAGTCGGTTGGGACTTTACGGCTGCGGGTCGTAGGTGCAGATCCTTTTCAAGGCGAGATGTTGCCCGCTTGCTACCCGGCCTTCGAGGGGAAGGTCGATCTATCTGTTGTGACGAAAACGGACCCGCATCAGAGCGAGTGGTCTTTCGTCCGAGCCGAACAGAGCGACATCATGACCCAACGGTAGCCTTCGAAAACTAATATCTGTCCACTCTCCCGGCTCCACATTGCCAAGATAGATTACATGTCGTGACGCAAGCATACCGATCTGCGTCTCGCCCGCTTGAAACAACGCTCGATCTGCCAAAGCGCTGAAGCTTGGGAAATAGAGAAGGCCGGCAGCATTGAAATCCGTCGCCGGGCACGGGAGAACACGCTGCCTTTCCGGCAGGCTGGCACGCATGAAGGCTTGGTTACGGATGTCGCGCGCTACGACTGACGAATGCTCCGCAACGCGGCGAATTGCGAGAGGGGCCTCTGGCGGCATCGCCAGCGCTCGTGGGCTCCGGCGGACGACCGAGCGATTAACGCCCGGTTCTGTGCGCCCTACGAACATCGAGACTAAAACCATCCGCCCCACCTCGACGCCATCTGCGCTGATTGTGAGAAGGGACGATAAGCGCCCATGACCGACGCGGTAGAGGTCTGCAGATAGGGTCAACTGCCCGCCGAGACGAGGTAGCTCGGGCCTTGCGAGTTTGACGCTGGTTGCGCAGAAAGCCGCATAAAGCGGCTCGCCATCTGAGCAGGTAAAGACAGCCTCCCGCTGCCCCATGGCTCGTGCGATGAGCTGCCAGTGCAAATCGCCGGCCCGTCGCTTCAACCATTGCTCCGACAGGCCGCGATAGCCCATTTCCGCCATTCCGAGGACATGTCTTTCTTCAAGACCGGACGTCTGAGAGCGTGAGACAGTAAGGGTGCTCATGCCGCCAGCTTGTTCTTCTGATGGCCAACGATCTGCTCGCACAGATAGCGACTGTCCTCATCAATGCCCAGAAAGCGTCCAGATCCCCAGGTGTTCAGCCACCCAAGACCGATGAAGTACAGGCCGGGCACTTTAGTGACCCCGCGATTGAAAAGCGGTTTGCCGCGTTCGTCGAGACAATCGACCTTCAGCCAGGAATAATCAGGCCGGAATCCGATCGCCCAGATGATCGACGTTACGCCTGCCTCCGCCAGATCAACTTCGGTGATTTCTTGAGCGGGGCGCCAGACCTTTTCAAACGGGGGCTCCTCTGGAACCTCGATTGCCTGCGCGGCGATCCAGGCGTCGATCTGTTTGCGAATGCCCAGATAGCTCCGGTCAGCGTCATCGAGGTTCTTTTCGAGGTCCGGCAGGAACGTCATCATTGTGCCCGAAGCACCCGCGACAGATCCGTATAGGCGCACGCCCTCCAGCGCATATTTGCGCAGATCGATCTCCTTCCCGCCATCGCGCCCGGACATGTAATGGTTTGTCTGGGTCAAGGCTTTGATCGGATCTGGATGTCGATCGATCGTGACCGCGTAGGTGCCGGCTTCGTACAGCCAGTCGGTTGCGTCCCGACCTCGGTATTTGCGCGGGCTGCGCGGGGCCGGACCGACAGCGAGGTGAACGGGCCGACCCTCAAGATGAAAATCGTCCATAATCTGAACGCCGGATTGCCCTGTTCCCACAATCAGTGTCCCGCCGTCCGGTAGTTGAGAGGGGCGCCGGTAATCGCGCGAATGCATCTGCAGAATGGAGGGATCCAGATCGCCTGCGTAGGGAGGCACAATAGGGTTGTCGTAACCTCCCGTTGCAACAACCACCTGGTCTGCGGTCATGTTGCCGGAGCTGGTCTCGACTGAGTAACCACCACCGTCGCGAGGCGAGACATGCGTGACGTCCACGCCTTCGCGCAGAGGTGGGCTGAAGCTTTCTGCAAAGCCATCCAGATAGTCTACGATTTCATTCTTAAGCATGAAGCCGTAAGGATCCGCGCCTTTATAGTGCCAGCCGGGCAACCGGCACTGCCAATTCGGCGTGACCAGGCAGAAGCTGTCCCAGCGATTATTGCGCCAACTCTCGAACCGTTGATGGCGCTCAAGAATGACATGCTCGATACCTTCCTGCATGAGATACCAACTGACCGAAAGGCCAGCCTGGCCGCCTCCGATGATGAGAACTGGTGTGTGTGGTACGGTGTCGTCGGTCATAACAAACCCTTTCATGACATCGAGAGACAGGTGACTTGAGAATCGGCAGGCTGGTTGTTGGCCGTGGCTTCGATCTGTGCGAGCTGATCGAGTGCTGAGGAGCAGGCGAAGCCGAATTTCGCTGCGACGCGGTCCGATGCCTCGTTCAGACCGGTGCGGGCACGTTCGACAAATTCGGTCAGGGGATAGGTGCATCCGGCTTCGAGATGGCGCGTAATGGCGGTCGAAGGCGAGTAGCAGCTCTCCTCCGTCCCATCAGGCCATCGAATGGTGAAGCGTACTTCAGGCATGGGCGATCTCCTTTGCGAGCGCGATGTAGGGGGCTGCCGCGTAGTCCCAGAACGATGCCCGGGTGCCATCGCTCGTTAGATCGATCCGAGAGCTGTCTGTTGCATGACCGATGGCAGCTGCGCTGATGCCGCGCGCCGCAAACACGCCGCAGACCTCGTCTGCCAGTTCCGGCCGGACCGAAAGGAGAAAGCCGAAGCTCGGAAAGCTGCGCAGCCAGCGGTCGACTGCAACACCTTCCGGAAGCGGGATGTCAGCCAACTCGATCTCGAAACCGCAACGGGAAGATTCCGCCAGCATAAGTGCCGTGCCTACGATCCCGCCTTGGCTGATGTCCTTTCCGGCATCGACAAGACCTGCATCAGCCAACTCCGGCAGAAGCTCATAGTCGCCGCGCAATCTCTCGTGAGGTGCATCGAGGGCCGCGCACCAGTTATCGAAGCGTGGCCGGTATTGTCCCCGATGATCGATCGCGGCAATGAGTGCATCCCCTGGCATAGCTGCAAAGCTCGAGATAAGCCGGTTCGCGCGACCCGTGACGGAGACTGCAAGATTGAGTTCGGGGCTGCGTAGATTGGTGTGCCCGCCGACGATCGGCACGCCGTAGGCCATGGCTGCATCCCTTAGGCCGCTAAGCAGGGGCTCGGCAGACGCCGCGTCCGGTGCCCAAACGGCATCGAGCAGCGCGGTCGCACGCCCTCCCATGGCTGCGATGTCCGAGAGGTTCACCATCACGCCGCACCACCCGGCGAACCACGGATCGTCTTGCACGAACTGCGGCATAAAACCTTCCCCTGCCAGCAAATCCCAAGTGCCGTCCAGGGCTGGAATTGCCGCGGCGTCGTCGCCAGGCATTCCAGGTGTTCCGGAGGATAGCGAAAGCGCACGTGTCGTCGCCGCGATGTCGAGTTTGCTGCGAATAGACGGGTGGGCTGCCAGTGCTGCCGCCAAGGCATAAAGGTCCATCATGACCTCCGCGCTCTGGCGGACCAACCGACGGTCGGGTCGAATGTCGGGGGATAGTGCGAGAGGGAGGCCAGCATGTGCATGTGGCGCACGCCATGCAGGTCGATTTCTCCTTGCGGCTCCCAATGCAGGCGCCGAAATAGGGGTACATTCTGAAGCTGGACATGGGCGTGAAACTCACTGCACCCGAGGCCATTCGCGGTACTCACCGCAAGCCGGATCAGCTCCGCACCCAACCTTCCGACCTTGCGATATGCGGGATCGACCGCAAGGCGCGATCCCCACCAGATGCGGGGTGCTGGTTCATGGATCCTGACAGTGCCCACGACCTCCGCAGGCTCGGCCGCCAATGTGGAGATTGCCACAAGCGGGATCGCTGTCTTGTCGATTTCGTCGCGGTCATCGCCGACAAAAATGCGCTGCTCGTCGACAAACACTCGGTAACGGAGACGAGATACACCCTGAAATTCCCAAGGCTCGGATGCTGCCCGGATCAGGAACTCCGGGCTTATGAAGGCGGAGTGATCCATCAGGCTCATGCGGGGATCCTCAGTTTCTCATAGGTCGAGAGGGCGGAACAGGCGCCGCACTTGCCGCAGCCCGCCTTGATGTCGGACGCCTTCAGCCCACCGTCGATGACGATCTGAGACAAGGGCGAGAGAATGGAGGCCATGAAATCGGCCTTTGGTGCGGGATGGCTCTCGAGGGGTGTGCCGGAGATGGGCACGAAGGGGACGACGAACGGATAGACGCCCATGGCCACAAGCCGCGTCGACATGTTGAGGATTGCTTCACGCGTATCACCCAGTCCCGCGAGGATATAGGTGGAGACCTGTCCTCGCCCGAACACCTTGACTGCAGCCTCGAAGCTGGAGAAGTATTTTTCAAGCGGAACGCTGGCTTTGCCCGGCATGATCCGCTCCCGAACCTCCGGCGTCACCGCTTCGAGGTGCATTCCCAACGCATCCGCGCCAGCAACCTTCATCCGCTCGTGCCATGCGTCGTCTTCCGGAGGCTCGCACTGAACCTGTATGGGAAGATCCACGACCGCCTTCACGGCGCGGGCACTCTCCGCCAGCACGGCGGCGCCACGATCTTTGCCCGGCGGGGTGCCGGTGGTCATCACCATGTGCTTGACGCCATCCAGTTCGACGGCCGCCTTCGCCACTTCCGCAAGCTGTGCTGGCGTCTTGTGCGCGACGGTCCGACCGGCTGCCAAGCTTTGGCCGATCGAACAGAACTGACAGGTCTTCTTGCGGCTTTCGTAACGGATGCAGGTTTGCAGGATTGTGGTTGCAAGCACGTCACGAGAATGAAGAACCGCGATCTTGTTGTAGGGGATGCCATCACTCGTCGTCAGATCGTAAAATCGCGGACGATTGGGGAACCGAATTCGTGCGATTTCGGAGCCTTCCCTGGTGATGCGCGCCCGGCCGTCGGCATCAGGTGCCTCCACCAGATAGGGGCTGTCGAATGCAGGTGCGGTATGGACCGGCACCATGACGGTTGTATCGCCGAAATTGACTGCCTTATGATCTGAGGGGCCTGCGCCGCCGCGCCTACTCTCGTGGCCAGCGCGCGGATCGACGAGGCGCATTCCACGTGTCTGGAGATCGTTGATGAGTTCCGGATCTATGGATTGTAATTCACGCATCCTGAGCCTCCTCAAATGGCTTGCTTTGCTCTGCGTTGGAAAAATCGTCTGAAAGGCCGATCTGCTCGCGTGGGCGTGCAGGCCTCGTGTCATGGACAAGGTGCAGCAGTTCGGGCCGTGCGTAGTGTCCGACCGAATCCATCATCCGCTTGCGCTTGGTAATGAGCCGCATGTCCAGATCGCCTATCAGGATGCCTTCGCCGGAGGTCAGCGGCGGCACGACATGGCGGCCTTCAGGCGTAATGATGCAGGTCATGCAGCCATCGCGCAGACCCTTCTGCAAGGCGGGATCCAGATGAATGGAGGCGATCTGCTCTTCGCTCAGCCAGCCGGTGGCATTGACGACGAAACAACCTGATTCCAGCGCGTGGTGGCGCATGGTGACTTCGATCTGCTCGCCGAATATTGGGCCCACAAGTGAGCCTGGGAAATGAGAAGCGTGAATTTCCTCATGCTGGGCCATCAACGTATAGCGTGCGAGAGGATTGTAATGCTCCCAGCAAGCCAGGGCGCCCACGCGACCGACGGCAGTATCAACGACCTTCAGGCCGGCGCCGTCCCCTTGGCCCCAGATCATCCGCTCGTGATAGGTCGGCGTGATCTTGCGGCGCTTGAGTTTCAGGCTGCCATCCGCGTCGAAGATGAGTTGGGTATTGTAGAGGGAGCCGTGGTCGCGTTCGTTCACGCCAAGGACGACGACTGCATTGCGCTTGCGCGCGGCGTCAGCGACAGCCCGTGTTTCCGCAGATGGCACCGTGACCGCTTCCTCATAAAGCCGCAGGTGCTCCGGACCCTGCTGAACAGGTGGCAGAACGAAGCTGAAATAGGGATACCAGGGCACGAACGTCTCGGGAAATACGATCAGCTCCGCGCCTTTGTCTGCGGCTTCGGCGATCGCATTCAGGACCCGCTCGACAGTGCCGGCGCGCGAGGTTAGGTCGGGCGCGATCTGGACGGCGGCGGCACGTACTGTTTTGGGCATGACTGGCTCCTTCGCATTACCTGGAACGAAGCACCCCGTTCGCTGCGGAACGGGGTGCCGAGGTCAAATCAGACGGTCCATGTGTCGATGATCAGGGCGTTGGCTTTCTTGTGCAGAAGCACGCAGTCCAGCACGTCCTGGGGCAGGATTGGGATGATGCCGGGGATCAGAGCCGGTTCGCCGTGCCCATAGAGTGCCTGAAGTGCGAAGCGACATGCGTAGACCTTGCCGCCTTCCTTCATGAAGCGCTCGAGGTTCTTGTTGAAGTTCAGGTGACCGGGAAAGGCTTCGTCTCCGAGCTTGGGAAAGCCTCGCTGGATCCCCAGTGTCACGCCCGGACCGTAGAGAAGGATCGAAGTCTCGTAGCCTTTCCGCTGCAAGCGAATGGCATTGAGAATGTTCACAAGCCCGATGGAGCCTTCGAACGCCACCGTGTGGAAGGTTACGAGCGCCTTCTCACCGAGTTCGGCCTTAACATCCTCGAAAACCTTGGACTCGTAATCGACAAAGAAGTCACCATCCTTATGTGGCGGCTGCGTTACTTCAGGCATATCTGCATCTCCTTACGCGGGGTTGATGCAGAAACGATACGAACGAAATTGTATGAATCAATAAGCAGTTCATTATGCATACAATATTTCTTTGATGAAACGTAATTCTGCACAACGAACATACGTTTTGCCCAAATAATAGCTCGAAAATCAGCGTTTATGCTCAACTTATGATCGAGGATGCGTCGTCAAATCAACACTTGAATACGCCTCGAGTTATCCATACAATGTGAAACAATAAATATTTGAGGTCATCTAAAATGTTAAAGTGGCTCCCTGAACTTCGTGCTGACGGAAAGCCTCGCTATCTTCAGATTGCGGATGCGATCGAACTGGCGATCAAGCGAGGCGATATCGCCGCTGGTGATCGATTGCCGCCACAACGCAGGCTCGCCGAGCGTCTCAAGATCGA
Organism: Rhizobium sp. SJZ105; assembly: GCF_007828365.1. NCBI lineage: Bacteria > Pseudomonadati > Pseudomonadota > Alphaproteobacteria > Hyphomicrobiales > Rhizobiaceae > Rhizobium > Rhizobium sp. SJZ105. The sequence goes on from NZ_VIUP01000015.1 coordinate 40,614, forward strand.
CTTTACGACAGTCAGCCGCGCCTACACCGAGGCGCATGCCAGACGTCTCGTGGAGAGCCACGTCGGAAGAGGTACCTTTGCACTCGGCCGCCCGAAAGAGGAGCATCGTCTCGATCCTCGCCGCGCCGGGGACGAGGATCTGTCGATGAACATGCCTCCCGAGCCGCAGGACCCGGATCTCGTGGCGAGAATGCAAGAAGGGCTGCAGACTGTTTCAGCAAACCTTATTTCCCTTCTCCGCTACCAGTCGACGACCGGCGGAGAGCAGGATAAGGCCGCGGCATCTTCATGGCTGTCGAAGAGGGGGATGGTGCCAAGTCTCGAGCGGATCGCGATCACCCCGGGAGCGCACGCGACGATGACAGCGCTTCTTTCGACGATGACCAGGCCGGGCGATGTCATCCTGTGCGAGGCGGTGACGTATCCCGGTTTGCGGGCGATCGCAGCCCGCATGGGATTGCAACTCGTCGGAATTGCGATGGACGCTTCCGGCGTTCTGCCCGATGCGCTTGACGCGGCTATTCATTTACATCAACCGAAAGCGTTGTATCTCAATCCTACGGTCCATAATCCAACGACGCTGACCATTCCACGCGAGCGGCGAATGGAGATCGCCGAGGTTATCCTGCGGCATAGACTGCCTTTGATAGAGGATGATGCATACGGCTTCATTCCCGCAACGGCGCCCGTACCTTTTGCTACGCTTGCTCCCGACCTCACCTGGCATATCGGCGGCCTCGCGAAATGCCTCGGCGCAGGTCTGCGCCTCGCCTACACGGTTTCCCCTAACGCCAGAGCCTCTTATTCTCTCGCCCAGGCATTACGGGCCAGCGCTGTCATGCCGTCGCCAATTTGCATGGCGCTGGCGACACGGTGGATCGAGGACGGGACGGCAGATGCCATTCGCCGGTTTGTCCGTGCGGAAAGCGCTGTTCGTCACGAGATCGCGATCGATACTCTTTTGGGGCTGGACATCGAAGGTGAGCCGGAGGCCTTCAACATTTGGCTGAAGCTGCCAAAGGGGGCGAGCAGAGCAGAACTGATGGGGCGTATGGCAGGGCGCCATATTGGCTTGATGCCGTCGGATGCATTTACCGTTCTCGGCACACCTGACGAGCATGTCCGGGTATGCCTCGGCGGCGTTATCAATCGCGAACAACTGCGCGCCGGGCTTCTTTTTATGGCGAATTCGCTTTCCGGCTCCGGCTGGATGGGCTGACGGTGCACGTCAGCCTCCTTCAATTTGAGCCCATTGGTGGAAAATGTTCGTTTCGGCCTGAATAATCGTAGGTTCACGTCCAAAAACTGGCGCGACCGCAATTGGGCCAGCGAACGTGGGATGCGGGGCCTCCAGCAGGTATTCCGCTTTCAACCCACTCGACCACGCATTGCACCGGCTTGCCCGCGTGGCTGTTGCGAGATGCCAGATGCGTGGTCCGATTAACAACCGAGATCAGGCTCGCCAGGTTTTTCGGATCGACGAAGACCCGATCATGGAAAATCATGGGTCACCGCGGATCCCAAGAAAACTCCATCCGACAACCGCCCGGTTCATAGATCATGAAGTGGATTTTTGGCCCGGCACCAGACGGCTCTGGACCAAATTCAGTACTAACATTGGGCCACTCTCTTGTCTTGTCATAGGGCAGATGAAGGTCCTCGAGGGTCCGCACCTTCAGCGCAAGATGATGAAGCCCAACATTTTGGTGACGGTCGAAACCTTGGCAGTGAGATTGATCTCTAACCTGCCAAAGTGTCACTTTGAGGTGGCCGTCTGTAACGAACGCTGCTGGATAGTCAGGCTTTTCGCCGAATAACCTCCAACCGAGGCAGTTCGTGAAGAAAGCGAGGGAAGCGCTCAAGTTGATAACGGTTAGCCCGATGTGATCTACGCCGGTTGTTATGCTTACTGTTGGACTGACATCGCCCATCTAAAATCTCCTTTTGCTGGCAGCGTTATCATGAGTACTTAGGAACTAGGCTTCGGACCAGGTGGGTTTAGTCTCCCGATGTGGTGGTCTGGACACTTCGGCAAATCCTCGGATCATCGTTTGGGCCCTCAGCCCATTGATCACTAATCCGGATAGCATCTGGATTTCTAGAAGCTATCTCTCCTGATTTCGCGGCCCGAAGAGCACCATGACCATATCGGTGGTTAGCGACGCGCTTAGGCGCGATGGGCCTCGGCAGATCATGGAGCGACGCTACTCGGTTGGATACAATCCGCAGCGACGCGGAGTCAGTCGCCATCTACCTTCCCACATCTCGTGTTCGAGGGAGGCCCAATTTCGCAGAAATGTGGTGACCGCACGGACAGTGTCTTTCTGGGTTTTCACCCCTTTCGCCACGAAAACCATCACCCAGGGCGCGGCCGCACGCTTTGCCGGCACTGGTCTGGCCAGTTTGAACGCCGGCGCCGTCGGTTCGCGACCAGAAAAGTCCGCCGGAAAAAATTCGCAACGCCTTAAAAAAATCGTTGACACCCAAAATCGCTGTAGCTACTGTACCAATCAGTCAAGAGTTTACCAAGCAGTACAAAGCAACGATTTACAAAGGAAAACCAACATGTCACGTCCTCCGCTCCCCCCTTTCACACGCGAAACCGCAATCGAAAAAGTCCGTCTGGCCGAAGACGGCTGGAACAGCCGCGATGCCGCCAAGGTCGCCTTGGCCTACACATTGGACACCCGCTGGCGGAACCGCGTCGAATTCGCCACCAACCGCGAAGAAGCCCAGGCATTTCTGGAGCGCAAGTGGAACAAAGAGCATGAATACCGCCTCATCAAGGAGCTCTGGGCTTTCACCGGCAACCGCATCGCTGTACGTTACGCCTATGAATATCGCGACGACAGCGGCCAGTGGTTCCGCGCGTATGGTAACGAGAACTGGGAATTCGCAGAGGACGGCCTGATGGCGCACCGGCACGCATGCATCAACGAAATGCCGATTTCTGAAAGCGATCGCTTGTTTCATTGGCCGCTCGGCCGTCGTCCGGACGACCACGCAAGCCTCAGCGATCTGGGCCTCTGATCATGGCCCGCATGGTCGCTGAAAAATCCGACGCCGTCGCCTCCCTGGCCGAAGTATTTCGCGAGCATGGATACGAAGGTGCGAGCCTTGCCCTGATCGGCAAGGCCACCGGCCTGGGCAAGGGCAGCCTGTACCACTTCTTCCCGAATGGGAAGGAGGAAATGGTGCAGGCTGTGCTCGTCGAAATCGAGCAATGGTTTGAAGATTCCGTCTATTCTCCATTGCGAGACGGAGACGATGCCAACGCCGCGATCACGGCTATGCTCGATGAAACCGCGAAATACTTCAGGTCGGGCAGGCGCGTCTGTCTCGTCGGCGCTTTGGCTGTTACCAACACCCGAGACCTATTCGCTCAAGCTATCCGGCGTTACTTCGTCGCTTGGGTGGACGCTCTGCAAGCAGCGCTCGTCCGGCAAGGCCGTGACGCTGAGCAGGCGCGCCTCCTCTCGGAGGACGCCGTTCTCTCTATCCAAGGCGCGATCGTCCTCTCCCGGGCGCTCGACGATCCCGCCATCTTCCAACGCGCAATCGATCAACTTCATTCTCGATTGGCAGCCGATAGAAAGACGCTCGACAGTAATGCTTCGGGTAGCGGGTCGCTTTGATCTCTCGCTGCTCCCTGGCCTGAGGTATTGTATCCGCAGCCTCACCGCTATGGTGGGCATGCGGGCTGCGGACGTATTGCATTTCGGGAATCCATCGTCGTCTTATGGGTGGCCTGGTTTCTGCTCAAGCGCCCGTTGAGCGGTAACAGACCTAACGTATGAACATGGAGAAACATTTGAAGACCATCGGCATACTTGGCGGAATGTCCGCGACGTCAACCCAGATTTATTACCGAGAACTCTGCAGGCTTACCCGCGAGAGCTTGGGGGGACTTCATTCTCCCGAGCTTCTCATACGGTCTGTCGACTTCGACGAAATCGAAAAGTTGCAGGCATCCTCCGATTGGGAAGCGGCGGGCCGCATCCACAATCAACATGCTATCGCGCTGGAGCGCGGCGGTGCCGACCTCCTCATCCTGGCGACAAATACCATGCACAAGGTGGCGGACAAGATCGTGGGCGGGGTGTCGGTTCCCTTCGTGCACATCGCGGACGCAACTGCAACCGCTATCGTTGACCGCGGTTTCCGGAGGCCGGGTTTGATGGCAACGGCCTTCACCATGGAGCAGACCTTCTACACCGACCGCCTCATCGCTCAGGGGCTGTCGCCAACGATCCCTGAAGCTGATGATCGAACAGAAACCCATCGTATTATCTATGAAGAGCTGTGCCGCGACATCGTTCGCGAGGAGAGCCGCTTGACCTATGAACGGATTGCGCAGCACCTGGCCGACAAAGGCTGCGACTGTCTTATCCTCGGCTGTACCGAGGTGGGTATGCTGTTAAACCAGGATAACGTAGGCGTTCCCGTCTTCGACACGACCCTCATTCGTTGCAAGGCCGCCCTTCAAGCTGCTTTACAATGACGTGTTGTGTTCTGACGGTCGATCGATTGTGAGAACGATGAGGGGCAATGGTCAAACCTGTTCGCCCAGGTGATGCCGGACCCACTTCGCTTCTTCCGATGCGGTACGCCCGAAATGCCGTCTGAAGTCGCGGCTGAATTGCGCCGGGCTGACATAGCCCACTGACGCCGCCACCTCTGCAATTGTTCCAGTCTGGCGGGCGATCATCAGTCTCGCTTCATGGAGCCGCATCGCCTTCACATATTGCATGGGACTTGAGCCTGTCAGCTCCTTGAAATGGACATGGTAGGAAGGAAAAAGCATGAGCAGCGCCCGACTTACACCGTTTGAAAATCGGACAGCATACTATAGGAGGGCAATGTCCTGTTGGTGAGAATCCCCTTGCGGAGAATGATGCGATCGGCGTGTGGGCGGGCGATCACCTGATCGAGACTCCAGGCCTCCAGGATCATCAGGTCCGCCGGGCGCCCCACGCTGATCGTGCCGGCGTCAATGCCCATGATGCGGGCCGGTGCGGGGCCGGCAAGCGCGGCTGCATCCGCGTAAGGGTGGTCGAGATGAAGGATACGTAGAGCCTGCCGCCAGGTATCCAGCATGTCATGGTCGCCATAGGCAAAGAAGGGATCACGACAATTATCTCCGGCCGCAGCCACCGGAATGCCCGCCGCCCGCAGTTCCTGTACCGGCGTGACCCCGCGCCAGCGCGGGGTGCGACCGTCTATGCGGTCCTGAAGATACATGTTGACGGTTGGCAGCGTGATGATCGAAATGCCGGCATCCGCGATCAGCGCGATCGTGTCGCGTAGTTCCTGCTCGCCCAGAAGCGCAAGCGAGCAGCAGTGGCCGCAGGTCACGCGCCCCTCGTAGCCATGGCGGATGGAAGCACGCGCCACATGCGGTAAAGCGTCGGCTTGCGCGGCCTCATCGACATGCAGGTCGACATTCAGTTCCCGCTCCTTCGCCAGCAAGAACAGCCGATCAAGCAGCAGGTCGATATCATCGAGGCCTGCCCCATGCGTTCCGCCGGAGGCACGGGTGACGCCACCCAGTAGGCCGCCGTGGTCGGCAACGATATCGGCAAGACGCGCGCCATAATCGTCGCTGTAGGCATCAAGTGGCACGAGGCCGGCGGCTTGCAGGGTGATGCGGCCTTTCCAGCGCTCGCGCACCTTTGCAAAAGCATTCCAGGTGATTTCCGCCTGTCCCTCGTGGCTGTCGAGATGGGTGCGGATGGCTGCAACGCCGTGGGCGTCAGCCGTCGCAAGGCCGAATTCCATCCGCCGCAGAAGGTCATCGGTGTCCCAGTGGGCGAGACGGTCCGCCGTGGTTGCCGCGCGCGCGCCAGGATGCGTTCCTCCGGAATCGGGCGCTCGGCCCAAGGTGTGGCCCTTGTCGATATGGGCATGCGCGTCAATCAGCAGCGGCCAGACATGGCGGCCGTCGAGTGCGACTGTATCTTCATCACTGTCGAGAAAGGTGGGCATTATGGCCGCAATCCTGCCGTTCTCGATCAGCATGTCGACGAGCGCCGAGCCGTCCCGGTCCACCTCGGCAAAATCAGGCACGTCATCGGCAAGCAGGGCGACCGGCACGCGCGCTTTTGCCAGACGAAGGCGCTCGGGTCTCGCCAAACGGGCGGCAAGGCTGGGAAACAGGGAAATATCGTTCATGGCGGGTCTCTATCGGGTGGGTGCCGGGCAGTCAGCTCTCGTCGAATGAGGCAAGCAGACGCTCCTGCGCAAATTGCATGAAATGGCTGCCGGCAGGCGAGAGCGAGCCGCGGGCGCGGTGGAGGATATTGAGCCGTTGCAACGAGCCGGTTCCGGTCAGCGGGATGAAAACCAGTTCGCCGGTCGCAGTCTCGCGATCCACATCGAGTCTGTTGAGGAACGTGATGTGAGGCGCTGTCCGGGCAAGGCGTTTCATCAGTTCCATCGAATTGGTCTCTACAACGGGAACGAGGGTGGACCGCGCCGGGGCTGTCGCCTCGACGACCTCGCGGAGCGACAATGATCGATCCGCCAGAACCAGCGGATAGAGCAGGCAATCGGACATGCGCACGGTGCTGCGGATTGCGAGCGGATGGGTGGGAGCGACGACCGCGCCCAGCGCGTGACGGAATTCCGCGGCGCGTTGCAGCCGGGTATCGTCGGGCAGGTTGTAGGCGATGGCGAGATCGGCCTGGCCGAGCGCCACCATCTCTGCGACAGTCGTCCGGTCGCCCACCATGATCCGCAGGCTGACCTGCGGATGTTTTTCACGGTAGGCCGCAACGATCTCGGCGATCCGGCCGGCAGCAAGTGTCGCCATCGTCGCAATCACCACCTCGCCGCGATTCAATCCCTTGAGCGACTGGATTTGCGCACGCATTCGCTGATGAGCCTGCAGGGTTTCGCGAATATGCTGGATGAGGATTTCACCGGAGCTGGTCAGTTTCAATCCGCGTGGCAGACGCTCGAAAATCGGCGCTTGCAGCTCTTCTTCAATTTCCAGGATATAGCGGTTCACCGCAGAGGCGGCGACATGTAATGTCTTCGCCGCCTTGCGGATGGAGCCCTGTCGGGCAACTTCGTCGATATAGCGCAGCGCGCGTCCATGAAGCATGATGGGTCCGTTGCCTGACGGGAATCGGATTGACTGTTCCACGATGTCACCGCACCGGACCATCTTCAACGTCACTTCTTGGCGAAATTGGCGTTGATGCGGCGGGTCAGGTACTCGCCGGCGGTGATCGGCTCGTATTTACCGAGCGGACCCTGCATTACCGCATCGCGGTTTGCCTGGCAGAAGAAAGGCAGCGACAGGCGCCGCCCCATGTATTCGCCCTCACGCGGCATGCGTACCCGATGCAACGTCGATTGCAGCTGATCGTCCGACCAGCGCATCAGCATGTCGCCGATGTTGCAGGTGATGTAACCCTTGCGCGGCGGAACGTCGGTCCATTGCTTCAGTTCCGCATCCTTGCCCGGGCATACCTGCAGCCCGCCTTCGCCTTCCTTCTGGTGAAGGATCGTCAGGCAATCGAAGTCCGAATGCGCACCGGCTCGCCAGGACTGGAAATCTTCCGGTTTGGCGTCTTCCATCGACATGTAGTGGATCAGCCGCAATGTCGACTGGTATTCTTCCGATGACGGATCATGTGCCTTGGTGAAGAAATCCTCGGCAAAGTCCATCTTCAGCGCAAAGCAGGAGAGGATGCGCATACCCAGCTCCCAGTTCTGTCTCTCGAAACGGAGCATCTTTTCTCGAAAGCCTGGAAGATCTTCTTCGCTCGGCCAGAGATTGAGGCGGATCATATCTGGACGGGTGAGCTGGAAGCTCTCCTTGTTGTCCGGTGTGCCGGTTGAGGGACGAACCTGCGCCTTGAATTCCCAGCCGGCATTGATGCCCTTCGGCATCGGGGTTTTTGCCTTCACCTCCGCCGGCAGTTCAAAGAACGTCCATGCCGTGTCGAAGGCCGCGTCGATGTCTTCCTGAGCGATGCCGTGGTTGTATACCTGGAAGAAGCCGATATCGATCGAGGCCTGCCAGAGTGCATCGGCGATCTCATGCTTGCGGTTATCGAAGTCGGAAAGGTCGATGACGGGGATTTCCCGATCAACGGTCGTGCCCATGTCGCCGATGGTTGCTTCCTTGGCGAGTTCTGCAAGTGTGTCGGTCTGGATATTCATACCATTCTCCTTAGGTGAATGCCGGCGAGCCGGCGGTTGAGGAGCAATGTCCGGGCAGGGCCCGACTGCTTCTACTCCGGATGGGATCAGCTGCTCTTCGGCAGGCTCCAGGGAAAGAAAAGCTTCTGCGTCAGCACTACGGCCTGAAACAGCAGCAGCGAGATAGTGGCCAGCACCAACAGACCGGCCCAGGCCTGCGGCAGCTTGAACAGCGAGGTCGAAAGCTGGATGAAGTAACCGACGCCCACTTCCGAGGCGCAGAATTCCGCGACGACGGCACCTATGACGGCGAGCGTGATCGAGATTTTCAAGGCCGAGAAGATGTAAGGCACCGCAAAGGGCAGGCGAATCTGGGTGATTTCGCGAAAGCCCGAGGCGCGCAGGCTTCGCGATAGTTCAATCAGCTCCGGCGGCGTCGCCGCAAGGCCCGTTGCGGTTGAGACGACAAGCGGAAAGAAGGTGATGAGACAGGTGATGACGATGCGTGGTGCATCGCCGGCCCCGAGCACCACGATGATGATCGGCGCGATCGCCACCACTGGCGTCGATTGCACGACGACGAGCAGCGGATAGAGCGTTCGCGACAGGAACGGCGAGCGCATCATGACGACCGCGAGCGGAATGGCGATGACGATGGACATCGCGTAGCCGATCAGCGCCACCCGCAGCGTTGCGACGATGTGGCCCATCCAGCGTTCGAGGCCAATAGAAGAGAACGAGCCGAGGATCGCACTCGGTGGTGGAAGTAGATAGGTGGGGATCGACAGGAGCCGCGCCGCCGCTTCCCACAGAAGCACGGCGCCGATCAGAGCCGCAGCGGTCATGATGCCCGGCCACGCGAGCACCTGCTTGAGTAAAGCAAATGGTGATGTGCGGGTCTGCATGACCTCAAGCCGCGTGGCGGGTGAGGAGGAGATCGCGGAGGTGGTTGGAGAGGTCATGGATCGCCTTGTCCTTTGTAGTTTCAGGGCCACGCGGCCGGCCCACGGGAACGGTAACTTCGGTCAGGATCGAACCCGGTCTGCCGGTCATCACCAATACCCGGTCGGACAGTAGGGCAGCCTCGCTGACCGAATGCGTGATGAAGACCACGGTCTTCGGGCGCTCGGAAAAGATACGCAGAAGGTCGAAGCCCATCACCTCGCGCGTCAGCGCATCCAGGGCTGAGAAGGGTTCGTCCATGAGCAGGATATCTGGATCCATCAGCAGTGCGCGGGCGATACCGACGCGCTGCTGCATGCCGCCAGACAACTCGTCCGGCAGGCGTTTCTCGAACCCGGAGAGCCCGACCATCTTCAGGAGTTCACACGCGCGCTCGCGCTCCTGTGCGGTGACCCGGCCGGTCTTGTGGCGGACGGGAAACACGACATTGTCTTCGACGGTGGCCCAAGGAAGCAGCGTCGGTTTCTGAAAAACGATGCCGATATCGTCACGCGGAGCCTCTACCGGCAGCCCGAAAACCTCCACCGAGCCAGATGTCGGCTTCAGCAGGCCGGCGATCATGCGCAGCAAGGTCGATTTCCCACACCCTGAAGGACCGAGGATCGAGACGAACTCATGCCGTGCCACATCGAAACTGACGTCGCGCAGAGCTTCAGTGCGTCCGGATCGGGTCTCGAAAACCTGTCCCAGCCTCTCGAAGCGAATAGCGGGCATCGCCATGAAGGTTACTCCGATATCATGAAGGTGCGGTTGATCATGGTTTCCGGATCGAGCTTGGCCGGGTCAATGTTCTGCGCTTGGGAAACACGCCGCCAGGTTTCGGCGAGGCGAGCGGTTTCGAAGGCACCAAGGCCGTCCTTGTCCGTCACTTCGTTGAAGATCAGCGGCAGCATATCCTTGAGGGAACCCTGGACATCTTCCGAACCGAGTTCCGGTACGAGGGCGGTAACGGCCGCCGCAGCCTTCTCCGGGTTGCTTCTGGCAAACTCGACGGATTTCCTGTAGGCCGCGACGAAGCGCGCGGCGACCTGCGGGCGCTTGGCCAGGAAATCGTCGCTGGCGATCAGCGAGGCGGAATAGAGCTCAAGTCCGGCTGCGGACCAAGGCAGGGCGACGATCTCCTTGCCGGCTTCCTTGCCCTGATTGTTGTAGCGCGTCAGGTCCGTCATCCAGGCGATGATGCCGTCGGCATTGCCCGCCATCAACATCGGGCCGAGTGCGCCGGGATCGGCCTTGATGAGCTTGATGTCCGCCATCTCGATACCGGCATCCTTGAGGACCAGCGGCAGATAGACGTTAGACGAAGTAAAGGGTGAAGTCGCGATCGTCTTGCCCTTGACGTCGGCGACGCTTGTGATCGAACCACCCTTGGCGACGTAGAAGGCATGCGGACCCTTGTTGAACAACGACATGACGGCGGTCACCTTCACGCCCTCATTGGCGCGGGCGGCCATCAGGGCGCCGATATCCGAAACGCCGATGTCGGAGGACGCTGCGGCAAGGCGCGAGATGGCGTCGGTCGAGCCGCGACCGGAAGCGATCTCGACTTCAAGGCCGGCATCCGAGCAGAAGCCTTCCTGGAGACAGACATAGATCGGCGCCTTGTCGCCGCCCGGCAACCAGTCGAGCTGAAAGATCACCTTGTCAGCGGCGGATGCCGCGCTGGCGGCAAGGGTGGCGGCAAGGGCATATGAGGCAAGCTTGGTGCGGCACATAGGTCGACCTTTCACAACTAGTGTTCGGTTTTTAAGGACGGATAGGGAGCGGTGATGCGGTCCGGATGGAATCCATCCGCAAGGAGCCTGGCAATGGCGCAATTGCGTTTTTCAGGAAGCTCGCTGCTCAGGCATGCAAAACACCGATGCGCATGAAGATCATAAGCTCCATCGTCGATCTCTGCAGAATTTGGGATAAGGTTACTGACTTTACACGGCATTTAGACATCTCCCCGACAGATTTACCCGTCGAGCAATGTCCAGAACCGAGGCTCAGACCGCTTCTACTCGCAGGTCATTTGTCTCACGAGCAAGCCGACTTTAGCAAGAGCTTCGATGAAATCTTATGCTTGCAAAAAATTTAGGCAAATCATGTTTTTGCCTGACGGAACATTGATCAACGATTTCGTAAGATTCTGAATTCAAGAAGAAATTCTTATTGAGAGGAGTTCCGCAGTTGCCCAAGAAATTCGCGTCCTAATAATTAGAACGAATAGAGCGGAAATCTCTTCTTGGCGGTTGTCGAAATTCGCCGCTCCTTGCGGTGGACATAATGCCGGGTTGGTCAGTTGGCCCAAGAGCATGGATTTAGGGTTATAAATTGGTGTTTGAAGGTCCGGGTTGGTTCGAGAGCTGGCCGTACATGCCTCTTGCGAATCCATAGCTCGCAGTGCAATCAGTGGCAAAGCAGTTCTCGCTGGATCAGTGGATCTAATCACTGAAACTCTGGCGATGTTTGCAGCATCGCCAGCCTAATTGTCTTCAAGCTGCTTCCCACACCTGGTTCAGTATTTTTGCCGCAAGTGCTGCCTTGTCTTGTGGAAGGAAACGCCCGTAATGCTGCTGAACTGTTGGTTTCCGCGCAGAACTGAGCCGGTTAGGCGCATAATTTCCATTGAGAATTGAGCCATGTGAACCTTCCCCCCAACGCGGAAACCAACAGGGGCATCCACTCCACCTGTTCTCAGTGGCATTCAACATCCTGCTCAAATCCCGGTCGAGCGTTATCGCTAGCCATGACTGTGCACGGCGATCGTTTCTGTGCGAGAGGTTATCAACAAGCCAATGGCTAGCAGCGTTATTCATTTGGAGAATGATGATCACTAAAAACATTCATTTGTTAAATTTTATCGGCCGTTGATAATCAAAAAAAACAGGCATGACACCTTTCGTCAGCCGAAACGCGGGAACCAAAAAAATGATAAAATATGTAATTGTCTTAGCTGGCATCGCGAGCGTTGTCGCTTGCCCCGTCCTTGCCAAGGACCTCACGATTGGCCTCAGTGGCACTGTCACGTCCATCGATCCGCATTTTTACAACGCGTCGCCCAACAATTCGATTGCTATGCAAATTTTTGATAGGCTGACTGAGCGCACTGCCGACGGTCAGTTGGTCGAAGGTCTGGCGACGAAGTGGGAATCTGTTTCTGAGACCAAATGGCGCTTTACCCTTCGCGAGGGTGTGAAGTGGCACGATGGCAAACCCTTCACATCAGATGATGTGGTTTTCACGCTGGGTCGCGCTGGAAGCGTGCCGAACAGCCCGGGCGGCTTCGGCGGTTTCATGCGTAATATCTCCAGTGTCGAGGTGGACGGCGACACCGCCGTCATTATCAACACTAAGGCACCAGCACCGACGCTTCCTGGTGATCTCGCGAATATCGCCATCATTTCTCGCCATGCAGGCGAAGGCGCTGACACTGCCGACTATAATTCCGGCAAGGCGGCGATCGGCACTGGAGCATTTCGTTTTACGACATTCAAACAGGGCATTGAGGTGGCGCTTGAGCGCAATTCCGACTGGTGGGGCAAGAAAGTGACATGGGACCATGCGACGTATCGTATGATTTCCAGTGCAAGTGCTCGCACCACCGCAGCTCTGGCAGGTGATGTCGATGTGATAGATGCGCCGGCTGCAACTGACATCGCTCGATTTAAAACCACCACCAATCTCTCCTTTGTCAGCACTCCGGGCCTGCGGGTCATATACCTGGCGCCATCGACATCAGGTGATGCCTGGAAGGCCAACGTGAAGGGGCCGAAGGGAGAAGCGCTGGAGAAAAATCCCTTGGCGGATCCGCGCGTGCGTAACGCACTTTCCGAGGCGATCAATCGCGAAGGTATTGTCGACAAGATCATGGAAGGTACCGCAACGGCGTCCGGCCAATGGCTTCCCAAGGGCTCTTTCTCCTACACGCCCGACATCCAGCCGCCCAAGCCTGATCCTGCGGGCGTAAAAAAGCTCCTCGCCGATGCCGGATATCCCGAAGGCTTCCAGCTTACGGTCCACGTACCGAACGATCGATACCCCAATGCGCCCGCCGTGGTTCAGGCGATTGCGCAGATGTGGACGAGAATTGGCGTGAAGACGAACGTGGAAGCTCTTCCCTGGACAACGTTCTCCGCACGAAAATCGGAATTTGCGATGAAGCTTCTGGGTCTTGGTAACGCGACTTACGACGCCAGTTCCATGCTGGTTAATGTGATCGGGACTGTCGATCCGAAGCGCGGGCTGGGTGCCGCCAATGATAGCGGTTACTCCAATCCGGCCCTTGACGATCTGGTTTCCAAGGCAATGACGATCTACGATGACAAGGCGCGTGAAACGGCCCTTATCGAAGCCGTCAAGGTTGCCGTGGCAGATGGAGCCATTATTCCGCTATATCAGCAGAGCAATGCCTGGGTAATGCGCAAGGGTATGTCCTATGCCCCTCGTATCGATGAGCGCACCCTTGCGAAGGACATTTCCGAGTAGACTGCAAGACAAGCGGCTGGTGCCACGGCGCCAGCCTGCTTTTATGGCGATCACGATGGCCAAGTCGTCTCGGCAAATGTCGGCTATAATACGCTCGCACTACCATGCCGACATCGGATGGTTGGTATTTCATCAATAAAAGAGGGTATCATGACCCTATGGATTATCCAGCGCCTGTTGCAAGCGATCCTGGTCGCTCTGGCAATGGCCCTGATTGTATTTGTCGGTCTTCACCTTATCGGCAGCCCGATAGAAACCTTGCTCCCACCTGAAGCGACGCATGACGATCGCCTGAGATTGATCGCGGATCTCGGTCTCGACCGTCCTCTTCACGAGCAGTTCTTTCTCTTCCTCAAAGGGCTTGTGCAGGGCAATCTCGGTGTCAGCTATGTCTATAAGGAGCCGGCGGTCGAATTGATCCTGTCTCGCTTGCCTGCAACGCTGGAGCTCGCCCTCGCGGCCGTGCTGCTGTCCGTGATCATCGGCGTGCCGCTTGGGCTTGCCGCAGGCTGGAAGCCCGAAAGCGCCTTCGCACGGGTTATCATGATCGGCTCTATCTTCGGTTTCAGCCTACCCATCTTCTGGATCGCGATCCTGCTTATAATGATTTTCAGCGTCCAGCTCGGCTGGCTTCCAAGCTCCGGGCGGGGGGCGACCGAGATCATCTTCGGAATACCCTGGTCCTTCGTCACCCTCGATGGGCTTCGGCACATGCTCCTGCCAGCCATCAGTCTCTCGCTTTTCAACATTTCGATGGTGACGCGGTTGACCGAAGCGGGCGTGCGCGAGGCGATGTCGAGCGAATATGTGCGTTTTGCCCGCGCAAAAGGCCTGTCGCCCCGGCGAATTCTCAGCGTCCATGTGCTTAAGAACGTGATGATCCCGGTGGTCACTGTCGTGGGTCTGGATATCGGTCAAACGATTGCATTTTCGGTTGTAACAGAAACCATCTTTGCCTGGCCGGGTGTCGGCAAAATCATCATCGACAGTATTGCCGCACTCGATCGACCCGTGATCGTCGCTTACCTCATGCTTGTGGTCATCATGTTCGTCATCATCAACCTCGTGGTCGATGTCGCTTACAGGCTGCTCGATCCACGCATCCGGCTTCAGGGAGAATGACGTGCAAGCTGCTATGACCTCCTCGAAATTTCGCATCGGCCTGCAATTCCTGCGGCAGTTCGCGCGCGCGCCATTGGCTGTCCTCGGGCTGGTCCTGATCATCCTGATCGTGCTCATGGCCGTGTTTGCGCCATATCTGTCTCCACAGAACCCGTACGACCTGATGCAGCTGGATATCATGGATGGACGAATGGCTCCGGGCACGCAGTCCTCGGCCGGCTTTACGTTTCTGTTTGGATCCGACGATCAGGGACGCGACATGCTCTCGGCCATTCTCTATGGCTTGCGGACAAGCCTGATCGTCGGGCTTGGCTCGGCGGCGCTCGCATTCATCATCGGAACGGCGTTCGGGCTGACCTCGGCCTATGTCGGCGGAAAGCTTGAAAACGCGATGATGCGGCTTGTCGATCTTCAGCTTTCCTTTCCAACCATCCTGTCCGCGCTGTTGATCCTTGCACTTCTCGGCAAAAGCGTTGGCAACGTCGTCTTCGCCATCGTTCTGGTCGAATGGGCGACATATGCCCGCACGGCGCGGGGCGCGGCCCTGACGGAGCTTCGTCGGGAATATGTCGAGGCGGCGCGTTCGCTGAGACTGCCGCACCGTAACATCCTATTTCACCAATTGCTGCCGAACTGTCTGTCGCCTCTCGTGGTGTTGCTGACCATGCAGGTGGCACGCGCCATCACGCTTGAGGCAACATTGAGCTTTCTGGGTCTCGGTGTTCCGGTGACCGAACCTTCGCTCGGGCTTCTGATTTCCAGCGGGTATGAGTTCGTGCTGTCGGGAACCTACTGGATCGCTCTTTTTCCCGGTGTCGCACTTCTGGTCACGATCTTTGCCATCAATCTCGTTGGAGATCGTCTGCGCCAGTTGTTGGATCCGAAGGCTGCACAGAGATGAGTGCCATGCTTGAAATCAAAGGTCTGAAAACCGAGGTCGTCACCGAGCAAGGCAACGTCACCCTTATCGATGATATCAGTATCAGCCTCGCGGCAGGCGAAGTCATGGGGCTGGTTGGTGAATCCGGATCCGGAAAATCAGTCACCGGGCTCTCCATCATGGGTCTGCTCGATAAGCCCGTGCAGGTCACCAACGGGAAGATTCTGTTCAAAGGTCGGGACTTGCGAAGTGCCTCGCAGAAGGAGCTACAATCCATCCGGGGCAACCGGATTGCAATGATTTTCCAGGATCCGATGTCGACGCTCAATCCTGTGCTTCGCATCGATACTCAGATGATGGAGGTCGTCCACGCACATCAATCCGTCAGCAAACAGATTGCGCGGGAGCGCGCGAGGGACGCATTGGGCATGGTTGGTATTCCGAGCCCCGAGGAGCGCCTGAGCGCCTATCCACATCAGTTCTCCGGGGGTATGAGGCAGCGAGTTGCGATTGCCATCGCACTTTTGATGTCACCGGACCTCATCATTGCAGATGAGCCGACGACCGCACTCGATGTGACGATCCAGGCGCAAATTCTCTCGATCGTGCAGAAACTTGCCCGCGAGAAGGGCACCGCTCTGATATGGGTCACGCACGATCTTTCAGTTGTTGCCGGTTTGGCCGAACGGTTGTCGGTCATGTATGCGGGACGCATTGTGGAACAGGGCTCTACGGCCGACTTGCTTCGGCGGCCATTGCACCCCTACACCAATGGCCTTATCGCAAGTTTGCCCGCTCATAATCAGCGCGGCGCGCGGCTAAGGCAAATACCCGGCACCACGCCCTCGGTTGCCAACATGCCGAAAGGTTGCGCCTTCCGCCCACGCTGTTCTTCAGCAACGGATATCTGTCTCAACCCTCCGGCGCTCGAGGCCGTGGAGGGACGCCTGCTTCGCTGTTTTCACCCCGTCATGGAAGGAGCGCCATCGTGAGCAATCGATTGGAAGTGCGCAACGTCAGCAAGCGCTTCAGCCGCAAATCCGGTGTGGTGGAACGCGGCGCGGAGATGATGGGACTAAAAGCTCCAAACCCGGTCGTACGGGCGCTGGATGATGTCAGTATCACCGTGGCAGAACGTGAAGTCGTCGGCATTGTCGGGGAATCCGGGTGCGGAAAATCCACTCTTGGTCGCGTTGTGGCAGGGCTTCTGCAAGCCTCGGAAGGCTCGGTCCTGTTTCGCGGCAAACAACTGGGGGAGATGACCAACGGGGACGCAGAAGATGCGCGACTGAAGGTCCAGATGATCTTTCAGGACCCATCCTCCTCGCTCAATCCGCGACAGCGCGTGCGCGAAATCATCGGAGCAGCGCCTTTGCATCACGGCATGACCTCGGCACGCGGGCTTGATGATTATGTCAGCCAGCAGATGGAGCGATCGGGGCTCGATCCGTCCATGGCCAGCCGGTTTCCGCATCAGTTCAGTGGTGGTCAGCGCCAGCGTATCGGCATTGCGCGCGCACTGGCCGTTCAGCCCGATATGCTGATCTGCGATGAATCCGTTGCTGCGCTTGATGTCTCCATACAGGCGCAGATCCTCAATCTCTTTCTTGATCTGAGAGAGCAGCTGGATCTCACCTACCTTTTCATCAGTCACGATCTCTCGGTGGTCGAACACATATCCGACCGCGTCGTGGTCATGTATCTGGGACGTGTGGTGGAGGAAGCGCCCGTCGGCGAACTGTTTTCGCACCCAAACCACCCTTACACGCGCGCGCTTCTTCAGGAGCGACCGAGCCTCGATCCCGTCCAACGGCGCTTTTCAGCGATCGAAGGAGAAATCCCAAGCCCCCTGTCGCCGCCACCGGGATGTCATTTCCATCCTCGCTGTCCCTTTGCGATGGAGCGTTGTCGTGTCGAAAGACCGGAGCTTCGGGCCATCGGCTCAGGGCACAAAAGTGCCTGCCATCTGAACGATTGACCTCCCACAATCGATAAACCTGAACGTTAAAAGGATGCAACATGTCTGTTTCAGCACCTCTGGAACGCCAGCCTCAACCTGTCAGCAACGAGTTTCCCGCCAAGGAGTGGGCGATGGTCGGCTCTCCTGAAGAGCACGGTCTCTCCACCGGCGTTCGAGAAAATGTCGGCGTCATGCTCGATGCCCTGCCCACCACCTCTTTCATGGTGGTCGCTGGTGGGCGGACCCTTTACACCTATGGCGATGTCTCCGAAGTCAGCTATCTCGCTTCGACCAGAAAAAGCATTCTCTCTATGCTCTTCGGCAGCGCTGTCGCTGAAGGGAAAATCGATCTCGATCTGACCATGGCGGATCTGAATATCGATGAGGACCACGGGCTCCTCCCGATCGAAAAGACGGCGACGCTTCGCGATCTTTTGATCAGCAGTTCGGGTGTCTATCACCGGCCAGGCAGCCCCGGCAGCAATATGAAGAACATTCCCGAGCGTGGCTCGAAAAAGCCCGGTGACCATTTCCATTATAATAACTGGGACTTCAACGTCCTGGGTGCGGCTTTCGAGCAGTTGACCGGTCGCAGCGTATTCAAGGCGTTCGAGGAAGATTTCGCTGGTCCGATGGGCATGCAGGATTTCGATCCCTCGCGCCAGCGTATGATGGGTTATGAAGGGGCCTCCCGCTATCTCGCCTATCACTTCTTCCTGTCGGGAAGGGACATGGCAAGGCTTGGTCTGACGATGGTGCGGAACGGGCGTTGGCGTGACGAGCAAATCGTACCGGCCAGTTGGGTAGCGGAAAGCACGCGCATCCATGTCCCTGCAGGCAAGATGAACGAGAGTGAAAAATCTCGGATTGCCGGCTACAGTTACCTGTGGTGGATACCAGTCGTGACCAGCGACACGCCTGAATGGGAAGGCGCTTGTGTCGCGGCGGGGCATTTCGGGCAGTTTATTCTGTGCCTGCCTGCGCTGGATATGGTGTTTGTCAACCGGCGCTCCATTCCTGACGATCTTGCAATCGCGCGCAACGATGGAAGCTTCAAGGAAGAATTGTCGTCGGTCACTATGGAAAATTTCCTGGGCGTCGCCGATCAATTTATAGCGGCGAAACTCAGGGCCCGATAACGCAACCGCTTAGGCAGGCATGCCTGTTATGACAGATCGTCTCTAAAACAGGCCGAAATCTGCTCTCGCAACCAGAAGCTTGCCGGATCACGCTCCTTTTCGGCAAGCCAGATCATGCTGGTGGATTGTTTTTCCTCCGCAAAAGGCGATTCCAGCAACAATAGCTCGTGTGAGCGCTCGAAAAGTTTCGCAACGCTTTCCGGCATGATGGCGACGAGATCGCTGCGTGAGACGATGGCGACAGCAGCGGAGAAATGTGGGACCACAGCCACGACCCGGCGCTCGAGACCCATCGCATCCAGACGCTCGTCGATCCAGCCGCGACGGCTCGGCGCAGACGTGACTTTTACATGGCCGAGAGACAGCAATGCATCCAGCGTCAGCGGTTCCCTTGCCGCCGGGTTCTGCGCGGACATGATGCACACTCTGCGCTCGGTGAACAGTGACGTGCAGCGATAGCGAGCCGGAAAATTGTCTGCCGTCATGACGGCGACATCAATCGTGCCCTCATCAAGCTGTTCCTGAACGACGGGCAGGAAATTGCGATTGTTGGCAACGCCTGTGCGGGGCATGTGAATGACTTCCAGAACGCAATGTTCTGCCGCAGAGCGTACGCGCTCCACGAGACGCGGCATCAGAACCACGGAGAAGTAATCGTTCATACCGATCCTGAATGCATGATGGGACGTTGTGGGATCGAAGCTCTGCTTCGATAACATAACCGCTTCCGTGTCTTCGATGATGCGCCGGACCGCCGGAAATATCTCCGTACAATAACGGGTCATCACGAAGCCGCCTGACGTTTTCTTGAAAAGGTCGTCGCCGGTTATGGCGCGGACGCGTTTCAGCGCATGGCTCATTGCTGGCTGGGAGAGACCGATATATTGGCCGGCGGCTGTCATATTGCCCTTCACGACCAAGGCATAGATAACCTTTAGAAGGTTGAGATCTATCGACCCCAATTGAAACCGCTGCATGCGAACCCCGCCTATTTCCTTGAAGCGTACCGTGATCATAGTGGCAAGGACGTCAGTCCGAAAAGATAGGAACTCGCCTGCGAGCACAATACTTAAGCGAAACTTGCTGCGGCAGGGATACGAAACAGGCACCCGGAGTGTGCACGCGTAACTCGTGAGCGAATCCAAGAAAGTCCGGGTGCCGCAGCTTATGCTATGTTGTGGCGGCTACGACAGCTTCGGCAATTTTAAGAAAATCGCCTGCTGTGACCTTCGTCGGCTCGTAGGTGGTCTTACCCAGATTTCGCGCGACTGCAAATTCGTCTGTGATAGCGCGGCGGTGGACGATGACCGTATCGATGGCGGGAAGGCACAGAACGAACTGCCCAAAATTGCCATTCATCAGGTAGGAGCCTTTGAATGCAGGATCGCTGGATGTTGGTATCCACCAGAGATAACCATATCCAAGTCCTTCCTTGCTCTTGGTCTGTTCCGGCGTAAACTGCATTTTGGTGCTCTCGGTGGTCCAAGTCTCCGGCACGATCGTCTTCCCGTCCCACTTTCCGCCTTGGAGCATCAATTGCCCCAGGCGCGCCATGTCGCGAGCGGAGAGGAACAAGTGGTAGGCGAGGTAACGAGACTGGTTTTCATAGCCCATCATTCGCTGTCTATCTATTTCGAAATCCTCAAAGCCCAGCGGTTCGGCGATATCTTCCTTTAGCGCCTGGAAAACTGTTTTGCCGGTCCGTTTTTCGAAAACGGCACCGAGAACATTGAAATCCCAGTTGTTGTATAGAAAGACGGAGCCAGGTTCGGTCTTGCCTCGTTCCGGCGTGTTCTCGTTACCACCGGGACTACCCGCCGCATGATAGACGCCGGAACTCGATGTCAGCAAATCCTTGATTCTTGCGGTTTTTTCCAAAGGCAGAAGTCCGTCATCCTCCTCGACGCCGACATCTCTTATCGTCATGTTCAGGTCGATCTTGCCCTCGGCCACATAACGTCCGAACAGCATCGACAAGACGCTTTTTCTGGCTGATGCAAGGTAGCTGACATCGGAAATATTCCCGTAACGATAGACGATCTCACCGCCCTGCAAGACCATCATCGATGTGGTGGGTAGCGGGTAGAGTTCCGCTTCCATCTGCGCAAGTTTCTCTCGCGACCAACCAGCCGATGCAACGTCCTTGACGGTCGTCCATGGTTTGTCCGACGCAGGACCAGCACATGAGATTGGATCTGCTGCAGATGCCGTCTGTTTGAACAGGCCGACAGCGGTGAAGGTAGAGACTGCCGACCCTGCAAGAACAGAGCGTCTCGATAGTTTGGGACCAAAGGCCATTGATATCCTCCCGCAGGGTATTAATTGATTGTCAGTTGGTTGCGCAAGTGAAGCTGGACGCCATCGCAACGTCGCCATCACCTTTGTATTTCGGCCATGACGGATATTCGCAGAGCGGTCGGGTGCGTCCCTTCGTGGAGGATTTGGTGGCGTCCATAACGATTGGACGCACAGGCGGAACGTCGTTTTCCACCCAATTGTCCAAAGCCGTCAGATTGTCCCAGGTTGGTGAGAAGCGACCGCCTCCGTGGGCAAGACCGGGAACAAGGTAGAAGCGCATGAATTCGTTGACTTTTCCCTTGCCCATCTTTGCTACGATCGACTCGAATAGTTTTGCATTGCCGAGGGGACTTACGCTCGGATCGTCATCGCCCTGAAGCCAAATGATTTTGCCACCACGGGCGCTGAACGCGGACCAGTCGGTATGTGTTGCGCCGATAATATTCGAAAGTTCGACGATCCTTTCCTTGAGCTTGCCTGGCTCGCGAATTTCGAAAGACAAGAGATCGAGCGGCTGGTCACGCGAAACGAAATTTTGCAGAAATTCGAACGAGCGGCTGGAGTGATGGGCATTCGGGCCGGACACTGGAGGATTACGGATTTCGGGCTCCGACCCCAGTTGCATCATAATGCCTTCCAGGCTGTTATAGCCGGGATAGGTATCGATGCCGTTCGCCAGCTTGTAGGGCAGCGAGTAGCCTTCGTGATAAATATTCAGCGTCCGGTCGATCTGCGTTTTCGTGAGGCAGTCTTCGGGATTTCCAGTTGTGTCACCTTTGCAGGAGAGGCGCTCAACCAAGACTTTTGATTGAGCCCGGCATGCTTGCATGTTGCTGATCAGGCCGTCTTCGACACCATCCAGCCCATCGCAAGACTTTAAGGCCTCTTTTGAAATCGTCTCTACCAGCTTCGGTGGAATCCATCCGGCTGAATTATTATCATAGACCGCGCGTGCAAGGGCTGCGCCCCATAGTCTGAGGCCAACGAAATTGGCCGTAGGATAATTCGTGAGAATACCATCATAGGCTTCCGGCCAGCGGGATGCCGCCGTCAACCCCTCGCGACCACCTGTAGAGCCACCTTGGAAATATACTCTCGATATTGGCTTACGATATCGTTCCTCGACAAGAACCTTGGCAACATCGAGGGTTTTTTTGATATGCATATATCCGTAATTCAGCATCGCCTCGTCATTTTTGGCAAATGAAGCATCATCCGCATTGGGTGCCTGATGTCCTGAATCGCTTCCGAATGTGACATACCCTTGCGCCAGCGGAGTGGGCGCGACATCGAGGCCAAGTGTTGTCTTGTCCGTGGTTGGTGGCAGGCTTCCATTGTAGCCACCGCCGCCATATTGCAGGAGCTTGCCGTTCCAAGCGGTTGGGAGATTGACCTGCCAGACGATCTTAGGTCCTTTGGAATCGACCGACTTCGTCTCTCCAATGATTTTGCAATATTCGCCGCTTTGACTGGAGAGATCAGAAGCCCTGATCAGCGTGGCGGACATTACCTTTGCGCCTTTGGTCGGAAGCGTTATTTTGGATGCCGAAATATCTGCTTTCTCCAACGCGGAGCACAATGCAGACGCATCTTCCTCGACCGCGTTTGCAGGTGAACAGAAAGTATAGGCGAGCGAGATCGACATCACGCTAAGTGATGCTGCCCTATGCATAAATGTCATGTTTTCCTCCCAACTGCTCAGCCACTCCAAGGCCAGCAGAATATCCTCTTTGAGGACAGTAACGGAAGAATTGCCATCATGGGAAATGCAAATAATAGACCGATTATTGCGATCGGCGCATGATCGCTCCTGCAGTTCTTGTAAGTGCGGCAAGGGGCGATGTCACGTTGTCTGCGGCTTAACGGTTGGCGGATAATTGGGCGGGATGAGCTCGACGACGATCAGTTACAAGAACCACCGCTTTCCGCCGCAGATCATCGCCCATGCGGTTTGGCTGTATTTGCGGTTTCCATTGAGTCTGCGGTTGGTCGAGGAAATGCTGTTGAAGCGAGGCATTGTCGTATCTTACGAAACGATTCGGCGATGGGGCCGTAAATTCGGGGCGGCTTATGCCAAGCAGTTGCGCAGAAAGAAGCCGTCACGACAGGATATATGGTATTCGGACGAGGTGGCGATTTCCATCGGCGGCATGGGACATTGGCTTTGGCGCGCCGTTGACCAGGACGGCTACGTTCTCGACGAGATCGTCCAAGCCGGCCATGGAGTGATGAGGTGGACGGCCTCCGCACCCAACACTGTTGTGGCATACTGTGGCTGTCAAAGGTCACAATCGGGAGAACCGTCCATGAAGGAAG
>NZ_VIUP01000016.1:0-51902 GCF_007828365.1 Rhizobium sp. SJZ105
GATGTCATGGTCTGGCTGCATTCTCTCCATGACCCCATGCGGGCGACCTACATATACGCCCGTATTCGGATGCCGCCGACTTACGTGTCCGGCAGATTCATCAGCATTCCACCTGTTAAGCCGTGTAGGCGGAGGCGACATTTCAGCCCTCAGATGCGGGTTAACCGGTTCGTGTTCCTCAACCTTCCAATACTTCAGCCTCGGGAACCATCTTGGCGTAACGGCTTCGCCTCAATCCCCTTTACCTGCGGGCTACGTCACCCTGCCAGTTGACGGCAGGTCACCGCCGCTTGGGCTCATGCCCCCTCGCAGCAGGGGGCAGGCAAGTCTTCACATCCTCCTTTCTCTTTGCATTCCAGTCATATGCCTCCCCGTTTGGGGCGAGGCGCACCATAGGTGAAGTCCGACACCCACAGCCTGTTTGGTGCTGGGGCTTTGAACTGGCGGTTTACCCGGTCAAGCGGGCTCGGGGCTGCCTTGTCCGAGAATGTCGTGCGGACCGGCTTTCCTCGAATGATCCCCTGTAGGCTCATCGACCTCATAAGCCGAGCGACCGTGCAGCGGGCGATGTCGTAGCCTTCTCGCTGCAATTGCCGCCAGACTTTACGCACGCCGTAGACCTGGAAGTTCTCATTGAACACCCGGCGTATCTCGATCTTCAGGCCGATATCGCTGCGGGCGCGAACCGACAGGCGGTCCACATCCAGGCGCTTGGCGACGTACTCGTAGTAGGTTGATGGGGCAATCGGCAAAAGCTTGAAGATCGGCTCGACCCCGAACACGCCACGGTGTTCGTCAATGAACGAGATCATCGTTTGAAGGGGCGGTCGAGCGCCGCCATCGCGAAATAAGCAGACGCCTTGCGCAAAATCTCGTTGGCCTGACGAAGCTCGCGGTTCTCCCGCTCAAGAGCCTTCATCTTCTCGGCCGCGTCGCTCGGCAAGCCTGCTCGTTTGCCGCTGTCGACCTCGGTCTTCTTCACCCATTCATGCAGAGTGGCTGGCGAGCAACCGATCTTGCCCGCAATAGATGAAACGGCTGCCCACCGCGACGGGTGCTCTGCCTCGTGATCCAGCACCATACGGATGGCGCGTTGGCGGACTTCGGGTGAAAACTTGTTCGTTGTCTTGCTCATATCGGCTCCACTCTCTCAGAAGTTGGAGCCTCCGGCAAACCCGGTGCGGTTCAAAGAGTGCTGGTGACCGATCTCGATATGCGCTTTCAGGAATCCTGAATCGATGTGGCCGCAGAATGTAAGATCGTGCCCTCTGTGAGAGCGCGGCTATCGGTGAAAAACTCCTCAGATGCCGCTTTTTTCCAGAAGGATCAGTTGCGCCTCTGTGCCGGAACTGTACTCTCGCCTGAGTAGTAACGAGCTTCGGTCCGCAATGTCCCTTAGCATGAAAGAAGCAAGCGCCGTAGCCGCGCTGGCAAGCCTACTCTACGACTTTCTCCCAGGGAGCGGGAACAACGCAACCGCGTTTCCTCTCGCTGCGCAAAAGGTTGGCTTGGCCGAGTTCTGGCCAGGCAGCAGCAAGCTTCCCGCTGTCACCCGGTTACTAACCCTTACCTTGGAGCGGAAGCGTGGCTTGTTTTGCGTGCTGATCCTTGGGGTGGTGAAACAGTCGATGACCTAGCGGGGGAAGCGGGAGCCGCTAACCCGAGCTGAAATAGACCTGCTAAACAACTTGCTGCCGAGTGTTGGCTTCAAGATTACCGACCTGCTGGATCCTGACTTTCTCGCGACCCTCGCCGGCCCATCAATCGCCGTACCGTCCGGCGGGCTTGCCGCGTCCTTGTCCGCTACGCCTGAACCAGCCGCACTGGCCGCTTTAGCTGGTCGCCTGCTGGATCTCGCGGGCCTCGCCCCCCAGGCGCGCGGCTTTGCCTTCGAGAGTTTCTTGACGGATCTGTTTCAAAGCTATGGTCTTGCCCCACGTGGATCTTTTCGCCCGCGCGAAGGGGAACAGATTGATGGAAGCTTTGAGCTCGACAACGATACATATCTGGTCGAGGCAAAGTGGGCATCAGGGGCGTTCAAGTATCATTTGCATGGACGGCTTCGACCTTCATCAAACCCTCAGCCAGGGACTGCCGCTCGACCGCGTCATTGTGCGCAAGGCACGGCGGGCAGTGGAAACCGGTGACGTCTTCGTGCCGGTCCGAGACCTATTTCCCTGAGTACGAAAATAGAAAGACGGTTTGAACCGTGATGAAGCATAGACCCAAGAACAGGCCGAGCGGGAGGCGAACACCCAAGAAAGAAAATGTCACCGCGATCATAGTCGATGAGCGGTCAAAGCGAGTGATGTTTGTCACCAAAGATATGCTAACGAACCAGATTTACCGCGATGGGCTGCCGCAGGCTATCCTGCGGCGCCAGCAGACCCGTTCTCTAAATGCTTGATGGTAGTATCCTTGCGCCGGAAATGTTCATCGGAACATTGTAAATATGTTCAATCAATAACGGCTATCGTTTGGCGACCGTCTTTGAATTCGAAGGCGAGCTCGACGTCGCGCTCAATGGAGCGGCTTCGCGATAATGGTGGAAGTCGGCCGCGTTCGAAGAAACAAACTTCGCTGGTTTCCAGCCCGCTTGTCAGCGTCAGTTCACCCGTTCGGCGGCAAAGGAAGAACATCTTGTAAAAGTCCCGCGCATCTGGCTCATAACTGCTCTTGGCCTTGTGGCGAACGCTGTAGAGTTGACACACCGAAACGGCGATACCAGCTTCTTCCCGTACCTCCTTTACTACATTCTCGGAGGCCGAAAGCCCTACGTCTGCAAAGCCTCCCGGAAGCGTCCACAGACCGTCGGATCTCTCGCGCACAAGCAGTATTTTGCCATTTTCGATCAGAGCTGCGCGAACGTCGATTTTAGGCGTGGCATACCCTTTGGCAAAGTCAGAGACCAAGTCGCGAATGCGTTCCACCGGAACATCGGCGAGATCAGCCAACATGGCGTTCGCTATTGCTGCGATTTCCTCGTAGCGTTCACGATCAAACTCATCTTTGCAGAACGAAAGCCCGGTCGAAGCTATCGCTTGGAGACGCTTCGCCTTTGCCAACCAGGGTGCTTCAGACATCGATCGCTCCTTCACCAGACGGCTCGATCGAGACAGTATTGATCATAAAAGATGGCTGCAATGGGTCGCGGCTTACCTTCAAGTGGTCTGAAATATGCCGAGCTTGCCAGGCGGCTTCACCTGAAATCTCGGGCTTTAGGGAACGGGCTCGGCATAGTCTCCGGCTCGGGATAAACTCCTTTGTGCCGAACTCGGCATAATGGCGTGAACATGTCTCGTGGGACAACGGGCGTCGGCCTGTCGCGTGAATCCGGACCGCCGCCTGCATAGGAAAATTCATCGCCTCCCCCCGTCGGCAGCCTGAAGTCAGTGTCCCGATCGGCAACGCCGCTGAGGTCACCAGAGATCGAATAGCTGCTGGGTGACAAGATAGACGACCACCCCTTCTCGCCGGATCCTGCCATTGATGGCCATCATCCAGGATCGAAGCACGACGCGTTGGCGTTTCTCGAGCAGGGTGGGCCACACAACGATATTCGCAGGTACCGTTTCGTCTCGTGATAAACATCATGCCCTTGCCGATACTGGCTTCTGCCGTACGGGAAGAGATCAGTCTCGCATGGCGCTTTTTGACGGGCCGGCAACGGGCGTCTCGGCGCCGTTTTGCAAATCCGCCATATCGGCGACGATGGCCGCCGCTTCTTGCCGCAAGACGTCCTTTGAGTTCTTACGAGCGTTCTCGATGGCAATGTCATCGGTTAAGCTACGCTCATTTGCTTGTAAGCCGTCATCATCACGGCCGACCATCGCGCCGCCCGTCTGCTCGCGCACCTTGCTACGCTTGGCCTGTGCGGCCATTTCCTTGCGACGCTCCTGTTCATTGAGGGAAATAGTGCGCTTGTCGCGTAGCGCCTTAAGCTCTTCGATATCTTCGGCAAACTGCAGGAAATCCCGCTCTTTTTTGACACGGGCATCATGACGAAGCCTTGTGCCGCCTTCAGTCTATCACGGGATCAGTCGGCAGATGCAGGGCCTGCGCCTTCCAAGGGCTTGTGCTCGCTCCACTCGCAAAAGAAAGCCTGTCTTGAGCCATTTTAGAATGCATCAGAAGTCCTCCCAGGTTTCCTTGACGGCGGCATTACCGGAGAAGGCTTTTGCAACTTTGCCCGCCAGCTTTCTGACCGGTGAGACGACAGGACGATGGGCGGGACCTGCCGCCATGATGGATGCGGTGTGGCGAAGCGCGCCACCCAGTTGGAACTGGGAGATCAACTCGCGCAGTTTGCCGCTCTCGTTGGCAAGGGCCGCCCCCGCCGCACTGGTTTCCTCGACCATGGCCGCGTTCTGCTGGGTCACCTGATCCATCTGGTTGACGGCAGTGTTTACCTCGGCCAGTCCGACCGACTGTTCCTTTGCCGATGTCGCAATCGAGTCCATATGCTGATTGACGGTGACGATATAACTCTCGATCGTTTTCAGTGCTGCGCCGGTGTCACTCACCAGTTTGACGCCGCTCTGGACCTCGACGGAGGAGTTGCGGATCAGGTCCTTGATCTCCTTGGCGGCCTTTGCCGAACGCTGGGCAAGCTCACGGACTTCTTGTGCAACGACGGCAAAACCCTTGCCGGCATCGCCAGCACGCGCCGCCTCGACGCCAGCATTCAACGCCAGAAGGTTGGTCTGGAAGGCAATTTCGTCGATTACGCCGATAATATTGGAGATTTCGTCGGAGGACTGCTCAATCTTCTGCAT
Organism: Rhizobium sp. SJZ105; assembly: GCF_007828365.1. Lineage (NCBI taxonomy): Bacteria > Pseudomonadati > Pseudomonadota > Alphaproteobacteria > Hyphomicrobiales > Rhizobiaceae > Rhizobium > Rhizobium sp. SJZ105. Next base: position 4,776 of record NZ_VIUP01000016.1, read on the forward strand.
GGCATCAACGGCGTCAGCGACCACCTTGCCGGACTGCGCAGCGCTTTCATTGGCAAGAACCGCCACCTTGCGAGCCTCATCAGCGCGCTTGGAGGAGTTGGCAACGTTGACAGTGATCTGGTCGAGAGCGGCAGCCGTCTCTTCGAGCGAAGCCGCCTGCCGTTCGGTCCGTTTGGATAGATCGTCAGCACTAGCGCTGACCTCACGGCTGCCGGTGTCGATGCCGTTGGTTGCATCTGATACGGCACGCAGCGTTTCCGAAAGTTGGCCGACCGCAGCATTGAAGTCTGCGCGGAGCACCTCGAAATCGGCTGCGAAGGGGTCGGAGAGCTGGAAGGTCAGATCGCCGCTTGCCAGATGCTTTAGGCCCTCGCCCAGCCCGGCTGTCGCCTGCGCCATTTCCTCAGCCTTCAAGCGTTCAGCGTCCGCCCTACGGCGACGTTCTTCTTCTGTCATATCGCGCTGAGCATTTGCTTCACGCTCAAGTTCGATCTTCGAAAGGGCAGCTTGGCGAAAAACCTCAACGGCGCTTGCCATTTCTCCAACCTCGTCCTTGCGTCCGTTGCCCGGAACTTCCAGGTCAGTTTTTCCAGAAGCTAACTCGGACATTGCGCCGTTGATGCCTATCAAAGGCCTAACAAGAGCACGGTGGAGGAGAAGGAGGCTAAAGCCTGCGACGACGAGCAGGGAAATCCCGCCGATCAAGCTCACCATGCGCGATGTCTCAACCGCGGCTTGCGCGAGCGCTGTGCGTTGCACGAGCAATGTTTGTTCGACCTCGATCATGTCTTTGGCCTTGGACTGCACGCCCTCCATGTATTCCTTCCCCGCGCTGGACCGGACATGCTCCATAGCCTTGTCTGCGGTCGCGGGATTGGACATCAATGTCATTCTCGGCTTTTGAACGTTCTCAATCCAGCCCTTCACAAACGCATCGAGTTCATCGAGCCTCTTCTGCTGCGCAGGATTGTCAGACGTCAGGCTCCTCACCTGCGCCAAATTTGCCTGATATGCAGCAGCGGCGGCATTCTGAGAGGCAATAAAACGGTCGGTTTGCGTCAGCAAATAGCCACGAAGTCCCGACTCCTGTCCCGTCATCGCGAGAACGACATTATTCAGGGACCCGATTACCTGGTAGGTATGCTCCGTCATGCCGCCCGTCTGTTGTTGTTTCGAGAGCGACCGAGCCCCCATGATCGTGACGGCCAGCGCGATGACGATAATGATCGTCAAGGCTACAGCAATTTTGGGGAGTATTCTCAGGTTATTGAAGAAATTCATGAATCTGTCTCCTAAGCGGACAACGTGATTACTGTACCGGGAGGCAAAATCATTCTACCGAGGGCGTTTCCGAACGAATGACATTTCGTCCATTTATCGCAAAATCGCAGTTAGCAACATTGTCTCTGCAACTTAGAAACTAATGTTTAATAATTGGATTAAATTTCCCGCTAACGCGTCGCTCGAGTTCTCGAAGACCGCTCGAGATATTTGCACCATCGTTCGAACGGCAGCTGTGCGAGGCAATTCTCGTCAAGAAAGGTCGCGACAAGCTGACACGGAGATTCTCGATCTGCGACGCGCGTAAGGTAAATCTGGTAGAACAAGATTGCCTCCCGCGTTCCGCGAAGGGCATGCACACTGCCTGCATCACCGCCTTGCGCCCCGAGGCTTGGAGCGAGAATGATCGAATGTGCCAGAAGCATGCCCATTCGTCTCCCCTCGGTTGGACAACCTGCTCTGTTCAACTGCGCCAACGGGGTGGCTCCCGAGTGGGAGTTGGCGCTGAGAGTTCATGTTTAGACGGCTCTGCCGTCGTAGCGTGGTAGGCTCTAATGCTGGCGTTCCCCCGATGCTCGCGACATTCGATAGTCGCTCATCAAACAGCGACGAGCTTACCCTGAATGCCCTTTCCCACGGTTTTGTTGCCGCCCCGCAATTATGCATCCGATCGCAGCGAGTTGTATCACGGCTGCGCAAAGGAAAATCGGTGCCGACCCCAGCGCATCAACTACATCACGTCCACGCAGCAACCCGAAAGCCGCGGGTGCAAAGGCATAACCGGCCAGACCAATGGCGACGACATGCCAGCCAAATAAACGGGCCGACGGTGGATGAGGGCTGGGACATGGGAACCTCTCGTTGATGACCAACCGGTATGGACCTTATCGTAGAGCAAATGCTTCGGTGACGGCCGAAGCATTCTTTGGATTTTCTGTGGCAGGGTGCCATCAGTCAAAGGAGCCGAGATGGCCACATCGAACCGCATTGCCGAGGTTGCTGCCGCTATCGGAGAGCCACCGCGCGGCGCCATGCTGGCCGCGTTGATGGATGGGCGTGCCTTGACCGCAACGGAACTGGCCGACGTCGCCGCAATCACGCCTCAGACAGCCAGCGGTCACCTCGCTCGGTTGAGCACCGTCGGGTTGATCGCCGTCGAAAAGCAGGGCCGCCACCGCTGCCACCGTCTCGCCAACCCTGAGGTCGCGCAGATGATCGAAAGCGTCATGAAGATCGCGGGCGGCGCCACACTGGCTCGCCCCCCACGTCGTGTCGGTCCAAAAGATACAGCCCTGCGCGAGGCACGCACCTGCTACGATCATCTAGCAGGCGCGCTCGGTGTCAGTATCGCTGGTGCCCTGCACACCAGTGGCGCGGTTGAAATCGCGGGCGATGCTGCGGCCCTCACCGAAAGAGGTCGGGCACAGATGCAACACCTCGGCATCCTCTGTGCTCGATACACGAAGCGCTCGGCCCATCTGTCGTGCGTGTCTGGATTGGAGCGAGCGCCGCCTCCATCTGGCCGGCGTTCGGGAGCCGCGATCCTCGCCTATGCATTGAAGGAGGGCTGGGTCCGGCGTCACTCCGGAACGCGGGCGCTGGAGATGACACCTGCGGGCAGAAGCGGTTTCAGGCTGGCCTTTGGGGTGGAAGACCCCGTTGGCTGATTGAGCCCCGCTGGGAAGGATTTCATTTTTCCGTTGACATGATCCGCATGCGCCGGGAGCGTGCGATGTACATCTTACTGACGGAGGAAGAAATGGTTCAGTCGATCGTGGAATTGCGCAATGTAGCAGGTACTGAAGCTGCGATTGGCTGGGCTGGCGGCCATACCGTCGTGGTTGACAGGTCGGAAGGCAAGGCCGGCGGAATGGGGCTGGGTTTCAACGGCGGGCAGTTGCTCGCTTTGGCAATAGGAGGTTGTTATTGTAACGACCTTCGATATGTGGCCCATGATCTCGGGATCAAGATCGGAGAAATAGCTGTAACGGTAAAGCTGGAGCTGCACGGCGCGCCTCTCGTCGCCACCAACGCCGTCCTATCCGTGAGATGCACGACATTGGATGGATCCGACCCTAAGACGATGATCGATCAAGCATGGTCGATCTGCACGATAGCAAATTCTCTCAATCGCGGCGTGCCGACCACGCTGAACGCGGTCTAATTGCCGGAATGAGTGGTCCACTGTCTGGCGCGCTGCGCGCGGTAGCGAGGCCCGTATTAGTTATCTGCATCGGCGCCATTGAACTGCAGTCCGCTCTTTGATCGCGAGATGCCTAGGGTAGCCAAGCGAACAAACAAGGCCGCCCTCGCTCGGCTCGTACGATAGATCGACGACAGCGCCTTTTGCCCTCTGCTAGCGTCTATGGTGCCATGCGCAACGCCCGCCGCGCAGCAACAAGCATCCTCGGCAAGCCGGGCAAAGGGCGATGACCGCGACTGTCATCGCGCTTTCGCTTTTTGCGGCCGTCCTTCACGCGACATGGAACGCCTTTTTGCGCCCGGGCGCGGATCGTTTGTTGATGGCTACATTGATGAGCCTGTCGACGGCTGCAGCTGGCGTATCGCTGACGCCGATGTGGCGAAAATGACGATGTATCGGCCCTTTTTCGGCAAGAACGGTCTGATCGTTGAAGTCCTCCGTTACAGGACAGAGAGGTTCAATACCCAACTTGACGATCTCGCCAAAACGGTGGCGATGGCGGACGAGACGATAGCCACCATGACGGCCCCGCTTATCAGGAAGCATTAAAGCACCGCCATCTTGGGGCTGACTATCGTTCCATGTTCATCGAAGGATTTACGGTCTGATCCAAGCGTACAGTGGCGTATAGTCCGCGCGCAGCATTATCGCAGCGCGCGGACAAATGCCACAAACGCCCGCATGCCTGCGCTCATGTGTCGGTTCCGTGCGTAGTAAAGGGCCATACCTGGGTAGGGCGGTGTCCAGTCCTTCAGACATTGGACAAGCCTGCCTGCGGCAAGATCTTCTTCTACTGTGGAGAGCAAAACATATCCAACACCAAACCCTGCCAGCGCCGCGGCAGGCACGAGGCGGCCATCATCCACAATCAGCTGCCCCTCCGTCTCTTGGCTGAAGGCGACACCGTGCCGAACGAACTCCCACCGGTATCGGCCAGCTTTGCCTAAGCGCAGCTGGATACAGTTATGCCCTGCCAGGTCGGCAGGTGTCTGGAGGGGCGGTCTGGTTTGCAAGTAGGTGGGTGCCGCCACCACGACGTGTTGTTGCTGACCTCCAACCGGGATCGCTACCATCTCCTCCGGCACGAGGTCCATCAAGCGTAGTCCACAATCAAAACCAGCGCTTCCAAGATCCAGCAAAGCATCATCGGAGCGAACATCCAGTTGCATGTCGGGATACTGCCGCAGGAAACCTAGGATTAACGTCTCCAGCACGAGGCTGACTGCGCCGGCCGATGCATTGATACGGATCGTGCCTCTCGGTTGGTCGCTGTAATCTTCTAAGGCACCCAGCGCAGCGCCAAGTTGTTGAAGCGCCGGTCGTAAGGCCTCTGCAAACCGTTCGCCCGCCTCTGTCAGCGACACATTGCGCGTCGTACGGACGATCAACTGAACCTTCAAACGCGCTTCAAGTCCTGCAACCGCATGACTGAGAGCGGATGGGCTGTTGCCGATTGCCCGTGCTGCGGGACGGAAACCGCCATGTTCCACCACTGCCAGAAACGCAGAAATCTCTCCCGGAGGGAGTTGTGCGACTGTGCGAAAAATCTCATCACTGCGTGCCATTCTGTGTGTCTAACCGAAACAATGATGTTCCGCTACATTCATTGAAGCAAAAATAGGATGACAGTGATGACACTTTTCGAAACGAAATTTGGCTTCTCCTCGACGGCAGCAGAGGTACTCGAAGACGTCGATCTTCGCGGCAAGACGATGATCGTCACGGGCGGAGCTAGTGGGATCGGCGTCGAGACCGTACGTGCTTTGGCCATCGCCGGTGCGGCGGTGACGATTGCGGCGCGGCGTCCGGATGCTGCGGAAAAAGTCGCTGCAGACCTACGAGAGGCAACGGGTAACGCAAATATTGAGGTTCGCAGTCTGGATGTCGCGGATCTTGCGTCCGTGCGCCGCTTCTCAAAAGAGTGGGACCGACCGCTGCATGCCCTGATCAACAATGCCGGCATCATGGCTCTTCCCGAACTGGAACGGACACCCGAAGGGCGTGAGATGCAGTTTGCGACCAATTACCTCGGACATTTTGCCTTGACGCTCGGGCTGCATTCGTGGCTCAGGGCTGCGCAGGGCTCACGGGTTGTATCGGTTTCTTCGACGGGAAGTCTCTGGAGCCCGATCTTATGGGACGACTTCGACTTTCGATTCACACCCTACAATCCGATCGTCGCCTACGGCCAGTCGAAGACTGCCTGCATCTTGTTGTCGGTCGGCATCGCCGAAAAATGGCGCGGCGATGGTATTATGTCGAACGCGCTCAACCCCGGCGCAATCGCAACAAATCTTCAGCGGCACACAGGCGGATTGAGGACACCCGAGCAGTTCCGGAAAACACCTCAGCAGGGCGCGGCAAACTCGGTTCTTTTGGCTGCATCCCCGATTCTCCATGGAGTTACGGGGCGCTACTTCGACAATTGTACCGAAGCAACGCCGGTGGATGCCCGCGGCGATCAGCCTATGGAGACGGTGGCTCGCTATGCACTCGACCCCGAAAATGCGACGCGAATGTGGGATCTCGCCTCGGGCCTGATCGGTGTAGCGCAATGACCCGTCTGAAGGTGGGTTTCATTGGCCTTGGCGATCAAGGTGCGCCCATGGCCGAAGCCCTTATGGAGCGACATGACCTGTTCATCTGGGCGAGGCGTGCAGAAGCCGTAAAGCCCTTCGAGACAACCGGAGCGACGATCATGGAAACGGCCAAGGCCGTCGCCCAGGATGTGGAGGTGCTGTGCCTTTGCTTGCCTGGAGATTCCGAGCTAGAGACCCTTTTGTGGGAGGATGGTTTGGCAACGGCTCTGCGCAGAGGCGCCGTCGTGATCAACCACGCTACCGGCGATCCGCAAAGGGCCGTTGCGATTTCGGGAAAGCTGACCAGCATGGACCTTGCCTTCTTAGACGCTCCGGTCAGCGGCGGGCGACCGGGCGCCGTGGCGCGATCGCTGACATGCTTCGTCGGTGGTGATGCGGAAACACTCGCCAACTGCGAAGCTATTATCGCCTGCCACAGCAAGGCAATCCGTCTGATGGGAAAGGCTGGTGCCAGGCAAATGACCAAGCTCTTGAACAATGCGCTGACAGTCAGCAACCTGCGTAATCTCGTCGAGGTCTTCGGATTGGCTGCTCAGGCCGGGCTTGACCTTGTTTCGCTTCAAGACGCGCTGGCAACCAGCAGCGGCGGCAGCTTCATGGCACAGGCCGTCGGCAAGCAAATCACGCGCGAAAACGCAGCACATATCGCAGGGTTGAATCGCAAGGATGTGAATGAGTTCAACGAAGCAATGGAGCATCTGGGACTGGATGCGCATGAGATCGTCAACTGGGCGATGAAAGGCCCGGATGGACTGGCAGACCTAGCCTGGGACCTTGATCCACGGCAAGTGGCGAGTGCGTGATTATCAGGTTGAGAAGCCGGCATTCTTGCCAGCCCTTATGTCAACGCGGGTTCAGCCGGAACGGTAGCGTCGGCGTTTTCGGTCGCGCCTGTCCATGACGCTTCGATAGATATCGCAGGCACCCCAATTGGAGAATAACATGTCAAACACTGAACTTTTCCATGAAGATCTGGAAAGCATTGAAGTAGATGCCTGGCACGATTTGTACGCGGCAGCTCCCAAAGAATATGCGGTCGAGAATGGATTGCATTCTCGGCGGTACGAAAACGGAGTTGCCCTTGTACACGAGCGGCTACCATCTGCGGAGTTTTGCCGGATCGTTGGTGTTCGGTCCTTAACGGAACTTGAGCGTGCCGTAGCTTGGACACGGGAACTGAAATCAAATTGCTTTATTCAGGTACCCGAAAAGGCGAGTACTCAGAGCCTCCGAGATGATCTCGCGTTACGCGGATACAAGCAGCGTGGAAACGGATGGTCCAAGCTCCGTCTTACGAACTCGCCGAGCGCGGCGAACTTTCCTTCCGCACTCTCGGTTGTGAGGGTGTCTATCAATGATGCGGACGTTTTCGGCCGAGTCGTACAAACAGCCTTCGGCTTGCCCGAATCGACTGTAGGCTGGTTCTCTTCGATTGTCGGTCGCAAAAACTGGGCAGCGTTCCTCGCATATTGGGACGGCGAACCTATCGCAAGCGGCGCAGCTTACTGCAACGATGGCAAGGCATGGCTTGGCATCGGTGCCACGTGCGCCGAATTCCGAAAAAAAGGTGCACAGTCAGCATTGCTAAGAGCACGCATTGCTCACGTGCAAGCTCTGGGAATTAACGTGATCACCGCCGAAACTGGTCAACCTTTGGCCGGAGCAGAGGATGACAGCCCATCCTATTCGAACTGCATCCGAGCTGGTTTCACGCCCGTTTACAGGCGGATCAATTATCGCGTTGACGAGTAGTTGGCAGACGCGGAGGAACTGCGATCACTGATGTGATGCTTGGCAAGCTCTGCAACGTCAGCCGTGGTGCATCATGAGTATTGCCCGAGGAAAGATGAAGTGGAATTAGCTGGCTTTCGCCGGTTTGTCGTCCCAATCTGCGCAAGATGTGCTTGAGAAACTTCCATGCGCGCCCTTGCATCAAGGGCGCGCATTTCTGCTGACGAAGCCAGTGCTAGCGCCGTAAGGCAGCCTCAGACGGTGCGGATAGTACCTCCATCAATCACGAACTCGGCACCATGGATCGCGGCAGCGAGATCGGCAGCGAGATAGGCGATAAGGTCGGCCACCTCTTCGGGCTCCGCGCCCCGCCCGATGGAAATTCCGCCCAGCGCATCGAGCACTGACTGACGCGCCTCTTCTGTCGTACCGCCACTGGCAGCCCGAAGCATTTCGACGAAGTCTCCAGCGGCCTCCGTCATGATCCAGCCGGGCGACACGGTATTGACTCGCACACCTTTGGGACCGAGTTCCTTAGAGATGGACTTGCTATAAGTCCTCAGCGCGGCTTTGGCAGCGGCATAGCCGGTCGTGGACTCTGGCAACGGCAGCACGGATTGGATGGACGTGATGTGCACCACAACGCCCTTGCCCCGCTCAAGCATCTGCGGGATGATCAGGCGATCAAGCCGAACTGCTGCCAGGAGATTGAGGTTTAGCTCGGCAAGCCAGTGGTCATCAGTCAGCGCAGCGAAGCCACCTGCGGGCGAAGATGAACCGCCGATGACATGAGCGAGAATGTCGATTCCGCCGAGCCGCTCCAGCGCCGCCTTAGCTACCGCTTCGCTGCCCTCAGCGGTGGTCAGGTCTGCCTGGACATATTCAACGCCCTCGACAGGGCCCTTGAGCGCGCGGGCGGCCGTGATAACACGGGCTCCACCGGCGAGAAAGCGCTCGACCGTGGCGCGGCCCAGACCCTTGGTGCCGCCGCTGACGAGCACGCGCTTGCCGGCGAACTCTTTGGGATCTGCCGGGATGCTCATACCGTGGTCTCCAGGCTCTTGATGGCGTCGTTCGCCAGCGTTACACGATAGGTAAAGCGGATCGGGCTGCCCGGGAAGTCGCCATGAGCGGGACCTTCAAGCACGACATCGCCGTCTTCTTCCCGAACAGTATCGGGCGTGAAGATCGCCTTTACCGCGATCACTTCGTCCTTGAGTAGCTTGCGGATCTCGGCCAGTCCTTCGTAACGCTTGCCGTTGTCGATAAAGACGGCGTCATCCAGGAAGGGCTTCATCATGCCGTCGATATCGAGACGAGCGTTTGCCCCGACATAGTCGGTGATTGGCTTGGGTAGGTTCATTGTCATGTTCATCTCCTCGATAGTGATGAAGCTAAGTTAGCGATGGACATTTCCCCTGATAAGCAAGATAAATTGGCATGACGTATTCTGGAAATCGGGACAATGACTCGCCATTCGCTAATCGAACTTGAAGCGGTTCTCGCGATCGTTCGGTGCGGCTCGTTTCGAGCGGCGGCGCTCGATCTCGGAATGTCGACCACGGCCATCAGCAGTGCGGTGGGCAAGCTCGAGCGTGAGCTCGACGTGCGGTTATTCAATCGCACCACACGCAGCGTCTCGCTCACCTATGCGGGGCGGATCTTCGTCGCACAGATCAAACCAGCGCTCGAGGGCATCCAAAAAGCGATGAATACGGCGCGTTCCCAACAGGAGACGCCGTCCGGCATCTTGCGCATCAATGCCTTTGCGACGGCCGCGCGTGAGATCATGGCGCCGCTGGTCCTGAGCTATCTGAAGCTCTATCCGCAGGTTCATATCGACATCGTCACCGAGGGGCGGCTTGTAGACGTCGTGGCAGCGGGTTTTGATATGGGAGTGCGCAGCGCGGATCTGGTGCCCAGCGACGCGATCGCCATACCGCTGGGCAAGATGCGACGCATGGCGGTTGCCGCATCTCCCGCCTTTTTCGCAAACAGGGCTATCCCCCAAGTGCCGCAGGATCTGCTCTCTTACCCTTGCGTTCGCGTGCGACTTCCCAATGGTGCACTGTTCCGATGGCGGTTCGAGAAGGATGGTGAAGAACTGCAGCTCGACGTCGAGGGGCCGATCACTCTTGACGAAGCATCCCTGGCGCGGATTGCGGTGACGAACGGCGTGGGGATCGGCTATTTCATGGAAACCAATGTGCGCGAAGACATCGCAGCGGGACGGCTCCTGCGCATTCTCGAAGACTGGACGCCACCGCTCGTGCCGCTGTGCCTCTATTATTCTAATCGCCGCAATTCCTCGGCGGCCTTCCAAGCCTTTATCGCGCTCGCGCGCGATTATGCGGCTGGACGGCTCGCGCAGCCTTGAGCCTGCCGGTGCGCGTCGCCGAGGCACAAAAGTCGACGCGACCGAGCCCCGTGTGCATCACAGCAAGGGCCCGGCTCGTTTACCTCTGCTTTCGTCATGTACGGCTGATGTCTGAACTGCAACGTTGAAGCTGAAAGCTGTCATCGCTGGTCAGCGGCATGAACTCGACCAAAAAGCCTTGCCTGCGGCGAACCAAGATGAAACTCGTCGCCGCGTCCGTGCGGGAGCGGAAGGCCCCCTTCCCGCGACCCCACACCAGCAAGCTCGCCCGAAAAGTCGGTCAGCCTGTGGACGACGAGGCGGACCACCTCGCCTTCTCGCTGGATCTTGCCATAGACACCGTTCATGCTCGCGCCTGGTACGACGCGGCGATACTTCTCGAAAACCACCCAGACCACCAGGTTCGCATGGCCGGGCTCATCCTCGATGTTAGTAAACATGACACCTTTAGCAGAACCCCGCCGCCGACGCACCAGCACCAGGCCGGCATCCTCCAGCCATTTGCCATCGCGAGCATTCATCGCTTCTTCACAGGTACCAATGCGTCGCTCCTTGAGATCGTCGCGTGGGAAGCTCAATGAATGAGCGCGCACGGTTGCAGGTCATATAACCTTCGGCTTCTTCGATTTCGAAGTCGGCGAACTCTTCGTTCGCAGTGGTCGGCGGTCACCTGTTGGCGCCAAAGGTCGGGCGCGGTTCGATGGAAATCCACGTGAGAACCCTATCAGGCCGGCTGGAACGGTCCACCAACGCGTCGATCGGCGCCAACGCCAGGCAACTCGGTCCGGCCGGTTAAGGCACAACTGGTTGCGCTGCCTCGTTTCAACCGCTAATAGCGCCGCGAGGGACCGACAGTCGGATCGCCAGTCCGTTCGGCATCCATTCGCGCGAGATATCGACCCCTAGGCTCTTTCCGATTATCTGCTCTAGCCGGCTTCCGAAACCGATCGAACGTGGCTCCGACATAACGAGTTGGGGACCGCTGCTCTCGAGCCAGACGATCTCCAGGATTTCGCGTTTCACCGTCACTACGATATCCAGCTTTCCCTCTTCGACGGACAGCGCACCGTATTTCGCGGCGTTGGTTGCGAACTCATGGAACAGCAGCGCGAAATCTGTGATCTTGTTGCCGCTAACCTCGATATCATCTCCGGCCAGCTCCCAACGATTGGCACCGTCCCGCTCATAGGGCGCGAGAATATTCGACAGAAGCCGGAACAGCGTGGTCTGTGGTGCGCCGGTCGCGGCCTCACCGTTCGGGCTTGGCAATGTCATCTCATGCGCCCGGGACAGGGCCACCAATCTGTCCTTCATCCCGGCGGCCAGTTCAGCAGTCGTCGTTGCCGTCCTTGCCGCAAGGGTGATGATGCTGCCGGTGATAGCGAACAGGTTTTTTACCCGATGATGCATTTCCCGAAGCAAAAGTTCCTGATGCTCCGCGGCTCGCTTGCGCTCCGAGATGTCACGGGCGATCTTCGATGCACCGATGATCTTTCCGTTACCGTCCCGAATAGGCGAGATGGTGAGAGAGATATCAATCAAGCTTCCGTCTTTACGTCGTCGTATTGTCTCGAAATGATCGACGCGCTCGCCGGCCTGGATGCGGGCGAGTATGGCCGGTTCCTCGTCGAGGCGATCGGGTGGAATGACAATCGTGATCGGCTTTCCGATAGCCTCCTCTGCCGCATAGCCGAAAAGACGCTCGGCGCCTTTATTCCAGGTCGTGATGATGCCGTTGAGAGTCTTGCTGACGATCGCATCGTCGGAGGACTCGACGATCGCCGCAAGAAAAGCTGCAGCAATATGTCCCGCCTGCGCAGCTTCTATATTAGCCTCTAACTGTCGCTGAGGGCGCTTCGCCGGGTCCTCGCGTTGCTGGTCATCGGAAATAGACATTTACGCCCCTTCAAACAGAGCATTCTTTGGACGCCGAACGGTCAAGCCAGCTGGCGCAGCGACGACCATATTCTTCAAACGTCACCAATAACAGCACGAAGGCTGATGAGGGTGACGCCATTCGATCATTTTCCCTAAAGATTTCGATAGCGATGTCGGGACCGATGGTTCATCTACGTCCTGGGGAAGAGAATGGGAGCGAAAACCGCAGGAGGCTGACATGGCGGTCAAGCGAATGGACAACATCGGGATCGTCGTCGAAGACCTTGGAGTGGCCATAGACTTTTTTCAGGAGCTAGGCCTCGAACTCGAAGGCCTCGCGACGATCGAGGACGAATGGGCCGGTCGTGTCACCGGTCTGGGCGACCAGCATGTCGAGATCGCCATGATGTGCACGCCCGACGGCCACAGCCGGCTGGAGCTTTCACGCTTCCTCAGACCTGAAATCGTCGCGGATCATCGGAACGCTCCGGTGAACGCCCTCGGTTATCTGCGAGCGATGTTCACTGTCGATGACGTCGAAGACACCGTTGAGAGATTGCGCGGGCGCGGCGCCCAGCTTGTCGGCGATGTCGTCCGATATGAAGACGTCTACAAGCTCTGCTACATCCGCGGACCCGAGGCTCTTCTCATCGGCCTTGCCGAGGAACTCGGGTAAGTAGAGAAAAAGATAGGCTCCGTCTGATGTTGTGCTCGTTGACGAGCCCACCGCACTTGCCGCTTTCGACAAGAATGGAACGATCCTGCTTTGGGATGCCTTCTTCCGCGACGCGAGGGCCGGGCTGCGGACTCAATTCAAGGTTCGATGCCAGTTCATAAGCGGCCTGCACATACCATCGACCCTCGGCGCCACGAGCGATCAACAATTCTGGGTTGGCTCATTGTGCTGTCGAGAATGACCTGAGACCCTGAACTTCCTCCAGATTTTGGTAGAGTCCGTCATATCAATGTGAAGTGCCCCCCCGTTTTTGGGCCAGCGGGAGCTGGAATTTTCCGGCAAGAACGACACAGGTATCCTTCGCATGAGGCGTTGGGACGCCATCACATCGGGGCAGGTTCATCTTTTCAGGGCCGATCTCGTAACCGCTTTTGCCTTCACTGGGCCGTGCACGATGCCACTGCTTGACGGCGCTAGAGCAGATCCTGTGATCGATGAATCGATTGTGAAGTGACAGGGCGATCGGAAGCTGATTCAACATCCACTGCGAAAGAGGTGGATGATGGGACGAGCACTGAGCGATGATCTTCGACTACGCCTGTTAAAAGCGTCTGCGGCGGGCATGTCTGCGCGCCAGTCTGCGGCGCGGTTCGGGGTTGGGATTTCGACGGCGATCCGGTGGATCGCACGAGCGAGTGACGGTGAACCTGCGTCCCGGCCACAAGGCTGGCGACGGCCATCGATCCTTGATGCACATGAGACGTTTGTGGTCGCCATGATTGACGACCGGCCGGACGTCCTGAAGCGCCGGCGAGCCTGGTTTGAAGGGCAGCTCGACCTCGATCCGGAGAAGCTGATCTTTATAGACGAGACCGGTCTCTCGACGAAGATGGCGCGCCTGCGAGGGCGCGCCATTCGAGGTCAGCGTTGCCGAGTTGGCGTGCCGCATGGCTACTGGAAAACAACGACATTCACCGGCGCGCTCCGCCTCACAGGCATGACCGCACCCTTCGTTTACGATGGAGCGATGAACGGCAATGTCTTCCTGGCCTATGTCGAGCAAGTGCTCTCGCCGACCCTTCAGACCGGTGACGTCGTCGTTATGGACAACCTGCCGGCCCACAAAGCAGCCGGGGTGCGCGACGCCATCGAGCGCGCCGGTGCCAAACTCATGTTCCTGCCACCCTATAGTCCCGACTTTAATCCCATCGAAAACGCATTCTCGAAATTGAAAGCTATGCTACGGGCTCGGGCGGAGCGGAAAATCGGCGCCCTATGGGATGCCGTCGGCACATTGATCCCCCGATTCACATCGGAGGAATGCGCAAACTACTTCAGGGCTGCAGGCTATGACCCGGATTGAACAGGATATGCTCTAGACCGGCATCCGGAACAGGAATGCTGTCTGGTTGTCGTCGGAGTGCACCTCGAAGCTGCCGCCATGGCTTCGAGCAATCTCACTGGAAATGAAAAGACCGAGACCAAGCCCTTGTTTTTCCGCAGAGCTTGTGGCCCGGAAAAAAGGCTCGAACAGGTGGCTCTTTATGTGCTCGGGGATCGGCTTGCCCTCATTCGCAACCGTTATCACGACTTCTTTCACGCCCGCTGCCGCGACGACCTTCACCGGCTTGTCTGGGGCCCCATGCGCCAACGCGTTACCGAGCAGGTTAGAAACCAATTGGGCGACCCGGCCGCCGTCGCAAGGCACATACCCCGCAATATCAAGCGAGCTATGGATGTCTCGCCCGGGATGCGCGGTCTGTAATTCCTGGACAACCTGCTCAAGGACGATGCGCAGGTCGGTTGGCTTCGGGTCGATGGCAATGCCTTGGCCAGCTCTGCAGCGCGCCAAGTCTAGCATGTCCTGGACCAGGCCGGACATGCGCTCGGTGCTTTTGCTCATCATCGTCAGGACGCGCCGGGCCTTGTCGGACTGAGGCTCCCTCGAAAGGATGTTAAGTCCGCCTGTAATCGAAGCCAGCGGATTACGAAGGTCATGGCCTAGGATCGCCACGAACTGCTCCCTCAGGCGCGCCACCTCCTTTTCTGCAAGCAGGCCCTGCTCAAGCTGGAGCCGCTCGGCAATGCCTGCATCAATACGTTCTTCCAGGGTTCTGTTCAGTTCCTCGAGCTCTCGGCGGGCTCGATCGGCGGCGTTCTTCGCATCCACCAGGTCGCGTTCATATCGGCGCCGATCCGCCGCCTGAAACAGGGTTATGCGGGTAAACTGCACGCCCCCGTCGCTCGAACGGCGTTCGGCTGCATTCGCCAATACGGGGAGCTTTCGTCCGTCCGGGCCGATGAGATCCAAAGCGACTTCGTTGAAGTATCCCTGCATTCGCAACAGGGGAGCAAAGTGTGTTTCGTAGAAAATCTTCCCTGGGGCGTTGAGCAGATCGTAGAACCTCTCGCCAAGGAGGTCGAAGCTCTGCATGCCAAGCCAACCGGCAAGGGTGCGATTGGCTTTGACGATGACGCCATCAGCGGCTAGAGAGAGGTAGCCGCATGGGGCGTTCTCGTAGAGGTCGTCCAGATCCTCCATGATGCCCTCCAGTCCTGTTTGAGCCTCCGCCTTACACAAAGGCTTTGATCGCGGAGATGACCTGGTCCGGCGCGCTCAGGTTCGGGCAATGCCCTGTTGCATCGATGACGACCATCTCCCCCCGTGGCAAGTGATCCCGGACATATTCCCCCACCCCCTGCTGGGCGATGACATCCTGCTTGCATTGGATCACAAGCGCACGTGCCTGGCAACGCGGAAGATCCGCCCGATTGTCCGACAGAAAGGTGACGCGCGCGAACGCCTTGGCAATATCCGGATCAGTACGGCAAAAACTGTTCACAAGCTCCTCGCTGAGCTCAGGGCGATCGGGGTTGCCCATGATCACCGGACCCATCGCGGCGGACCACCCCATGTGATTATCGTCCAGGAATTCCAGCAGTTCCTCGATCTGTTCGCGCGTAAAGCCCCCCTCATACCCTTCGTCGTTGATGTATCGGGGTGATGGCCCGATCAGGACAAGGTCGCTGAACAGGTCAGGCGCATTGATAGAGGCCAGAATGCCGATCATGGCGCTGACGGAATGTGCGACGAATATCCCACGTGTAATTTCCAGAGCCTGACCAATCTCGACGATATCGGCGGCGTAGCCCGCAAGACTGGAATATTTGGCATGGTCATAGGCGCTGAGGTCGGACTTGCCGCAGCCGACATGGTCGAAGAGGACGACCTTGTAGTCCGGTTCAAAGGCCGGCGTGACATGCCGCCACATGTTCTGGTCGCAACCGAAGCCGTGCGCAAACACCATGGCGCGCCGCCCTTCACCGCGCACGGTGACATTGTTCCTTGAAATAACTGACACGATTCCTCCGACTTGGGCAGAAGTACTAACCGCTCGTCTTGGGGCTTTCAGCCACCAGGCGAAGTCAATCATAGGAACATTAGCGGCAGCCGTCGAGTGTCTCTTTAACCCTTTGACCGAACCCAGTGGTCTATCGGAAGTCTGCAGGGTGTTGCGCGAACTAGAGCACGTCCATTTTACTCGGGGTCATAGCCGCACGATTTGAAGTAGTTGGCGCATTCCTGTGGTTCGAACAGCGTGACGATGTGGCCGACGGTATCCCACAAGCCGTCGATCGTTCGCTCTGCTTTGGCGCGCAAGACGGCCTTGAGCTTCGCGAATGCCTTCTCGATTGGGTTGAAGTCTGGGCTGTAGGGAGGAAGGTAAAGCAACCGGCATCCGGCGTCTTCGATTGCGTGACGCACGCCTTGCGCTTTGTGTGCAGGCAGATTGTCCATGATGACGATGTCGCCCGGTGCCAAAGTTGGAATGAGAACCTGCTGGACATAGGCCTGGAATGCTACCCCGTTCATCGCACCGTCCAACACCATGGGTGCGGTCATTCCGGATAGCCTGAGCGCGCCGGTAAACGTCGTTGTCTTCCAATGGCCGTGCGGGACCGGTGAGCGGCATCGATCTCCGCAAAGGGCCCGTCCGCGAAGCCGAGACATCTTCGTGCTCAAGCCGGTTTCATCGATGAAGACGAGCCGTGCCGGATCGAGATCGAGTTGGCCGTCGAACCAATGCTGACGACGTTTCAGGAGGTCAGGACGCTCCTGCTCCAGTGCATGTGCGGTCTTTTTTTGAATGTCCAGCCGCGCCTTCGCAGCCAGACATCGAGCGCGCTACGGCCAATGGAAACGGCTCTCGCCTCATACAATCGCAGGACCATCTCGTTGAGGGTAATGTCCTTTGCCTCTTCGATCATGCCGACGATGAAGTCCTCGTGGGCATCGAGGCGCGAGCCACCGCGTCGGCCCTGTTTAGCAGGGATCAACCGACCAGCCCGCGCACTCGCAATCCAGGCGATGGCTGTTGAAATCCCAATGCCAAATCGGGCCGCCGCTGATCGTGCCGACATGCCATCCCGTGAAGCAGCCAGAACGCGGCTACGCAGATCATCGCTGAACGCTCGGGTCATATTGCCTCCGACCAAATCACCAGTCGGGGCAAGAGAACCAGAATACAGCAGCCAAGGGAATCTTCAACGCGATTCCGCGTTCAGCGGACGCGCTCTAGATGGTCACTGCGAGTGAAACAGCGCTGTTAGCGTCAGCAAAAGGAACCACCACAGAAAGAGCTAATCGGCAACTTTCATAACGCTGACTGATGAGAGATGCTCTGTCATCAGGCCAGCCGCCGCTTGGCGTTTGCCTTCAAGCAGCAAGGTCACCAGTTGAACATGCTCGCGAGAGCGTACGATCGCATATTTCCTGTCAAGCGAACGTTTGTATTCAATCAGCCGTCGGATCCGATCAATCCTGCGCAGCGATTCGATAAAAAACACGTTGCGGCTACATTCGACAATGGCCTCGTGCAAATGACTATTGAGGTCGAACAGGTCGGGGTTGGATATTTCCCAGATCTCGCCATCGATCAGACGCTGCTGCTGGTCACGCACGGATTCAAGAGCTTCCCTGTCAAGCTTGAACGTTGGCTCAAGAATTGCCGCCGGTTCGATGGTGAGCCTGAACCGATAGCTGTCTTTGTAGGACTGCATGGAGGTCAGCATCGGCAGGAACTCCCAACCATGGCCAGGGAGCCGCTCTATCCAGCCCTCGCTGTGAATCCGGCGAAGGACTTTTGCAAGAGCGGCCTTCGTCATATCGTACAGGCGACACAGCTCTTTTTCAGTGACACGATCCGGAAGTCGGCCCTCGAGGCGATCGACAGCAATCTTCGCGTATATTTCGTTTTCGTCACTGGTCGGGCTGTCCAGAGACGGAAGAGCGAACTGTTCTCCCTTCCAAGACACAAGAAAACCACCGTTAGGAGCTGTTTGGACAAAGCCCTGATCCTCCAAAACCTTCAGTGCACTGCGCACAGGTGAACGGGAGACCTTGAGCTGTTCTGCCAGCTTTCGCTCGATCAGTCTCATCCCGACCGGGTTGTCTTGTGTTCTAACGTAATCGACAATCTGGACAGCGAGTTGGTTGATAAGCGGGGTAGTATTCAAAGACGCACCTTTTCCATCGACGTGAATAAACCGACAGACTTTAGTATCATCCTATGTTGTTAGCACATCGGAGCCACGCGCGGCCATACGTTCCTTCCACGTACAAGGGATTAGGTTTGACCCCCTTGCCAAAAAACGCAGGCGTGGGCACCCAATGGCCTTTCATCGGCTCACGGTTGGCAACGCGACCGTGGCGCTACCAACCAGAGCGATAAGAGTTCAGAGCAACGCGGCCATGGCAATTAGAGTCAGAGCAACGGTGATGCCGCCGCCTATACGCGTGGCGATCTGTGCGAACGGCATTAACTGCATGCGGTTCGAAGCAGAGAGAATGGCGATGTCTCCTGCTCCACCCATCCCGCTATGCGTGCTGCTGACAATTGCAGCCTCGATAGGATAGAGGTTTACGAAGCGGGCCGTGAAGAAACCGGATGCTGTCATCGCCACCACTGTGGCAACAATGGTGATCAGGTTTGCGGGCGCGAAGCCCTCGATAAGCTTTTCCCAGGGTGTCAACACGATGCCAAAGGCGAACAACATCGGATACGCGACGGCGGTCAGGCAAAAGCGATAGACCGTATAGGAGCCTGCTTGTAGGCGAGGCGTAATGCCATGGAAAAGCTTCAGCGCGACGGCTATCGCCAGCATTACCACCGGTGCGGGAAACGCCAGAACCTGTTGAGCAAGGATGCCCGCGAGATAGAGTGTGACAGCCACCATGCCAGCGGCCGCAATATTCTGAACATTACCATCCGGCTTAACGGTCTCGACCACACCGATGTCATCGTCGCCATTGGGCTGCAGCTTGCCATTGCCAGTAAGGTTCGTATAGCGGCGGCCAAGTGAATTCAGAGCTCCAGCGCAAATGATTGCCGTCAGATTGCCGACGAGAATGGCAGGCATGACACGGGCGAGAACTTCCCCCTGATCAATTCCGGTAATGCCGTGGTAGCCGACGGACAACGGAATGGCTCCCTCCCCAACGCCGCCTGCCATGATGGGTGCGACGATAAAAAAGAATGTATCCCAGGTACCCAGACCAAGAAGTGTGCCGGTTGTGACACCGACGACCATGGCCACAAGCGATCCTACGAACAGCGGCACGAAAATCTTCATGAAGCCCTTGATCAGGGTCGCCCTCTCCATGCTGAGAATGGAGCCGACGATGACCGCTGCGATGAACACGTAGAGAATTCCGGTCGATTTAAAGAAACCCTCGACCGCAGTGGTCATCTGCAACGGGATCCAGCCTCGGTAGGCAAGATAGGACGGCACGAAGGTAACGACGACGGCGGCACCCCCAATGTTGCGGATGATTGGCAGGCGCTTCCCAAGTTCGCCTAGCGTGAAAGCGAACGCTGCCATGATCCCGATGACGGTAGCGATATCGTTCTTGATCGTGCCGAGATAGGTAAAGGCGGCAAGAACTGCAACGAGCAAGAGATAGATCGGCAGAGGGATGATGCCGAGGTCGAAATCCATCCATCTCGACCAGGTATTGGGGCGATGCTTTATTTCACTGGGCGTGGGTGTTGGTGCAGGCTCGGCAGTCGATGCGGTATATGTCATTGCGTCCTCCCGGGAAGTTCTGATGTTATTAGGTGTTTGGAAAATCGAAGAGTTGCGCGGCATTGTCCGCGACGATCTTTAGGTAGCGAGCGTCGTTGCCAACCCAACGCTGAAGCCTTGCGAGGTCTGAACGATCATCGATCTCGCGGAAGGGCTCGATGCGCGTTGGGTCCTTGCCATCGCGCTGCCCGCCGCTTGTGTGGGGCCAGTCCGACGCCCACACCATTCGTTCGGGTGCTGTGGCGATCATTGCTTGCGCAGCGGGGCGCAGATCCTCGTAGGTCGGTAGATTGCTGCCCGTGCGGTACGGCGCCGAGAGCTTGACCCAAACGTTGCCTGTTTCGAGGGTCTTCAGAAGTTTTGTGAATATTGGGCTGTTGATATCCATGCCGCATTTGAACCCTGCGAAATGATCAAGGATCAGGGTGACACCCTGTTCCGCAAGCTCTCCGGCAGCATCAACTGCAGTCGCTGTATCCACGAACAGCTGCACGGCCAGGCGGGCCTCCTTGGCGCGTCGTGCGGTGGCGCGTATGACGGACATGCGATCAATCGGAACTGCCGACCTTGTCGCCTCGAAGTTCACGCGGACGGCCCGCACGCCTGCCTCCCGAAGTCCGATAAGCTCGTCCGTCGAGATGGTGTGGTGGTCAATCACCGCCACGCCGCGAGCGCGATCGGAACCAAAATGCCTCAGTGCGGCAAGCAGGCACGCATTGTCGCGGCCATAGACGCTCGGCTGGACGATCACGCATCTTCTGACGCCAAGGGACGACATCAAACCTTCCAAATCGCCGCACCTCGCGTAACCTGGCGTGTAGGCTCGGCCCTGTGCATAGGGATAGTGATCTGGCTCGAAGACGTGGACATGGGTATCGCACACGCCATTTACGGAGGTTATGTCCGACAGGGTCGTCATGAAGAATTTCCTTCGCTCTCGGAGCCGTCTGCACTGATGAGGCAGCGCGCCGTGACGGAAACTCCGAGGATCACAAAAACAATACGCGCATGGTGATGCGCGATGACGAAGCCAAGATCGGCACCTGCGATGATGCTAAGCAGACACATCTCGGCTGGCCTCCAGGCGCAAAGTCGGGGAAGACTTCGACCGGGGTCACAAACTTGGTAACGAGGACGGCAAAAACTGCGGTAGCCGCGACCGTCTGGATGTGTCTGCTAGAAACTCAGCCCAAGTCGACGTCGGCAGAATGGGTGACAACAGGAGGCTTGGAGAAAAAAGGCGATGCCAGCTCGCGCCAGCGCAGGAAGCCCTCAGACTGCCGGAATGTGACTGTATGGTCTTCGACGGTCCGCCATTTGACGATGAGGCGGTAGACGTTGGGCTTTTCGACCAGACGATGCAAGGCCAAGCCAAGGCATCCTTCAGTGGATAGGAAATGCGGCTTTGCCTTTGCAACGGCCGCTTCGAAACCAACGGTATCCGTGACTATGATCTCTGCGACTTCCACAAAATAGGGTTTTGACATGGGCTCTCCTCCCGAAAATTTGGCCGGGCAGTTACCCCCCGGCCTCAGGCGTCACTGCTTTACGTGACCGTGTTCGGCGTCGATCGTCTTCGTTTCACCGGTTGCCAGCATCGTTCGGGTGGCGTCGACGGTGGCGTAGGTCCAAAAGATGCGCATTGGTTTGTCGGACGCATTGATAAAGCGGTGCGGCATGTTCGCGGGGATCCACGTCGTATCGTTGGTGTTGAGGCGGTGCTCAACACCATCGATCTCAGCGATCGCTTCGCCCTCGATCACCATGACGCTCTCTTCGCAATTGTGCTTGTGCAAACCGATGGCCGCTCCCGGATCAAACGCCGTAATACCGTTGATCATGCTGGTCGAGCCGCAGCGGCGGGTCACCAGCGGAGTGGTACGTGCACCACCGCCGCGATCATTGGTTTTCAGTTCGTTGGGCCGTAAAATGGCTGGTTGTGTCATCGTTGATTTTCCTTATTCGGCGGCCTTGGGTGTCGGTGCAGCGGCAACCGCCGGTCCGATCCACACGGTCTTGATGTTGACGAACTCGCGGATGCCGTAGACGCCAAGCTCACGGCCGTAACCGGACCGCTTGATGCCACCGAAGGGATAGCGAGGATCGGATGCGGTCATACCGTTGATAAAGACAGCGCCAGCGTCGATGTCTCGTGACAACACCTTGGCGGCGTCGACGTTAGACGTCCAAAGCGCCGCACCAAGTCCGAACTCGGTATCGTTGGCGACGGTAATCGCTTCTTCCACGCCATTGACGCGGATAATCGCGGCGACCGGGCCAAAAGTTTCCTCGCAAAACGCGACCATTCCAGGTTTCACGTTATCGAGGACGGTCGGAGGATAATAAAAGCCATCACCTTCGACCGGCTTGCCCCCGAGCTTGAGCACGGCACCTTGCGCGATGGAGCGCTCGACCTGCGAATGCAAAGCATCGCGCAGGTTGGCGCGCGCCATTGGCCCAATCTTGGTGTCCCGCTCCATTGGATCGCCGATTTTGAGAGCTGCAGCCTTTTCGGCGAACAGTTCGACAAAGCGATCAGCGATCGTCTCGTCGACAATGAAGCGCTTTGCGTTGACGCAGGACTGTCCGACATTGACATACCGCGCTTTGACCGCCGTCTCCGCGGCGGCTTCGATATCTGCGTCAGCAAGAACGATGAACGGGTCGGAACCACCGAGTTCGAGAACCTGCTTCTTCAAGGCTTTGCCAGCCTGGGCGGCAACGATGGCACCAACCTCGGTCGAACCGGTCAGGGTGATAGCCGCAATCCGGTCATCGGCAATAATGCTGGCGACCTTAGAGTTATCGATTATCAGTGTGGCAGTCAGCCCTGCGGGAACGCCGGCCTTTTCCATGACCTCCTGAACCGCCAATGCGCATTCGGGGACATTGTTGGCGTGCTTGAGAATGGCGCCGTTGCCAGCGGCAATTGCGGGAGCTGCAAAGCGGAAATACTGCCAGAATGGATAGTTCCAGGGCATGATTGCCAGAACGACACCGAGCGGATCGAAGGCAACAACGCTTTCGGTGGCATTCGATGGCACGGCTTCGTCGGCAAGGTATGAGGCGGCGTGGGCTGCATAGAAGTCGCAGTTATAGGCACACTTTTCGACTTCGCCTTCCGCCTCGACAAGCGGCTTGCCCATTTCGCGGACGATCATCTCCGCATACTTGTCTTTGCCTTCGCGCAGGACAGCGGCGATGTTGGTCAAAAGTTTGGCGCGCTCGGTGACAGGCTTTTTCTTCCATTGCCTTTGCGCCTTCGAAGCAGCGGAAAGCGCTGCTTCGATATCCGCATCGCTCTGCAGTTCAAAACTGCGGATATTTGTCCCGTTGGTGGGATTGATGGAGGTGATGGTTGTCATGAATTCGCTCCTGCGTAAATCTGTGAAGGCGCAGCCGGTTCGGCTGGATGCTTCCATGTCTTGAGAAAATCTATGCTGTCGCGGGTTGAGCCAGTCGGCACATATTCAAAGCCCACCGCGCCGCGATAACCGCTTCGATCCAGAGCCTGGATGACACCGGGAAAGTCGATCGTCGCCGTTCCTGGTTCGTGTCTGCCTGGATGATCGGCGATGTGCATGTGGCCGATCCTGTCAGCATGCTCATCGATCCACGTGACAGGATCGACCTGCATGTTTGCAGCATGATAGGTGTCGACTAAAAGCTTGAAGCGACGCCCGAACCGTTCATGCAGCGCGACCGCGTCCGTCAGCGTCCTGAGGTGGTAGCCCGGCAAAGTGATAGGCTCGACAAGCAGAGAAACGTCCGAACCGACACAGGCTTCGATCGCCCACCCGATGTTTGCGTAATAGGTTTCGCTCGCATCGAGCATTCCCCGGCTGGGCTTACCAGCCATGGGATTTATCAGAGGGCAGCAAATCACCTGCGCATATTCAAGGGCGCGCAAGAAATCATTGCGAAACTCGCCCTCACGTCCGCAAAGCGCCGCTAGGCCCTTTTCGCCCTTGCCTGCATCGCCCATACCACTCGAGAGTTGCGAGAACGAAAGACCAAGATCATTCAGCCGGCGCCGCATCTCGGCTGCAGGAACCTCAAATGGTTCGTTATGCTCGATTGCGTTGAAACCATCTTTCGCCGCCGCGCTGATCCGGTCGGTGAATGGCAGCTCCGTGTAGAGGTAGCCGATATGCGCAGAGAATCGATCCATGGCTGAGTTCCTGACGTCGGGAGGGATCATGGAGCGTCGAGCTAACCCTGGACGCTACACCGTAAACCTTCGCGACAGCTACGCTTCCAATACTCATGCGGCGGACTGCTTGACGCCACCCTGTAGGGCGCGACACACGTGGTCCGTGAAGGCAACGGTACCAAGAGGTCCACCAAGATCGCCGGTCCGCGCGGAAGCATCGTCTAGCGTCGCGTCCACAGCAGCTTCGACCGCGCGGGCCGCTGAAGTGTACTCGGCCTTGCCATGCCGGATTGCCAGCCAGTCGAACAGCATCGCTGCCGAGAGAATGAGAGAGGTCGGATTGGCCTTGCCCTGTCCAGCAATATCGGGGGCTGAACCATGTTGGGCCTGAGCCACACAGATATTCTCGCCCTGATTGATTGAACCGCCGAGACCTAGGCTTCCGCACAGTTCCGATGCTTCATCGGAAAGAATGTCACCGAACATATTGGTCGTGACCATGACGTCGAAACGGTCTGGCTGGCGGATCAGCAGCGCAGCTGTCGCGTCAACGATTAGTTCTTCCAGTTCGACGTCGGGAAACTCTGTCGCGACCTTGCGAACTTCACGCAGGAAAAGTCCGTCCGAAAGCTTGACGACGTTGGCTTTGTGGACCGCTGTCACCTTCTTGCGGCGTGTGCTGGCAATCTCGAAGGCTGCCCGCGCGACGCGGCTGGATGCCCGTGCCGTGATCTTGCGAACGGAAAGTGCCATATCGGGGTCGGGCATGAATTCGCCGGAGCCCGCAAACATATTGCGGTCCGAATAAAAACCTTCGGTGTTCTCGCGAACGATGACCAGATCCATTGGTTTGCGCAGGATCGAAAGTTCCGGACGCGAGCGGCACGGCCGTACGTTCGCGAAAAGCTCGAACTTCACGCGAAGTTCGCCCGATGGATTGATACCACCCTTGTCACGGGTCGGATATTCGTAATGGGATACAGGACCAAGGATAACGCCATCCACTTCGGGGATGCGCTTCATCACTGCATCCGGCAGCGTGGTGCCCTGCTCTTTCAGAGCTTTAAGCCCGATATCGGCTTCTTCGATGTCAAGACCGAGCCTGAAGCGCTCGTCCGCCTGACGAAGGACGCGGAGTGTTGCTTCGGTGATTTCTGGGCCGATGCCATCACCGGGGAGTACAAGAAGACGCACGTGATTTCCTCGCTCTTTGAGGAGGTATGCGGGGCCTGAAGCCAAACACCGCACCAAACCTCCTCCGTTTGGTATTTTAACTCACTGAAATGCCAATACGTTGATTTTAGGTCTTTTGCAATATCAAAATACCATATTGCCGTGTTTCTGGACTGTATAATGTTAGCCAGCTTGTCCTGTTAGGCACGACCGCTCCTCCCTCCGCTCAAGAATTGTTCGTGATTGGAACTGCATAACCTTGAGGGAACTGAATCCCCTCCTTCGCTGCCTCTTCCGTGAGTTCGGCCACGATGTTTCCGCTTATCGGAATTCCCGATAATCGCCGCTCTGCTTCGCGCCGTGCTTCTGGTTGGCCGGGCATGAGAACTTCTTCGAAACCAGTAGCCACAGGCGTCTCTTTGATGCGTTGGTAATACAGGTCCATCCTGGCCTCGTAGTCTGCGAGGCTCATGAACAGGTCAGGCCTGATCGCGAAAAAGAGATGTCCGACATTTTGAGGTTCGCTGTGATCGAAATACAGGCTCTTCACGTCGCCTGCGAAGTTGGCACCGGTGAGCACACCCGCCATGATATCCATAAGCGTCGCCAGAACGGAGCCTTTGACACCTCCAAAGGGCAAGCAGACCCCCTCAAAGGCTTTTTGCGCGTCGGTTGTCGGATTACCATCAACGTCGAGCGCCAGACCCTCGGGAATGGCCTCACCGCGTATTGCCGCCAGTCGTATCTTACCGCGCGCAATAACGGTCATGGCCATATCCATGATGTAAGGCGGGTGTTTTCCGCCAGGCACCCCCGCTGCGATAGGGCTTGCACCAAGGAATGAGCTTCGTCCGCCCCACATCGCAATTGCAGGAGATGAATTTGTGAAGATCATCGAAATATAGCCAGCATCCGCGGCCTGAAGCGCGTAAAGCGCACCCATCCCGAAATGCGTGCTGCGATGAACGCCGACGAGCCCTATCCCGGACTTTTCCGCCTGCCTTATGGCTTCGTCCATGGCGGCATGCGCCGGAAGAAACCCCATGGCATTGTCGCCATCGACATGAGAGACCGCACCAGCGACCTCACGTATCTTGATGTCCGGTTGTGGGTTCACAAGACCCGCCCGAAGGCGGGACATATACATCGGGATACGCGAGACACCGTGGGATTCGACGCCGCGGAGGTTCGCACGCACCAGATCGCCAGCAATAACCTTAGCAGACGCTAGGGGCATGCCGGAGGTCTCAAATACGGCTGTGGCGAAGTCCGTCAGTTCGTCCGGTTGGTAGTAAAGAACCTTGCTCATCGCCTTCCTCCAAGAGTCGGCCACTTCACGCGACAGTGTCCGAAACTCGTCCGTTGCGACCGGACTGCCAGCGCATCACTGCCGGAACGACAACGAGCACAAAGGCGATGATAAGAAGCACCAAGGAGATCGGTTGGGTGAAGAACACGCTCGTGTCGCCCTGACTGATGGTCAGCGCTCTACGAAACTGCTGCTCAGCAAGCGGACCGAGGATAAGGCCGACGATGCATGGCGCAACGGGGACATCGAACACGCGCATGCCGAAACCGATGATGCCGATGAGCCAGAGAATACCAACGTCGACAATGTTGTTGTTCAGCGTGTAGGCGCCCATCGTTGCGAACACCAGGATGCCGGAATAGAGCCACGGGCGCGGGACCGCCAGTAACTTGACCCAAACGCCTGCCAATGGAAGGTTCAGGAGCAACAACATGACGTTGCCGATATAAAGGCTCGCGATGAGACCCCAGACCAGGTCGGGATTGCTGTCGAACAGAAGCGGGCCGGGCTGAATACCGTATTGCTGGAAGGCGGCCAGCATGATGGCGGCTGTGGCGGACGTTGGAAGCCCAAGCGCAAGCAAGGGGGCAAGGACGCCAGCCGCCGACGCGTTGTTGGCAGCCTCCGGTCCAGCAACCGCTTCGATTGCCCCATGGCCAAATTCCTCAGGATGTTTCGAAAGGCGTTTTTCCACCAGATAAGAAAGGAAGGTGGGAATCTCGCTGCCGCCAGCAGGAAGCGCGCCGATCGGAAAGCCCAGCGCCGTCCCGCGAAGCCATGGCTTCCAAGACCTTTTCCAGTCTTCTCGGCTCATCCACTTCGAGCCGGTCAGAGCGTAAATTTCTTCCGTTTCGAAACGGTGGCGTGCGACCGTGAACAGGGTCTCGCCGACCGCAAACAGGCCAACCGCCACGATGACGACATCGATGCCATCGAGCAGTTCCGGAATGCCGAGGGTGAAGCGCGCCTGTCCGGTCTGGAGGTCGATGCCGACCAACCCCAGCGCCAGGCCAAAGAGGAGACTGGCTAGACCCCGTGACAGCGATAACCCAAGCACCGCAGTGACGGTGGTGAGCGCCAGAACCATCAATGCAAAATATTCTGCAGGGCCGAAGAGAAGCGCGACCTTCACCATTAGGGGAGCTACGAACGTGAGCGCTGCCGTAGCGATCGTGCCGGCAACGAAACTTCCGATCGCAGCAGTCGCGAGTGCTTGCGCTCCGCGGCCCTTGCGCGCCATCGCATGACCATCGATCGCAGTCACGATCGACGCAGATTCACCCGGTGTGTTCAGAAGGATCGAGGTCGTCGAACCGCCGTACATGGCACCGTAGTAAATTCCGGCAAACATAATGAACGCACTTGTCGGCTCGAGACCGTACGTGACGGGCAGCAAGAGAGCGACGGTCAAAGCCGGCCCAATGCCAGGCAAGACACCGATCGCGGTTCCGAGAACCACTCCGATCGATGACCAGAGCAGATTGTATGGTGTCAGTGCAACGGCGAAGCCGTGCATCAAAGCTGCAACAGTTTCCATGGTGAATAGCCTTGCGGCAGCGACGGCAAGAGGGCTGGATGTTTCCGGCTCTTGCTGACGGCCGTTGGTAAGATTAGTTCGACGTGGTCACCAGATCCTCGAAATACGTGCCGACAGGCAGATCGAGGTCGAGACCGTAGTCGAAAAGGACAAAGGTGATGGCCGTTAAAGCCAGACCGAACAGAACGTTTCGAACGTGAGTTTTGCTTCCGAACGCAATTGCTGTGATTGCGAACAACAGCGTGCCCGAGATGATCCAACCCAAACGTTCAAGCAAAACATATTGAGAGGCGAAAGCGGCCGCCACGATGGCAGTCGCCTTCCAGTCAAGTTCCAGGCGCTCCCGCTCCAGAAAATTCCAGATCACGGCCTCGTAGGCAAGCCGAAGTCCGACGAGTGTCAGGCCCGTTGCAATGATCGCGGGGAACAGTCCCGGCCCCACAACGGATTGGGCGGGCATGGAAGGCGTCATCCAGGTCTGGATACCGATGAAGCCACCCACCGCGAGGGTAAACAGAGCGAGGACTGCCTCGCGGATGCGAATGTTACCAAAGCTCGACATGATGAAGCCTTCCCGATGCCGTGAATTAAAGGAGTCCGACTTCCTTCAGAGCAGTTTCAACGCGCTTCTTCTCTTCGGTCAGAAATTCACCAAATTGCTTTGCCGGAAGATAGGTATCGATCCAGCCGCGCCTGGTCAACGCTTCCTTCCACTGCGGCGTCTTTACAAGCTCACCCAGAACCTTATCAAGCTCAGCTCGTTCGTCGTCCTTCATCTTGGGATGCGCCATGATACCGCGCCAGTTCATGACGGAGAGATCGATCCCCGTTTCTTTCAGGGTCGGGACATCGACCCCGGCGATACGCTCGTCTCCTGTGACAGCAAGCGCACGCAATGCGCCGGCATCGACTTGGGAACGGAATTCCTCGTAGCCGCTGATGCCAACGGTGGCGTGACCACCAAGCGTGGACGCCAGCACTTCACCGCCGCCCGCATGCACGACGAAGTTCATTTTTTTAGGATCTGAACCGACTGCCTTGACGATAAGGCCAGCTGCGATGTGGTCGACACCACCAATCGATCCGCCTGCCCAGGAGACTTTACTTGGGTCAGCTTTCAAACGGGTGACAAGATCTGCCATGGTCTTGATGTCGGAATTGGCGGGGACAACGATTGCGTCTGCTTCGCCCATCAGGCGTGCGACAGGGGTTGCCTGATCTAGAGTTACAGCGGACTTTGTCGTAAGCACACCGCCAACCAGAGCAAAGCCGATAACGAGCGCACTTGGATGACGCGGCCGCGTTGTCACGAATTGCGAAAGACCGACCGTTCCGCCGCCACCTGCCACGTTCTGGACTTCAACCGGACCCGTCAGCTTCTGTCCTTGAAGGATGCCTTGAATAGTTCGAGCGAGCTGATCATACCCACTTCCGGCACTGCTCGGTGCGAGAATGTTCAGGCTCTTCAACTCCTGCGCCTGCGCAGACGCGACAATTCCGGCCGTCACGACGGCTGAAATTGCACCGATTGCGAGTATATTGAATGTGCGTCTTATGAGAATGGTCACGTAAGCTCCTCCACTACGTTGTCGTCTTTCTTCAGGTCTCAGCACACCCCTCCCGAGGGAATGCTGATATACTGGTGTTGGATACAAAATCGCAGAGCAGCGCCGAATTGAAAGTGATCGGCGCTCGCAGCGCATCACACTCAACGCACTCTATTTGGTATTTTGATCCTCTAAAGACCAAATACATTGAGATATGGTCTTTTGCAACACCTAAAGACCATAAATTTTGTAATTGACGTAAAAACACAAAGACCAACCCCGGTTCTCGGAGAAACAGCTCACCGTGCCGCGTCTCGGGCTTTGCGCTGCGGTGGATCAGATAGACTGTAGGTGGATGCAGGGTGATAGTGTCGCCGATAGCATATTCTACTGGCGACCGGAGGCTGCGGGAGTGTAGTCGTTGAAGCGGTGGAAGTAGAGCCGTACAGACCGTGACCCACTCTATCGCCGCCATCGCTTTCCCGCCGAGATCATTGCCCATGCGGTTTGGCTCTATTTCCGTTTCCCTCCGAGCCTGCGAATGGTTGAGGACTTGCTGCCCGTGGGATCGATGTCTCGCACCAAACCGTCAGGCTGTGGGCGGAGAAATTCGGTCGTGCCTTCGCCAACGAGATCCGACGCCGATCATCCGGTCGGCTCGGAGATAAATGGCACCTCGATGAGGCCGTTGTTTCAATTTGCGGCAAGAAGCATTGGCTGTGGCGTGCTGTCGATCAGGACGGTTTCGTCCTGGAGGTTCTCGTTCAAAGTCGCCGAAACGCAAAGGCGGCGAAACGCCTGATGCGCAAGCTGTTGAAAGGACAAGGCCGGTCACCGCGTTTGATGATCACTGATAAACTGCGATCCTACGGCACAGCAAAGCGAGAGATCATGCCCGGTGTCGAGCACCGCTCGCATAAAGGCTTGAATAATCGGGCAGAGAATTCTCACCAACCAATCCGGCGGCGAGAGCGGATCATGAAGCGCTTCAAGTCACAGCGACATCTACAATGCTTCGTCTCCATCCACGAACCGATCGCCAATCTGTTTTACATCTCGCGCCATGACATAACCTCCCGCCATCATCGCGAATTGCGTTCGCAGGCGATGGACCTGTGGGCGCGAATCGCTCGGCTAGAAGCGATACAACGCGGCCAGCAAGCCCCGCAATTATCAAACCATTGTCAGCGATGCTAGAGCACGTCCATTTTACTCGGGGTCATAGCCGCACGATTTGAAGTAGTTGGCGCATTCCTGTGGTTCGAACAGCGTGACGATGTGGCCGACGGTATCCCACAAGCCGTCGATCGTTCGCTCTGCTTTGGCGCGCAAGACGGCCTTGAGCTTCGCGAATGCCTTCTCGATTGGGTTGAAGTCTGGGCTGTAGGGAGGAAGGTAAAGCAACCGGCATCCGGCGTCTTCGATTGCGTGACGCACGCCTTGCGCTTTGTGTGCAGGCAGATTGTCCATGATGACGATGTCGCCCGGTGCCAAAGTTGGAATGAGAACCTGCTGGACATAGGCCTGGAATGCTACCCCGTTCATCGCACCGTCCAACACCATGGGTGCGGTCATTCCGGATAGCCTGAGCGCGCCGGTAAACGTCGTTGTCTTCCAATGGCCGTGCGGGACCGGTGAGCGGCATCGATCTCCGCAAAGGGCCCGTCCGCGAAGCCGAGACATCTTCGTGCTCAAGCCGGTTTCATCGATGAAGACGAGCCGTGCCGGATCGAGATCGAGTTGGCCGTCGAACCAATGCTGACGACGTTTCAGGAGGTCAGGACGCTCCTGCTCCAGTGCATGTGCGGTCTTTTTTTGAATGTCCAGCCGCGCCTTCGCAGCCAGACATCGAGCGCGCTACGGCCAATGGAAACGGCTCTCGCCTCATACAATCGCAGGACCATCTCGTTGAGGGTAATGTCCTTTGCCTCTTCGATCATGCCGACGATGAAGTCCTCGTGGGCATCGAGGCGCGAGCCACCGCGTCGGCCCTGTTTAGCAGGGATCAACCGACCAGCCCGCGCACTCGCAATCCAGGCGATGGCTGTTGAAATCCCAATGCCAAATCGGGCCGCCGCTGATCGCGCCGACATGCCATCGCGTGACGCAGCCAGAACGCGCCTACGCAGATCATCACTGAAAGCTCGGGTCATATTACCTCCGACCAAATCAAAAGTCGGGCGATGGAATCAGAATTTGGCGGCCAGGGGAATCCTCAACCCGATTCCGCTTTCAGCGGACGCGCTCTAGAGATCGCCAGGGCTGAGCATCACCTGTTCCGTCGCCAATCAACGCGCCGCTTGCTGTGCCCACTTAATGGCTGCGTCCAATGGCATTGGCTTGGCAAACAGATAACCCTGCATCGTGACACAGCCTATTTCCTTTAGCTTTACAAGGTCTTCCTGCGTTTCAACACCTTCAACTACCACTTCGAAGTTTAGAGAACGGCTCACGCTGAGAATAGACTGCACGAGGGCTTGGTTTTCCAACGATTTCGCGATGCCAGAAATAAAAGATCGATCAATCTTAACGCGATCGGCACGCAAAACCTGAAGTGATCCTAGTGAAGAATAGCCGACGCCGAAGTCATCAATTGCAATTCTGATGCCAGACTTTGATAAACGCGTTAGCTTCGAACTGACCGCCGCGAAATCGATAGCCGTCTCTTCGGTGATTTCGATCTCAAGAAGGGACGGTGCCAAGTCCATTCTTTTAAGCTTTTCAAGAACGATTTCGTCCACAGGAAGCTGGGCCATTTCCCGGGGCGATATATTCATTGCAATGTGTAAGTCGTTCAATTCAAGCAACTTGAATGTCCGAAGCATGATTCCAATGTCGCGGAGAATAAATCGGAGCAGAGGCTCGGAAAGGCCTGCCGATGCTGCAACCGAAATTAACATCTCCGGCGGAACCCAACCATGCTTCGGATGTAGCCAGCGGACAAGCGCTTCGAAACCGTCGAGTGCCTCACCACCGTCAGTCATGATTGGCTGATACCACACTTCAAGCGTCTCAGAGGCCAACCCTTTTCCAAGATCACGCTCGATATCACGGCGCATATCAACGTCTCGGCGTAATGCGTCATCGAATAGCCGGAGCCGATTACGCCCTTCGTGCTTGGCCGCGTAGAGTGCCGCATCGGCACAGAACAACGCCTCTTCCAGATCAAAATAATTCGAATGATAAATCCCTATACTCACGCCAATCCGGCACCCATCGAGATGTTGAAAGGGGCGTGCAGTGGCCGAAATCACGCGCTGGGCCAACGCTGCAGGCTCTTCGGAATGCTGTTCACGATTATAGAAGACCGTGAATTCGTCGCCTCCTAGCCGAGCGATTGTGAAGCCCTCCGGTAGAGCATTTTCCAAACGCCTTCCGACCTCCACTAACACCTGATCACCTACCTTGTGACCAAAGGCATCGTTCACGAATTTGAACCCATCGAGGTCAAGCAACATAAGACACGCGCCACGCGCCTGCATCCCTGTCATGGAAGACAATGCCTCGGTGAGCCCTCGCCGGTTGAGCAGACCGGTCAAAGCATCTCGTACGGCTTGATGGCGCATCTCTTTCGCAAAAGATGTCGTCTCCTCATGCGCTTTTTCAAGAGATCGGGACAAAGACGTCGCTTCATTTTTGAGCCGACTGGTTTCACGCACCCACACCTCACCGTGACGGGAACCCCTGATCAAGGCGAGAAGGTAAAGCGTTACCGTGGACGCCAGCACGAGACGGTCGAAATCATAGTGAAGGATCAGGAAAAAAATAACTGACAGTAAAGGGGGTGTTATAAAACTGATAGGTACACGAGCATAAGCGAAGCCATGACTGACTGCGCCTGCCGTTATTCCGCATACGACCGTCAGGTAGAACAGGGTTTCGGACGATGTGTACCCCTCACACAAAGCCGGAATGAAAGCCCAGACGATGCCTGAGAACAGGGCAAGGATTGTGTGCGATTTTAACTGCCCTGCGACACTGTCGAGCAATTTAAACCCAACGCTTCCCGCATGGTTACGCGCTTCGGACACGGTCATGACTGGAGTAAGACACAGCCATATTCTCAATCCATTTATGACTGAGGATACAGCGAACCAAGTCAAACCAAGGTTCCATAGACCAGAGTGCCAGGCCACGAGAGTCGACGCTAAGCCGAGCAAGATGTTAACAGGGATCGAGAGTGCTACTGTGCGGCGTAGGGCGAGAAGTTGATCTGCGAGAATTTGTTCACTTAGCCCCTGATCTTTCATTGCGCACCTCTCAACACATACCAAAATTCGCGGAGCGGCACCGCGGCGCGCGGCCTTATTCTCCTATAGGTTTAACAATCTTTAATAAAGAAAACAAAAAAGTGTAAATTTTCGACTGCGCTTCACATGTTTGCATATCAAGACTCGCTGGCCATTCCCGGTCGTCATCATTTGTTGGTATGGGATGGGCCGCCCTTCCGAGAACATAGAGTATGATGTCTCGTCATTGAAGGAAGAGGAGCCAGATCATGACGATTTCGATACTTGGCATCGACATAGGAAAGAACAGCTGCAGCGTTGTCGGAGTTGATGACAAAGGTGCGGTGATTGTCCGCCGAACAATGCGACGTCAGACACTCATTGAGTTTGTAGGCAAGATGTCGGCGTGCATCATTGCTATGGAAGCATGCTGCGGCGCTCACCACCTTGGGCGACTTTTTGCAACACGAGGACACGAAGTGCGACTGATGTCGCCCGAGTATGTTCGGCCGTATATTAAGCGCAGAAGAATGACGACAGGGATGCGGAGGGCATCGCGGAAGCCGCGTCGCGTCCTACAATGCGAATCGTCGGCCTCAAGAGTGAAGAGCAGCTCGATATTCAGTCGCTGCACAGAGTTCGATCGCGCCTGGTTGCACAAAGAACCACGTTGATCAATCAAATCCGGGCGATCAGCAGCCGCGCCCACCGAGAGCTTCGAGAACGTATCCCTCGCCCCGTGACGTGGCTCGATAATGGACCTTCTTCGCTATGATTTTGCTTGGGCTCTCGCGTTGACGGTGGGCACAAAGTGACCGTTCAAAGTCAACGCGAGAGCCCTTGTGTGCTAGACGATCTGCTCATTTCCTTGGTGGTTTGAGACCTGCTGTCCGATCTCGGTCGTATCGTTTTCGAAGCGCGGACAGCCAAGATTCTTGACCGCTCGCCGGACGATCGTCGATCCGGTCGCAGGGAGGCTAGCCACATGGATGGAATAAGCCCCCACTTCTCACTATCGAAAATGCATCTCCGTGCTTCCTCAGATTATTTATTTAATAAATTAACTATTGACCATCGATGAAAATATTGGTTCTTTGCGGCCGCGTCAGGTCTTGGAGACCCTGGCAGGAGGAGGAGATCTCATATGAATTCTACACTACAATTTCTGCCGACGTCTCGTCGTCGCTTTCTTCAAGGCACAGGCGTCGCGCTTGCTTCTGCCGCACTCTACACGCCTGCCATTGCGCAGAGCAAACAGCTCACCATTATCTCAAACCGTGGCAATGCGGATCAGCGCAAGGCGCTTGAGGCCATTTCCAAGGCTTTCGGTGATGCGAATGGCGTTACCGTGACCGTCAACAATATGGACCACGAGGCCCACAAGACCGCAATCCGCAATTATCTCGTCGCCAGCCCGCCGGATATCTGCTTCTGGTTCTCAGGCAGCCGCATGCGCAGCTTCGTGGAAAAAGGTCTGTTCGATGACATTTCCGACCTAGTCCAGCGAGAGAAATTTGCCGACGTCCTCGGCGCGACGCTCGGCTCCGTCACCGTTGATGGCAAGCAATTTGGCCTGCCGACCGGTGGCATTCTCTGGGGTCTCTTCTATCGTCAGGATACGTTCGACCAGTATGGCCTGAGCGTTCCCAAGACATTCGATGACTTCTTCACGCTGGCCGAACAGTCCAAGAAGGCCGGCATCATTCCGATGAGCATGGGCACGAAGGACCAGTGGCCGTGTGGTGGATGGTTCGATCACATGAACCTGCGCATCAACGGCCTCCAGCACCACATGGATCTGATGGCAGGCAAGGTGAAATACACCGATCCGTCGCTTACCGAAGTGTTCGATAAGTGGGAACAACTGATCAAGGCTGATTTCTTCACGCCGAACGGCACGTCTTTCGCTTGGGATCCGGCAGCGGCATCGCTGGTTCAGAAGAAGGCCGCGATGATGGATCTCGGCAATTTCATCAAATATGCCTTCCCGCCGGAAGACCTTCAGCATGTGCGCTTCGCGCCCTTCCCGACCATCAAGACGGGCGTCGAGCAGTTCGAGGATTTCTCGGTGGATTCGATCCATCTGCCATCCGGTTCGAAGAACAAGGAACTGGCACGCGAATTCCTCGCCTTTTTCTACAAGCCGGAAAATCTGAGCGCCTACCTCTCCCCGGAAGGCAACGTGCCTGCTCGCAGCGACTGCGCGATCGGCAACGACCCGATCCTGAAAATGGCGGTCGATGAGATGAAGAAGGTCAAGGGCACGGCGCAATATTACGACCGTGACACCGATCCAGATCTCGCACTTGCGGGTCTGAAGGGTTTCCAGGAATTCATGGTCAAGCCCGAACGCCGCGACCAGATCCTCACGCAGATCGAGCGGACGCGCCAGCGCATCCACGGTTAAGCTCTGCCCGAACGCAAAACGGGAGGCGTTGGCGCCTCCCCTCATCGACAGGATGGTCTCATGTCTATCTGGTGGCGCCGCCATCGCAACTGGCTGACGCCTGCGCTTCTTCTTGCGCCGGGTCTTATCCTTTTTCTGGTCGTCATCATCGCATCATCGATCGAGACGTTCTGGATTTCCTTTCACGAATGGGACGGCATGGGAGCCAAGACCTGGGTTGGCTTGGCGAACTATGCCGAACTGATCGACGATCCGCAGTTTTACGTCTCCTTGAAAAACAATGCCATTTGGCTGGTCATGTTCCTGCTGGCGCCACCCATGGGTCTGGCCATTGCGCTTCTGGTCAACCAGAAGATCGCAGGCATGCGCATCGTCAAGTCGCTGTTCTTCATGCCACTGGTGCTGGCAGCGGTGACTGTGGGCGTCATTTTCGGTTGGTTCTACGATCCGACGTTCGGCCTGCTGGCCATCATCTATCAGGCCTTTGGAGCCACGGCACCCGCGCTTTTGTCAGATGAAAACCTCGTGACCTTCGCTGTCGTCATCGCAGCGCTCTGGCCACAGGTGGCGTTCTGCATGGTGCTGTTCCTTGCTGGACTTAACAATCTCGATGAGGAAATGATCGGCGCTGGTCGGGTTGATGGCGCGCGCGGCTGGCCGATGTTGCGGCATATCGTGCTGCCTCAGCTGACGCAGGTCGCATTCATTGCGGTCGCCATTACGGTCGTTGGCGCGCTGCGTTCTTTCGATGCCATTTCCGTCATGACCGCAGGTGGTCCATTCGGTTCATCAACCGTCCTGGCTTACCAGATGTACGAGCAGTCGATCTTCTCCTACCGCTTCGGCTATGGCGCGGCGATTGCCACCGTTCTTTTCCTTATCATGTCCATATTCATCGCATGGTATCTGCGCGGCCTCGTCAAGGCCGAGAAGGGAGCGTGATCTGATGTATCCACGTCCTATTCCCGAAAACAAACCGGCTGCCCGAATTGCCTATATGACCATGGTCTGCGTCATTCTCGCGCTTTGGCTTCTGCCATTGTTCGCGGTCATCATGACATCCTTCCGGTCGTTCGATGACGTGATGGCAGGCAACTACTGGGGCTGGCCGACCAAATTCAGCCTGACAGACAATTATGTTGCCGTGTTCCAGCAGACGAAAATGCTGCGCTACTTCGCCAACAGCATGATCATCACCATCCCATCGGTGATCATGGTGCTGATCTTCTCGACACTGACCGGCTACGTGCTGTCGCGCTACCGCTTCCGTGGCTCGATGGTGCTGTTTACGCTGTTCGTCGGCGGCAACTTTCTGCCACAGCAGGTGATGATGATCCCGATCCGTGATCTGATGGTATGGGCAGGGCTCTACGATACCTACTGGGCGTTGATGATATTCCACATCGCCTTCCAGACCGGCTTTGCGACACTCTTCATGCGCAACTTCATCGCGGCCCTTCCAGATGAATTGTTTCAGGCAGCTCGCGCCGAAGGTGCGTCGCCCTGGCAAACGCTGGTCCATATCGTCGTGCCCTTGGTGCGACCCGCGCTGGCGGCACTTGCCATCCTCACCTTCACTTTCATCTGGAACGATTATTTCTGGGCGCTGGTGCTGACGCAAAGCGACGCCATCAAGCCCGTGACCGCTGGCCTTTCCAACCTCAAGGGCGAATGGGTCTCGGCCTGGAACATCGTGTCAGCCGCAACGATCTTCGTCGCCGTACCGCCCGTCGTGATGTTCTTCCTGATGCAGAAACACTTCGTTTCCGGCCTGACCATGGGAGCCGTCAAGGGATGACCGTTTCCGCACGCCGCACCAACCCACTCTCACCGAGCAGCAAGGATACGCCGGACATGAGCAGCGTCGAAATCCTCAACGTCCAGAAGCACTACACCAGCTTCCACGCCTTGAAGAACATCAACCTCACTATCGAAAAAGGCGAGTTCATCGTCATGGTCGGTCCCTCCGGCTGCGGCAAGTCCACGCTGCTGAAGACCATTGCCGGTCTGGAGACGATCTCGTCCGGCATGCTGATGATCAATGGCCGGGATGTGACAAAGGAAGAGCCTGGCGACCGTGGAATTGCCATGGTGTTCCAGTCCTACGCCCTCTATCCGCATATGACCGTCGCCGAAAACATGGGCTTTGGCCTTCGCATGGCAAAGCGCCCGAAATCGGAAATCGATGCCGCGGTGAAACGCGCCGCCGGTATTTTGCGGATCACCGAACAGCTGGACAAGTTGCCGAAACAATTGTCCGGTGGCCAGCGCCAGCGCGTGGCCATTGGCCGGGCGATCACCCGCTCGCCAGAGGTTTTCCTGTTCGATGAACCCCTGTCGAACCTCGACGCTGCCCTTCGCACCCAGATGCGCGTCGAACTGTCCACGCTGCACGCTGAACTCGGGTCGACGATGATCTATGTGACCCATGACCAGGTGGAAGCCATGACCATGGCCAGTCGCATCGTCGTTCTCAACAAAGGCGAGATCGAACAGGTCGGCTCTCCGTTGGAGCTTTACGCCAACCCGAAGAACCATTTCGTCGCGGGCTTTCTCGGCGCACCCCGTATGAACTTTTTCGAAGGCAAGGTCATCAGAACTGAACAAGGCGTTGCAATCGCTTTCTTTTCCGGCCTTGAAGAACTGCGCCTTCAGCTGACGAGTGACGCGCCCTTGAAGACGGGTGACACGGTAACGCTGGGCGTGCGGCCAGAGCGGCTGCAAACACAGGATACCGATGCTTCGCTCGTGGGCTTTGACGCGAAGGTGCGACTTGTGGAGCATCTGGGCCGGGAAACCATCGTCCATGCTGATGCCTCTCCACTGATGGCTGTCGGCTCCGACACCGGCACTCATAATGTCACGATCCAGCTTGGAAAGGTCGTGCCCTTCGATATCGGCTCATCCGTTCGCGTCGGCTTCGCCCTGGATGACTCCTACCTGTTCGGCCCCAATGGCAAAACGCTCACACCTCCCAAGCCTGTGACCCAAAAGTAAAACTGGAGTTTCCACGATGAAACGGACGAAACCTGCGCCGCTATCGGCTTGGCGCACCCTTAACCTTGACGATTTTTTGCTTGGCGTGCCGCATTATCCCGAACATGTGGACGAAAGCTACTGGCAGCGTGATGCCGACCGAATGAAGGAAGCAGGCTTCAATGCTGTGCGTATGGGCGAGTTCGCCTGGCACATCTGGGAGCCCTATGAGGGCAAATTCGATTTCGATCTGTTCGATCGGGCCATCGAAGGGCTTGGCAAGACCGGAATCAACACCATTCTGTGCACCCCAACGGCGACGCCACCGCGCTGGATGAGCATGAATTACCCCGAAATCCTGCGTGTCGACCGCAAGGGTCGCAGGGCAAGCCACGGTTCGCGCCAGCATGGCGACACCACAAGCCCGGTGCTGCGCCATCATAGCCGCCGCATTACCAAGGCGATGGCCGAGCATTACAAGGACAACCCCTACGTCATCGGTTGGCAGACGGACAATGAGCTTAATACCACCGACTCGGAATCGTTCTCCGATTCCGCAACTCTGGCGTTCCGCAACTTCCTGCGCCACAAATATGAGAGCATCGACGCGCTGAATTTCGCATGGGGCGGCCATTTCTGGGCGACATCCTACGATAATTTCGATCAGGTCGTACTGCCCTACCCGATGGCACCGTCCTATCTCAGCCCCGGCCACGTGCAGGATTACCATCGCTTTCTGGCTACGGCGACTGCGGCGTTCCAGCGCGATCAGGTTGAAATCCTCCGGGCAACGAACCCCGACTGGTTCATCTTCCACAATCTCGGCAATCTGACCGACATCGATTTCCGTGGCACCTTCGGACAGGATCTCGATTTCATCGGCTTCGATATCTACCCGATGCTCTATGACGAGTTTCGCCGCAACGGCGGCCATGGTGCCACGCAGGCACTGAAGCTCGATCTCTGCCGCAGCTATACCGGCAACTTCATCGTGCCGGAACAGGCTTCTGGCTTGGGCAGCCAGCCAGCCTTCACCACCATGACGCCGGAACCGGGCGAAATGCGGCGCATGGCGCTGTCATCCGTTTCGCGTGGGGCCGATGGCCTGATGTTCTTCCGCTGGCGTCCCGCGCATTTCGGTGCAGAAATCTACTGGATGGGCCTGATCGACCACGATGATGTCGGACGGCGCCGCTTCGAAGAAGCAAAGCAGTTCGCTCGCGATATAGCTAAGATCAAGGACAAGCTGCTCGGCACATCCGTGCATATGGATCTCGGCATCGCCGGTGCTGATTTCGACAATGAAGAAGCGCACAAGACCTACCCTATCGGCCTGCCATCCCCGCAGGACGACGCCACGCTTCTGCACCGCCATTGCTATGAGCGCGGCATTTCCTGTGGATTCATTCATCCCGAAGACGATCTGTCCCGTCTGAAGGCGCTCTACATTCCCCATTGGGTTATGTGGAACCAGGAATGGACCGCAAATGTCGAGGCCTTTGTCGAGGCCGGCGGCACGCTGATCGTCGGCGCCATGACCGGCACACGCGACATCAACAACCACATCATCCGCGAACTTGCCCCGGGCGGCGCTCTTGCCAAACTCTGCGGTGTGCGCGTCGAAGAATTCGGTCGCATCACGGCGAAGGACGGCGACGGTCTCTTCCAGAAAAAGGGCGTGGAGGACGGCCATTACGTGCCACCACACATTCTCCCTTCCTCCTCGGCCTTCCGCAAATACACTATAGACATCGGTGGGCGCACCATCGAGGCGGAGCATCTCTACGAATTGCTGGAACTCGACAGCGATGTCGAAACAATCGCCACATGGTCCAACCGCTTTGCCAAGGGACGCGCGGCAGCCACGCTGCGCAAGGTCGGCAAGGGTCAGGTCATTTATCTCGCGACCTACCTCACCGATGATCTGGTGGATGGACTGGATGAGGTCGTACTGGCAAAAGCCGGTATCGAACCACTGATTGCGGATTTGCCGGAAGGCGTGGAAGTGGTGATGCGCACGGCAGAGGACCGCAAGCTGCTGTTCGTTCTCAACACGGTTGAGACCGAACAAAAACTGAAAAACCTCTCATCCGGCAAGGACTTATTGACGGGAATGGATGTTTCCAGTGAGCATACGCTCGAAGGCTATGGCTGCCTCGTCATCGAGCTTGGCTGACCAAAGCCCATAAGGTTCTCCCAGAGGGGTGCAAATCCCCCGAAACGAGCGGCGAAGGTGTCACAGGAACCTTCGCCGCTTTGTTATGCGGGAAAGGCGGGCGTGGTCATCTCGAAATTGAACAGGCCCTGCGTTGCCAAGGCCGCCGCGCCGCTGCTCCAGAAATTGTCTCTCTCATCCGGCACCAGTGCAGGTGGCGGCGTGAAGCAATTGAGCTCAAGCGCCTTTCGCATAGGATCGAACAGCAGATCGCCGAAACTCACCGCTTCACCGCCAACGATGATAATTTCGGGATCGACAATATCGACCATGCGCGCCAGATGCAGGCCGATGGTCGCACCTGCTTCCTGCAGAATGTCTCGGGCAATAGGATCACCCTGTAGCGCGGCTTCCTTCATCGCGTAACGGTCGACGTTACCGTGTTTGCCTCTGGCCTGACGCCAACGCTCAAGGATGGCAGGCTCGGAATAAAATGCCTGAAGACAGCCATGCCGACCGCATTCGCATAAGGGTCCATCAGGGTGGTGCATCGAATGTCCGATCTTGCCCGCATGACCATGCGCGCCGCGCTGCACCTTGCCATCCACCACCGTTGCGCAGCCAATGCCCACACCGATGGCCACCGCCGTGAAGACCTTGTGTTGCCGCCCAAGACCGAAAAGATGTTGTGCCAGCGCAAAGGCCAGCGTGTCATCCTCCATCCAGACGGGAACATTAACCTGTTCCTGCAACATGCTGGCAAACGGCACATTTTCCCAGAAAAAGCGGTGGCTCTTGATGCAGATGCCCCTCTCCGCATCGATTGTGCCCGGCATGGAGAAACCGACACCGGTCAGCAGACCCGCCCCTTCCGGCGCCAAGCGCTGCAATCGAGTCACAGCTTTTTCAGCGGCGTTGAGAACCGATTGCGGAGACGGATCCTTGAACTCTATGGTCAGCGACGAGAGTGTTGCAGTGGAGAGATCCGTCAGCACGCATTCCAGACTGCCGACATTCATCTTGATGCCGATTGCGAGGTGTCCGGCATAGTTGATTTCGAGCGGAATGGGTCGACGCCCTCCACCGCCGGGTATCGTCTTGCCCTCGATGAGGTAACCTTCTGAGATCAGATCACTGACCACGAACGTCACCGCCGCCGGGCTCAAACCGGTCGCCGCCGCAACGTCCGCGCGGCTGAGCTGCTCTTCACGCCTGATGAGGTTAAGGATCAGACGACGGTTCATCGCCCGCGTCGTTTGTTGATCGATTTTCACGCGAATGCATACCTTCAGTTCATGTAAAGACGAGGCGTATTGACCACCTAGCATATTCTCACAGATATTTGCGTAAAAAGGCAAAAACCACGGTAAGACTGGCAAGCACCAGGGCCGGTCCGACCGAGAAAGTCAGGAAAGACGCACATATCATCAAGCGAGCTTCGTAGCTTCGTAGCTTCGTAGCTTCGCGAGAGATATCACGCCTTGAACGGATTCGAACCGCCTACCTTGTCGTTCAAGCAGCATACGTCTGTTCTAATTTTTATAAGCGGGGCAATAACTTGCGCTCCAGGAGCGCGGATCTGAAGCCAAGAACGGACCGATGGGTTTGCTTGTTCAGAACGGATTAACCGCCGTTGTTGGCACGTCCTATTTGAATGACTACTTCTCACCCAAGTGAAGCATTGAATGGTGAGAAAATTCGAGAAAATGGCAGCGGTCATCTGATCTGGCGGCTGGCATCGATGGCCGCAGCGTCAACGAGTCATATCAAATTTTCCGCAATAAGGGCGGATTTTCGAGAATGATCCAATAGGGCATCATATTGA
Source organism: Rhizobium sp. SJZ105 (assembly GCF_007828365.1). Classification (NCBI taxonomy): domain Bacteria; kingdom Pseudomonadati; phylum Pseudomonadota; class Alphaproteobacteria; order Hyphomicrobiales; family Rhizobiaceae; genus Rhizobium; species Rhizobium sp. SJZ105. Next base: position 47,919 of record NZ_VIUP01000016.1, read on the forward strand.
TTTTTCCGCGCTAAAAGCGGATAAGGAGATATGATGCAAACCGGACGATCAACACTATCTTCCTACGCTTCTGGTCTACTTGCTACGGGCCGGGGAGTTTTCTCTGCAGATGAAGCCCAGCAGGAGATCGGCATCAGCCGGGGAGCATTCCTTGACGCCGCCGAGCGTTTGCAGCGGCGCGGCCAGCTTATCCGGCCCCGTCGCGGCTTCTATGTGGTTGTGCCGCCTCAGCACGCCGTCATGGGAGCGCCGCCTCCGGAGTGGTATATCGACGCCCTGATGCGCCACGAAAAACGACCCTACTATGTGGGATTGCTGACGGCCGCCGCCGCCCATGGCGCCTCCCACCAGGCCACCATGGTATTTCAGGTCGTCACGAACAAACTCCTGTCCGATATTGAGGCTGGGCGAACGCGGATCGTCTTTTCGTATCGCAAGGACATGGGAGCAGTCTCGGCGGGAATCGAAGATTGCAAGACGCCCTCGGGATATATGAAGCTATCCTCGCCGGAACTGACGGCGCTCGATCTGGTACGCTATCCGCATTCCGGAGCTGGTCTAGACAATATTGCTACGGTGCTTTCCGAGCTTGCCGAGCGGTTGCAACCCAAAAAGCTTGCCTCCCTGTCGCGTGCTTTCGAGAAAGCGGTCGCACAACGCCTCGGACATCTGCTTGGGAGGCTGGGGCACTCGCAGATAGCGGAAACGATGTTTGCAGCGCTATCTCCACGTGGCCCGTTGTCGTGGGTCGAACTCGATCCCAAGCAGGCCGGAGATCCAGATTTGTCGCCGCCGCCATCCGAACGCGATGAACACTGGCGTGTGATCGTTCGCCGGCCGCCGGAGATCGACGAATGATACCGCAGGACTACATCACCGCCTGGAATGGGGTGGTGCCATGGGCAAGTCAACGGCAAGTCGAGCAGGATCTCATCATCAGCCGCGCGATTGTCGCCATCTTCTCCGATCCGTTCCTGCGCGACGAACTGCGCTTCCGCGGCGGCACTGCGCTCAACAAGCTGCACTTCCTCAAGCCGCTGCGCTATTCGGAAGACATCGACCTTGTGAGGACGACTGCCGGTCCTATCCGCCCGTTACTGGAGCATCTGCAGGACGTTCTCGATCCGTGGCTGGGCAAGCCGCGTTTCGATCAAAGCCCGGTTGCGCCCAAACTTAAATACGCTGTCGAAGCCGAAGACAAGGCTTCTCCCGGTCCGATAAAACTCAAAATCGAAATCAATACGCGCGAGCGTGAAGCTTACGATCCGCCCATCGAGATTCCTTTTGGTGTCGAAAATCCATGGTTCACCGGAACGGCTGCAATCCCGACCTTCTCTCGGGAAGAAATGCTCGCGACCAAGCTGCGTGCCCTGCTTCAACGCAACAAGGGCCGCGATCTGTTCGACCTTGACTACGCGCTAAGAGTGTTCGAAGGGCTGAACACGGCCAGGATCGTCGAGTGTTTTCTGCTCTACCTTGAAAAAGGAGAGGAAGCGATTTCCAGAGCCGAGGCGCAGCAGCGCATGTTCCAGAAACTCGTCAATCCGGGCTTCTTCACTGACATGGGGCCGCTGCTTCCGACAGATCTCGCCAAGGCTCTGACCGAAGAAACGCTTAAGGCCGCGTTTTCTAGGGTAATGAAGGGACTGATCGACCGGATGCCCGGCGACGAGTGGGCGAAGGCGGGGGAAATGCGAAAACGGTTCGGGCTGTAAACCAGCATAATGCGTCGGGATTGTGTGTGTGCGCTTGCTGGAACAGAGCCGCTATGTGAGCCTCGCTTGACAGCAAAACGGCATCGCGCACCATCTCTTCCCGGTGTACACTTTTGGCGGGTAAATCAACTGCTGGACTGAGTCGGCGGAACAGGACTTCTCGTGCGCGTAGCAAGGATCGTTATTAAGAATTTTCGGACGTTTCAACGCCTTGATGTCAATGTTGAAAACGATCTTTGCTGTATCATAGGAGAAAACAATACCGGAAAAACCGCAATTCTGCGGGCCATTCAGATCTGCCTTGATATTTCGCTTCCGTCGACGTTGCGCTCGCTTCTCCGAGAAGACATCAACGCCAATGTGGATATTTCGACACCCACACAGGTCCTCATTGGGGTCGAATTGACCGGTTTCGAAGGGATTGTGAATGAAGAGGCTCTGGTCAGCACGTGGAAGACGGGCGCCGACCGAGCGAGGATCTTTTACCGATTCCGGCCCAAACCTGGGGTTCGCGAGCAGCTCGCGAGCAGCACTATCCAACCGGGTAGCTTGACGCTGGACGATTACGCCTGGGAGATCCGCGGAGGAGGAAACCCGGCGATCGATCTCCTCGACCTCGAGTGGAACGAAGATGGCGTTGGGGAAGCAGTGCGATTTGCCGATCTTCAGTCGTTCCTTGTTATACATCTGCCGGCCCTTCGAGACGTCGAGGGCGATTTGCGCAATCCACGTCAATCGCCATTGATCAAGCTGATCGAGTCCTTCGAGATTCCAAAAGAAGAGCAGGAGGAACTGATCCAGATCCTCGATGAAGCAAACAATCTGATCGCGAAATCGAAAACCATCTCCCATGTAGCTCAGGCGATCGATTCGCGCTTCAAAGACGTCTCGGGTCCTGCTTTCGAGATGGGTGCAAAGCTGGGGCTTTCGGCGGCCACGTTTCGGGCCATCCTGCGCAACCTCAAACTTATCCTGTCGGACACGTCTCTCCAGGAGTTCGAGCCAGGCCGTAACGGCTTGGGGATGAACAACATCCTTTATATCTCGATCCTTATCGAATATCTCAAACGCCGCATTGCTGGCGGAAACTCTTCAGGACAGCTCATCCTTATCGAGGAACCCGAGGCTCACCTGCATCCCCAGCTTCAATATTCTCTCATCTCCGCGCTAAACTCGATCGGCGTTCAGACGGTTCTCACAAGCCACAGCACTCATGTGACGTCGCAGGTTCCCCTCAAGACTATCGTATCGCTCACAAAACGGGGCGACGCCAGCATCGCGGCTGGCAATCTCGCCTTGAATGCGAAGTTGACGTCCGGCGAAATTTCCGACCTCGAGCGCTATCTGGACTCGACGAAAAGCAGCCTTCTCTACGCGAGGAAGGTCATGCTGGTCGAAGGGGCCGCTGAGCTATTCTTGATACCCGCTCTTATCGAAAGCGTGCACAAGGTGAAGTTGGAGCGCGTTGGTATTTCACTGACTGCGATCCACGGTGTTCACTTCGACGTCTATGCCAAACTTTTCGCGCACGGGTCTTTGGAGAAGAAATGCGCAATCGTGGCGGACGCCGATCTCATCCCGTCAGATGCCAGCGCCCTTGATTTCAACCCGGACGACTCTGCCCCCGACCTGATGGCACTTGAGAATGATTTTGTTCAAGTTTTCCTTGGAGCAACGACGTTCGAACGCGAGCTCACCACCAAGGGCCTTTTGCCGATGCACATCGCGGCCGCAGAGGCATTGGGTGCACCGAGAATTCGTGAGGCCTTGTCCTCCGGTTATGCCAAACTATGCTCGGGATCTCTGCCGCTCGATGATGAGGTCAAGCTGCGGGTGGAACTCGGAGGAGCGGTGCTGAATACCGCCAAGAGATTTGGCAAGGCGCGCTACGCCCAGGTCGCCGCACGTTTTGCCGATCGTGCGAACGAGCTCCCTGAATACATCCAACAAGCCTTTGAATGGCTATCAGAATGATCTCGCTGACCGAGGAGCAACAGTCGGCCGTCGAAGTGGAAAAGCATCTTCTGCTTGCCGCCTGCCCCGGCAGCGGCAAGACCCGCGTGATCCTCGCAAAGCTTCTGGGGCTTGCAGATACCGTCGAGGAATCCCCCCGATTTATCGGTTGCATCACCTACACAAATGCCGCCGTGGATGGGGTCAGAACAAGATTAGCGCGAAATCGTACGCTCTCATGAGCGATTTAGGTTTTCCGGGCGCATTTAAACTACCCCGTTTTCGCGAGGTCGGTCAATTGATGCAGCCTGTGCAC
>NZ_VIUP01000017.1:0-51880 GCF_007828365.1 Rhizobium sp. SJZ105
GTGCACAGGCTGCATCAATTGACCGACCTCGCGAAAACGGGGTAGTTTAAATGCGCCCGGAAAACCTAAATCGCTCATGAGAGCGTACGATTTCGGACTGCTCTTGTTCTGACCCCTCCTAAAGTGACCGGCAGGAATTCTCGCCACTTTGAAAAAATAGGCTCCCAGCTGCGAAGTATAGCTTTGCGAAGACCTTCAAAGCACGATCCGCTAATAGTCGAAACGAACAGCGCCGACGTCAGCATCGTTCTAACCTCCTGCAAGTCGCAAAAAGCCGTCCTCTCCGGCCGCACGGCGAAGGCCATCGCACGGTGGCTCGGCAAGCCCTTCCGCAGCAAGTCTGTCAAGCGCGGTCACGACATCGCTAAGGCCCCGCGCCTCCGCATAGTGCATCGGTCCGCCACGCCAGCGCGGAAAGCCGTAGCCATGAATTTTTACGAGGTCGATGTCGGGAGAACGAAGTGCTATTTTCTCCTCTAGAATGCGCGTTGCCTCATTGACCATTGGCAGGACAATTGCATCAGCAATCGACACCTCCCCCCAAACACGCTGCGACACGCCTGCAGCCTCTTCAGCAATGATCTCAGCCACCGCTTCGGACGGTTTTGGCGCCCGATCGCCCGGCTCGTAATCGTACCAGCCCCCACCAGATTTCTGGCCGAAACGCTTGATGGCACAAAGCCGGTCGGCGACAGGCGCGAAGGGAGTTTCGCCATGCTCGCGGGCCGCCTTACGCTGGAAGGCGGCAATGTCGAGACCGCCAAAATCCTGCGCCTCAAAGGGTCCCATCGGCAGGCCGAAGGCCCGCATGGCAGCATCAACCGTTGCCGGCGTAGCGCCCGAAAGCAGCAACCGTTCAGCCTGCGCACGGGTAACCTTCAAGATACGGTTGCCGATGAAGCCATCGCAAATACCGGCGCGAACTGGGATCTTACCGAGCAATCGGGCGAGTGCGAAACCGGTCGCTAGAACCTCCGGCGCCGTCTCTCCGGTCGGTACGATTTCCAGCAGCTTCATGACATGAGCCGGGCTGAAGAAATGCAGCCCGAGGAACCGTTTGGGGTGGCTTACGCCCTCTCTGATCGCCTCCGGATCAATATAGGATGTATTGGTGGCCAGCACCGCATCCCTCCGGCAAACCGCCGACAATTTTTCAAAGACTGCACGCTTGACGGAAAGATCCTCAAACACAGCTTCGATGACGAGGTCCGTATCGGAAAGCATCTCGTAATTATCACTGCCGGTGACGCCGGACATGCGTTCATCTGCAACCGCCTGCGTGATACGGCCACGCTTCACTGAACCGTCGAAGATGGCGCGGATGTTTGCAAGCCCTCGCTCGACCGCCGCCGTGTCTCGCTCGATAAGGATTACCGGCAGATCGGCATCGCGCATCGCCGCAGCGATGCCCGCACCCATTGTGCCGCCACCAATGACCGCGGCGGAACGGATATTGCGCGGCGTCACACCAGCAATCTCTGGCGGGCGGGGTGCCGCACGCTCGGCGAAGAAGACATGCCGCAGCGCTGCTGCCTGTTGCGAGTTGCGCAGGTCCAGGAAGATTGCTCGCTCGAAGGCCATCGCACTGGCAAAATCCGTTTCGCTGGCATTGCGGATAGAAGCCAGAGCCTTAAGTGGCGCAACCTCGCTTTTCGCCTTTGACGCAACCGCTTTTTCCACGCTCTCCCAGAATCCAGCTTCGATTGTGGGTATCCCGCGTAAGGCAAGCGGCTTTGGCAGAGGTTGTTCGGCAATCTCGTTAGCAAAGGCCACTGCACCGGCAAGCAGGTCACCTTCGATGATCGAATCGACAAGACGCAGCGATTTCGCTTTCTTCGTCCCGATTGGGCTGCCGCCCGTCACTAGTTCGACCGCTGCCGCAGGGCCGATCAGGCGCGGCAAACGAACCGTACCGCCTGCTCCTGGAATTATTCCGAGCTTCACTTCCGGCAGTCCGAGGCTGGCGGCGGGAACGGCCACACGATAGGCACAGCCGAGCGCCACTTCGAGCCCGCCGCCGAGTGCGCTGCCATGGATAGCCGCGACCCAAGGCTTTTTCGCGCCCTCGAGTATCGCTACTACGTCTGGGAGATGCGGCGGTTGCGGCGGCTTGCCGAACTCATTGACATCCGCTCCCGCGATGAAGGTGCGGCCGGCACAAATCAGCACGACGGCCTTTATAGCAAATTCGGCATCCAGTTCAGCCACGGCGTCGACCAACGCTTCGCGCAATGCCTGTGACAGGGCGTTGACGGGTGGATTGTCGATGGTGGCGATAGCGATAGCACTTTGGCGCGCGATGGTAATGGACATGGCTTTAAATTCCAAGGTAAGCGGAGCGGATACGCTCGTCTGCAATTAGTTCTTCTGATGGGCCCGACATGGCGATCTGCCCCGTCTCCATGACATAGCCGCGATCGGCGATGGAAAGCGCACCAAAAGCGTTCTGCTCGACAAGGAGCACGGTCACGGCGAGTGCCTTAAGGCTCTTCACCACGTCGAAGATTTGGGCGACGAGTATGGGCGCAAGGCCCATGCTCGGCTCGTCTAAAAGCAGGCAGGATGGGCGCGCCATCAGCGCGCGGGCGATTGCCAGCATCTGCTGCTGGCCGCCGGACAGGCCACCCGCCGCGAGGTTCCGTTTCTCCTTGAGGATCGGGAACATCGCGAAGGCGTCCTGCATATCGCGGTCCACCTTTTCGTCGGCAAAGAGATAGGCGCCAAGCTGCAGATTCTCCTCCACCGTGAGGTTGGTGAAAATCTGCCGGCCCTCCGGCGACTGGGCGAGGCCACGCCGCACGCGGGCGTGCGCCGGCACTGAAGTCAGCGTTTCGCCACGGAAGACGATCTCACCGGACGAAACCGGCTGTATACCTGAGAGGCACTTGAGCAGCGTCGTCTTGCCGGCGCCGTTCGCGCCGACGACCGTGACGATCTCGCCGGACGCCACGTCGAGATTGATGCCATGCAGCACCTCGATGCGGCCGTAGCGCGAGCGCAGTCCCTCAACTGTCAGCATGCTGAGCCTCCGTTGTCTGGACGCCGAGATAGGCTTCTATGACGCGCGGGTTGCGTGAGATTGCAGTCGGCTCCCCCTCGGCGATCTTTTCGCCGTGATCGAGCACCACGATATGGTTGGAAATGCGCATGACCATCTTCATGTCGTGCTCCACCAGCAGGATCGACACGTCTTGGGCCGCGACCTGTGCAATAAGATGATCGATCTCTTCCGTCTCGACCGCGTTGCAGCCGGCCGCCGGTTCGTCGAGCAGCAGCACCCGGGGGTTCAGCGCCAGCGCTCGGGCGATTTCCAGGCGCTTCAGCGCGCCGTAAGAGAGCGAGCTTGCCTCCTGCTTGGCAGCGCGGCCGAGGCCGACACGGTCGAGCAAGGCGCGGGCGCTTTCCTCGGACGCCTTGCTGCGGCGGCGGGCGGCGGGCAGTGAGAAGAGATCGGCAAAAACCGAGCCGCGCTCATGCAGGTGATGGCCAGCGACGGCGTTTTCCAAAACACTCATCGATTGAAAAATCTGCAAATTCTGGAAGGTGCGCGAAAGGCCGCGGGGCGCCAGAAGGTGCGGCGGCATGCGGGTAATATCCTCGCCATCCAGCACAATGCGGCCGCGCGCAGGCACATAGACTCCGGAGATCATGTTGAATAGCGTCGTCTTTCCGGCGCCATTCGGGCCGATGACGGAGACGATCTCGCCGGGTTTCAAGGAGAAACTAACATCGTTGACGGCGCGCAGGCCGCCGAAATCGATGCCCAAACCCTCGATCTGAAGCAGGCTCATTCTGCCCTCCCCCGAATGCGGCGCGCGATGGAGGGCAGCAGGCCCTCGCACATGAAGATCATGACCAGCATCATGATGAGCCCCAGCATGAGCTGTTCGTATTCCTGAAAAATCGTCAGCACCTGCGGCAGCGAGGTGAGAATCGCCGCACCCAGGATGGCGCCGAGCACAGAACCGGCCCCGCCGAGCACCGCCATCGTGACCATCTCGATCGAATGCATGAAGCCCGCGACATCCGGCGTGATGAACTTGTTTTGGAGCGCCAGCAGCGAGCCGGAAACCGAGGCATAGACCGCCGAGATGACGAAGGCCACGAGCTTGTAGTGCGCCACATCGACACCGACCGTGCGGGCCGCGACCTCGGACCCATGCAAGGCCCGAAGCGCACGGCCGGTCGGGCTGTGGTAGAGGTTGAGTGCCAGCCACGCCCCGATCACCAGCACGAGGCCTGAAAAGGCATACCAGAATTCGGTATTGGACAGTTCGATCCCGATAGCCTTCAGCACGGCGCGAAGCCCAAGTTCCGGCACGGCCATGCCATCGGGGCCGCCAGTGAGTTGCGCTTCATTGGAGAGCACCATCGAGACGAGGATGCCGAAACCGAGACTGGCGACCGCGAGATAATAACCCTTAAGCCGCAGGATCGGCCGACCGACCAGGTAGGCGATGGCAGCGGACAAAAGCGCGCCGAGCACGGCGGCGAGCGCCGGATGCAGGTCAAGATGAACGGGCGCCAGCGCGCAGGCGTAGGCACCGATGCCACCGAAACCCGCATGTCCCAGGCTGATCTGGCCGGCATAGCCGATGAGGATGACGAGACCCGTCACCGCCAGACCGTTGACGAAGATCAGCGAGCCGACGCGGAAATAATAGGATGACGGAAAGAAAACCGGTGCAATCGCGATGACCGCGGCGAGGACGAGGAGCGTGGTTGCCTTGCTGGAGAGCCGCATGTCACACCCGATCCGTCGATTTGCGGTCGAACAGGCCCTGCGGCATGGCGAAGAGCACGGCGAGGATGACGATGAAGGCGGCGGCATCCTTGTATTGCGAGCTTATATAGCCGGCCGTCATCGCTTCCAGCACACCGAGCAATAGGCCGCCGACCAGTGCACCCTTCGGGTTCCCCATGCCGCCGAGCATGGCGGCGGCAAAACCTTTCAGCGCCAGTGCCAGGCCAACATCATAGCTGGTTAGGGTAATCGGTGTGACCAGCACGCCGGCGAGCGCACCAATGGCGGCGGACATCGCGAAGGAGAGCGTCATCACGTAGTTGGTGTTGACGCCGACGAGCTGGGCGGCGACACGGTTGTTCGCCGTTGCAAGCACCGCGCGGCCGATCAGCGTGCGCGTGAAGAACAGCCAGAGACAGACGAAAACGGCAAGCGCTCCGGCAATGACCCAGAGGCTCTGCGGCAGGATTGTCCCGCCGCCGATGAGGATCGGCTCGTCGCCGGAAAAGGCAGGGAAGCGGTGGATCTGCTTGTCGAAGACGAGCTGCGTCGCGCCCCGGATGAAGATGGAAGCGCCGATGGTGATGATAATCAGCGAGACGACCGGGGCGCCCCGCGCAGGCTCGATGGCGAGCTTGTTGAGCGCCACCCCGATCGCCGCCGTGACGATGATGGCGATGACGGCTGCAAGGGGCAGTGGCAGGCCAGCGGCATGCGTGAAGAAGGTGATCATTCCGCCGAGCATGACGAACTCGCCCTGGGCGAAGTTCACGACGTCGGAGGCGTTGTAGATGATCGTGAAACCGAGAGCGACCAGCGCATAGACGGCGCCGACCGTGATCCCGGACAGAAGGAATTGCAGCAATTCGGGCATGGAGGCCTCCGCTTCGCGCACGACGGTATCCGCCGGCCAAGCCGTAAGGGCGTGGGCCAGCGGGTTCGATTACTCGACGATCTTCCAGCCGCCTTTTTCGATCTGCAGCATGCGGAAGGCAGAGAGGTCGAGACCGAGGTGGTCCTCGGCCGTCATGGTGACGGTGCCGGTCGTGCCAACTAGACCCTTCGTACCCTCGATCGCATCGCGAATGGCCGACGGCTCGGCGCTGCCCGCCCGCGTGATGGCATCGACGAGAATGCGAAGCGCATCATGGGCATAACCGCCGAAGGTTGAGACCGGCTTGCCGGTCGCCTTCTCGTAGGCACCCTTGTAAGCCGCGACGACAGCGCGCTGCGGATCGCTTTCAGGAAGCAGCTTAGCCACGAGCAGAGCCGTGCCCGGCAGGCGAACGCCTTCCGCGGCTTCCGCGCCAGCGAGCTCGATGAAACCATCCGAAGCGACGCCGTGCGACTGGTAGAGCGGCAGGCCGACGGCGAGCTGGGCGTAGTTGCGCGTGACGATTGCCGGCCCCTGACCGAAGCCGGGATTCAGCACGGCCTGGATGCCGTCCTTGCCCTTGATGATGGTAAGCTGCGGCGTCATGTCGGCGTCGGTTGGGCCATAGGTCTCGTCGGCGAGGACTTCTATGCCGTAGTCGCCAACGATCGAAAGGCACTGCTTGTGCATGGAGGCGCCAAAACCATCGGAACCGGAGATCATGCCGATCTTGGTGATGGCGTTCTTCTTCATGTCTTCAAAAATCTTCCCGCAGGCCATGCGATCGGTGTGCGGTGTCTTGAAGGTGTAGGGTTTTACCGGATCGACGATCTCGATGGCGCCAGCCAGCGAGATGAAGGGGATTTCCACATCCTCGAAGACGGGAATGATGGCCATGGAGGTGCCGGTCGTCGTGCCGCCGATTACGGCGACGACTTCGTCGTCTTCCACGAGGCGGGTCGCGAAAGTGCGCGCCTTGTTCGGGTCACCGCCGTCGTCATAGATGACGAGTTCCAGTTTCTCGCCGTTGATGCCGCCGGCCGCATTGATCTCTTCGACCAGTAGCATCAGCGTCTTGGCTTCCGGGTCGCCAAGGAAGGAGGCGGGGCCGGTTTCGGAAATGGTCGCACCGATCTTGATATCGGCGAAGGCAGGCGCTGCGAAGCCCAGGATCAGGGCAAGCGCGGTGGTAATGAGCGCAAATTTCATGTCGGTTTCTCCTCCCAACAAAGACAAAGATTTAAAGCGAAAACTCCTCTCACGCCGCGACAGGGCGGCGCCACATCACCACGCGGAACCGGTTGGCGACGAAAGCCGCGTCCGTCAGGCTGGCATTGCCTGCAGGGTTCGCACCGGTGACGTGGAAATCGCTGAAGGCGGCGCTCTGGTTGACGTAGATGCCGCCGGTCAGGTTGACCGAAAGATTGACGCCGGCCGTGGCGAAGCGATCGGCGGCGGCGAGGATCTGCGCCTCTTCCGTGGCGTAGAGGGCAGCGGTGATAGCACCCTTGCGCTCGGCGAGCTCGGCAGCGCGTTCTACGCCATCGCTGGCGTCATCGACCGCGACGATGAAGACGATGGGACCGAAACGTTCCTCCGCATATGTTTCGCTGTCCGCTGCATCGACGGCTAAGATCAGCGGAGTTGCGGTGCGGGCATCTCCAAGACCTTCCACTGGTGTGGAATTGCGCACAAGACGGCCGATGGAGCGGGCGACGGCTACGCGATCGATTGTGGCGGGGTTGGCGATGGCGCCGCAGATTCCGGCAGCGCGGGCCGGGTCGGAAAGCAGGTGATCGACAGCAGCGGCGATGCCGGTTGCGACCATGTCAAAACTCTTGTGGCCTTCATCGGTTTCAATGCCGGCGCGCGGAACGAAGATATTCTGCGGAGCCGTGCACATCTGGCCGGAGTAAAGCGAGAGCGAGAAAGCGATATTACTGCACATGCCGGCAAAATTGTCGGTTGCGCCGATCACGATGGAATTAACGCCGGCCTCTTCGGTATAAACATCAGCACGGTCGGCATTTTCGCGCACCCAACTGCCGAACGTGGTGGAGCCAGTATAATCGATGATGGCGATTGCCGGATGCCGGACAAGGTCCATGGTAATCTCCGAACCGACCGCGTCAGGTGCGAGCAGCACGGCATCGGGGGCAAAGCCTTCTTCCACCAGCACCTGCCGGGCAATCTCGACGGTGATGGCGAGCGGCAGGATCGCGGCGGGATGCGGCTTGACGATAACAGTGTTGCCGGTGGCAAGACTGGCAAAGAGGCCCGGATAGCTGTTCCAGGTCGGGAAGGTGTTGCAGCCGATGGCCAGCGAGACGCCGCGCGGCACAGTGCGCCAGTGTTTTTCCATGACGATCGGCTCGCCCCTGCCCTGCGGCTTCGTCCAGACCACCTTGGCCGGCGTGCGGCTCATCTCGGCATAAGCGTAGGCGACGGCCTCGAGGCCGCGATCCTGCGCGTGCGGGCCGCCGGCCTGGAAGGCCATGGCGAAAGATTGGCCCGTCGTGTGCATGACAGCATTGGCCATTTCGAAACTGCGAGCATTGAGGCGGGCGAGGATCTCGAGACAGATGCCGGTACGCACCTCCGGCGACGTCGCGGCCCATTGCGGAGCGGCGGCACGAGAAGCCGTGATCAGCATGTCGACGGAGGCTTCCGGATAGGTGATACCGAGGGATGATCCGTAAGGCGACACTTCCGCACCTACAGAGCCCTCCGCCGGATGATCGGCGAGAGAGAAGGCCTTGCCGAGTCGCGCCTCGTAGGCGGCGAACCCATCGTCCTTGGCGGTTTCGCCATAGATCTTGCCGCTTGGTACTTCAGGATAGGCGGACCAGAAGTCACGCTTGGCCGCTGCTTCCAAAGCTGCGTCCAGCGTCGGGCGATGGCGCTCGAAAAGTTCGGTCATCTCTAATTCCTCCCAGTCAGTGGATTTATAATTGACCGGCCATTCGGTTTATGCAAGAGTTTTTTTACGGTCGCCGCTGGGAAGGGCGACAGGGAGGACATATGACAAATTCCGACACTATTCTGTCGGCGCTCGCCGGTGGCGTTCTCGGCTTGACGCTGAACCGTCCAGACAAACTCAACGCGTTCAACGAAGAAATGCACGTGGCGCTACGAGCCGGTTTTGAGCGCGCTCGCACTGACTCAGATGTTCGTGCGGTGCTTCTGACGGGTGCTGGCCGCGGTTTTTGCGCTGGCCAGGACCTCGGCGACCGCGATCCTGGCAAAGGCGTTCCCGATCTCGGCCACACGATCGAAACTTACTATAACCCGCTTCTACGCCTTATTCGTAGCCTCGAAAAGCCGGTGATTTGCGCCGTCAACGGCGTTGCCGCCGGCGCTGGCGCCAACATCGCATTCGCCTGTGACATCACGCTGGCCGCCCGCTCGGCACGCTTCATCCAAGCATTTGCCAAGATTGGCCTCGTGCCTGATTCCGGCGGCACCTGGAGCTTGCCTCGCCTCATTGGCGAGGCGCGCGCAAAGGCACTGGCACTTACGGCCGAACCGCTCGCCGCGGAAACCGCCGCCGATTGGGGCCTCATCTGGCGTGCCGTCGACGACGACACGCTGATGGATGAGGCAGTAAAACTCGCCACCCGCCTCGCTGCCGGGCCCACCAAGGGCCTCGGCATGACAAAACGTGCGATCCAGGCCGCTGCTATGAATTCACTCGATCAGCAGCTCGATCTCGAACGCGACCTCCAACGCGAGGCCGGTCGCAGTGCCGACTATGCCGAGGGCGTTTCCGCCTTCCTCGAAAAGCGCAAGCCCGAGTTCAAGGGCAAATGAGCGCCGCCGGCCTCTCCCCGCAGGCGTTGGCCGAAGCCTGCGCCAATGCCATGTGGGATGGTGACCATGCCACCCGCCATCTCGGCATGGAACTGGTTTCCGTTGCCCCCGGCGAGGCGACGATCACCATGACGATCGCTGAAAGCATGACAAACGGCCACGGCACCTGTCACGGCGGGTACATCTTCACGCTGGCGGATTCAGCCTTCGCATTTGCATGTAACACCTTCAACCAGCGCACCGTCGCCCAGCACTGTTCGGTGACTTATATTGCACCGGCTTTCAAAGGCGACCGATTGACGGCGACGGCACGGGAGGTGTCGCGTCGCGGACGGAGCGGCATCTACGATATCCGCATCACCAATCAGGAGGGCGAGCACGTCGCGGAATTCCGCGGCCACTCGCGAACAGTTTCGGGTTCCCATCTGTCGGAATAGAGCCCGCGTCGGTACCATCCCGCATTCTCGGAGGAGACATTTATGGAAGACCTTTCCCCCCGCCCCGGCGACCTCGAAGCAATCGAAACCGCTTCGCGAGACGAAATTTCCGCGCTGCAGCTCGAGCGTATGAAGTGGTCGCTGACCCATGCGTATGAAAACTCCCCCTTTTATCGCCAGCGATTCGACGAGGCGGGCGTACATCCCTCGGACCTGAAAACGCTTTCGGACCTCGCCAAATTCCCCTTCACCACCAAGAAGGACCTGCGCGACACCTACCCCTTCGGCATGTTCGCCGTTCCGCGGGAAAAGCTCTCGCGAATTCATGCCTCTTCCGGCACGACCGGCAAGCCGACGGTTGTCGGTTACACCGCGAAGGACATCGACACCTGGGCAAGCGTCGTCGCCCGCTCGATCCGTGCATCCGGTGGACGAGCCGGTGATATCATACACGTCGCATATGGTTACGGCCTGTTCACGGGCGGCCTCGGCGCGCACTACGGTGCGGAAAAGCTGGGCTGCACGGTCGTCCCGATTTCTGGCGGAATGACCGAACGCCAAGCCACGCTGATGCAAGATTTCAAGCCGCGCATCATCATGGTCACCCCTTCCTATATGCTGTCGATCCTTGACGAGTTTCGCCGCCAAGGTATCGACCCAAGGGAGAGCTCGCTTGCTGTTGGCATTTTTGGTGCCGAGCCTTGGACCAACTCCATGCGCCAGGAGATCGAGCAGGCGTTCGATATGCACGCCGTTGACATCTACGGTCTCTCGGAAGTCATGGGTCCAGGCGTCGCCAGTGAATGCGTCGAGACGAAGGACGGCTTGCATATTTGGGAAGACCATTTCTACCCCGAAATCATCGACCCGGTGACCGGCACGATCTTGCCGGACGGTGAACTTGGTGAGCTCGTCTTCACGACACTGACGAAGGAAGGTCTGCCGATCGTAAGGTACCGCACACGCGATCTGACGCGGCTGCTTCCTGGAACCGCACGTGCTATGCGCCGCATGGAAAAGATTACCGGGCGCTCCGACGACATGATGATTCTCCGCGGCGTCAACGTCTTCCCGACCCAGATCGAGGAGCAAATCCTGAAATGTCGCGGTTTAGCCCCACATTTCCAGATAGAGCTAAGCCGTACCGGCCGCATGGACAACATGACAGTTCATGTCGAATGTACGCTAGACGCGACCGATGAGGGCGCGCGCGCCGGATCGGCGAAAGAACTTGCCCATCACATCAAGAGCATTGTGGGCGTGTCGACTAAAATTACGGTGCATGAGCCAGGCGGGGTGGCACGCTTCGAGGGCAAGGCAAAGCGCGTGGTCGATAACCGTCCAAAAGAGTGAGTAAACGCAGCGCCGGCTATAGCCGAGCGCGGGTTTGGCTGTGTATAGGGAGGATGGCCGCCTTCCGCGCAGCCACAGCCTAACAAGTAGAGCAGGAACTATGGCACGCACGCGCGCAGTAGACTTCGAGGAAAAACAGAGGAGCATTCTGGCGAGCGCCGCAGCGGTGTTTGCCGAAATCGGCATGGAGAAGGCCTCTATGTCCATGATCGCCTCGCACAGCAACGTCTCGAAGGCCCTGCTTTATCACTACTATCCGAGCAAGGATGCATTGATCTTCGACATCGTGCGCACTCATCTGGCGGAGTTGGAAGAGGCAATCAAAGCCGCGGATCGCACCGACGTGCCGGCGCAGGAGCGACTGCGCCTTCTGGTAAAGGCCGTGCTTGCGAACTACGAGGGTCGGGACAACGAACACAAGGTGCAGCTCAACGGCACAAGCGCCTTGTCCCGGGAACAACTTTCCGAATTGCAGACGATCGAGCGACAAATAGTCAAGCGTTTCTCGAGTGCTATCCTCGACATCAACCCCGATCTTAACAGGGACCGCCCATTGCTGATGCCCGTCACCATGTCTCTCTTCGGCATGATGAACTGGGTTTATATGTGGTTCCGCCCGAACGGGCCAATTACACGGGATGAATATGCGGATATAGCCACGACGCTAATCCTCGAAGGATTGAAAGCCGTTCGCTGATCAATCGCCCAGTTTCAGCCTTTCGAGAATGAGCGGATCATATTCCGGTGCGACGATACGACGTCTTCCGGGCTCGGCTTCTGTCAGTGGCGATGTCAGCACGAGTTTGTGCTTCGCTTCCAGAGCGAGCCGCTGATAAACCGCAGTGCCTTGGCGTTTCCAGGCTATTTCCTCTGATGTTAGTTCGCGAACCACCCGTGCTGGAGCGCCAACCACAAGGCTATTTGGAGGGATCTTAGCGCCGGCTTTGACGAATGCCATCGCGGCGACGATGCAATTTTCTTCAATAACGGCCTCGTCCATAACGACAGCATTCATGCCCACCATGGCGTTGCGGCCGATTCGGCATCCGTGCAGCACCGCCCCATGACCGATATGTCCCTCTTCCGCAACGACCACCTCGAGATTCGGGAAACTGTGCACGACGCAGGTCTCCTGCACGTTGGATCCGCGTTCAAGGACAATACGCCCGAAGTCCCCACGAAGAACCGCCCCGGGCCCCACGTAGCACGCCGGCCCCACGAAAACATCGCCGATGACCACTGCTGCAGGGTGCACAAAGGCGGCTGGATCGATTACCGGAACCACGCCGTCGTAAGCATATATTTGCGCCACCAGTCATCTCCCTTCTTTTGGTCAACGATTACGCTCTCCAGCCGCTCAGCGAATTCACGTCGGAGCTTTCGGCGAAGCTCGGCCGCGTTGTACCGCCTGATATCCACCAGGTCTGCGGGACGCATTTTCCGAGCGTGGACGGGTGTGCCTGTCTCGTCCACCGCCACCATCGTAAAATAGCAGGAATTGATGTGACGCCGGATGCCCGAGCTGATCTCCTCCGCCTCCACGCGAATGCCGATCTCCATGGAGGTTTGGCCTGCATAGTTGACACAAGCGCGGAAAGTGACGGGTTCGCCGACATGGATCGGCTCCTTAAACGTCACCTGATCGACCGAAAGCGTCACGGCGTATTGCTGTGAATAGCGAGAGGCACAGGAAACCGCGACGCGATCGAGCAGGTTGAGCAGCGCACCGCCATGAACCCTTCCCGAAACGTCTGCCATTTCGGGCGTCATCAGAACGGTCATGTCAAAGCGACGTGAATCCTGCTCGATCGGTGTCATGCGGTCACGCTCTGGTTTTCGCTACCATTGTCAACACGTCGTACTGTGCCACGGTCGCACCCAACTGGTTTGTCACGTTGCAATCCCAGCGGACTTCGCCATGGTCGGCATCGAAACGCGGGTTAATATCTTTGCAAGTCAATTTCACCTGCAATGTGTCACCAGGATTCACCGGAGTGAGAAAGCGCAAGTTGTCGACACCATAGTTGGCAAGGACCGGCCCCGGCGCTGGATCAACAAACAGCCCTGCCGCGAACGAGACGATCAGATAGCCGTGGGCCACGCGACCGTCGAAGAACGGATTGGCCTTTGCCGCTTCCTCATCCATATGGGCATAGAACGTGTCGCCGGTGAAGCCAGCGAAATGTTCAATATCCTCCAAGGTGACCGTGCGGGTGCCGGTGACGAGTTGGTCGCCGATCCTCAGCTCGGCTAGCGACTTGCGGAAGGGATGCTCGCCGCCGGTGTGCGCTTCCGCCCCGCCAACCCAGCGGCCGGTGACCGCTGACAGAAGCGTCGGAGAACCTTGGACGGCAGTGCGCTGCATGTAATGCTTGACGGCGCGCATGCCCCCGAGTTCTTCGCCACCGCCCGCGCGGCCGGGACCACCATGGACCAGGCCAGGCAACGGCGAACCGTGTCCAGTCGAAGTCTTTGCACTTGCACGATTTCCAATCAAGACACGGCCGTGATACGGCGCCATTCCGAGTACCACGTCGGTGGCAAAAGCCGGGTCGTTGGTAAAAACCGAGGCAACGAGACTGCCTTTGCCTCGGCGGGCGAGTTCGACGACCTCTTCGGAACTATCGTAGGGCATTACCGTGCTAACCGGGCCAAAGGCCTCGACATCATGCACAGCCTTTGCGTCCCAGGGACGCTCGCAATAAAGCAGGACCGGATTGAGGAAAGCGCCGGCTTCGGCATGACCGGAAACGACGTGAGGTGTGTCGGGATCGCCGGCGACGATTTCGGCATCGCCGAGGAGGTCGCGGATACGCGCACGCACTTCATCGCGCTGATCGAGGCTGGCGAGCGGGCCCATGCGGACAGCTTCATCAGCGGGGTTGCCCAGAATGGTCTTTCCGAGCCGGTCGCCCAGTGCCGCAACAAGGGCATCGCAATGGGCGCGAGGAACGATGACGCGGCGGATCGCCGTACACTTTTGCCCGGCTTTCGACGTCATTTCTCGGGCAACTTCCTTGACGAACAGATCGAACTCCTCAGTTCCGGGTCCGGCGTCAATGCCCAGCACGGAGGCATTGAGGCTGTCAGCTTCCATGGTAAAACGCACGGAATTGCCAATGACGGCCGGATGGCTCTTCAGCTTGCGGCCGGTCGAGGCCGACCCGGTGAAGGTGACGACATCCTGACCCTCGACGTGATCAAGCAGGTCGCCGACCGAACCGGCGATAAGCTGGACGGCCCCCTCTGGCAAAAGACCGGTCTCAATCATACGGCGCACCATCAACTCGGTCAGGTAAGCCGTCTGGCTTGCCGGCTTGACGATCGCCGGCATGCCGGCGAGCAGCGTCGGGGCAAGCTTTTCGAGCATGCCCCAGCAGGGGAAGTTGAAGGCGTTGATATGAACAGCAACGCCTTGGAGCGGGGTGAGAATATGCTGTGCTGAGAAACTGCCGTCCTTTGCGAGCGCCTCAACATCGCCGTCTAGGAGCACACGAGTATTAGGTAGTTCGCGGCGGCCCTTCGATGCGTAAGAAAGCAGCGTGCCAATACCACCATCGATGTCCACCCAGCTATCAGCGCGCGTTGCGCCAGTGGCAGTGGAAAGCGCATAGAACTCCTCCTTGCGGTCCATCAGTGCCAAACCAAGCGCCTTCAGCATGGCGGCCCGCTCATGGAAGGACATGCGGCGCAGCGCCGGGCCAGCTCTTTCGCGGCCGTAGGCAAGCGCGCTGGCAAAATCGATACCCGTCGAGTCGATGAATGCGACAGGGATCCCTGTTGATGCGTCCAGAAGCGGAACTCCTTCCTTTGCACCGACGGTCCAGCTGCCGCAGACATAGCTTTCCAACCGGTGAGGCTGGGATGCCAGAACGTTCATGTTGATTCCTTCCTGTCAGATCAATCTCAGCGCAGATAACTGCGCTTCGACGTCCGCCTGCCATTCGGCAAGGAGTTTTTCATTGGTGGTATGGCGAAGGCCGAACCGGTGAAGCGTGTCGTAGCGTGCCGATTCCGCAAGCCCGAAGCTGGCGGCAACCCGCGGGCGCCAATAGGCGATGGAGGCCATGGCTGCATCGCGTTCTGCCGGGTTTGCCGAGATGTGACCGAGGCCGGCGATGCCAAGTTCGAGATGACGGGTTTCACGCGGCACGATGCGGCGGAAAACCTCGGCCAGCGGCTGGTAGGAAACATGCGACAACTCGCGCAATTGGATGATGCCAGCCGTGCCCATCAGTACATTCATGACAACCGCATCAAGCCAGCCTTCGAGCGGATAGTGGAAGATCGAAAGACGCATGTCGCCATCCTGCCGCGCCGCACCGATATCGGCATCACGGGCAAGACGCGCAGCCCAAGGGTGATGCACCGCATAGCGCCTGCCATCGGCTCCGAAACTTTCCATGATCGTTAAGACTTGACCGGCATGATCTGTCTTTTCCAGCACGATCCGGGCGGCTGAAATCCGCTCCCCGATGCCGGGCGCATCATTGATCGTGTCGGCAAATCCGGCAGAGCCGGCCAGTTCACTATCGACGAAGCTTGCCATCAGGCGCAGCAGTTCGCCGCGATAGCGCGCCGGCACATTGTCTGGCGAAGTCAGAACGCCTCCTTGCGCCAGGTAGTCGTCAATTGGCATCGTGTCGGTTTCGGTCATGCCCTTGTCCTCCACTGTCACTGGTCGTAGCTGACGACGACCTTGTCGCTCAGCGGGTAGCACTGGCACGTCAGCACGTAGCCCTGTCGGACCTCATAGTCCTCAAGCGCATGGTTGACTTCCATCTCCGTTTCGCCTTCGATGACTTTCGCGCGACAGGTTGAGCAGACGCCAGCCTTGCAGGCGTAAGGCGCGTCGATGTTGGCTTGGAGTGCCGCGTCGAGAAGGCTCTGGCCGTGCTTGGGCATGCTGAAACTGCGGGTTGCGCCATCAAGTGTGACCGTCGCTTGGCAGCTGGAATTGACATCCGTACCACCGGCGCTATGCGCGCGCTCTCGCGCCCTACCAGGTTGCGACGAGGCAAAAAGCTCGAACTTGATCTGGTCGTCACGCAGCCCATGCTCTCGCAAAGCGCCGGCGATCGCCAGCATCATAGGCTCAGGACCACAGATGAACGCGGTCGTCACCGACTTCAGGTCAATCCAACTCTTGAACAGGGCAGCGCATTTTTCCGCGTTAACTCGGCCAGTGAAGAGATCGATGTCCTGCGCTTCGCTCTCAAGCACATGCAGGATCGACAGACGTCCAAGATAGGCGTTCTTCAGATCCTCCAGCTCTTCGCGAAACATAATCGAGGATATCTGGCGATTGGCATATACGAGCGTGAAACGGGATCTTGGCTCACGATTCAACGTCGTCTTAATGATCGACAGTACGGGTGTGATGCCGCTACCGCCGGCGAAACCCAGATAGTGCTTTGACACTTCCGGCTCGATATCGGTGAAAAAAGCGCCCATGGGCGGCATGGCTTCGAGCGTATCGCCGGCTTTCAAGCTCTCATTGGCCCAACTGGAGAAACAGCCTCCATCGACGCGCTTGATGCCGACGCGCAGCACGCCCTCGTCGCGGCCGGCGCAGATCGAATAGGAGCGACGCAGTTCCTCGCCCTCAAACTTGCGACGGAAGGTCAGATACTGGCCTTGGGTGAAATCGAAGGCTGCGCGGTCATCCTCGGAAGGGACCAGCGTCACCACGACGGCATCGCGGGTTTCACGCCGCACTTCGGTGACATTCAGGGAATGGAAACGTGCCATGGCGGCCCTCATCCTTTGTCTCGGGTCAAATGCACTTGAAATAATCGAAGGGTTCCAGGCAGTCGGTGCAGCGATAGCTGGCCTTGCACGGCGTTGAGCCGAACTGGCTGATCTTCTCGGTCTCGACCGATCCGCAGCGCGGACAGGCGATCGTCAGGTTGGAACGGCCAGAAAGTCGGTCGATGCGCCTCATAAGCACCCCATCGGCAGCCGTTCCATCGATCGGCGGCGCGATGCCGTAGGCTTTCAGTTTCTCGCGGCCTTCCGCGCTGATCCAGTCGGTCGTCCAGGCGGGCGAAAGTTGGCGCTTCAGCCTGACCTTGCCAATGCCGTGCCCGTTCAATGCGCGCTCGATGTCGAGGTTGATCACCGTGGTTGCCGGACAGCCGGAGTAGGTCGGCGTGACTGTGACGACCAGCGCCTCGTCTTCCCAAGCGACATCACGGATGATGCCGAGATCCACCACCGAAATCACCGGGATTTCCGGATCCGGTACGTCGGCAAGCCATGTCCAGACCTGCCCCGTTGAAGGATACCCTGTCGAAGGATTCTGGGCCGCCAACATCGATACCTCCTACCAGGTCCCGCCGGGATAGGCACGTTGCAGGAATTGCAGATCAGAGAGGATGAAGCCGAGATGCTCGGTGTGGATGCCACGCTTGCCGCCCTTCTGCATGTAACCGTCGGCCGGTGCCTTGAGCGTCGCTTCCTCCAGAGCCTCGGACACAATTTCGTCCCAGGATGCTTTCAGAGATACAGGCACGGGCGCCACGCCGTCAGCGGCAACCGCCGCATCCGAGGCATCGCCGATGAACAACTCGCCGGTATAGGGCCACAGATCGTCGAGGGCCGCCTGCATCCGGCGATGGCTTTCGGCTGTGCCATCGCCAAGGCGGATCACGAGATCGCGACTACGGTCGAGATGGTACGAGACTTCCTTCAAAGCTTTTTCGGCAATCTCGGCGACGCGCGCGTCGCTGGAGGTTTTGAGCGCCTTCAGCAAAACATAGTGCCAGGCATCGAACAGGAACTGCCGCATTAACGTCGCGCCGAAGTCACCATTCGGGCGCTCGACAAGCAGCACGTTGCGGAAATCCAGTCCATCACGCAGATAGGCGAGATCGTCGGCGGAGCGCCCCTTGCCCTCAACTTCGCCGGCAAGACCGAGCCACAGCTGTGTCTGGCCAATCAAGTCAAGGGCGGTGTTGGAAAGGGCTATATCCTCTTCCAGCGCTGGCGAGTGGCCGCACCATTCCGACACCCGGTGTCCAAGAATAAGGGTGTTATCGCCCATCCGCACGAGGAATTCGAACAACCCGGCACTGTTAGTGTTGGATGTTTCTTCAGGCGCGCCCATCACATATGTCCCACTTCTTCTGGAACGTCGAAAAAGGTCGGGTGACGATAAACTTTCGAATTGGAGGGCTCGAACAGCGGTCCTTTCTCGGATGGGGCGCTTGCGGTGATATCACTTGAGCGCACGACCCAGATGCTTACGCCTTCGTTGCGGCGCGTATAAACGTCGCGGGCATTGTTCACGGCCATCTCGGCATCAGGCGCATGCAGGCTCCCGACATGACGATGATTGAGGCCGTGCTGGCCGCGGATAAAGACCTCCCAGAGGGACCATTCGCTGGACATGATTTCTCTCCCTTGTTCGCGCTCGTCTGCGGCGGACCGCCTCGTGAGCGTATGTTATGCGATGGGGACTTCGTAGATCGCGCGGTCGAACGCGCGATCCGGACGACGTCTATTCGGCCGCGATACGAGATGCTTGGCGGCGCGATTGCGCCTTTTCGGCATGAGCCACGAGACCGTCACGGAACCACTCGCCGTCACTCCAGGCCTTCTTGCGGGCGTCGAGACGCTCTGCGTTGCACGGACCATCGCCGGCGATGACCGCGAAGAATTCGCTCCAATCCGGTTCGCCAAAATCGTAGCCGCCTTTTTCCGCGTTCCACTTGAGGTCCGGATCGGGAACAGTCAGACCGAGATACTCCGCCTGTGGCACGGTCTGGTCGACGAACTTCTGGCGCAACTCGTCGTTCGAATTCTGCTTGATCTTCCAGGCCATCGACTGGGCCGAATGCACGGAGGCATCGTCGGAAGGACCGAACATCATCAGCGACGGCCACCACCAGCGGTTCAGCGCATCCTGAACCAGCGCCTTTTGCGCCGGCGTGCCCTTCACCATCTTCATCAGGATGTCGAAGCCCTGGCGCTGATGGAAGCTTTCTTCCTTGCAGATGCGGACAAGCGCGCGGGCATAAGGCCCGTAAGAACAGCGCTGCAATGGCACCTGATTCATGATCGCCGCACCATCGACCAGCCAACCAACTGCACCGATATCGGCCCAGCTCAGCGTCGGGTAGTTGAAGATGGAGGAATACTTGGCCTTGCCAGAATGGAGTTGCTCGTACATCTCGTCGCGGCTGATCCCGAGAGTTTCGGCAGCGCAGTAGAGATAGAGGCCGTGACCCGCCTCGTCCTGAACCTTGGCAAGCAGGATCGCCTTCCTCTCAAGGGTCGGAGCGCGGGTGATCCAGTTGCCTTCCGGCAGCTGACCGACGATCTCGGAATGGGCATGCTGGCTGATCTGGCGCACCAGTGTCTTGCGGTAGCCTTCCGGCATCCATTCCTTCGGCTCGATCTTTTGTCCGGCGTCGATGCGCTCCTGGAAAGCGCGTTCGACCGGATCCATCTCGTCGAGGCTCCGGACGCGGGCGCCATCCGTTTTCACCAACTGTGCGTACATGCCATTTCTCCTGTCTTTTCGTGTCAAACACGTTCGAGAATGAGTGCGATGCCTTGGCCGACGCCGATACACATGGTGCACAGCGCATAGCGGCCGCCCTGGCGATGAAGCTGGTAGGCGGCGGTAGTCACGAGACGGGCGCCACTCATGCCAAGCGGATGGCCCATGGCGATCGCGCCGCCGTTTGGATTGACGTGGTCGGCATCATCTAACAGACCGAGGTCGCGTAGCACCGCCAGCGCCTGCGAGGCGAAAGCCTCGTTGAGTTCAATAACATCCATCTGACCGATGGAGAGATTAGCGCGTTCCAGCACGCGGCGCGCGGCCGGAGCCGGGCCGACGCCCATCACGCGCGGCTCGACACCGGCGGCGGCCATGGCGACGATGCGGGCCTTTGGCGTCAAACCTTGCGCCTTGGCCGTCGCCTCGCTGGCGATCAGGAGCGCCGCAGCGCCGTCATTGACGCCGGACGCATTGCCGGCGGTGACGGACAGGTCCTGACCATTGACACCCTTGAGCTTAGCGAGTTGTTCGGCCGTTGTGCCGGGACGCGGATGCTCATCGCGATCGACGACAATCGGATCGCCCTTTTTCTGAGGCACGGAAACAGGCACGATCTCGTCGGCGAAGATGCCGGCCTCGTGTGCCGCAGCCCATCGCGCCTGACTTCGGGCGGCGAAAGCGTCCTGATCCTTACGGCTGACGCCAAAATCCGCAGCAACGTTGTCGGCCGTCTCCGGCATTGAATCAACGCCGAAGGCTTTTTTCATCTTCGGATTGACGAAGCGCCAGCCGATCGTGGTGTCGTAGACCGCGTTTGTTCGCGAAAACGCGCTTTCTGCCTTGGGCATGACAAAAGGCGCGCGGCTCATGCTTTCGGCGCCGCCGGCGATGACGAAATCACAGTCGCCAGCCCGGATTGCACGAGCCGCCATGCCAACAGCGTCCATGCCGGAGCCACACAGCCGGTTCACTGTCGTACCGGGAATGGAGACGGGCATGCCGGCAAGAAGTGCCGCCATTCTGGCAACATTGCGATTGTCCTCGCCAGCCTGATTGGCGCAGCCGTAAATCAGGTCGTCAACCTTCGACCAGTCAACCTGCGGGTTTCGGGCCATCAACGCCGCAAGCGGGATAGCAGCAAGATCGTCGGCGCGGACAGACGACAATAGACCACCATATCGTCCAATCGGTGTACGCACAGCGTCGCAAACAAAAGCTTCCGGCACAAATTCCTCCTCTTCCTCCTTCGAGCGACTATTAGTCGACCGATTGGTTAGCTTATATCAGTTTGAATGTCACAGTTCAACATGATTTATGGGATTTTCTGTGACATTACGTGGTGCGTGTTTCCTTTCTCGTTCAGTCGAAGCTTAGCGAGAGTTCACAAGGTGGTGCGAAGCTCGTCCATCCGAGACTTGGTGGCGGTGGTTTTCACAGGTAGCGGTCCAGCTGACGTGAGAAACCTTCTTGCGACGAAGTCATCCGCCTGAGCCGACAGGCGAATATAGAGAGTCGCGAAGAGGCGCCGCACTTCGGTATGCGGCCAATCAGCCGGCAAGGCCGACGCGGGCAGCTGGGGATCATGCAGGACAATGATCCGATATTGATGAACGAGAATAAGACGGGCGGCGAGATGCTCAATGGGGCTGAGTTTTTCTCCTGCCTCAATCAGGTCGGAGAATCTCCGGAACCGCTGCAGAAAATCGTCATAGGCCTTGGCGTATTTCGAAAGGTCCCAGTATTCAGCCGCGAGCTCCCGCAGCCCGAAGTTGGCACCGACGGCGTCCGCGGTGAAAACGATACTGCCCTCGGACAATTGCTGATGGGATCGCGCTCCCATCAGCAAGTGAGGACCCAAACGGGTGTAGCCCGCATGCTCCAGAAGTTTTGTGTCAGCCTCCAAAGCACGGCCGCCGAGATAAACGAAACGCCATTGTGGTGGGTCTGAAGGACCAAATAAAAGACGAGCGGCGGCCGCAAAGTCAGCTTGTGCCGTCTCCGTTAGACGATAGTAGCTACGGCGCCCCTCCCGCTCCCCTGTGAGCTGGCCAGCGGCCATTAATCTGGAAACAGCCGTTCGGACCAGCGTTTCGCTAATGCCGACCTCCGCGCATGCTTCTATAAGATTACCGACCCAGATCGCGCCGCCTCTCGGCTCGACCACGTCACCATAAATCGTGACGATGAAACTCGCGGCTCTAAGAGAAGCATTGTTCAGGAGAAGGCTAAGCGACATGCTCCACTAATCCAATTTGCGTGCTCCCGCCTTCACTATGAATCGGGATGAAAAGTTCGCAGTTGGTGTTAATGCAGCATATCGACGAACAAGGCAATTCGATCTTGATTTTCCATACTAAAGGAAGATCACTGTTCAATCTCAATGGCTTGCGCGCCGAAGGTTGGCAGTCTTTGCGCCGGACCGCTGCCGGGCTTGCTTTTACTATGCCCCAACCTGGCACCAGACAGCCTGACCGCCTAGTGCGATCGGTCGCCGCCTTTCCTTACTAACTAACGAAGAAAATGACAGCGGGGTACGTCTCGAGCTAGCATGGATTGCAAGAAACCAATCCGGCCGCCGACCTCGCATTCGCACACGAAAATCGACGGTCGGAGGCGGCCCAGCGCAGTTGGGCATTCAAATATCACATCTTCAGGGTAGGAACGCAGACTACAGTGCTGCCGCCGTCGATCGTCATCACAGAGCCTGTGATCAGTCGAGCCCCGTCCGATGACAAGAAGCAACAAAGGTTCGCAACCTCGTCCGCGTCTCCGGCTCGCCGGAGCGGCGTGTCGGACGTCACGTGCGCATACGCCCCTTCTAGGGTCACGCTCTCGCGCTCCATAATTGGAGCCATTTCTTCATCCGCCATCGGAGTGCGGATCCAGCCTGGACAAACAGCGTTGGCGCGCACGCCGCTTGGCCCGTAGTCGATCGCGATTGATCGCATTAAGCCTATCACTGCATGTTTCGCGACCACATAGCCACAAGTCATGGGCATGGCCTGCAGGCCAGCGATTGACGACATGACAATAAAAGCGCCTTTTCTTTCAATAAGAGATGGGAGGGCCGCCTTGGCCGTAAAATATGCGGTGTCGAGATTGGAATGCAACTGACGCCGCCAGCCTTCATCCGCAAGATCGAGGACCGCACCGGTCTCAACTGTTCCAGCGCACGCGACGACTGCGTCGATGCCACCAAAACGCTTCCGCGCGTCTGCGACAACTCTGCTGACATCGGTCAACGAACCAGCATCCCCGGCGCTCGCCAACACTGCATCTGGACAATTGATTGAAGATGCAATCTCCTCGATAGCGTCAGCCCTACGGCCCATCAAAATTACCTTGCCGCCTTGTTGTACCACCTGCCGACATGTGGCGGCGCCAATGCCGGTACCAGCACCCGTCACAAGAACAACTTTATTTTTCAACAACATAGCTACACCTCCCACCAGTTAGATGCACGAAAGATGATCTTGTTCTAAGGCAAACGCAATACTATTTTGTTCGAAAAGTCATAATTCGAACTCATGTTTAAAAAATCGTACTCATAGTCTAGAAATACGCACAGAAGTGTGATCTCCTGATGTCAATGCCTAAATCACAAAAGGGGAATGGCAAATGACAGATCCAGCAGCTTACACTTCAAGCCTCGATACAAGGACGCCCGAGGCACCTCAACTCAAAGGTCAAATGGGACCCATAGCACTGGCCCTCACGGTTATTGCGTTTGCGGCACCGTTAGCGAGCGTCGTGGGCGTACTTCCGCTCGTTGTTATGTTTGGCGGCGTAGGCGCACCCATCGCTTTCGCAGCAGCGATGGCAATGCTGCTCCTTTTTTCGGTCGGCTATACGGCAATGAGCCGATATTTGCCGAATCCAGGAGCGTTTTACTCCTACATCAGCGCCGGCTTGGGTCAGACATTCGGGCTCGCAGCCAGTTTCATCGCGGTGCTTGGCTATCTGATGGTCGGCTTGGGAATAGCGATATTCTTCGGTATTGTCGCTGGAGATATGGTGATCAACACGCTGCACGGGCCGTCTCTTCCATGGTGGCTGTATTCACTGGCGCTCGTTGCGGTAGTCGGTATCCTCGGATATCTGCGCATTGATTTGTCGGCTAAAGTCCTGTCGGTTGTAATGGTTCTTGAAATCGCCATCGTGCTGGTCTTCGATGTCGCAGTCGCGAGAAGCGGTGGCCCCGAAGGTTTCTCTCTCACATCGTTTCGGTGGGATGCCTTGACCAGTGGTTCGGTCGGCGTTTCAATCCTCTTTGCCGTAATCACCTTTCTCGGATTCGAAGCGACGGCTATTTTTCGGGAGGAAAGCAGAGATCCGCGAAAGACAATTCCTCGCGCCACATATCTCGGCGTCTCCTTCATCGGTGTCTTCTATGTTCTGACGACTTGGCTACTGGTTCTTGCCTACGGCCCGAGCCAAGCGCCGGCTGCCGCGACGGCGGATCCCACCGGAATGTTCACGAATGCGATGGTGAAGTATGCCGGTGTCTGGGCGGGTGACGCTATTTCTATTCTCGTGGTGACCTCAGCCTTTGCAGCAGTCCTCTCGTGCCAAAATATCATCGCCCGTTATTGCCACTCGCTTGGAATTGATGAAGCGTTACCGTCG
Source organism: Rhizobium sp. SJZ105 (assembly GCF_007828365.1). Taxonomy (NCBI): domain Bacteria; kingdom Pseudomonadati; phylum Pseudomonadota; class Alphaproteobacteria; order Hyphomicrobiales; family Rhizobiaceae; genus Rhizobium; species Rhizobium sp. SJZ105. The sequence goes on from NZ_VIUP01000017.1 coordinate 24,354, forward strand.
GTCCTCGGTCGCGTCCATCCTCGCCATGGCTCACCTTACGTCGCGTCCTTGGTGCTTACAGTCACAATGGCAGCGGGAATTTTGATCTTCTCAGGCACGGATCCGAACGTAACCTATGCCTGGATGGCTGGTGCAGGTGGCTTCCCGCTTCTTTTCCTCATGTTCTTGACGAGCATCGCTGTTATTCTGTTCTTTGCCAAAAGGCGGGAACAAATCAAGGACGTCAGCCTGTGGCAAACACTTGTCGCCCCAGTGCTTGCAACGGCTGGTCTGGGCATGGCGGTGTATTTGTCAGCGACAAACTTTGTCGCCCTGACCGGCGGTAACACACTTACCGCGATCGTGTTGCAAGTTGTGATTTGGGCGTTGTTCGGCGCTGGTCTCGCACTCGCTCTCTTCTACAAAGCCATACGTCCCAATGTTTACGCGAGAATTGGGAGACAGCAGCTGAACTGATCCCGAGGCCGCCAAGACACTGGCGGCATCAAAGGACGGAAATATATTTGTAGCAATTCAGCGCAAGTCGCGTTGCAGCCTTCGCCGCCATGTTCGTACGTGGCGGCGATTGCTCGTGGATGACCTTCGCTCATTCTTCGGCTGCTGACAGCGTGAGGCCTGGCACCAAAAGACCTTGTTGCCTTGTTAAATCGGTTCATCTGTCTGGTGAGCTATCCGCATTATCTGCCGCATGCATTCCTCCTCAATCCCCTGGAGTTCAGCGTGCTTGGGTCGACCGGCTGAAATCAAAAGCATCAGTCCTTCGATTTGAACGGCGATAAGAGCGGCAATCTTTGGTACGCGTTCCGGCGACATCTCCGGGTTGATCGCTATCAGCTGTTTTTCCAGTGATCTACGGTGGTCTGTATACATTAGGTCCATCATCTCGGAAACGAAATCGCTGCGTTGCGACATCGCCCATAAGCTGAAAAACACAGCATTCGTTCTTTCGGTTTTGCAATCATCGATAAGAAAACGAATCGTTTCTTCAAACTGCTTTTCAGTGTTTCCGTTGTAGAGCTCGGCCAATCGATCGTACTCAACGAAATAGTGATAAAGAATATATCGTGTCACTGCCTGCAACAAACCTTCGTGAGTACCATAGTAGTGTTGCAGGTTGCCAATCGTGATACCAGTCTTGCGCGCGACTGAACGCAAGCTCATCCCTTCAAACCCCTCGTCGACGATGACTTCAAGAGCTGACTCCAGGATCTGTGTAACTCGCTCTCGCCCCTTCAGGGTTGTCACAGACGCGCCGAAATAAATACTCTCGTCGCCATTCAAGCCACCAGGCGCGACGATCTCCCGGATCGTTTTATTGGGGCCGTGGGAGTCTAGAGTTTTCCGTATTTCTGTGGTTCGTCCAACGTTCATGCTCATTCCTCTAGCGATCGGCAAAAATTATGTTGACAAAAAGGTCAACTGACCTAATCCTGTCTATAGGTCAGATGACCTATTCTGCTTTATATCGGCTCAGTCAGCAATGCTAAATGCGTTTGCTCTGGAGGAGCGACTGTGTCTCGGACACAGCCGGAGCCTTCGTGCGGGCAAGCCAATGGAGTGCGGACACAGATAGGTCCGAAGCGCCCATAACCAGGAGGAGGAACCCTGATGATGAAGCCCAACACCCCAACTACTCGACCCGAACCCACCAAATCAGGGGGCACTTTCGCTCCGGCAATTTCTACTCTCGCATCAACCATAGCGGCAGACGGACAGGAGAGCGATATTGATGTGATTGTTATTGGCGGCGGCTTTGCCGGATGTACCGCTGCTCGTGAACTCGGAAATGCCGGGTTGAACACAGTTATCCTGGAAGCCAGGACGATCGTGGGCGGACGCACTCACACTGGCGAGTACAATGGCCATCCCGCTGAATTCGGTGGGACTTGGGTTCACTGGTGCCAACCAAATGTTTGGGCGGAAATGAACCGATATGGACTGGGCGTGAAGGAGAGCGCTGGCGCAGTTCCTGATACGGTAGCGTGGATGGTCGATGGCAAGGTCAGAACCGAAACGTCAGACATCTATCTCGAAATATTCGTCGGAGCGATGCAGAAGTTCTGCAACGTAGATGGTATGGGCGGCGCAACAATCTTCCCGCAGGCTCACTCTCCGTTCGATACAGATACCTGGAAACAATATGACGGGATGACATGCGTCGACCGGATCGATTCGCTGGACGCTACGGCAGAAGAAAAGGCGCTTCTCAATTCGTGGGTTGCGACATGCTGCAATAATGACCCATCCTTGGCTGGTTTCGTTGACATGCTCAAGTGGTACTCGCTTGGGGATTTTAATGTCGGCCTTCTTTGGGATCGATGCGGGCACTACAAGATCCGCGAGGGAACGGCTGGCTTGATAGACCGGCTGATCGCAGATGGAAAACCCGATGTGAAGGTTTCCTCGCCCGTGAAAAAGATCATACAATCTGCCGATTGCGTCGAAGTGACTGTCGAAGGTGGGGCTACATACCGCGCTAGACGCGTGATTTGCACGGTGCCACTCAACACTCTGCATAACGTAGAGTTCCACCCACCTTTGATGTCCGCAAAGATAACAGCGTCAAAAGAAAGACACACGGGAGCTGGCCTGAAATTCTATTTCACCATCGACAAGAACGTCGGTAAGTTCCTGGCATCCGCTCCGTATCCGTTTCCGATCAGCATGTTCTGGATGGAGTACACCGAGGACGACAAGACGATCATGGTCGCCCTTGCGAGCCCTACTGAAATCGACCTGTTGGATCCAGCCGTTCTTACTCCATACATTCAGAAGTTCATTCCCGGTGCGAGCGTCATCGACGTCGACGGCTTTCAGTGGGCTGAGGATGAATACATCCAAGGGACTTGGTGCTTTTATAAAAAGGGCCAGTTTACTAACGCTCTTGCCGCACTTCAGGCGTCGGAGGGCTTTGTTCACTTTGCGAGCGCCGACAGTGCTAACGGTTGGCGAGGTTTCATAGATGGCGCCATTGAACGTGGCAATCACGTCGCACGCACGGTGATCTCCGAATTGAAGAAGGCATGAGCGGAACAGGCCATGAAGTTCGTGGCAATTCTCTCCCTCGAAGCCCTTATCGGAGCGCTCAGCTTGTGACCGGACTTTATGCTGAGGATCAGCATCGTTGGCCTCGTCGTTCAATCGACAGAACAGTAAGTAATCTAACAATCCAAAAACGGGAGATTTAATATGAGTGTTGTCGCCTATCTCAAGGACTCCAGCAACGGACAGGATTGGATACCGTTTGATCCTGTGCAAAATGGCGCGCGGGATATCAGCAATGATTTCAAGGCTCAAAGCCGCATTAACTTCACCAGCGGCAATCTTGTCGGTGGCGAATTCGTTCAGCAACCGGCGTCGGCAATAATCAAATGGTCTTTCACGGAACATGCTTTCGTTCTTGAGGGTAGCGTAACGATCACGGACATAAGCACCGGGAACAAGACCACCTTCGGCGTGGGTGACGGTTGGATCATCGAGAAGGGATCGGAAACGCATTGGGACGTCACCGAACCCTTTCGCAAAGCTTTCTTGCTTAACATGGAGTAGAGTGGTGGCCTCTTCGTGAGAGACCAAATTGTGCGAGATTGCCAACGGCAGCCCTGCGAGTGTGACAGGCACACTCGCCGCATTACGACCCTGTAGTTGCGACTGTTGCGGCTAAATCGACGCAACCTCGGTCTTGGTATTTCTTTAGAGTTGCCGCGCTTATTTGCCTTCGATGAAGCAGAGATTCAAAGATGCAGGAAATCAGACACTATTGCGCGGTAGAACCAGCTGCCTCCAACAAATTTCAAATTTTCCTTGCTTGCACCGGCGGGCCTGTTAGTACCCTCACATGTTGGCGTAAACCGGCCCTTCGCCACCCTGTGGCGGCACCCAGTTGATGTTCTGGTTCGGATCCTTGATATCGCAGGTCTTGCAGTGCACGCAGTTCTGCGCGTTGATCACGTAGACCTCCTCGCCGTCCTTCTCCACCCACTCATAAACGCCGGCAGGACAATATCGTGTCGAGGGACCGGCATAGACGTCGTGTTCGGAACGCTTCTGCAAGTCCATATCCTTCACCTGAAGATGCACCGGCTGGTCTTCCTCATGGTTGGTGGAGGACAGGAACACCGATGACAGCCGGTCGAAGGTCAAAACGCCGTCCGGTTTCGGATAGGCGATCGGCTTGTGTTTGGAGGCCGGCTCAAGGCTCTGCGCATCCGTCTTGCCGTGTTTCAGCGTGCCGAAAACGGAGAAACCGAACAGCTGGTTGGTCCACATGTCGAGACCGCCAAGGCCGACGCCAACAAGCGTGCCGAACTTCGACCACAGCGGCTTGACGTTGCGCACACGCTTCAGGTCCTTGCCGATATCGCCGTCGCGCCATTCCGCCTCGATCTCGGCCACTTCATCATGGGCGCGACCGGCGGAAATAGCCGCGGCGATCTTTTCCGCCGCCAGCATGCCCGACAACACCGCATTATGGCTGCCCTTGATGCGCGGCACATTGACGAAACCGGCAGAACAGCCGATCAGCGCGCCGCCGGGGAAAGTCAGCTTCGGCACCGACTGGTAACCGCCCTCGGTAATCGCGCGCGCGCCATAGGAAATGCGCTTGCCGCCCTCGAAAGTGTCGCGGATGGCCGGATGCGTCTTGAAGCGCTGGAATTCCTCGAAAGGATAAAGATAGGGGTTCTTGTAATTGAGATGCACCACGAAGCCGACGGCGACGAGATTGTCCTCCAGATGATAGAGGAACGAGCCGCCGCCGGTCTTGAAACCGAGCGGCCAGCCGAAGGAGTGCTGCACGAGGCCCTGTTTGTGGTGTTCCGGCTTGACCTGCCAGAGTTCCTTGATGCCGATGCCGAATTTCTGCGGTTCGCGATCTTTCGAAAGGTCAAACCTGGAAATCAGCTGCTTGGCGAGCAAACCGCGCACGCCTTCGCCGATCAGCACATATTTGCCATGCAGCTCCATGCCGCGCGTGAAGGCGGGGCCGGGTTCACCGTTCTTCTCGATGCCCATATCGCCGGTGGCGACACCGATCACTGCGCCTTCTTCATTATAAAGCACTTCGGTGGCGGCAAAGCCCGGATAGATCTCGACGCCGAGCGCTTCCGCCTTTTCCGCCAGCCAGCGACAGACCAGCCCAAGCGAGACGATGTAATTGCCGTGATTGTTCATGAGCGGCGGCATCATGAAGTTTGGCAGACGGATGGAGCCCGCAGGGCCTAAGAACATGAAATGGTCGTCCTTGACCTCGGTCTTGAAGGGATGCCCCTCTTCCTCACGCCAGCCGGGCAGAAGCCGGTCGATGCCGATGGGATCAACCACGGCACCTGAGAGAATATGCGCGCCGACTTCAGCACCCTTTTCCAGAACGACGACCGAAAGCTCCGGCTCGACCTGCTTCAGACGGATCGCGGCGGCAAGGCCCGCAGGACCCGCACCGACGATCACAACGTCGAATTCCATCGCTTCGCGTTCCGGCAGTTCCATATTTTCTCCCTTTATGTCTCGTTTACACCTGCTCCTTGGCGATGTCTTGCGCTCGCCAATACGTGGCAGCACAAGATGGCGGTGGCAGTTTTCCTATTTCAGACGAAGACGACCTGTATATCGGTATATTCGGCGAGACCTTCTTCGGAGAACTCGACACCTATGCCAGATGCCTTAACGCCGCCGAAGGGGGCGTTGGGCTGGATGGCCCCGTGCTTGTTGATCCAGACCGAGCCGCATTCAAGCCGACTTGCGACCTCGCGCGCCGTTGCCTTATCAGAAGACCAGACCGAGCCACCAAGGCCATTCGGGCTGTCATTGGCCAGCCGGATCACCTCTTCCACGTCGTGGTAGCGAATGATCGGCAGCACCGGTCCGAACTGCTCCTCATCCACAAGTGCGTCGCCATTGCTAAGTCCGGAGACGATCGTCGGCGGAAAGAACAGACCCTCGCCTGGCTCGCCTCCAAGCAGAACCTTGCCACGCCCCTTCGCATCCGTCACAAGCCTGGCGACTTTATCGAACTGCATGCGGTTCTGGATGGGACCCAACATGCTTTTCTCATCCAGACCGTCACCGACCGGAATGTTCTTAGCATAGGCCACAAGCGCGTCACACACTGCATCGTGGATGGAGTCGTGAACGTAAAGTCGCTTCATGGCGGCGCAGGTCTGGCCATTGTTGAGGAAGGCACCCCAAAACAGTCCTTCGGCGATCTTTTCTGGATCTGAATCCGCAAGCACGATGCCTGCATCATTGCCGCCAAGCTCGAGCGTTAGGCGTTTCATCGTTTCTGCTGCAGATTGCATAACCTTCTGGCCGGTCGCGCAGGATCCGGTAAAGACGATCTTGCGGATATCCGGATGCGACGACATCGCGCCTCCCAGATTGAAGCGTTGGTCGTCACCCGTCACCACATTGACCACGCCCGCCGGAAGCACCTCATTCATGATCTCAACGAGCCGCAGGGTCGAAAGCGGCGTGAAAGGTGATGGTTTGATGACGACGGTGTTGCCCGTGCGAAGGGCCGGAAGCATATGCCAGACCGCAATCATCACAGGGAAGTTCCAAGGCGTGATGGAACCAACCACACCGAGCGGCTTTCGGTGCAGTTCAACCCTGCCCTGCTCATTGTCCTGCAGTACCTTTAGCGGCAACGACAGGCCGGATGTATAACCCGCCCAGGCGACCGCTCCTCCCATTTCCCAACGCGAGCCCATACCGTTCAGCGGCTTGCCCTGCTCGAGCGTGATGAGTTCGGCAAGCTCCGCTGAATGCGCCTCGATCTTCTCCGCCACAGCCGCGCAAGCCGTCTGCAGAGCAGCGTCGCTTTGAGACGACCAAGAGATAAAGGCGGCCTTTGCAGCAGACACAGCAGCATCGAGCTCCTTCTGCCCCATGTTCGGAGCGCGACCAACCTCTTTCCCATTTGCCGGATTCAGGACCGTGAAGTCTGAATCCGCAGAAACCGACTTCCCGCCAATAGTAGCTTGATACTGCTTCATGACACTCTTCTTTCGATTGGATCTCATCTTTCACTCCCCCCGCTACTCATCGCGTGTTCGCGATGGTTCTCAGATGTGGCCTGCATACCGCACTAGAACTTCGGCGGAGTCCTGCTCTCGGCCCGATAGGCGGCGATCACAGTGTTCGCCATAAGCATTGCAATAGTCATGGGTCCGACGCCGCCGGGAACCGGCGTTATCGCTCCGGCCACTTCACCACATTCGGCGAAGGCGACATCGCCCACCAAACGAGACTTGCCTTCCGACACGAATGTACGATTAATCCCGACATCAATGATCGTCGCACCCGGCTTTACCCAATCCGCCTTTACCATCTCAGGTCTTCCCACAGCGGCGACTAGGATGTCAGCGTTACGGCAAACCGATGGCAAGTCCCTCGTGCGAGAATGAGCGGTCGTGACCGTCGCATTCGCCGCGAGGAGCAGCGCCGACATCGGCTTTCCGAAAAGGTTCGATCTTCCGATGACGACCGCGTTGAGGCCGGAAAGGTCATCGCCATGAATGCGACGAACGAATACCATCGCCCCTGCAGGCGTGCAGGATACCAGCCCCCCATCGAGATCACCTGTCGCAACTTTTCCCGCATTGACGACGTGCAAACCGTCCACGTCCTTTTGTGGACGGATCGACTGAATTATGGGCTCAGGATCAAGGTGCTTTGGCAACGGCAATTGGACGAGGATACCGTGAATGCTGATATCTTGGTTCAGCGTCTCAACGAGGCGCGAAAGCTCTTCCTGCGTGACCTTCTCCGGTAATGTATGCTGAATGGAATTGAATCCACATTCGCTCGCCATCCGGCTCTTCGAGGTGACATAGGTATGACTTGCCGGATCGTCGCCAACGATGACCACCGCAAGCCCTGGCTTAACCTTGGCATCGCTCTCCAAGCCGACAGCCGCGGATTTCACAATTGCGATAATGGACGCAGCAGTCTGTTTGCCGTCTATAACGATAGCCGTCATTCCTCAACCCATTCTTTCGGACTTGTACGAACCTGGACTGGCCGGGAACACGATGGTCTTGTTTCCATTGAGGAAGGTTCGGTGATGAATATGAGCATGAACCGCGCGCGCGAGAACTTGGCTCTCCACGTCGCGACCGATTGACACGTAATCATCCGCCGACTGGGCGTGGGTAATCCTCGCTACATCCTGTTCGATGATCGGGCCTTCATCGAGTTCGGCCGTCACGTAGTGAGCAGTCGCACCAATCAGCTTCACGCCCCGCTGATAAGCTTGCTTGTACGGATTGGCCCCCTTGAAGCTCGGCAAGAAGGAGTGATGGATGTTAATTATTTTCCCAGACATCTTCTGGCACATCTGATCCGAAAGGATCTGCATGTAGCGTGCGAGAACGATGAGTTCGGTTCCTGTCTGCTCGACCACGTCCATGATGCGGGCTTCCGCCTCAGGCTTGTTGGCCTTCGTTACGGGAATGTGGTGGAATGGAATGTCATGATTGACCACGACTTTCTGATAATCAAAGTGATTGGATACCACCCCGACGATATCGATCGGCAGGGCGCCGATCTGCCAGCGATAGAGAAGGTCGTTGAGGCAGTGTCCGAAACGCGACACCATGAGCAAAACCTTCATCCGCTCATCGCTATCATGGAATCGATAAGTCATATCGAATGGCTTCGCCACGTCGGCAAAGCCGGAGATGATGTCTTTTCCAGCCGCGCCTTCCTGCGAGAGAAAGGTTAGACGCATAAAAAAGAGACCTGTCTCCAAGTCGTCAAATTGCGACGAATCTACGATATTGCACCCGAGTTCGGCCAGATAAGTCGTTATCGCAGCTACTATACCGCGCTTTGACGTGCAAGTTATTGTTAAAACGTGGGATTTCATGATTATCTCTTACTTCAAGGTGCTACGAACGTACTGCTATGTGACCGTCACAGTGCCTTCTCGAGATCGGGTAAGGCTTCAAATAGATCTGCAACGAGGCCGTAATCGGCGACTTGGAAGATCGGCGCGTCCTCATCCTTGTTAATGGCCACGATGACTTTCGAATCTTTCATGCCTGCCAGGTGCTGAATGGCTCCGGAAATTCCGCACGCGATGTAAAGCTGCGGCGCGACCACCTTGCCAGTCTGACCAACCTGCCAATCGTTCGGCGCATAGCCGGCATCAACGGCCGCGCGTGATGCGCCGACCGCTGCACCAAGCTTGTCAGCGACAGGAAGAATCACCTCTTGGAATTTCTCCGACGAACCAAGCGCTCGACCGCCCGATATGACAATCTTGGCTGACGTGAGATCCGGCCGCTCCGAAGACGAAAGAGCATCGCTAACGAAGGTGGATATGGAGGAGGAAAAAGCTGCCGCCGAGACGAGCTCGACGGCAGCAGCTGGGCCTTGGGAGGCAGGGAGAAATGCTGCGCTTCGGACTGTGAGGACCTTTATCGCATCGGTGGATTGAACTGTCTGGATGGCGTTGCCAGCGTAGATGGGACGCTTGAACGTGTCGGGGGCAACCACCTCAATGACTTCAGAGATCTGTGCAACGTCTAGCAATGCAGCGACACGCGGTAGCACGTTTTTGCCGACTGAGGTCGCGGCCGAAACGATCGCATCATACGATGAGGCAAGCGAGACAATGACATCTGCAATTGGCTCTGCCAAATTCCCGGCAAAACATGCGTCGTCGGCTAGCAAAACCTTCGAAACCCCTGAAAGCTGCGCGGCCTGATCAGCGGCTGCCCGTGCGCCCGTGCCTGCAACTAGCACATGCACATCAGGAGCGATCGCCAGGGCTGCAGTCAGCGCCTTGGCTGTCTGGTCGGAAACAGTTGCGTTATCGTGATCTGCCAAAAGAAGAATGGCCATGTTGTAATCTCCTTACAGAACGCCGGCTTCGGTTTTGAGCTTTTCCACAAGCTCGGCAACGCTTTTGACCTTGATGCCGGACTTGCGGCCGCTCGGCTCTTCCGTCTTCAAGACTTTAATGCGTGGGACGAGATCAACTCCGAAGTCCGCCGGGGATTTCTTCTCGAGCGGCTTCTTCTTGGCCTTCATGATATTGGGCAGCGGTGCGTATCGCGGCTCATTGAGGCGAAGATCCGTCGTGACTACGGCAGGGAGCTTGACCTCGATCGTTTGCAGGCCCCCGTCCACTTCCCGAGTGACCTTGGCAGCGGCGCCTTCCACTTCGATCTTCGAAGCGAAGGTAGCTTGTGCGGCTCCCAACAAGGCAGCCAGCATCTGACCTGTCTGGTTAGAGTCATCGTCGATAGCCTGCTTCCCGACAATGATCAGACCAGGTTTCTCTGCGTCGGCAATCGCTTTCAGCAGCTTTGCGACGGCGAGCGGCTCGACAACTTCGTCAGTCTCGATGAGAACCGCGCGGTCTGCGCCCATCGCCAAAGCCGTACGAAGCGTTTCCTCAGATTTTGCGGGGCCGATCGAAACGACGACTATCTCTTCGGCCTTTCCCTCTTCTTTAAGGCGAACCGCAGCTTCGACGGAGATTTCGTCAAACGGGTTCATCGACATCTTCACGTTTGCAAGATCAACACCGGAACCATCAGCATGGACGCGGATTTTCACGTTGTAATCAACGACGCGCTTTACAGGCACAAGAACTTTCAATGGAGGATCCTTCCAAAATAGCGGATCGCGGCGGCATGGAACTGATCATCGAGCGCCATGCCGCGCTGAATTTTACGACATGACTTTCTTGTTCTCGGGATCGTAGAAGGCGCGCTTGCTCACAGTGGCGCTGACCGCACTGCCTTCGACAAGTACCTGGAACTCGGTCGCATTGACATAGGAGCTATCAACCGGGCCGTTCTGGAAATCGAGCAACCCAAGCGCCGTTGCCTTGCCGAATATATAGCTATAGGCCGCACTGGTGATCGAACCCACGACCTCGCCGTTGCGCAGCACAGGCTCGCGTCCGAACAACATTGGTTCCGGATCGTTGAGCATGATCGAATAAAGATACGGACCCTTGGCTTCGCTCTTGCGCGCAACGTATGCATCGCGTCCGATGAAGGGGATCTCCTTCTTCGTCTTGCAGAGGAAATCGACACCAAGCTGATGTGGCGATTCCATGTAAGCCATATCAGTACCCCAGTGGAGATAACCTTTGTCGATACGCAGAGCGTTCAGAGCTTCGGTTCCAAGCAGCTTGATGCCGTACTTGCCCTGAAGCGCAATGATCGTCTCGAACACATGCTCGGCAACATCCGGCGACATGTAGATTTCGTAGCCTAGTTCGCCGCTATACGAGAGACGCTGAATCCAGACCTCTGCATAGCCGATGCGGATTGTCTTGGCCGAGTTGAACGGAAACGCCTCATTTGACAGATCCGCGCCAGACAGTTCGGAGAGCAGCGCGCGGGAGTTCGGCCCCATGATGGAAAGTGCTGCAGAGGCGGTCGTCACGTCGCGAACCCGCACATCCTCGCCCGGACGGATGTGGGCCAGAAGACGATTAAGGTCCCGCCGCCGACGGCCGGTCGCGCTGGTCACAATGAAGCGTTCAGCCGACATTCGCCCCACGGTCATATCGCTTTCCACACCGCCTGCTTCGTTCAGCATGAGGGTATAGGCGAGTCTCCCGGGTGCGACGGCCATGTTGTTTGTGCACAGACGCTGGAGGAATGCCTCGGCGTCCTTGCCCTCGACCTCGGTCTTGCCCATCGGCGAGTAGTCGATAATAGCGACGGCTTCACGTGCTGCCTTCTGCTCGGCCAAGGAATACTCGAAAGATTTTGTCCTTCCAAAGGAGTGTTCCGGCTTCGGATCGGATCCCGCAGGACCGTACCAAGCTGGGCGCTCCCACCCCAGCGATTCACCGAAGTAGGCACCCTGAGCCTTGAGCGCGTGATGTAGAGGCGTTCTGCGGATGTTTCTGGCAGTTTCGCGCTGCTGATGCGGATAATGCAATGCGTAGGAAAGCGCCAAAGTCTCCGGCGCTCTCTGCTGTAGGTAAAGATCGCCGGACTGGAATGCTTCCATTCGGGCAGGATCGACTGCGCTAAGATCACGCATTGGACGGCCGTTTATAATCCATTCGGCAAGGGCCCGACCTGCACCGGCCCCGCACTGTATCCCTGTGGAGTTCACACCGGCCAGGATGAAATAGCCTTTAACGTTCGGCGCCTCGCCGATCGTTGCGCGGCCATCGTGCGTGAAGCTTTCGGGACCATTGAAGAAGGTGCGGATACCAACAGACTGCAAGACCGGAACGCGCTCAAGAGCCTCTTCCATGACGTCCATGACGTGCTCTTCAACGAAGGGGAGCGAATCAAAGCTGAAGTCTTCCGGAATGCCAGTTTCCCCGTAAGGCACAACGATCCTGTGACCAAAGCCAACCAGAAGCTTTCCTGCGTCTTCCTTGAAGTATGTCGCATCGTCATACGAGCGCAACACCGGAAGGTTCTTCGGAAGATCGGGAATGGCTTCCGTGACGAGGTAATAATGAGCGCAGGCGTGTAGAGGGATCTCGACGTTATTGCGTCGACCCAGTTCACGTGCCCACATTCCCGATGTATTGACGACCGCTTCGCACCGAATCTCGCCCTTGTCGGTGCGAACCCCGGTGACACGACCACCTTCGACGACGATCTCTTCGACTTTAGTGTTTTCGAATATCTTTACGCCGCGACCACGAGCGCCCTTTGCCAGCGCATTGGTTAGGTCCACAGGGTTGATGGAGCCGTTGCTCGGGATCCAGGTGCCGCCCACGATGCCGTCGAGGCTTACGAGAGGGTACCGCTCCTGAATCTCGTCCAAGCCTATTTCGTAGGCCTCAATATTGAAAATGCGCGCATAATCAACTTGCCTGCGGAGCTGGCGCATACGGTCGGGATGCCGTGCGACAGTGACCGAGCCGGTCTGGCGAAAGCCAGTGGTCTGGCCGGTTTCTCGCTCCAACTCTTCGATGATTTCGGTGCCATAGGACGCAAACTCGGTTGAAAGAGCATCGCCGCGCAGACGACCGACGAGGCCGGCTGCATGCCATGTCGTACCACTGGTCAATTGCTTACGCTCAAGCAGGACCACATCGGTCCAACCTTGTTTGGCAAGGTGATACGCAACAGAGCAGCCATGCACCCCGCCGCCGATAATTACCACTTGCGCATCTTTAGGAATTTCGGTCGCCATTGTTTTCCCTTTTCACAGCAGGGACGCAGAGCATCGGCTTGGCCCTTGGGCGGCCAATTTTAAGTGCCGATGACTTCCCCTCATTTCGACAGTGGAGCTCTTTTTCTGAACTCATAGTTCGTTTATTGACTATGAATTCAGTTTATGACATGAATTTTAAACCGTGTAAACGCCTATCGATTAACTTCGAGAAATGAGAGACTGGCGGTGCGCGATAGACTGGGGAGCGACAGGACAGGAGACTTGATCGAATAGCTGTCGTCTCGAAAACACGCAGAAAAAAAACAATGGGAACTAGAACAATGTCTACAGACAACAATGTTCAAGAAATTTCAGCTTTCGCCGAGCGCGTCGCAAGCGCGCTTTCGAAGGTACCTGGCTGGGACGACGGCAAGGCAACCTGGAGCTGGATTTCAGGTGGCGGCGCGCACAAAAACTTCATTATTACCAATGGCAACAACAATCAGGCAGTTCTGAAACTTTGGAACTGTGATTGGGAAGGGCTGGGCGTCATCCCACCGAGCGCAGTGCCTTTACTTAACACTGTCGAGGCAGGGAAATTTGGCATCGGGGCACCCGTCATTGCGATCGTTGACGATCCTCTTGGCATTCTTCTGGAATTTCTTCCAGGAACACCGGTGGATGTGAAAGATCCTGACATGCTTCATCTTGTAGCGAAACGCGCACGGAGCCTGCACGACAGCGGCATGTGTTTTAAGCGGGATTTCAACCCCTTCGCCGAGGCACGCGTGATCTTGGCGTCTGCTGAGCGAAAGGGAGTGGCATTGCCCGATGATTACAAAGAAATTCGTAAAACGATCAACCGCATCGAAAAAGCTCTAGATCTTCGACCACGCGACTTCGTTCCGAGCCACAATGACCTCTACAGTGCCAACATCCTACGCCAGGCCGACGGTACAATCCGGTTTATCGACTATGATCTCTCAGGCAATAGCGACCGCTGCTATGATCTTGGGCTGATTGCCACATTTGAAGGGTTTAACCCGAAGCAGGTCGACAAGTTGATCGAGTCCTATTTCGGTCAGTTTGATCCAAAGCTGAGAGCCAGAACGGAACTGCTGTCTGTCGCAGCTGATCACCACCAGTTTTCGCTTTTCGCAGTAGCGTTAGCTGCCGCGGACATGAACGACGATTACGATTACACCGGGTTCATGAGAGATATCTGGGGTCGCATAGTTGGCCGTATTGGCAGCAACGCTTTCGGCGGCTTCCTGTCGCAAGTCGAAAGATAGTCTGGGTTCGCACCCCGCAAGGCAACGCAGTTCGATATTTGCATTTGCAGGGCGGATTTTTGTATGAACGTACGATTAGTGAACTATCTGTACGATTCAATTCGAATTCGAAAAGGGTGCATCCATGGCAAAAAGTTCAGAACGGCTGTCGCTGCGGGAGAGAAACAAGCTTCGAACGAGGCAGGAAATCCTAGACGCAACGTTGGAAGTCTTCAACGATGATGGTTTCGCGGGAACTTCGATCGACAAGATCGCGGAGCTCGGCGGCATCTCGAAAGGTACTGTCTATGTCTATTTTCCCGACGGACTCAATGACATCTATCGCGAGATATACGCCGACATTACCGGACGGCTGTTGAAGACAACCAAAGAGGTCCGGGCAAAAAGCTCTGATCCGGGTAAGCGGATCGTGGCGATGGCGGAAGCGTTGCTGAAGCTTTCTGAAGTTCCGACTTACGGTCGGTTCTACAGCGTTCTCAGCCCCGAGTTGCGGCCTGTTCTCACGCCTGTGGTGGGTCTCGCTTCAAAGCAATTCATCATCTTCGTTGCGTCGGATCTCAAGGAAACACTTGGGGATTCCGCCAGCGAGGAACAATGCACCGCTTTGGCTGAATTGATTGTGGGTTCTATGCGAGAGGCGGCCAGGATCGTCAGCGAAGAACCGGGGAAAAAAGAGTCTCTCATTGCCGCGTTGCGAAGAATTGTTTCTTCGATCGCGGCTGAGAAAATTTTGGAAACGCAATAGCCGGTCGTGCCGCCTCGACGTGCGTTTGCATCGGTTGTATTGAAGGACAATCACATTGAAGACCTATGCTTTGATAATTGCCGGTAAGACCGTGCCGACGTATACGCATATGGAAGTCAGGAATCCTGCATCTGCCGGCGTTGTCGGGATGGCCCCGAAAGCGACCGTCGAACATCTGGATCTCGCTGTAAAAGCCGCTGAAGACGCTTTTGAAACGTGGAGCAAGTTGACTTCCGAACAGCGAGCTAATGCGTGTCGAGCAGTCGCGCAGAAAATCGAGGACAACGCTGAAGAACTTGCACAACTCATTACCCGTGAACAAGGTAAGCCACTTAGTGGGAATGGTTCCCGTTGGGAGGTCGGTGGCGCCGTAGTGTGGGCCCGTCACACGGCAACACTAGACACCCCGATCGAAGTCCTGCAAGACAACAGCGACGGTAAAATTGAGCTTTTGCGCAAGCCGCTTGGCGTTGTGGGATCCATTACCCCTTGGAATTATCCCGTTCTCACTGCTATCTGGCATATTCTGCCAGCGATACGAACGGGTAACACAGTTGTCATCAAACCGTCGCCTTTCACGCCCCTCTCAACGCTGAGACTAGTTGAGCTTATCAACGAGGTACTTCCCCCCGGTGTGGTCAACTGCATTGCGGGCGAGGATCATCTCGGGGCGGCAATCTCCTCCCATAAGTCAATTCGGAAAATTGTTTTCACGGGATCCTGTGCCACAGGCCAGAAGATCATGAAGACCGCCGCTGCCACCATGAAGCGCCTGACGCTGGAGATGGGTGGCAACGACGCAGGAATCGTTTTGCCAGACGTCATTCCGGAGCAGATTGTCGAGAACCTGTTTTGGGGTGCGTTTCTCAACGGCGGTCAGACTTGCGCGGCTCTGAAGCGGCTTTATGTCCACGAATCCGTTTACGATGACGTCTGCACTAAGCTAGCTGATCTCGCCAAGCGGGTTCCGGTTGGCGATGGGCTCCTGGAAGAAAACCTGCTTGGACCTGTGCAGAACAAGCGACAACTCGACAAGATCGTTGAACTTGTCGAGCAGGCAAAGCTCGACGGTGGCAGGATCCTGGTTGGCGGCGAAAACAACCGCAAGGGCCCCGGATATTTCTATCCGATCACGCTGGTCGCAGACCTTGAGAACGGCACGCGTCTGGTCGACGAGGAGCAGTTCGGTCCGGTACTGCCGATCATCAAGTATCGCGATGTCGATGAAGCGATAGCGATGGCGAACGACAACCCTAACGGTCTGGGCGGTTCTGTCTGGTCGCGTGACCTTCAAAAGGCCGCTGAAGTCGCGTCCCGGCTAGAGTGCGGGTCCGTTTGGATCAACAAGCATGGCGCGATTCAACCAAATGTGCCCTTCGGCGGCACGAAAACTTCCGGCTACGGTGTTGAATTTTCAACCGAAGGGTTGAACGAGTTTACCGACATTCAAGTCATCTTTTCATAACTGCCTGTCCCTGTTGAGGTCAAAAATGAATGCTTTCCAGAACATGACATCGTCGAGGACACAGTTGATGATGGCGAGAAGAGAACGTCTGCTCGGACCGAATAATCCTACATTCTACGAGGAACCGGTCCATTTCGTTCGCGGCGAAGGGGTGTGGCTCTACGACGCGAACGGCCGGAGATATCTTGATGCCTACAATAATGTACCGCACGTCGGACATTGCCACCCGCACGTTGTTGATGCCATCACTCGGCAAGCATCTACGCTCAATACGCACACCCGCTATCTGCATGATACCATTCTGGACTACGCTGAGCGCCTGACTGCAACATATCACCGTTCGCTTTCTACCATTCTCTTCACGTGCACAGGAAGTGAAGCGAACGACGTCGCACTCAGAATGGCGCGTACCGCCACGGGCAATCACGGCATTATCGTTACTGACTTTACCTACCACGGAAATACGACCGCCGTAATGGAACTAGCCACCCTTCTACCGCGCGAAGATGGCTTCAGCACCTTTCTTAGAACAATCCCCGCCCCAGATAGCTACCATCTACAGCCAGGGGAAGTCAGCAAAGAAGACATGGCAACCCGCGTGCTTCAGCATCTCGATGCCGCAATTGCTTCTCTGCAGGATGCTGGCCACGGTGTAGCAGCTATCTTGCTCTGCCCGATCTTCGCCAATGAAGGCTTTCCGGATCTACCTGCGGGCTTCCTGGAAAGCATCGCGACAAAGGTTAGAGCCGCCGGAGGCGTCGTCATTGCGGACGAAGTGCAAGCAGGCTTCGGTCGCACCGGCGCCGGAATGTGGGGCCACCAATATTCGGGCTTCGTGCCGGACATTGCAACGATGGGCAAGCCTATGGGCAACGGCCATCCCATCGGAGGTGTCGTCACGACTTCCGAGATCATGCACGCCTTCAGAACCAAAAACCTCTATTTCAACACCTTTGGAGGAAATCCCGTTTCATGTGCGGCGGGGCTGGCAGTTCTTGACGTGATTGAACGTGAGAGGCTGATCGAGAACGCACGGTCGGTTGGCGTCTATTCAAAAAACAAAATGCGCGCGCTTGCCAGGAAATTTGGCTTCCTTGGAGACATTCGTGGTGCTGGGCTTTTCTTTGGAGCCGAATTCATCCGCCCCGGTGAGCGCCTGGAGGCCGATCCGAAGCTCGCAAAGCGAGCCACTAATCTGATGCGGGAAAATGGCGTCATAATGGGTTTGATTGGAAGGAAGGAAAACCTTTTTAAAATCCGACCTCCGATGCCGTTTTCTCAGTCAAACGCGGACTATCTTTTCGAGGTTATGGACCATGTTCTGGGCCGCCTCTGAAATTGTGGGCAGAGCGCTCGTAGCGCAAGAATTCTTCTGTTTGCATGTGACAGTTCGTTGTATGCCCGACTGACTTGAGGCATCCGTTCGATAGACGCCGCACACCGTCGGCATTGGCAAGGGTGGTTGAGCATGAAAGAGCCGGCTATCTATCTAGGTTCGCGCCTGCGACACCTGCGACGTGAGCGCGGTCTCACCCAGGTGCAAATGGCGCGCGATCTTGAGATCTCGCCATCCTACATTGCATTAATGGAGCGGAACCAACGTCCCGTAACCGCAGATATCCTCCTGAGGTTGGCCCGCGTTTACAAGATCGATTTTTCTAGCTTCTCCAGTAGCATTGGCGACGAAGTTTTCGACCAGTTACGTTATGTATTTCAAGATCCAATTCTCAACGATCTAAACGTCGACAATCTGGAAGTTGTCGACGTGACCCGAAATTTCCCCAATCTCGCGGAGGCGCTCGTTCGTCTCCACAACGCTTATAGGGACAAAATATATCCCTCGGCCGATGGATTGCACAATTGCTCATCAGAGCAGTTTTATAATGTTGCTGATCCCGTCTTGGCTGTTCAGGACTTTATTTCCGCAAAACGAAACTACTTTCCTCGACTGGACGAGGCGGCAGAACGTTTGTCGGCAACCATAAGGCAAGCAGGGGGGCTTCAGCAGTACATTAAGTCGCGCCACGGTCTCGAGATAAGACGGACCTGTTCGACCAATCTAGCCGGGTCCAACCACCACCTTGATGTGGGACAAAAGGAGATAATGCTCAGCGATACTCTTGACGTTGCGGGCCGAAACTTCGAACTCGCGTGTCAATTGGCCACTTTGGAAGTGGAGCACCTTATCCACGAAGCGCTCGCAGAGGCGAGTTTTGATAGCCAGACAACAATTCGCCGGGGAATAAAGGCGTTAACTGCTTACTTCGCAACCGCGCTTTTGATGCCTTACGCGGAGTTCGCCGTAGCAACAGACGAGAGGCGTTATGATGTGGAGGCGCTTTCGGTGCAGTTCGGCACAAATTTTGAACAAACTGCGCACAGGCTCACAACGCTCCAGAGACCCGGCAAGGAACGTGTTCCGTTTTTTTTCATGCGGGTGGATAAAGCAGGCACCGTTTCGAAGTGCATTAATACAGACATATTTCCAGTTTCCCGCCATGGCGGCACTTGTCCGCTTTGGAACATTCACGACGCATTTTCCTTCCCGGACAGTGTTGTCACTCAATGGCTGGAGATTGATGAGGAGAGGCGCTTCTTTTCCATCGCACGTACAGTCACCCGCGGTGGAGGCGCCTACAATAGGCCGCGTACTCGCCACGCTGTAGCTCTCGTTTGTGAAGCAAGGTACGCCAAGCAATCCGTTTATTTTTCTGACCGATCTGTACCGACCGCCGCTACGCCGATAGGGGTCTGCTGTCGGCTCTGTCAAAGGAAAGAGTGCGCTGCGAGGTCTGAGCCCCCAATTGGACATCAGCTTTTGCCAGCCTCAGCGAATCAGACGATGCCATCATCCTTCTACCCAACAAACTGACAAAGTTGAGAGTTAGCTACCTCGTCAAGCTCCGTCATCGATCGCCAGCCCTAGCCAATATCGCAACTCGTTACTTTGTCCTGAGTATGAATATCATCTCATTCAAAGCGAATTTTGCTATAAAAATACCATGGTTTGTAAATATTTACATAATTACAGAAATTGTTTTGTAATTTAATTACTTAGTCACATTTTATAGATTTCGAATGATGCATATTTCATTGACACAACATGGTTCAGGAGAAAATGTACTTTGAGCGCAGGAGAATATTATTCACCGACGCCAATCAATCATAAGATGAGGGGCTCAAATTGTACGATACAGCAGCAATTAATCGTTCGCACACCGACGTAAGTTTGGGGAAAGGCGCAGCCTGGCGAAAGCCGTTCTCGGCCTCCAAACTTTGCCGGATGTCTGTCGGCGCGTGTCTGGTTTCCGCGCTTTACATTTCTGTTCCCGAACAAAGTCTTGCAGCGGACGTTGCCAATGCGAATGCAGAGAACAAGGTACCTGAGACTCCCTCCCCTTTCAGCGTAGGATACGGGGTCAAATTTACGACAGACTACATGTTCCGTGGGCAAACTCAAAGCGACGGGAAGCCAGCGGTCCAAGGTTATGTAGAGGGCCGAGCCTTCGATTGGTTCTACGGGGGGTTTTTTCTTTCGAGTGTAAGCTTTCCATCATCCCCTTGGGGTTTGTCCGACCCCGCAGCGGAACTTGATTATTTCGCAGGTGTCCGCCACACGTGGGACGGCCTGACCATGGATGTCGGAGCAACATATTATACGTATCCCGGACAAATCGGCGTCGGGGCGCTCGGCGGCGGACTACCAGCGACAGATATGGATATGTGGGAGTTTGCAGCGAAACCAACCTTCGCAATAAACGAGGCACTTTCCATTGGCGGTACGCTTGCTTACTCCCCTGACTACGTGGGAACTGGCGCTTCGGAGACCTACATTTCCGCAAACGCCAAACTGATTCTGCCCCCACTTCTACAACTCGAAGATACGTCCTGGTTCGCTTCTGGAGAAATCGGACGACAGAAGCTCGGCACAACCGATCTTAAAAGTGCTTCCATACCGGATATTGATTTACCCGATTTCACAGTCTGGAACATCGGACTGGGTATTACTTATAAAAGCGCTACCCTTGACTTCCGTTATTGGGGCAGCACATTGGATAATGGTTCGACCGGCAAATGCTTTACTGTGACGTCGATGACGAACGCCTGCGGTGACCGATTTGCACTCACCCTTTCTTTCGATATGTAAGATCAGGCAGTAATTCCAGGCGTACCGCTTGAACGTGTTGAATAGTCCAAAGGCAGAGCAGAAAATTGTGGGGCTACCTAATAGTAGATCTCCGATTTATCTGCCCTGCCTTAGGCCTACGCAGATGTAGTAGAAGTATAATATCTCGGCGCGAAAAACTTATTGAAGTTTTTCGCGGGAATTGACGTAGATATCTGAGATATTCTCGTTTTTCAAAAATAATATTACATAATTTACCAGATTTTATTCAATTTTGCTCAGCATTATAGTAGATGCTCCCATCACGCTGTTATCAGCAATAGTGACGGGGCGGCTGCTACATTAGTTGAGGAAAATGTGATGTTAGTGCCCAAAACAGCAATTGCTCGAAACATGCTCGCACTGGTTGCCGCGGGGGTAGCGACCACCGTCGCCACCGCGAGCATCCTACTTTGGATGTCATATCGAGCTGTGGAAGAGCGTTCAGTGTCGGAGCTGATCGGAGCGGCCCACGCAAGCGCCGGAAAGATTGAAACCCATTTTGCGAGAGTCACCGAACTTGGCTGGAATATCAGCTCCACCGTAGCGTCCTTGGCGTCGTCGATGGAACATCCAAGCCGCGAAGACACGACCCAAATCATGCGGAAGCTCCTGACGGACAACAGCTTCGTCGTCGGAATTGGGCTGATCTGGGAGCCTAATGCCTTTGACAAAAAGGACGCGGAATTTCGCAACAAGCCAGGGCACGACGATACCGGTCGCTACGTTCCCTATGTGAGCCGAGGCGATGGGCAAGTTGATCTTTCAGCGGTCGCAGACTACGACAAACCCGGTGCAGGTGACTTCTATCTTGTACCCAAGGCATCCGGCAAGGATTTGCTGACCGAGCCCTACGCTTACAAGATTGGAAACAAGATGGTCACGATGACATCATTCGTGACCCCCATTTCAATTGATGGAAAATTCGTGGGCAGCGTTGGGATCGATAGTTCGCTTGAGGCTTTAACTGGCGAGGTTGCTCAACTGAAGCCGCTCGGAGCAGGCTATGTCGCCTTACTAAGCCCCAAGGGGAATGTGATAAGCCATCCTGACAAAGAGACCCTCGGGAAGGCTTTGGCAGAGTCCGGATTGGACACAAAGTCCTGGCAAGACATGATTTCCAATCCAGGCAAAGCCTACGAGATAAAGGATCGCGAAGGCACTCCCTTTATTTCCGTTGCTGTTACGGTACCACTTGCTGCAGATGAGACCTGGTTCATTGTCGCGAGCGTTCCAAAGGCAGTTGTCTTCTCGAAGGTTAGGTCTCTGGCCATCGCTTCCATAATGATCATCGCAGTTGCTGCAGGTTTGATGATTGTCGTCGGCTGGTACCTCGCGTCGCGTATCCGGAAGCGTCTTGAAAGTGTGATACTTGCGACGAGCGATATCGCTCGTGGAAAGACTGATGTCGACTTGTCGCAGTCGGCATTCAACGATGAGATTGGCGAAATGGCGCGCTCCCTTTCCGTTTTGCGTGATGCGTCTGTCGCCAAAAACCGATTGGAGCAGGAGGCAGAGCGCGATCGTGCGCTTACGGAAAAGGAACGCCGCCAACGCGTAGAGGAGGCGGAGGAGCGCGAGGGCCAGACGCGCGCTGCAGTTGAAGCGCTCGGTGAAGGCCTTAACAAGCTCGCTGATGGTGATATGACCCACAGTATCGATCAGGCATTTGCAGGCTCGCTAGACCAGTTGCGACATGACTTCAACACGTCGGTGGCTAAACTTCGGACTACTTTGGCATCAGTCGGAAACACTGCGAGCGTAATCCGCGCCGGTTCCTCCGAGATCAGAACCGCCTCCGACGACCTTGCTAAACGCACAGAGCAGCAGGCCGCTTCTGTCGAGGAAACTGCCGCAGCACTTGAGGAAATTTCCAGTTCGCTTAAGGATGCAACACGACGTGCTGAGGATGCTGGCGTTCTCGTTGAGCAGACGCGATACGGCGCGGAGAAATCTGGAGACGTCGTCAAGCGCGCCATCGCTGCTATGACTGGTATCGAGAGCTCTGCACGTGAAATCTCGAACATCATAACAGTGATCGACGAGATCGCGTTCCAGACCAACCTTCTCGCGTTGAATGCCGGTGTGGAAGCGGCGCGAGCCGGAGAAGCGGGTAAAGGCTTTGCCGTCGTCGCTCAAGAGGTGCGGGAGCTTGCTCAAAGGTCGGCAGGCGCCGCCCGTGAAATCAAGGCACTAATTTCAAGGTCCGGAGATCACGTCAACATCGGCGTTGAACTCGTTGGCGAGACGGGGACCGCTCTGCTCGAAATCATAAACCAAGTCCAAGAGATCGATCAGAACGTAGCGGCTATCGTTCGCTCATCGCGAGAACAATCAACAGGCCTGAAGGAAATTAGCGAAGCTGTTAACAACATTGATCAGGCTACGCAAAAAAATGCAGCTATGGTGGAAGAGCAGACCGCTGCAAGTCATGAACTGGCAACGGAAGCGGGCGAACTGCACCGGCTAATCGCACAGTTTAATGTAGACAAGACCCGCACCTCTGGCGAGCCTCTCCGTCGTCCTGTCGCCGTTTCTGAAATTGAGCATCGGCCGGTAGCATCCGCAGCCCGAAGGCTTGGGAGCACTGTCGCACGTGCCTTTGGCGGCTAGCCGGTCGGTAACAGTTAAAATTGCGTATGACAGGAGGGAGGACTTTCAACGTCCTCCCTACACCTGACAAAACCGATTCAAAGCTTACTTCGTCAAACCACCTATATCATTGATAATAATCTCAAAATCAGTGCCATAGGAGCGGATCGACGCTATTGTTACGTTTGAGAAACCACAGGGACTTCGACGTCCTCGAGAAAAACAGTCCCACCCCAGCGGCGAACAGGAAAGAACGAGCGCCCGAATGATCCTATCGCACAGCCATTTTGGGGCATGCCTGTGAGGATCAACCGTCTCGTCGTCCTGCCGGGTGACTATGCTGAAGATATCAATTGAAGGAGTGGCGGCATGCCGGCTCAAGCAGACTTCGTAGTGCAGTCTTCATAATCAGCCGCAGATTGGCGATCGGCTAGCAAACAAGCTCTGAAACCCAATCTATCAACATCCGCTATCGGTTCCGACCTTCTCGCCTTGATTGGAAATGGACCGGTGACACAGTAGTCACAGACGCTATCCGTCTGAATCACAATGGAATTCTATCATAAAGCGATTTAAGGTCTGATGACAGTTAACCACGAACCGTCCAGGTGCGAAGCAGTACTTGTCGCATTCAGGTTTCCACAATCCGGCGATTGACCCAACCTGCCTCAAGGATTTCGCATCAAGTTGCACCATTATTTGTTGAAGTTTTGTGGCAATCTGGTCATCGCTTTATGAATGATTGACGAAACCCGGCTGGCGTCGATAAGACGAATAACAACTCTGCTTTGCAGACAATTTAGATTTCGTGCGAAGGGCCGTTGATGATCAGCAACTCCATATCAAGTATAAAGACCTCAGTCAGTAAAATGATCGTGGAGGAAGACATCGGAAGAAAAGTCATCGACACAATAATACCCAACGGAATCCCGTTGGGTACAGAATCCGAAATGTGGGACTACAAACGCGAAATCATTGGTGAGAATCTCGAGCAAACCGACAAGAAACTCAAGTACCACGAGTTACTTAAGGACGTCGTCTCGTTTCACAACGGATATGGTGGATACATTATATCGGGAATTGATGAAAAGAAAGATAGCCCCCTCGTCGGAACGAATGAAATTGTTGATGCTTCGGAGCTCAATGACCTGATATCTGCTTACACAAGTGGATCATTCAAATGTTTTGCTCAAGTGCACAGGACGTCCGGAGCGAGGATTGTGCTGTTACACATACCAAAGCGGCCTGCCCATTTAGATCCCGTTCGGTTTATCAAGACTCCATCGGGGCTAGGATCGCAAAAGCCTTATTCAGTCGGAGACATCTATATAAGAGCCGACGATAAGTGTCGACCGGCGAACAAGGAGATATCAGACTGGAAGCTCCTTTTGTCTGACAGAGTTTTTGGTATTGCTCAAACAGAAAAACGAAGTGGCGCAATCAAACACCATTTGCCGTCGCCTGATGCGGAACTTGTTCAATTTGTCGGGCGCGAAGAGGAGCTATCTCAGCTTCGGTCTTGGCTTTCCAGCCCGCATTATCCGACGAGGATGATTACCGGTATAGGTGGACTAGGAAAAACCGCTCTCGCAAGACAATTTGTACAGGAAGTAGTCGACTTTAAGTATCCCGGAATTGAAAAAATATTATGGTATAGTGCCAAGCGTCGAACTTTTGCAGCTCTTCGTGGTGCAATGGTTGATATGACCAAGTACGACTACACAGACACTCTATCACTTTTGAATCGAATGCTAACAGACTTTGTTGGTGAAGGTGCCAGCGACGAAGATGCAACTGTCACAGAGCTCCAAGACCTTCTTTTGGATTGTTTGGCAATGTGCCCTACGCTGTTCGTTATCGACGATATTGATAGCTTGTCTGAAGTTGAACAGAGGCTTTGTGTATCCGAAATCAACAACTTGATACTCAGAACCGTTGGGCGAGAACATCATCCTTCACGGGCTCTTATCACATCGCGGCTAGACCAAGGGTTATCGCCGACGGCCGTGATGAAGATTAGCGGCTTGCACAAATCTGCATTTGACCAGCACGTGGACAATGTCTCTACTCAGTTCAGAGTTGCAAAACTGAAAAATTCGTTGGTGGATGATTATTTTCGGGTTTCTTCAGGATCTCCCCTGTTCGCGTCATCAATGATCCGGCTGATATCATTGGGTGAAGACCCGAAAACGCTGCCCACTAAATGGACAGGTTCGCTTGGCGAGGACATTAGAGAGTTTGCTTTCTCCAGAGAGCTTCAAATGCTTTCTCATCACGCCGCATCGACCCTGCTGGCGATAATTCGACTAGAAAAGGCGAGTATATCCGAGTTATCAGAAGCTCTAATGTTTCCAGTTCGCCGCTTCAACGACCTAACTGGTGAACTCCAGAAATTCCACCTCGTATCAACAGTTGACAATAAAGGGATTGTGCCAACGTTCTCAGCTTCGAGCGAACTCGTGTCTGTAATCGCTCCTCTTAAGGAAAAGCTCGGTCAGACCTCTCTAAATATCGAGCGCGATTGCGCAAGGATCAAGAAAGAAAGGAACAAGACACCTGCGAGCCTAGCGCAAAGTATCCACGCAGTTATCGGACTACTGAAGAACAGCCGCCCGCAAGACGCATTCGATAAAGCGAAACTGATTTTACAGGAAAATAAAAAAATCCGGACGCTCATTGTCTTTTTGCACGCACAGCATTGGAGATATCCACTCCGGCTTTGGACGACGCAAATTCCAGCGTCGAGTTTGCTATCAATAATGGCTGTACACGCCCAGAGCTTGATAGCCTCTATGTGGACGTCAAATACGGAATAGAGGATTGGAAATCTCTGGTCGAATATTTTAGAAAAAAACCAAATCACATTGCTTACCCGAAAAATAATCTGATAATTTATGTTGAAGCAATGGCAGAGACTGCAAAAATCATGATCTCTGCAAATCGCAGAAAAGACGCTTCTGAGCTCACATTCAACGCAATACGCATTGCGTACGGGAAGATCAACTCGTTCCAAGAAGTCGAGGTTTCACGCCTAAACGCGCATTTTGCAGTCTTGACGGATACCTTCATCCAGGCGGAAGGCGCTTCTGGGGGGGATCAAGGTTCCATGCTCAATTCAGCTTTTGCTTACAATGATCTGTCCCACACGGGGTATAGGCGATACCTTCATACACAGCTCGCAGTGGCCGCATTGTCGAAGTATGTCTCTAGCGTAAATCCATCTCGCATCAACGTAAAGCAATCGGAACAAACGCGACTAATATTTACAAGAATAACTGACACCGTCGTTCAGGGAAAAAGATACGCGGTCGGCAATGAGGACTATTCTAGATTAGTTTGTGAATTGGACGCTATCGCTGATCGTCTCAAATCGTGGAGGCAATATTCCCCATGATGGATCTCGTTCAATCTCTAGCGCCATTGCCTGGCGCTCGAGACCCTCTACTAGATAATGTCACGATGAAGCTCACAGCTTCCGTCTTGAACATCTTTGAAAACGGGCGGTCAGCTTCAATTCCACCTGATCAGCGGGCTCTATGAGCGCACCCCTACTATCGTCACGACGAACCCGGCATTCGGTGAATGGCTATCGGTGTTCGGTGATGCCAAAATGACGACAGCACTACTCGACCGTCTGACCCACCATTGCGAAACCGTCGAGACGGAAACGAATCTTGGCGCTTCAAAGGTATGCCTCCACCTAGGGCTGTCTGCCCGATTTCGATGATTGTCCTTAACTCCATGGCTTATGTCATCCTCTACAATCATTTCACCCGTTGAGGTTCTCGCTGCCGATGATCTTGGCCGTCGTCGGGATTGGACGAACGAAGAGAAGATCAGGATAGTTGAGGAAAGTCTGGAGGGGTCTCGCCGGGGTTCTGCTGCGGCTCGACACTATGATTATCGCGGTCTTTGCTGACCCGGTGGCGTCGGGAATAATGGTCGCAAATTTTCCCCACCGTCGACGAAAGCGATCTGGAGTCATCGTCGTGCCTTCATCGGCGTCATAGACGAAGTCGGCTGATCTAACCGGCTTTTCCGTGCTATGGGGTATGCCCTTAGCGTGAGCGTCCGGTGAGCTGTGTCAATACCGCGTGAATTTTCCCCAGAAGTGCCGAAGTAAAATTCCCCACTTATGCCGACGTGGATGCCAGGGAGAACGGAGGATTTTTCGGC
>NZ_VIUP01000018.1:0-45498 GCF_007828365.1 Rhizobium sp. SJZ105
GCGCTTAAACTCTTCGCTGAAATTCGATTTGCTCATGATGCTCTTCTTGCCTCAAAATTAGGAAAGAAGGCGTCTACAAATCTTGGGGCTATTCAGAATGCCAGTGGAACAGTCCCTCATGACGCAGCGGCCCATGCCAACTTCGATAGACATCTGCCATCATCTCGGCGATCCCCCGCTCTTGGGGGCGGATCTGTCTATCATCAGTGTTTAGCCCGAACTGTCGGCGGAGTGACGACTGGACACTCACGCGGTCCAGAAATTCCCCCTCAATCTCTGAGGTCTTGACCGCGTCGTCGCTCAGCAACTCAATGCGAAGTTGGTTGCTGTCGTCCTCGTTGAAATGCCGGACAGCACCGATAACCTCTCCGGCTGATTGCAGGAATTTCTGCTCCAGCGGTACCAGGCTTGCGGTGTCGCACCTGAAGTTTGGCCAATCAGTGTTTTGCCAGTTCCATTCCATGAGTTATAGAATCCCTCTCTATAACTCATAATTATTGCCATAAATGAGCTATTGCAAGCCCGTCTATCGCTCAGCACCAAAATCTGCAGCTCTCCATTCAAGAGGCAGCGATCGACAGCTAACCACTTGCCCTAAACATATTTTGTTAACGGGCGCTCAAGCGAAGAGCTGCAAAAACGATCCGTTCGTCGACCATGATGGCAGCTGACGGATTATCCGATTCAATAAGTGCGAAGATGACGTCTCGATCTTATCGCGCAAACGCTGAGCAAGTAAGCTTCACGACTTGCGTGCCACTGCTTTAAGCCGCGCTTACCCGCTACGTTTCTCAAACTATGCCTCGACTTTACCGTCCGAGACGCCCGGTCGAGAGAAATTAGTTCAGCCCCAACCTTGTTACGGGCGGGGCTGGTCAAATAAGTGCATGGATAAGGGCTTGCGGATAATCTATTGGGCCAGGTGCGTGAGGCGAGGTCTATGCTCGATCTCCTGCTACGCAAATCGCCCCCTACGTTTCGTCGAGGCGGCTTTGAAGAAGGTCCATTCTGCTTCCAAACGAATGTGGATTGAAGCAGGTTGACACCTGTCGGCGCTCAGTTTCCTTTGGCCTCGTTATCTTTCTTAGCCTGATCGTGATGCCACTTGATGGCGTAGTACATGCCGATGCCCAGTACGATAATTTTGAACGGCAAGAAAACTATTGGGAAAAAGTCTACCCATTCCAGGTCAGCCATTTCGAGTACTTCCAGTCTGTTGCTTGGAATTGTCTGTGCTTTTGCATAGGACCCACCCGAAATGCTCCTTTAACAACTCAATTACAAGATCGACAGGCATGGTCTTTTTGACGCAGCCTCGCCTCCTTTGTGCCGGCTGCTAACGTGATACAGGGCTCCTCAATCAGGAGCGACACGCCGCCGCGCGCAGGTGCATGCTGGCTATCAGGCCGGATGGAAAGACTGTTGACACCGATACGGTCGGACCGGTCTCGGCCTCGAATGCGAGTTGGCACGCGTTTGGATCGGATGGCCGCATCGCTCTCACATGCCAATCGGTTCACGCCCATAGGCGCAAGTTCGGTGACGATGTGCCCGGAAGCTCGCATGTCTACAACTGTTTCGAAAACCTGGCCGCCAGTGCTTCTGATCCGCGCGCCAGCAATGCGACATCGACACCGACGGCAGTGAACAGCGTTCCCAATTCCATGCAACGTGCCGCGAATTTCTCGTCAGGCGTGAGTATTCCTGCCGGCTTTCCGAGCCGTTTGAGTAGTGCGATCGTATTTTCAATCGCCTCGACCACTTCCGGGTGGCCTGGTTGTCCCGGATAGCCGAAACTGGCTGCGAGATCCGCCGGGCCGATAAATATCCCGTCCACCCCTTCGACCGATGCCATGGCCTCGATATGAGTAATAGCTTCCCGCGTTTCGACTTGAACGAGAACGCAAATCTCCCCCTCCGCCTGCTGGGCATAATTCTTTACCCTGCCGAAACGTGTGGCACGCGTAAGGGCCGAAACGCCTCGAATTCCTTTCGGTGGATAGCGGGTTGCTTCCACCGCGGCTTTCGCTTCGTCTGCATTTTGAACAAAGGGGATTAGAAGAGATTGTACACCAATATCTAGGAATCGCTTGATCAGCACTGGATCGTTGACAGCCGGGCGCACCACCGGGGCGACATCGTAGGCGGCGATCGCCTGCAATTGTGGCAGTACGGTCAGCACGTCGCTGGGGGAATGTTCAGTATCAAACAACAGCCAATCGAAGCCGGCTGGCGCCACGATTTCGGCAGCGTAGCTCCCTGGAAGCCCGCACCAAAGTCCTATCTGGCTTTGCCCGACCTGCAGTTTTGCTTTAAATTTATTGACTGGAAGATCCATCTCTACCTCACGTAAAAGAGACGCCGATCGAGCCAACTGGCCCATAATCAGCCTGAATGACATCGCCCTTTATGATGTCGACCGGTCTCGTAAATGAGCCCGCAAGGACGATCTGACCTTTTTTCAAGCCGCCGCCGACGGCATGAAGTTTGTTGACCAGCCATGCAACGCCGGCGGCCGGATGACCCATGATCGCGGCTGAAACCCCGGACTCTTCGATAATGCCGTTTTTCGACAGAGTTGCTCCGACCCAGCGTATGTCGATATCAAACGGGCGGATCACCCGCCCACCCACGACGATTGCTCCGAAGGCTGCATTGTCGGCGATTGTGTCGGTAATCGCACGCGGAACTTCGGTTCTGTAATCGATGATCTCGAGCGCAGGCAGAATGAACTCCGTCGCGCGCATGACGTCATAGATACGGGTGCCCGCTCCTTCCAGGTCTTCACCCATTACGAACGCCAACTCGACTTCCAGACGCGGCTTGATGAACAAATCCGCATTAATTTGCGCGCCATCATTGTAGAGCGCATCATCCAGGATCACCCCATAATCCGGCTCGGTCATCTTGGATGCCATTTGCATGGCGCGAGACGTCAGACCTATTTTGTGACCGACAATCCGCGCGCCGCGCGACACACGCAACTCGGCCCAAAGCGCCTGAATGCGATACGCATCCTCAATTTCGAGCTCGGGATAAGTTTTGCTGGGTTGGACAATGGGGGTCCGCGTGGTTTCGGCCTCCAGGATGGCCCTGGCTGCTGACAGGCGTTGTTCCTCGGTAATCATTATCCGGCTCCAAATAACGTTATTTGATTGGCGGGCGCGGCAAGAGCGCCTCGCCTGCTTCCATGACATAAGTGTAGTCGAGCGAGAACCACGGCGCCTGAATGTCTCGGTTGGTTGGATGCGGTTCGTCGTGGCGAATGAAATCGCCGGTAAGTGCCGCAGTCACGCCAAACTGAACGTCGGATTCGATATTCGGATCGCTCGGATCGAAAACCTGCGAAATCAGCGTCTTATAACCCCGCTTGAAGATCAGCGCGTGCAAATGTGCCGGTCGAAAAGGATGACGGCCCTGAGCCTTGAGCATGCGTCCGACGACTCCATCGACGGGGATGGGATAACCAATCATCTTGACTGTCTGGAACCAGAAACGTCCCTCCCCGTCCGTCGTGAATTTGCCGCGCAAGTTCATCTCCGCCTGATCCGGATCCTGGTTCTCATAAAGACCGACAGGGGATGCGTGCCAGACGTCGACTTCGGCACCTGATATCGGATTGCCTTCGCGATCGATTACACGAGCATGGACGAAAAGCGGGGTACCAGGCGTGTAGGACCGGATGATCGTGCCGCCGTTTTCAACTCTTGGAGAATTCAGGCGCCAAAATGGTCCAAGAAGCGACTGTGAAGTCTCTGTTTGCCCCTTGTCACCGTTATTGAGCAGGCAGACAAGGGACGAAACGCCAAGTGAGCCGGACATGAGGACAAATTCGTTATGACTGTCGGTTTGCATTTGGCCGATCTCGTTGAGAATAGCAGTCGCTTCCCGGAATTCCACCTCGGTCAGCCGCACTTCGCGAACGAAAGCATGGAGATGTTTCACCAGCGCCATCAGGATGTCCCGCATCCTTGGATCAGAGGTCTGGCCCATGGCCGCAATCACGGCGGGCGTTAAGGCTCTTTCAGATTTAATCACCATCGTTACCTCCCAACGCTCGAGTGATACGTAAATAATCGATTATCTGTCAAGCGCTCATCAACGCCCCCAGCGTCGGGATTTGTGAAATTACAAAATTGTGAGATAAATAGCCGATATCGGCGTTTTTTTCTCGATATTCTGAATTGTCCGGTCAAACGATGATGGAAAACTCCAAATTCGTTGACAAGAATAATCGTTTATAATATCGCCCATCAACCAAGCGCGACATTCGCGTGGGAGGTTTTATGAAGCGACAGAGTGCCTCACCCGACGCACCCAGCGAGCAAGCTGGAAATGGTGACTTTGCCGATGACGGCAAGAATACGATTGGAAGCCAACTAGCATTCCGGCTGCGCGAAGCAATTATTTCCGGAGGGCTGGAGGCTGGCAGCAAGATCAATCTCGACAAGGCGCGACAGTCATTCAATGTGAGCCTCAGCCCCTTGCGCGAAGGGCTTGCGCGCTTGATTTCCGACGGGCTGGTAGAGTTTGAAGACAATCGCGGCTACCGGGTCGCGCCAGTATCACTGGCAAATCTGGAAGAGATCACGAGTCTTCGCGAGGAGTTGGAGGTTTTCGCGTTGAAAGAGTCGATTAGGCTCGGTGACGCGGAGTGGGAGAGCAATGTCATGCGCGCGCTTCACAAGCTCAACCGTGCCGACCGCGATGCGAACAAGCCGGAAACTCTCGAATATTGGGAGATGGCGCATCGCGACTTCCATCTAACCCTTATTTCGGACTGCGGAAAGCCGCTTCTCCTGCAGTTCTGCAGGACCCTACTCAATCTAAATGATCGATATCGCAGAAAATTCCTGACCCAGACTTCAGGCGATCGAAATGTCAGCCAGGAGCATAGTGAAATCGCTCAGGGCGCTGTGGCGAGAGACAGCGATTACGCGACTGACAAGCTTCGTCAGCACATCCATCGCACCGGCGCTAACCTGCTTGATCATTTGGCTCGTACCGGAGTTGTGCGATGACCGATGCGGTGAAAGAGTCGCCCGTCGGCATCGCCCATTTCTCTGCGATCCAACTGCCGCCCCAGCAGTTCGTCAGGCATGCTGCAGTCGCAGGCTTCAATTCCGTAGGGCTTCGGCTGCATCCCGCTTTCCCTGGGGCACCCTATTACAAGCTGCCGCAGGGCAGCAGGGATGCAATGGAGTTTCGAACTCTACTCGACAGCGAAGGCATCAACGTTTTTGATATCGAGTTTTTCATTATCGGCCCGGAATTTAACGCTGCCCTCGTCGAACACATCGTTGCCGGCGCCGCCGATATTGGAGCCAAGCGCCTGTCCGCATGCGGCGACGATGGCGACTTGCAACGGCTAATCGGCAATTTGACGGAGTTCTGCCAGCTTGCCGCACGATATGGGCTGGCTGTCGACGTTGAGAACATGGGTTGGCGCACTATCAACACCTACAGCAAGGCTGGTGCGCTGGTCACGGCGTCCGGCCAAGACAATGCAGGTGTCTTGGTCGACGCCATTCACTTTTTTCGAAATGGCGGAAACATTGACGAGATCAAAACTGATATCGTACGGCACGTGCAACTCTGTGACGTAGTAGGGCCGGCACCCAAGCGTCCAGAAAACATGATGACCGAGGCCCGTGCAGGACGGTTGGCGCCAGGTGATGGCATATTGGGGTTGAGCCAATTGCTAAACAAAGTTGTTGGCCATGCCACGATATCGGTAGAGGTTCCATTGGTTGGCGACATCGATCCGCTGGTTCATCTGACAACGCTCAATATGAAGTCCCGGAAAATTCTTCAGCGGGTAGCCGAACAGTTTTAAAGAAGCCTTTGTCGGACTCCCCCTGCCCCGCTCAGCGGCGCCCTATGGCTCGCCGTCCGATCGCCACGACAGTTCACCAGTCCTTGCTTTGGTTCAGGGTTTGGGCAATCGAACTTGGCGGCCATTAGGCGGGAGGCTAAACGAATTACGAAATCAGGTTAGTGGCCTAGAAGAATATGGTGGTCGCAGCCCTCTCGCCCTCTCGCCCTCTCGCCCCCTCGCCCCCTCGCCCCCTCGCCGTATTCATGTCCATTTTACCTCGGCGGTCAGATTTCATAGTTTCCGTTCCTACGCGCGCTGTTGGTGACCTTGGGTCGAGGGATCGAGCAGCAGAGGTTATCCTCACACTGAAGTGCACATTCTGTCACAGCACAATCAGATCCGTCTGTTGCGGCAGCTTAGGGGCTCGGATGTAAATGCATCAGGAATGCCGGTTGTCCACGTCCCTGCCCTGCTCAATTGGATATTGTCTCTTGGTGTAGGTCGTCTGAGTGCGGTGAGGGTTTTGCATGAGATCAACCTCCCCCTGCCCCCTGCGCCTGCCTTGGCCTTGGTATGACTGTTGACCGTTGAAGTTGATGGGGGACTGCAAACCTTGTCAGCTGACAAGGTTGTCGGTAGCGAGCGTCGTAAACCGCTGGCACTGGTAGCTGCGCGAACTTAGCGTTCGCGGCAACAGATGATCTGGTATCTCGACTTCCCCAATAGAAGAGCCGATCAGTTTCCAGAGCCGCGTCTTAAAAACCTTGTCAGCTGACAAGGTTTTCCGATTGGTCCTGGGACGTCAACTGTCGCTAAACCATCGATGACGCGCTCACGCCTTCCCCGCTTGTACCGTCCGGATCAATTCTGTCCGTTCACCGATATCAGCGGACAAAAAGTCGCCTCTTGTCGCGTCAGTCCTTCTGGCTGCGGCTTCGAGCCGGCTTTGCGGTTCAGGGCGCATGAAAGCCGTTGTCGCCCGTCCCGGCTCCCAGGGAGCGAGCCTGGCAGGGTAATAAACCAGTTTTGACCCGGGCAAAATTGTTAAAGGCCGGGCACCGGGGTCTAGCCGAGGAAAACGTCCGACGAAGTCTAGCCTTTTCCGGAGCCGTCTACACCGCGTTGATTGGCTCCTGGCGCTTCTCTTGAAAAGGCTGCATTTTTGTCAGGTTGATGCAGCCTTTGCCGCCATGAAAGCTACTTGCGTGCGCTCAATAATCAGCTTTGGCGCCAACTACACGACGGCGCAAAAGAACGGTCAAAAAACAGACTTGTTTAGCGAACGTATCGATCGGATTGCCGATGTACCGAAAAAGGACGCCGCGCTTCGACGATCTGTGCCGTTTGAAAGACTTATTGGCCAGCCAAGGGAGCTCATCAGAATATCCCAAGCACATGGCAAGTGAGGAATTTGACTACCAGAACCACCAGAACGATCGAATCCTCGCTGCGCCCATTATTTGCTCTCGAAATATTCCCCTTGGTAGCGGGGCATCTGCAGCGGAAATACCTACTAAAATTGGAATGGGGAGAACTTCAGAAAGCGTGCTTATCTGGAGGGACAGCAGAGAGATTTCTGCCTGTCGGCAGAGGAGGGCGGTCACGAGGGTAGAGACCGTTTGTCGGATCCCGCTCCTGATTTTTTCCAGACTGCAAATTTTCCTGAAGATAGCAGGTTCTTTTCGCTGTTCTTAAATGGAATTGGGTAGAAGCGGTCACAGATCTGATCGAAACTCGAAATGAGCAGCGCAAAGCCGGCCTTCCGTTGCCCTTTCGTCCACGAAGAAAATATCCCCTTGGGTCGATCATCTCAAATACTGCAGGCTGTGCTGGACTAAGGTGCTGTCGGAGATCGATGATATACCTGCCTGCGTACCAAAATCCTCGCGCAACGCATCATCGATGACGGCATCCAACGCATAAGTGATAGTTTGGCTCTTAGCTCTATCGTCGAGAAACGCGAGAGATCGCCTCAACAGCCTATGCTGCAGCCAAAGGACAGGCCAGAGGATCCGAACGCCATATCGGACGCCGATTTCTTCAAAAATGTTTAGGCGGCTGAATAATTTCACGCTGCCGCTCTTGTGCTCGGCATACATCGTGGGCCAACCCAAGGAACGAGCCTTGCTTGCCTTTCACAATTCGCGAGTGCTCATTCACGTGATGGATGACTTCATACAGCCAGATAATGGGCGTGTGGTCAGCAATAAGAAGATTACGGCGTGATTCCTGAGCATTTTGTAGGAGAGCATTCAGTCCAGCCCTTTCAATCGAAAAGCAACGGCCAGATCAGTCCACCCACTGATCACTGATTTGTATTCCGAAGCCTTCTAAATCCTTGATGTTTCGCGTCGCAAGGGTCAATGGGTGAGCGAAGGCTGTAGCAGCGATCAAGCCATCGCGACCATTTCGCTTGGCAAGCGTCATCAGATCGCCC
Source organism: Rhizobium sp. SJZ105 (assembly GCF_007828365.1). Lineage (NCBI taxonomy): Bacteria > Pseudomonadati > Pseudomonadota > Alphaproteobacteria > Hyphomicrobiales > Rhizobiaceae > Rhizobium > Rhizobium sp. SJZ105. The sequence continues at coordinate 8,256 of NZ_VIUP01000018.1, forward strand.
CAGGCGAAGGCGACATGACCTGCCACCGGAATAATCCTGTTTTCTTAAGCGTTGAGGCAGATTATTCGTGAGCCATTCGTCCAAGGCGCCACCCGTTATCCATCAGCGCGACACCGCGGCGAATTTCAGCAATAGAGACGATGCTGATTAAGGTTCGATCCACGTCCAGCCTCTGAAGGCGCTTCAGACACCCTTCATCAGGGCGAGGCTCTGTAACTTCCGACAGAACATTCGTATCGAGCAGAAGTCTCTCAAGGACAGGTCACGGGGCTCGTCGTCTTGTCTCTCGGTATCCAAGTCGGCGCCGCATAGGGTGATGCCGACAGAAATTCCTCAAGCGATCCCCTGTGAGTAGTTTTCGTCAGCCGCTCTTCTGCAGAAACAACAACCAAGCTCGGTTTTCCATTGCGGGTAATCGTCTGAGGCGCCAACTGGGCGCACTCTCTTTGATCGTCTCTGGTGAAGGCTGCCTTGCTTCTGCACGTATCGATCATCGACTGAGGCAGAGGAGGCCATGCCAGCCTGTGGAGAACGTCAGAGAAGCAGGTTTTCCGACCCTGCCTATGTCGTCAACGAGACCGATTGACTGTGCAACCAGTTCCCAAAAGCCGGGGCGTCTGATGCTACACATGAGCGCCATTACAGAATGCATGCCGCACGTCCGCTTCGCCGTGTGGCGTTGTTATAGTAGCTGGAAGCCTGCTGCATCGACCGGTGTCTGGACTGCTCCATCGCCTCGAGAAGGGGAATTCCGCGATTGGCGGCCTCCGTCAAATATCCCGATCGTAACCCGTGCGCCGAAAACTCCCCACTGTCTAGCCCGGCCATCTGTGCCCGCTGCTTCAGGATCGCATTGACCGACTGCGGATCGAGCGCACGCCGTGAAACGGTGCCCCATCGCCCAATTCCCCGAAACACGCTGCCCTTTTCGATCTTTGCGGCCGCCAGCCAGGCGTTCAGCGCCTCGATAGGTCGGCCTGTGAGATAGACGACATCGTCCTGCTCGCCTGTCGTCGTTTTGGTTCGACCAAGATGGATGGCAAGTGAGGGGAGGGGAGGACCGTCGTTCACCTCGATCGGTGGCTCGACTGTCAGCTGCTCGACGCGTAGCCTGGCGATCTCGCTGCGTCGACGGCCGCCGGAAGCAAAGGCGACCAACAGGATTGCTTTGTCGCGTAGATCGCGCAGGCTGTCTGACTCGCACGTCGCCAGTAGCTTTGCCAGAACGTCGCCAGTGACGGCCTTTGCGCTCTTGCGCGCACGGGTTCGCGGAACGGCGCGCACGGCCAGACGAATGGCTGACTTAAGAGCAGGGGAGGCGAAGGCACCCGTAAGGCCGCGCCACTTACTCAATGTCGACCAGCTGGCCAGCCGGCGCCGTACCGTGTCAGGCGCGTGCGGGCCGACGGATTTCAGGAAACCCTGACGCCTTAGATTTTTGTCGACATCATCGGGCATGCCGTGGTTGGGGTCACTTGCGCGCTTTTCCGGATCCCACAGATGATGGGCTACGAATTTGAGCAGCAACGCCTCGGGCGCCGGCCAGGGCAGGGACTGTCCGGTGGCAGCGAGACCCCAGGCCTCCAGGTAGGCAAGATCAGACGTCAGGGCCCTCAGCGTATTGTCGCCCATTCCCTGATTAACGAGATGCCGCAGCGTCTCGATGTCATCATCGGTCAACAGCTCGGCAAGCTCGTCGCGGCGTTCGAGCGGCAAAACGGACGCGATGGTATCGAGCTCCTCGGCGCGGCGCTCGACGGACGTGTGTGATGTCTTCGCTTTAGGCACGATAGGCTCCAGAATCGCGGGTTTCGGCAGCCGCTGGCACCGTGATTTGCCCCGATTTTCCTCGATTTGCGCCGCGAAATCAACTACCATCGATAATTGGTACTTATCGATGGTTAGCACACCAACCCGCAATCATACCATGTGAGGAACCACAATTATCATATAGAGTTCCTTTAGCAAATCATTTACCATGATTTCAATGGCTTACAATCTCGCAAAAATCAGCATTTCAAACTTGATGGGGCCCGCTTTTGAGGCGGCCGTCGCGTTGACTCGTCTCGACGAACGTTTGGCCCGATCGCCGGTCGGCATGGGCTTCCTCGAGCGGCAGAATTTCGCCGACGCTTGCGCCTCGTTGTGGATCGACGGCGAACTCGTCCACCTCGAAGACCTCGTCCTCCACGACGCGTTTCGCGATACCCGCACGCCAACCCACGAGTTGACGATCGCCCGGGACGTGCTGCGCATTCGACGGCGGATCGCCGGCCAATCTGTGGATTGGGCGCTCTCCGCCGACGGCATCCGCTCGCTACGGAAAACCTCGGAGATAGGGTCGGGCGGCGGGGACGAGGCGACGACAACCGGCGCCACGCGCCCCACGCTTATGGCTGATCCGGAAGGGGAGGGGGAGGATGACGATACCGTCGAAAATCTCTCGGGCGTAGATTTCGCGGATATCGATGCGGTGCTGGCCCGGTCGGAAGCGGCGATCGACAACGCAACGCGGCCCACCAGCGCCGGCAGCCGTGCGACGGCCAGCCGTCCCGAGAAGGATCCGATGATCTATGATCTCGACTGGGACGAGGACGCGCGGCTCGACGAATGGCGCGGCGTGCTGCGCCAGGCCGAAGATCTGCCGGCGATGCTGCAGGCGATTATCGCCCTCGATGCCTGGAACGAAATTTTGGTCCTGGAGCATGCGCCCTGGCTCGGCCGGCTGTTTTGCGCTGCGATCTTGCGCCAGGCCGGCGTCACCACCGGCGGTCATCTCGCCGCGATCAATATCGGCCTCAAAACCATTCCGGTCGATCGGCGCCGGCATCGCAGTTGTGAGGTTCGGTTGCTGGCAATCGCCCACAGTTTTTTGGCGGCCGCCGAGATCGGCATGAAAGAGCATCATCGGCTGATGCTGGCGAAAACGATGATGGATCGAAAACTTGAGGGGCGCCGCACCTCCTCGAAGTTACCGGAACTCGTTGAACTCGTGATGTCGAAGCCATTGGTGTCGGCCGGGATGGTGGCGAAGACGCTCGAGGTCACGCCGCAGGCGGCGCGACGGATCGTTTTCGAGCTGGGCTTGCGCGAGATGACGGGGAGGGGGAGGTTTCGGGCATGGGGATTGTTGTAGTGGGTTTAATGACGGATGCCATGATTTTTTATAGTCATGGCAGTCGCCGCTTGACTGATGCTCTCGCTAGGGTCGACGGCAGGAAACTCACAAAAGTGGCGCACCTCGATCTAGCAGCTCGCTGAGAATTTGGACACGTGTGGCTGACCCGGCAGGCGCTTGTGCGACGAGCGCCTCCGTCATTCTTCGCGCGAGACGTCTGGCGCTCAGGCGCATGGGGGTAGGTATTTTCGCTAAACCCGCCCTTCCATGGACATAACTGCTACGTAACTCAAACAGCTCGCGATAAGCAATTGCTGCATTGGCGTCGTTCAGGAGCGCGGCCAGCCTTGCTGCGGCTCTGTCAGATGCGCAAACATTCCGATGCGCGTCAGGTTTGGGTCGTAGGCCTCTCCTGTGATCCATCTCCAATCCCAGGCCCGCCTCGATGGCGGTCATATGGGCCATGACTTCGTCCATACCGTCGGCCAGAAAAGCTCGGACAATGAAATGTACGATCGGCGTCTCGAACAAGGTGCTAGCGCGAGCGTGTAGGACATTTTGCCAGAGGCTCTCGTTCAGGCGCTTGAAATTAGTCCTTGCCTCGTCCTCTAGGTTGTTGACGGTCGGGCGTTCTATTTCCACCTCATCGCCATATTGGTCATAAGCGATGTCCGGCTGCAGGGAGAGGGTGTCGGGGCTCGGGGGTGCCATCGGCCTTACAAAAAGATCGTCGTCAACGGTATGAAGCCACGGAAGACGGAAGGCGCGCCAGTTCACTTCAGGATAGACGGCCCAATCTTCCCAAGGTGCAAGCAGCAGAAAGAAAATCGCAGCCTCGACTACAGGCGGAAAGCGCCCGAGATGGGGATCGATCTCGCCGAAGTCCTGGCTGAGATCGACGAATAGAATGGGCAGGGCCCGTGCTTCCGGCCTTGGGTCAACTGCGACATACTCCTCGACGACCAGCCAGCGAAATTGCGTGAGTTGGCGTACCGGCGGTTTATACGTGGGGTAGAATCGCGCGAGCCTTGGCACGTCCAATAGCTCCGCCAGTTCCAATTCGCTAAATTCTCCAACCACGCTGTTTCCGAACCGGATTGATGGAAGTTCATCGCACAAATCGAGGGGACACAGATGGCGCCGGCGAACCGTCTGGTTTGTCATTGCTTCATGCAGTTTGAGCGTAAGCATCCGGTGACTACCGCGGTTGGCGCTGATGGTTTCCAGCTTCAGCGGCCTGACTGAAGTTCCACGATAGCTTTGGCAGCCTTATCGCAGCGCTCTGTAAGTTCTGGGTGTGAGAGCCCCATGTGCTCGGTCGCGATCCTGAAGAGATACTGCGCGATGGCATCAACTGAGGCGGTTTGGTTGGCCAGCATGCCAAAGACGGTATCGGCATAGGCATCGTATTCGTCTTGCGCTTCTGGAATGTCCGAGACCCCGATGGGGTCCCACTCGGTGAGCAATGTTTTCCGAATGATAGCTCGGTCGGCTTTGCGATCCATCGTTGATCCTATGCCGCAACGGCTGCTGTTTGCGTCGGTTTCCAGTTCCACGGCAGCAATTGCTCCAGCCTGCTGATCGGCGTGTCGGCAATGTTGGCGAGGACATCCGCCAGCCAGGCCTGTGGGTCGATGTCATTGAGCTTGGCCGTGATGATCAGCGTGGCCATGAAGGCTGCACGATCAGCACCACGATCCGATCCGGCAAACAGCCATGACTTCCTGCCGAGTGCAAAGCCTCTGAGCGCTCGTTCGGCGGCGTTGTTCGTCATGCAAATCCTGCCATCGTCGAGGAATGACGTGAAGCCATCCCAGCGCTTCAGCATGTAGTCGATCGGCTCAGAGACAGGAGAACTGCGCGACAGTTTTGCCCGCTCGATTTGCAGCCAATCATGCAGTTCTTCGGCGAGTGGCTGGCTGTCTTTGCGGCGGCGCTCTAAGCGCTGCTCGGCAGTAAGACCGTTGATCTCCCGTTCGATATCGAACAGGGCATCGATCCGTTTGACGGCCTCCAGCGCCATTGGTGAGATCGGCGCGGCTTTGCTACCACGTTTGGCATTCGCGGCGATGTCGGCCAGCACGAAGAACTTGCGGCGTGAATGTGCCCAGCAAAGTGCTTGTCGCAGAGGCGCGGGATCGCGATCGAGCTTGAACAGCGAATTGTAGCCGCCATAGGCATCCGCCTGCAGAATGCCGGAAAAGGTCTTCAGGTGGCGTTCGGGATGCTCCTGTCGCCGGTCTCGCGATGCGTAGAACAAAGCCGCAGGCGGTGACAGCCCGCCAAATGGCCGGTCATCCCGGACATAGGTCCAGATGCGGCCCGTATCGGTCTTTCCCTTTGCCAGGATCGGCACGGTCGTGTCGTCGCCATGCAGTCGCTCGGCGGCCAGGACATGGGCCTCGATCAACGAATGGATTGGCTTCAAGGCCGCGGCACACGCGCCGACCTGGTCGGCAAGCGTCGAAAGGCTGAGGTCGATCCCCTCACGGGCATAGCGCTCGCTCTGACGGTTCAGCGGCTGATGCTGGGCGAACTTCTCGAACAGGATCATAGCCAGCAAGTTTGGTCCGGCAAAGCCGCGGGGTGTCACATGGAAGGGTGCTGGCGGCTGGGTGATCTTCTCGCACTCGCGGCAGGAGAACCTCTCCCGCACTGTCTGGATAACCTTCCACTGACGCGGAATGACTTCCAGGGTCTCGGTGATGTCCTCACCGAGCTTCGACAGCTTGGCCGATCCACAGCAGGGGCAACTGGCTGGGGTGGCGATAACGACACGTTCGCGCGGCAGATGTTCAGGGAACGGTTTCCGTGAAGGTCGCTTGCGCTCGAAGGCCCTGACGGTCGAAGCATTGGCGGCGATCTCTGCTGCCAGTTCATCTTCGCCAGCATCGGCCTCCAACTCCTCGAGCTGCAGTTCCATCTGTTCGAGAAGCCGCGCTTTGCGCTCCGAGCGACTGCCATAGAGCTCGCGGCGGACCTTCTCGATCTCCAGCTTCAGCCGCGCAATCAGCGCCTCGGAGTGCGATACGAGCGCCTTTGCGCTGGCTGCCTCCGCCTTGGCGGTCGCCGTCGCTGCCTCGGCTGTGATGCGTCGGGCACGCTCCGCCGCCAGGGCCGCAAGTGCGCTGGCAAGGTCGTCGGGAAGCTGTTCGGCCGTATCGTTCATGGACTGATGGAATCATATTCGACCCCGCCATTCCAGCGTTTTTGCTCATCCAACTGAGGTCGGTCGCCAGGTCTTTTGTGGCATCCGCCAGTCGATACCTTCCAGCAAATAGCCGAGTTGCCCAGGGGTAATCACCACCGTCCCATCGGCCGCCGACGGCCATATGAAGCGTCCCCGTTCCAGCTTCTTCGTGAACAGGCAGGCTCCCTGGCCATCATGCCAGATGACCTTAATCAGGCCACCGCCACGACCGCGGAAGACGAACAGGTGTCCGCACATCGGATCACGCTTCAACGTCTCCTGCACCATCAGTGACAGACCGGGAAAGCCCTTTCGCATGTCTGTATGGCCCGTCGCCAACCAGACCTTCACACCAGCAGGAACCGGGATCATCGCCGAGCCAGCACACAATCGAGAATACGGCCAAGTGCCTCCGTGTCGATGTCGCTGTCCACACGTACACGACGACCGCGGCCCAGCTCAATCGTCACATCGCTACGCTTCCGGCGCGACTGCGATGGGGCTGGCGCTTCTAAGGCGGCGGGCCGGGCTGTCGGCGCGGCCTCCGACACGATCACGGGCACCAAGGTGTTCGCCACCTGAAGCGACGGCTCTTCGATCCGGCAGAGTTCCTTGCGCCACCGAAAGAGCTGGCTCACGTGGATGCCGGCCGATCGCGCAATCTCGGAAAGAACCGCACCAGGCTCAAGGCAGGCGGCAACCAGCCGCTCTTTGTCCTCGCGAGACCAGCGCCGACGGCGCTCGACAGACGTGATCACTTCGATCGGATGCTTGGTCATAGGACTACACCTAGTGTTTGCACTAGGACTTCCGATGTTCACCTCAACCTCGCAAGACGGCCCTCACCGTGGGCTTACGTTTGAGCGCAGCCAATTCAGGATTCAACGCTCTGTCTCGACAGTCCCTTCGCAGATTGTAAGGGGCTCCCAGTGACCGTAGTGCGTTCGAAAGGGCGGAGTCGGCATGCGGGAAACCGTAGATTTCTCCGCACACCTCCGTGAGTTTGATGAATGCCGGCGTTTTCGTAAGGCTAACTGTTCCGGGCGGCGGCATTCGCCAGAGATTTTCAACTGCGATGGCGAGCTGTACCGGAACTGTCATTGTGATCCTATTCACTGCAGTGGGTGCGATGCCAAACGGATGGTGGCGATTGATAAGCTCTAATCATTCTCTCACATAAAACGTGTGAGGATAGGGTTGGTCGAACAGATCACAAGACGTCGTGAGCCACGGGTCATCGCGACGTAGAGATTTCGAGCATCGAGCGCGTCGGTGTCGATTACGATGGATACGTCGGCCTCGAGACCCTTTAATAGAAGAGTGCTGCCGACGGCGCGGTTGGGAACACTTCTGCCAAGAACTCTAGACTGCTCGCGCGCGCGCACCGCCATATCATGAAATTCCGCGGCTGATCTTGAGGCGTTGAGAGCTTGGATACATGCTCGCAAAATTGCCGGTCGAAGCTGCGATACCCCCGCTTGTCGATTGATTTCTACAAGGAAATCTGCAGCCGACTTTGGGTTCGGATTATTCGAAAAAGAGACGGCTGCCATCTCGGCGTCCGTCGGCGCCTTCTGGGATCGACCTGCGAGCAATGTGGTGAGACGCTGCTTGAGTTGTGCTGGTCCAACACCGGTAAGCGTTTCACCGGCAAAATCGATCAGAGCATTCGCAGCTCCCGGGGCTGCGAAATCAAAATGTTCCGCAAACCTTATGAAATCGGACAGATCTGCATTTTCGACGACGACCGCTCCTCTCACCCTGCTCGCGATATCTCTGTGCCTCCGAGGGACACGGCTATCGCAGACAATCAACGCACCTCCGCCATTGACTGGCGATGACGTGTATGCGGCACGCGTGAGCGCCTGAACGTCATCCGGCCCCGTAATTTGCACCCATGATACCTCACTCGGCGCGAGCCGCAGATCGACTGGCTCTCCCCGTGTCAGTGCCCCTCGAACCCAAAGGAGCCATTGGCCGAAAGCCGAGCATCCTGCATTGTTCCAGCGCCAAGGTGTGCTCATGGGAGGCAGTGGCGGAAAAGTCCTTTCAACCTCGGCCCATCCGACCAGGACGTTTGTCCCCCACCCGAAGATTGCTTGCATGTCGTCGCCCAGCACGCATGTGGGCAAGATATCGGCCAGCCGGCAAACCATCTGATGCTGCTGCGTAATGCAATCTTGATATTCGTCGACGAGTACCCTTGAATAGGTAGCGTGTATAACATCGCTGAGGTGACCTCCCTCCAAGATGTTGAGGGTACCTTGCCGGACAGCAGGATAGTCATTTGCCGGGAATTTCAGGGAAAGAATTTGTGGGTCCAGGCCGCTGCGTCCGGGAAACGTTCCAACAAGCCGCAGTGCCCAGCCGTCTATCGTCGTGATGCGATATCGACCCCGGGGAACACCGGCTGCGTCCAGGCGTGAACGGAGAGCTGCAACGCCGGCGTTCGTGTGCGTAAGTATCAAAACCGGCTTGACGGGACCCTGGGCTAGAAGGCTGGTTGCAATGAGATGCGTCTTGCCGCATCCCGCTGGCGCTGCGAGACTGCCCCTGTTGCAGTGGAGGATATTTACCTCATCCATAGGTCGTTTGTGCCCAGCCTAACAACTCGTTGATTTTACTTGTTAGCGCCGGGTTGATCCCTCCCTGGTTCGGACCGAGGATGTGAAGCGCGACATGCTCCATGTGCGTGACCGACTTAAACCAGGCATTTTTTCCGCTACAGGCGCGAGCAAGAATGTTTCGCTGTAAAGGCGAGCTTGAATGTTGCGGTGAAAAGAGGAAGTTGCGGATATTTTGAAGGTTGTCTGACCCCTGAGATGCAGATGAGATATGCGCCGCGATCAGATCGATACCGTGGATAGAAACCGCATAATCCAGCATCTGCAGAAGGATGTGATCGCTTACATTGAACACGATCGCGCTTTCAATATCCTGACCATCAAACCATGTGAAAGTGGTCCCGCCGAGAGAGGTCACTTCGGTCTGAAGCGCTTGCGAAGGTCTTACGTCGTCATCGCGAAATATTGCCGTGCGATATCCGAGTGCGATAAGCGCCTTGGCGCGTTGATACGGTCGATCGGCATGACCACCGCCACAGTCGACTACAGCGACGCCGGCGGCTTGCATAGATGTTTGACCCTGCGCGGTACAGTATTGGTCGAATCCGCGAATAAAGCCGACCTCCGTTGCACCTTCACATAGTAAAACCGATGGGGCAAGAAACGCTTCCGGGAACGCGCGTAGCGTTCCTTGAGTGTCTGCTGGAATCGCATAAGGATGATGCGAGCCGTGCACGTTTTTCCTAACTACGAAAAGCTGATGATGACCCAATTCTTTGAGAACCACAGGAGAATGGGAGGTCGCGAAAACCTGCTGCGGCGCAGGTGTTGTTTTTGCCCCAAGCGAGCCTATCAGACGCACAATACGATGTGGTTCGAGCCCATGTTCAACTTCGTCGACAAGAAGGATTGAAGACTTCTCTGCGACCTCGCGCTGCAGTCCAGCGATCAGAAGCCGTGTTGAACCAATACCCAGGCCGCGAAGAGGCACGCCCATGTCGTTGTGCAGCGCAATCGTCCCGCCACTGACGGATACCGAGTGGGTATCAAGCAAAGCCTTTGCGGCAGTGCCGACGGGTACTCCGAGCTCCCGTGCTGCCTTGTTGACGATCGCCAATGCTCCACCCAGCTGCTTTTCAGCTTCTGCGCCAAACGCCTTTCGGGCCTCTCGTGCTGCATTTGAGAGCGCTTTGGAGGCATCAGGCTTCTCCTCGCTTAAGCGATTGAGGACCGATCCCCGCCGCCAAGCCAAGTTATTCTCAGCCCAGTCCCCCAGCCGTGTAGGCGACAGTGTCAGACGATCCCCCCAGTTCAACCCTCTATCGATACCTCGATCCTGTGCCCGCTTAGACAACAAGCGCCACCGAGGTTCAAGGTCACCGGATACGGTGAGGTTGAGCCGCAAAACCGTTTCGAGATCATGTCCTGGCTCCTCTTCGACAACACCATCGGACCGCAAGCCGGAGAGGAAGTCGCCATATGCCTCGTAGTTGCGTAAACTTTCATCCAATCGTCCCAGAACAAGCGTGACGGAAATCTCATTCTCAACTTCGAGATTGTGGAAATCGGAGTCGCTGAGCGTCAATGAGCGCCTGGCACCGAGGCAAAAGTCGATAGCATCGAGGATGCTGCTCTTGCCGGCATCGCCGGCTCCGATCAGGCAGTTCATCCCGTCGGTTGGCCACCAGTCCAACTGTCTAATGGACCTGAAGTTTCTTATCTCAAGTTTGCGAATAACCGCCATAGCCCCCCTCACGCAAACTGCGCTCCGCTGACGCCACGATATTGGCCAAGCTTAGTTTTTCATAACAATAAATTGTGGCTCATCGTCACTGGCTTCGATGAATAGTCCTGTATCAAGGTCGGGCCTTACGGTGATCGACGCATTATCATCGTCCGGCTTGTCGTCCGTTTTCACGGCGAATGCTATTGCTCTGCCGGTCTCGATCACCTCCTTCATCCACCGCTCGATCACGGACGACTGGCTTACAACGGTCCCTATCCAAGCGCCTTTGACCATACTTGCGAATGAAGAATTATCGAAATAGCGTCGCACGTTAGAGTATGCTAGACGGCGGCCGCCGCGAGGGCCAACCATGCCATCGTGGTCCGCGAGACGCTTCCAATACGATAGCGGCACATACATACCCTTCGTGACACCGCTTGAATCAGGGTCAAATTGGATGCGCGGACAAAATTTCAGGAAGAATGGCTCGTTGTTCAAGCGAAAGTCATCGATTGTGCCTTCCTCCTGAAGCTTATTGATCTCTGTGACAAAAGCGTCCATCCGAGCAATCTCTTCTGAAAGCTGTTTTTCGGGAAATCGAAATACGGCGCCTTCCGCTTTGTCGTTCTCCATTGCTTTGTACTGGACTAGTATAAATGACTTGAAGGTCTCATTGTAATAGATGAGATCCGTTCCGGTCTGTTCTTCGAGCGGGAGACGATTGGCGAGAACGACGGTCAAGCGCGTTCCGCTCTCTTCATCGACGAAGAGGGCAGCCGAGGCCTTTGGAACGCGGCGGATAAAGTCGTATCCGGGTACGTCCGCCATATCGCGGATAATCATTTCATCTTCGCGCTGTCGTGATTGTTTCAAGCCGTCCAGAAAAGAGCCTGGTGCTTCATCATCGCGAAGCACCCATTCTTGCAAGGGCGATCGCTCGATGCCGGCTAGTAGCATGGCTGTCGCTACACTTTCCTTTTGCGCACCCAGTGCCTCTCGAGCGCTGCGATCAAGTGTCGCAAGCCGACGGCGCGTAGCCTTCGTAAATCGATCTATTGATGGTGCCGTTTCAGGAGCCAAACGGGCGACAAGATCTACGACTTCCTCAAATGCCTTTGGCGTTAAGAGACCACCATGCTTGAACCGCTCCTCCACCACCTTTCGATTTCTGGCTGGAACTCCTTCAATGATGTCTTGCGCGGTCAATTTGGTTTGAAAGGGTTCGATATCCGAAAGATTGAGCCGACTTTGGAATGTTCCTGCATTAACCCCGCGACGGCCGTTGGCAATATGCGAGATCCGCCCGCGAGAATTCAGTATGAAACAAACAAGCGGTGCTCCTCTGGCATGAGGAAAGGACGGTACCGCCTCAGCAAACATTTCTCGGTCTTCTAGTGCCTCATGAAAAAGCGCCTCGCGGTCGCGCGTGAGCTTTAATACATACGCTCCCGGTTTCGCCATGTGTCACTCCTCTCACACCGTCAGGCTTGTCGCATCACGTTTCCGTGGGTACGTCGATCATGCAATCACGAGGTGTGTGTTGCCAATCCCTCGGATCTTTCCTTGCAAATTTCGGCCGTCGATTCGAACTTCGGCCAGTTGAAAACAATCCGCGGACTTTTGTAATTTGAAATTTAAACCTTGCCGGCTTCACAGAGGCAATGACGGCCGATGAAGTATGACGTTGTTTTGCCGTCTCGACACACAACCGCTCAGCTTGCCTTTCGTTACAATACGCCAGCCGAGGTGTTCCGCCAGAAACGTTTCGCTCGATTGCGGAAGCTTCAACGCCTGCTCAACATCAGAAGACGCTGATATTGAACATCCTTTTCAAGCTTTGGTGAAATTTTCTTGATGTGGAACAGCGCCCTCTCCAGGCCACTCGGAATGATCGCCCCTTCATCTCCGGCAACCGACCGATCTAAGATCGATAGAAACGCCGCCGCTTTTTTCGGGTCATCGATAATTTTGAACTCACTGCGATCCTCGTCTAGATCGATGACGCCAAAGTCGTAAAGTGACCAGCAGTCAAAGGGTGTTAGATATGGGAGAACCATTTCGGTTGCTTCAACATAACAGGGTGCAGCCTCAGCCGGCAGTCGAGCGAGCCGCTCGGAAACGGTCTTCGAGCTGAGAGTGAGTTCCTTCGGCCACACGTCCAAGAATACGGTTTTGACGATCTCGAAACTTTCCTCCTCTGTTAAGCCATCGTCTGGTGCAAGATACTGCGAAAACGCACGCACGGCCTCGGTGCGGACTTCATCTTTCCCCAACCTCAACATCTGCTGGATCAGATCGATTGGCACAGCGGGTTCGGCCTTCTCAGCACGATCCGTCAGTGCCGACCAGATGACGCGTTCTGAGAGATCCCCACGAACCTCACTCGACAAGCGGTCAGATAGTGCTGCTGCGACAAGTGACGGGGCCAGTTCAGCAACGACCTCCTTTTGAGGCAGGTGCGCCATCGAAAACGCTTCCCACAAGACGGTGGTTTCGTGGCTTTCAAGTGCGTTGATGAGAGGCAGAAGAAGAAAATCTTTCGACCACTGTTCTGCGGCCGCAATGAAGTATGCCAGTTCCCTGACAAGAACGAATTGCGCATGAAGCCGCGCGATTCCGACGGTCTCACCCATTGCTTGAAGCATTTGTGGCCAATAGCCATCTGCCAGTGGACTATCGCCCTTCTTTACTGTCGGGCAGGTCTCGACGAAGGCTAAGGCGAGCTGGCCGGCAGGGGAGTTGAAAGCCTCCTGACTGTATTCGGAACGATCTGCTTTGCTCGAGTTCGTTTTCTCGACAGCGAAGGGCCACAGCCGCAGCCAGGCATTCTGGAATTCCTCTCGCCTCGCGAGTAATCGATCCCAACTCGTCATGAACGACGCGAGGCCGTCAACGGCCTTCGACACAACAGTCGCGCGCTCGTCGACAAGCGAAACACAGATGGAAAGCGCGATCTGGATCTTATCCTTATCTTCCTGCGAAGCCGTGTCCGGCGCGGTGTTGAGGTTCTCGGGCCGGTAAGCGTATCCTAGTGCTTGCCACACTTTGGCGGCGACAGCACCCTCGGCCTTCGGCAGAAGACCGAGCACTACAGATGCATTTTCTGCGATAAACTCCGAAGCATTCTGGCTTTTGTCGTCCCAGCCCGTATCCGCGAGCGATTTCGCCAGTTCGTCCAGAAGTTTGGTTGTCGGGATCGCGTCGAATGTTTTCTCGACAGTCCTCACGCGATGGATCAGGCGGACACCCTGATTGAAGCCATGCGTCAATTCAATGGCCGGCAGGTCTCCCGACCGGGTTGCAAAGTCCTCGAGCCATTTCTGACCCTTATCTGTAAGGTTTCCGCCCACAGCCTGGATTCGTCGAAGCTCCACGAATATATGGTAGTCCTTGTAACCTGCCCTATCCGATTTCTCGATCCTGCTGGAAATGAGCTTTGCGGGCTCCCCTTTCAGGACTCGCTGCTCGATGCGATTTTGGTCGTCGGGCGATAGTGTTGCCCATCGAAGAGCTCGCAACTCAGCGAATTCCGGATATGCGCTCGCCCACCAGAATTCTCGGTCGGCAAGCTCAATAAGGAATGCTGCAACCTCATCACTATCGACGAGCGCCGGGTTCCGGGCAGCCGCAGCCCAAAGCCGCCGATAAAGCATCCAGCCTTCCCGGTCCCAATTGTCGATAACCCTTCGGGCGGCATGAAGATCAAGGCTACTGAGACGCTCCATCACCGCAAACATCAGCTTGGTCGATGGTGCGAACCCATCACTATGACGATCCGGCTCACCGCCACCTTCCGGATATTGGTCCGGAGGTACAAAATAGGCTCGGTGAACCTGCCAGTTTGTGACGTCCATATCCTTCGAAATTGAACCAATCATATGGCCGAGGTTCAATCCTGCGAGTAGCGCTGCGTTCAGGGCAGTCGCCAATTCGAAAAGGAAGTTGCGATCTTCGTTTTCCTCAAGCCGGATGTCGGCCGGCATCAACCGGCTGCCACTGGAGATCGACGCGTAGATGAGATGCTTGAGATGCCGCGGTCTGGCGGGCTGTGCTTCACCCGACAAGGCCCTTAATCGTTTCGAGGTGTCGATCTGGAGCCACGGCCGAACCGCGTCAACAATCAGACGAATCATCTCTCGCTGGCTACCACCTCCCTTTAGCTGCTTCCGGATCTCATATTTTTCGCGGTGCGTCTCGACATCAGGCCTCTCCCAATGTTCGAAGACACATCTCCAAGCCAGATTGTAAGGGTAGCGAACCTGTTGCGGTTGGTACTCAAACAAATCTCGAAGAGATTCGCGTTCGGCCATCTGGTCTGACGTGAGCTCGATTGCCCATTCAAGAACCGATATGTCTTCCAGCCGACCGGTAGCGAAAGCTCTGGTTATGAGGTTAATTCTACGCTCGGTATCGGAAAGTTTGAGCCTCGGCATTTCAGCGCCCTCTCCCTGAATCGCGGATAACCCGATTCAAAAACGTTAGCCAGCGAGGCGATCGGTTCGCTCCAGAAAGGATTCGCGCAAGATCGGCCTGTTCGCTCGGGGTGGACCTCCGCGCGTAATATCTGAGAAACGATTGGGCAGCCAAACCTTCGGTACTGTCTGGGTCGAGGGCAGCCAGTTTCTTCAGGTAGGACTTCGTCGCCTTCTCATTCCGTCTGTCGGGGATGATGTCCGCCCATCGCACTAAGATATCACTCAACGCCTTATGTTCGTCGACCTTGTCGTAGACGATTGGTGTGATCCCCCGGCTCTGCCACTCGACGGCCATCCGCTCATCACCCGGCTCGCAACCAACGAAGGCGTAACGCCGCTTAAGATCCACAAAGTGCCGCTCGTCAGCAGCGATCGCATTAAGAAGGTAGCGGACCGGCGAATCACTTGCGCTATAACCGACAAGCACGATGTGAAAAATTCTTGCGGCGTCATACAGGAACGACGTGATGAGATTGCGCCGGAGATATGAGTCCCCGAAATCTTGATCGGTCAGAATTAGCGCGGACCCCTTTTCTTTACGCCAGCTGAGTTTTCCATGAATGTGAAGGATACCACCAAAATCCCGGCTGCTACTGGGATTAGGTATTTCGCCTCGAGCGAAGGCTTCATGCTGGACACGGAGCTTCGAAGCAGCCTCGCTTAGGAGCCTGTCGAAGTTGGTAGTAACGAGGAGCGTTTGACCATAGCGCTGCCCAAGGCGCACCAGCGCATCATGAACGGGGTTCGGTTCAATCGTCTGCGACAGCACTTCTGTCGCTGCTCGACGCATCGTACTTTCTTTGCTCGGATCTCCGTCTATCCGACGCTCGAGCATGCCAAGAACGACGTCGAATTCGCGCTGGCAGAAGAATTTCAACTCCGTTCTCTGCTCGTGGCTGAGCAGATCGGTGACCTCATCCCATTTAGGGCCGCCCTTTTTGGAGACGGCTGCCATGGCAGAAGACATTGAAGGGTCAACTATGTCGTAGATTTTCGCGACGAGCCCGCCGAAATCGGGGAGCTGGGTCGGTTTCGGGTATGAGGCGCCCGCGCCGACGACGAAAAGAACGCGTCCTTGATCCCTTGCAAGAAGAAGGTCTTCGGGAAGGCTGGGAAGGCCAGGCCCGAATATGACTTCACTAGACATTCCGGCCCCCTCAAATCCACCCTACGTTGAGACGAAAGGTACACAGTCGCGCTACCACTTGAACGCTCAGCTTGCAACGACAACTGGACCGCGGTGGTCACCAGCACGCAACAAATCGAGTACTTGTGCCGACGTGCAGCCTGAGCTTGTCACCCAGCTCCCGCAAACCTGCTCGGCTTCCCCGGTGGTGGATCCGATCGCCGCCCTTATACTTGGCGGGAAAACGATGTTGTCCGGACGACTCCCGTCGCCCACAGGTCGGTCGTAGGGGTGCATGACGCAGACCAAAACCTCACCTGGTTTCCTGGTGTGCTCTTAGGGCTGCGAACGCGTGATTTCAGGGCATGCTGCGCTCGCAGATGATTGTAAAGGCGGCCAATCGTCTGTCGTCGATGACGCGGGTCCGGATACCCATCCTCTCCACCTCGCCAAGTGTCTCTCTCAGGCGAGCGACGCGATTACGGGATTCGACTGTAGTCGCGAGCGCGAACTGTAGCGCTCCGAATTTGAGTATGTCGGCGTGAAAGTTGTTGGCCGATCCGTGATGCGGCAATGTCATGACCGAAATTCTGTCGCCGAAGTCCTCGAAAAAATCCAGCCAAGGCCGCCGCCATTTATCATGGCGGAGTGCGGCGTCGCCCGTGCTTAACCAGCCGATAGCTGTATCTTGCCAATGGAGTCGACCATAAGCGGGCTCTTCCAAGGAAGAGCGCCACGACCGTAACGGAAACCCCGGGATGCGTCTTGTCTCTTCGGCTCGCGACAATGGCCCGGAATAAAGCGACATCGAGATCGCGTTGTGTCCCCCCGGAAAATGCCGATTATAAATTTCTACCAGTATCTTTGCGCGTTCGACAGACCTTAATTTTTCCAGGATGCGCTTCTCGAGTTTCGCTTTGTCGTTTCCTCGGAAGCCAAGCGCCTTTTTGACATCCGACAAAAATCGCTTGCGGGTCGAATCAATGACTGGATGAACGTAGGGAAGGAGTATCCAGTCCGCCTTGGACCAAAGATCCTCGGCGGAGTTCTTCCATTCGAGCTGCAGATAAGAACCGGACGCGGCAACAAAGGCGCCCCGTTCGTCGTCACGGGATGTCGGATCAGCCGGGATGAGCCTATCGTCGATCATCCCGTGCGGCGCGCGCAAGTGAGGAGCCAATCGGCTCATAGGAGTTTTTTTCCGTGGGGCTTCGTCAAGCGCTATCCGACGGCGGCCCGTGGGACCATCAATTGGTCCATCGGGCGCTCCACCGCGGGGAGGGGGAACGTCGTTGGGCCCGCCCTGCTGCAGAAAAATCACGCTCTCTGCACCTCTTGAAAGCCACCATGTCGCAGGGTTTTCGAAGTAGTCGAGTGAGCTTCTGGATGCGGTCCCTAGCTCAAAATCTGAAAGCACGAACAAGAGGCGTTCCAACGTGTCGAGATAGGGTACGACGACAGTTTTGGCCGGTGCCATCGCCTGCAGGCGGTCGATGCCATTGATATGATCGGCATGGAGATGCGAAACGAAGAGAATATCTGTCTTACCAGACGATGCTATTCGATATAGCGACAATTCGACGTTAAATGCATCGCTCCGCTCCGATCCACAATCGTAAACATAGGAAAAACTGGCGATTGGGCGCTCGCTCGACGAACGGATGCCGTCGTCCCCTCCCTCAACTGTCGAGATTAAGCCGGTGTGGAAGCCTCCGTGACCGACAGGATGTTGCGTTCGAGTGATTTTTGCGTGCTGCATGGATCTCTTGACTACGACTGCGTATCGAAAAGACGAACCGTACATCCCGAATTCTAGAAAGCGAATAGGGGGCTGATGATTCTGTCTCGCAAATTTGAGCGGGGATACCGCGGTCAATCTGCACCCGAAACTTGCGCCTTTCGCTGCCGCGCAGATCACAGATTTCTATGAGCAGGTCGACAGTGTGCGCCTTGGGGCGAAGAGGGCGTTCGTTGTCGACACCTACGCATGGCGAACCGTCGGTGATCTTCCCCATCCCGCTGCTTGGGAATAATCAACGTACTACCATTCCAGAGAGTGGGGCAGTCGGACGACGTGCATCTATCATATCTCGATAGACGTACTCGATCAGATCGCGGATGAGTTCGAGCAAGCCGCTCCAAGGCAGGCCGTCGAAGGGGTCGCCGTGTGCAAGCCCGTTGCGGATGCTGAGCAAGGTCGGCTGGGCCGACCGGCCTTGGGCCTCTCGTTCCTTTCTTGTCGCCTCGCTTTCATAGAGCAGATCGGCCGCTTTGCCTCCATAACGTCTTGTGAAGGGCAGTTCGGTGTTCCCTAGCCCATCGCTGAGAACGAGATGCCGCAGCAATCCCCCCAGCATCGGCCGCTCCTTTCGAGATACCCCGGCAAAACGCTCCTTCAGTGCTGCCTCAAGGGCGGTAATCGCCACTAGCTCTGCAGCTTTCATCAAGTCGAGATCGAGCCAACTCAACGCGTAGAGCCTCTGCGCACGGGCGTATTTGTTCGACACAATCTGCGGAACGTCGTTATGCAAATCACGTTCGCGAAGAAATGCGAGCCATTCGTCGGGTGTAGTGAACGCCAGAATTGCCCCAGGATTTCCTTCGATAGGCCATGGCACGTAAAAAGGCGCGGCCATCTTGGCACCATCCAGAACATCCGCCTCGATCACAACAGAACGCGCCTCAACGCATAAGTTTACATCACGACTTTACCGTCCAGCTCGATATCAACATCCCGGAACCTCGACCCCTTGGCAATAAATTTCGAGATGCCGCGTGTGAAAGAGCTTCCTCGCGTTAGGCGTGCTGACCGAGATATCACCTCTGGTGTTATATAAGTTGTTCTTATGCCCGCACCTGCCACCGCGCTGCTGAAAATACTTGAATTTCGACTTTTTAAAACACGGGAGATTGGGTGAATGGTTCCGATCCCTTCGAGGTCCAGGTCCTAAATTTTGCGCATCACTTCCGCCGAGTTCGTGATTGAGCTGTGTGATCGCAGTCCGGGTACTGGGTGCATGCCAGAAATAGGCTACCCCTGCGGCTCTTCTTTTCCACTATATGGCCGACGCGGCATTTTGGGCATTGATCAAGTGCTTCACCATCAATCGTCTCAAGCCGGAGATTATCGCCTGCAATTTCTGCCAATTCCTGAACGTATCGCGACGGCTGGCGTGCGTTCATTAAAAGGAAAACGCCGCGGCTTGCCCTTGTTAGCGCCACGTAAAATAAGCGCCTTTCCTCTGCATAACCGAATGTCTCTGGCTGCGGCATGACAAGATTGAGGAGCTCGTCATCTTCGATACGGCTGGGGACGCCATAATCGCCTTCGCTGACGTCTAGGAGAATCGTGTAGTCCGCTTCGAGCCCTTTCGCTCTATGGAAGGAAAGACCCGAGACTTCGATATACTCGAAGCGCGGCAGGGCGCTGACAAATGGGTCAAGTCGATTGTAGCGCCAAAGCACCATGACTTTCAGTTTCTGGTAACTGGCATCACGCCATTGCTCGGAAATACCGCCAAGGAATTGGTCAAGACGCCGCAGCAGACGAAGGCAGGCCTCACCGAAGTCGGGCTTTCCCTGGTCTGCCGTGATCGGGATCACTCGGATCGAACGCGCTATCGCAGGTCGTGTCGAGCGGACAGTCTTCTTCAGTTGCGCAGCGTTCTTTTGGATAAAGCTCGCTGCCGCTTCGGCGATGACCGGATTGCAGCGGTAGGTCAACTCGAGCCGGCCTTGCCAGCTCGGACCGAAATTCGATTCGAATTGCGTGAATATCGAGATGTCTGACCCGGTAAATCGATAGATCGATTGCCAGTCGTCACCGACGGCGAACAGTTTTGAAAAAGCCTGCTGATGTCTCAACGCTCTGACCAGATTGGCGCGGGGTTCAGACATATCCTGGAACTCGTCGACGAGAATAAGCGAGTAGGGTGACTTGTATCGGGCCTCTTCAACCAATCGGGTTGCGTTGGAAATCATGTCGTCGAAATCGATACGTTCGTCGTCTTCTAGCTTCTTCGAATAAGCGGATGTGATCTTCCAAATCGCATGTGCGAAGATCCTTGCGCGCTTCTTGTCGTGGAGTTCGTTCGCGCGTTCCATGAGCATGTCCAGCGTGATGTGTCCTGCACGGATGTGTTTGATGCAGACCGCAATCAGCTTGTGGAAACGCTTGATGATGATCGGCTCGACGGCCTTGAGTGTTTCTTCCTGGCTGCGCGGGCGAACAGGAACGCTTCGATGCTCCAGTTCGCCTGCTAGCCGAAGCAGAAGTGATCCGTCGCTTGCCTGAGCCGAAGTGGTTGTGAACACATCGAGCTCGGCCCGCCGGTAAGCCGCCATCTTCTGGTCGGCGTGAGTGACATAGTTGGCGAAGGGCGACGAACCGTCGGCGTCGATCGCAAAATGCTCATGAATGGTGTTGCTCGTCGGATAATAGAAGTCGGGCTCCACATGCCTGACGCTTCCATCATTATCCGCCACGCCAATCAGCCGCTCGTACTGGAACTCGACTGAATTGAGCCACAGCCAGTTTGCGATTGTCTGTTCCTGTAAAGATTTGACGAAGGATCCGCTCAGCGTGCCAATCGTTGCGCTGCCCCCACGCATGCGTAACCCAATGTATCTATGATAGTCCGCCTGGCTGTCGAAGACAGATGCCGCGATATCGGCCTTTGGGTAGAGTACGAGGAGTTCAATCCAAAGCTTCGCGAACTCCGGATCCGAAATCATTAGGTTCTGGATGATGGCTTCGATCACCCGTGCCTCGCCGGCAGGATGCTCAACCCAGTTTGCTAGTTGAGGTGGCTTGCCCTCGACCTCTTTAATAATCCCAAGCCCGAGGGCATGGAATGTCACAACCCTGCAAGCGAGATCGTCGACATTCACGCCGAGCTGGCGTGCAATGCGCCCGCTCAATTCTTCTGCGGCGGTCTTGTTGAAAGCCAAGACGAGGATCTCGTCAGGGCGATACAATCGCTTATCCAGCACATAAGCGACCTTGCCAACAATGGTTGCAGACTTGCCCGAGCCTGCAGAGGCGATTAGCAAGTTGCTATCCTCAAGGCGTATGCAAGCCTCCCTCTGCTGCGCGGACAGAGATCGGCCGTCAAGATCGTCAAAAAATGGCGCATATCGGGTGAGCTCGGCAGTCACGAACTCATCGTTATAGCGATGGCGCCGTGCCGGATCCGTGAGAAAGGACAAGGATCGCGGGAGCGATTCTTCCATGTGTGCAGTTATGCCACCGGGATCGAACAGCGGATGGGCAAGCGCTGCGGATACCTGGCCCGATACACTTGCAACGGCACGGGCGAGGTCAGCGTGCGCGAGGTACTGGCTTTTGCCCTCGATCAGCGGTTCAAGCTTTGCATCGACCTGCGCCAATGCCTCCCGATCTGATCCTATCAGTTCAAGGAGATAGCGGTTGATAAACCGATGAAGGTCACTCGAAAGGCCACGCGCTGCCTCCTCTCCCAGACATGAAAGCGTCTCGACACGGCTACGGGTTCGAATTTCGACAGTGTGCCATAGGAGGGCCTTTTTGACGCCGACTGCAACGATATCCAGACAAGATAGTTCGAAATGCCTGTCGGTCTGAACATTGACCACAGGCGATGTCGATTTCGCGAGCTGCAATTTCCATCGGCCGGAAGGGAGCAGTCGGGCAAGCAAGCCGGGTCGATAGGTCGTGTAGCGATCAAAAATCACAAGTCGCCATCGTCCTGGTTTTCACCCGGCAGCCACATGCAGTTGGCCCAGAAGTTCCTGTGACGATCAGAAAACTCCCGGATCGCGGGCGCGTTTGCTCTCGGTGACTGGCATGCCTTGGCGCAGGTGGAGGCCACGTCGCGGTAAAGCGTCGGATCGACCCGGCGGATGCCGTCGAAGTTCAACAAGAGATCTTCCAGCCGGTCGGCTATCTTGTCGCCGCGTGCGACCATGAGGATTGATGGCGGCCGGCTATGGGGATTGATCAGCACATATCTCCAGCTCGGATCGGCCTGTCCTTTGGTCGGGACGAGTTCACACGGCCAGGCATCGCCGCCGCCGGTCATGTCTGTGTAGATGTCCTCAAGTGGACCGGGCTTCTTGGCCATAAGGACGCATGGGCCGCTTGCGGCATAACAGCCGAGACGTTCGTCGAAATCGATGCGGAGCATATCGAGAAGAGCGAATCGCCTAGAGCGGTCAAGGCTGGCCTTGTCGTCGAGAAACCATTGCAGCGCCTTGACTGTTGTCCCGATAGATTGCGCGATCTCCTTTGGGGGATTTGGCCAGCAGGCAACGACAGTGCTTGCGATTTCCGGCGAGTTATCATAACCGCCCCCGAAATCCTCCTCTTCGTCCTCCATTTCGTCGCGAGGTTCCTGCCCGGTCAGCAGCCACGTTCTGCGTTCAATTCCGCTATAGCTAAAGTAGCGCTCACGATCCGGCGGGATCGAAGTTTCCCACGAAGTCAGCCACGGCCCCGGCTTCCATACCTGCTCAGTGGCGAAGGATGGATCCGGCTCGCGGTAAGGCAACCCAAGCCAAGCTTCGATGCGTTCGTTCAACTCGCGATCGCCGAGATCGCGTTGCCAGTCCCTCGACCTCCAATTATGGTCGATCAGCGCGTCGCCTGAAAATGCTGTGATCACCTGATCAGCCGGCGAAGCCTCTGATCTGCTGCTGCTAGAAATCCATCTGGCTTTGTCTTGAGCCGAACGAAGAGAAGCGGGCAAAGACTTCTCATGCGGGCCGGCAATCTCGAGGCCGACCTCAATCTTTGCGAGATCCGCTTCGAGGCTTGGGTCAGATTGCGCCAGGTTCCGGCTGACCATCAGGGCATCCGGCTGGCCGCGGAGCCCCTCAGCTTGGGACCAGGCTGAAAAAAGCACCCTACGAAACGGCTGCGGGTTATCGCTCGATGAGAATGTTGTCCAGCGGATGGGCGTGCCGGGTACGGTCAAGCCGTATATCAGGAGCGGGCTCAGACCATATTGGCTCGCGTCGCTAATTCGAATCGGGTCGCGGACGGACACGATACCGTGCTGCGGGTGCACAAACAGGAATTTCGCGGTCGCGACGTAGAAATGGTGAAGACGTTTCATGGCAATTTCCGCGCTCGGTATCAGTATCTTTGAATTCAAACAGTATGTTAAATCTACATGGTCGCGAGCTTCGCAACCAAAGCACTTCTGACTTTGGCAGTGCATTCGCGACGGCTACTCGGTCGTTCGATCTAGCCGTCATCCGGCGAGAGCATCTTTCGCTGTCCGGGTTCGCTCGGCGTCAAATTTCTGCAAAAGTTGCGTGGCGAGACCGGGGGCCTCAAGGTGAAGGCCGATCTCGTCCAATGGGTTCTCGAGTGACGCGGACTGCGAACCCCAATTGAGGCTGCTCACGACGATATGATCGTCATCCCATGCAAGGAACTTTGCGTGAAGTTGAGGCTCTGCGACGCCGATAATCTCGACGTTCCCCTTCAGCCGCTCACGATGCTCACTGACATGGCCACGCTTCACCGGACCGCCGCGCCTGGAATAAAAGATCGACACTTCGCCGAGGCGCTGGCTTGCAACTTCGGCTGGGTCGAAAAGTGCCGGGACCATGTTCGCGCCGACGCGATTGGTGCAGCAGATGAACCGGGCTCTTGCATCGTGGGCAGCGAGCCTCAGAAGACGGTTGTGATCGGCCGCATGGAGGATCCGCATCGTTGCTCTTAACGAGCCCGTCACTGTCGAGGGGGCAGACAGCCGGCTGCGGTCGCGCCGCAGCTCAGATGCCATGAACTGAAGTGCCTCAATCGATTGGCCGGCAGTGGAAACCTTAGAAATGATGGATTGCAGAATGTCCATCGCTGCGCCAGCGGCGCTCGCCTCTGTCAGCTCGACCGAGGCTTCGACTGCACTGAATGGCGACGACAGCCAGTTACATGATCCCATGGAAACGATGGCTCCACCTTGGCCATCATCTGCGACAAGGAATTTCGCATGGCTTTCGACTGTGTCGCGATGTGCAAGAACATAGCCACGCGTGCGACGTATCGCGGATAGTCTCTCGCCCAGGTGATGCATGGCAATTGCGTTCTTCGGCACGTCGATCGACGTGCCGAAGAACAGATGGCATTTCACGCCACGGCTGCACGCCTCTTCCAGCGCCTGCCACATCCGTTCGCGGTTCTCTTTGCATCGATCGTCATCCTGCGATGCGACGAAGGTCGAAAGAATGAAAACATGAGATCTTGCGGCTTTGACGATCTGCTCGAAACGCTCCAACTGCTGATGTGCCCCAACCACAATCTGGTCGGCGTTGATCTCCGTCGAGATAGCAGGTGGCTCATCCGCGACCGGCGGAGCGGTAAGCGGCAACAGCCCTGTCTTGATCGTCGCCCTGAGCGCCTCGACAAGCTTCTCACTTGCGCCGGGTGGGATCGCGCCGTCTCTCACGTCATCGAGATCCAGCACCAGAAACTTGCGCTCAAGATAAGAGCTATTCGCCTGTATCCCGCGCAGCCATTCACCCGGTCGTAGCGTCCCGGACATATATTGAGTGACGCGCTGCATCATCGAATAGTCGGTTTCCAAGGGTTCGCCGACCGGGAAGGTTACGATTTTGCCCGATCTTGGGAGCTTGGTGATCGGGATCGTATCGACATCCCGATTGCGGAAAACGGATTCACCGACCTTTTCATAGATAACGCTGATCCCAATCTCCCTGTCGGCAGAGCGTTCGGGTAAAGCGCGGCTTCCCCGGATAAAGTCACGTCCGACAAGGTTGGTTGACAGCATCGGCCGCGGCGACATACGAACTTCGATCAATCCAAACTGCATCAATCGTGCTACCGTCGATGCGGCTACCTGGCGAGGAATGTGGAGCGTCGAAGCCAGGTCGTCGATCGTGCCGGGCGTTGCATCCAATGTCAGCAACACCATTTCCTCGATCGGGCTCCAGCCCCAGACGCGCTGGACAAGTCCTGGGGCTTTGTAGTGCCAAGCAGGAATGTAGATCTTGTTCACGGTGCCAGCCTCCCGTTTTCATCGACAGGAACAATCGTGACGCCCATCCCCATTTGCGGAAAGTCTTTTTTTTCCAGGAGCGAAATCTCGTTCAGCATCCGGGTAAGAAACCGCAGTTCCTCATTCACACCATCTGGATCGATCCCGTTGACGGCATTCCTGATGAACTTCCTGCTTGTCGCAAGGATAAGCTTTTGTCTCGCCCGGCTGAGCAGAACATTCATACGCTGTGGGTTCTTGATAAATCCAAGCGCGCGCGTGCCCACGTGAATGCTGTTACGAACTAGGGTTGCTAGGACGACGTCTGCTTCGCCACCTTGGAAGCTGTCGCTGGTATAGACAAATTTGCCGTTGCCTCGGGGGCTGGCAAAGCCGAGCAGCGTGTCAGTCTCGATGTTGATAAGGGGGCTGAGCTTCCGCTCCAGGTGATCGACTTGGGCCAGATAAGGCGACAGGACAACCAGCGTCGGACGCCGGCCATCTTTGCCGGGTATCGGTTTGAGATCCTTTAGGGCTGCGATGAGGGCGTTTGCCTCGGTCTCGTTCTTGTAAGACTTTTTCACCTTCTGCTCGAAAGCGTTACGCCGGGCAACGCTCAACGATGGGAGGTCCAGAAGCACGATTGGTGAGGTCGGCATCTTGTTGGTGACGCCCACCTTCTGCTCCCGCTCGGTGACGCGCGGTGAAGAGACCAGCTTCTTCTGGTAAAATGTATTCGAGACCAGTTCGCATATCGCCGGATGCATCCGGCTCTGCTCAAGGAGGGTGGTCGAGATCGAGCTTACCCGCTCTGTCGTTAACTCGCGCTCATCTTCACGTTCAGCAATCGCGCGGAACGGTTCTTCGAGACGGGCTGCGATTGCCAGGACGTCTCTGAGCAGGAACTCGTCAGACGTCAGCGTGCCAAGAGCCTCGTCTAACTCTGGTGGCAAGTCCGATATTGCCGCGAGCTTATCCTGGGCATCGAGCAGCAGCTCCGCTGCGGCCGCAGGATCGTAATATCGTTGCCGCTCGCCGGAGTCGAATGGTGATAATTGCTTATGGTCGCCAATCATCACACGCCGGTTGCCTAGGAGCAGTGCGCCGATCAGCTCAGCGCCATTGGCGCGGGCGGCCTCTTCAATGAAGACCCAGTCGAACTGTTCGCCGTCAGCGATCATCTCCTCGATCGTGTTCGACGACGTTGTCGCCAGGGTGACATCGGCTGACCGCAACATCAGATTATCGGTATCGCGCAATACCCGCTCAGCCAACGACCGCTCGGCATTGTCGACCGGCCGCAGTGTCTGGGCGATTTGGCGACTTTGATTTTGTATGAGCGCGGAACCACTCCCACCTGTTTGCGAAGCCGTTTGGAGCAGGTCGAGCGAGCTCTGTCGCAAAGTGCTTTCTTCGACGCTGACCTGCGACTTCTCTACCCGCACAATGATCGATGCCTGGCCCGCAAGGATGTCGCGCAGTTCTTTCTCCATATGCACGAGCGTCTCATGGTTTTGTGCGGAAACCAGGATTCTCGCATCCGGCGTCTTCTCCATAATGCTCTGCACGAGATTGGAGATAAGGTAGGTTTTACCAACACCCGGTGGGCCAACGATGACGTTGATTGATCGTCCGGCCACGATACTGTTCCAAGCCGACAGCTTGGATGCGTCCATGTTCGGTACCGCCGAACCGGGCGCGGCGACTTCGCGCAGGACATCATCCAGAGCAACCTGAGCCGGATCGTCCAGAGCTCTGAGCAGCTCCAGATTCTGACGAGCCGCGACGATATTGAGCAGCCGGCGGCGAATTGCCCGTTCCGTACCGGCGTCTCGCCTTGGGCGAAGGAAAAGCCGCTCGCCCTGCATCGGAAGGTGGCTGGTGGTGAATGTGAGCGTCAGCTCTCCCTCGATCAGTGAGCTTTCGTCGAAACTCAGTTCAGGGCTTCGTTCGCGACTGAAGACAAGTTCCTCGCTGGCCGAGAGCGTCCAGTTCGGTTTGCCGTCATCGTAGCGCATTTCCTTCTGCAGGGCGGTGAGCGCCTTCGTCAGGCCAAGTCGCTCCCGACGCTCATCGCGCTCGGGGTCCGGCTGGAGACGGACGCTGACGAGATCCTTTTCTTGACTATCAATCGAAGCGATAACCTGAACAGGATAGATACGGAATTGCTCCCGCAGCAAGGTGAAGGCTTCCAGCAGGACGAGGGCGTACCAGGTTGGAGCGTCGTGCGGCTGGCGTGAAGCTTCCGGGTCGCTAAGCAGATCGTTCCAGCGCTTTGCACCATGCCCAAGCCTGCGTACTCGCTCGTCTGCGCCGCCGCGGTGTCGTGACAACTGTAGGCGATGGGGGATCTCGACCGCGCCATCCAGCCAATCGCTTGCCTGCCTTTTGTGGGCGCTTTCGATCGTCGCGGTAAAGTCGCTCTGCAGTTTGAGATCGTAGATCGCCACGTCGGTTATCAGTCTGATTTTGTCCTGTCCGGCTGATTTTGCCCGAATAGACGGGTTGAGCAAATCGCCCTCGACAAAACCGAAAACCTCATCCATCTCGCTTGCCTGGATGGTGCCGGATGTGAGTGTGGGAAAGTCTCTCTGGGCGACGCCATGGGCAGGATAAAGGACGAGCTCGCCTTCCGCGCTCGTCCCGGCGCGACCTATCTCTGTTATGACCTCGTCCAGCTCTCCAATGACGACGCTTCCGTCGAAGAGCTGGAATCGGGGAGGATCTCCCATCCGGTCCAGCAGTTTGCGTTCGATTGCCAATAGAGCAGGACCTTCGGCGTCATCGACGCCCAAGAGCGATTTCGCTGTTCTAGCGAGGTCTATCCAATCTTGCCTGAAAGAGATGGCCGTCAACGGGTCGAAAAGGTGGTCATTGGCACCGAGCGCGCCATCAGAAATGTGAATGCATGCTTCGAAGCCGCCAAGCCGATACCCCTCGACGTCATCACTTGCGGCAAAAATGGTATGCTCTGAAACGGACCCATGGACGATGCCAGCCTCGTGGATGAGCCGCAAACCTTCGACGACCCTCCGGAGGTTTCGCCAGAATATGGCTCTTCCTGCGCTTGTCAGAAAGCGGCTCTTGCGCGTCCGCGTCCGATGCGATGAGCCCGCGACCGGAGTGCCAGGATCGAGCATGACGATGGCTATCTCGTCGGCATCTTCGGTGACCTCAATTACATGGACTAATACCTCACGTGCGACTTTTGACGTCATGACGCGACGGACCCGTCTTTGGGCACGCGCAATAATGCCTATCAAGTCTTGATCGAGTGGCGTCTTCGTCTTCGAAAACAGGCGCAGGAGATAGCGTTCTCCGTCCTCGATCCCCGTCGCAGGGCGGAGGAGCGAGTTCCATCTGTCTGGTCGACCGCGATAGGAATCCTCCCAGAACTGAAACCGGCTATCAAGAGGCAATCGGTTAGCATCTTTCTTGCGGGCCATTCTTGCCATCTCTGCTGGTGTACATCACAGAATCATCGCAGAAATAGTAGGTTCTCCGTGGCTACAGTTTCAAGCGGACATATCCTGGGGAGCATGCTATTCGCATGAAAAATATGGAGCAATGTTGCATGCGCTGCGGGAAACCGAGGACGGACAGGGATGCAGCGGCGACCAGGTCCCTAACTCATACGGTTGTCTTCGATGCGGGCCAAATCTGAAACGGCAAGCGTCAGGCTTCGATCACCGCGATGGCTAAGTCGATGAAATAATCGAGCTTAGCAAAGATAGTTGACAGGCCGAGTTTACACAAAGTTGAGCGTTCGGCTTTCAAAAAATGTTCGTAACCTCAACTGTTTAGCGATCTGAGTACATGGGGTCTTAGGTTCTAGTCCCATCAAGGCGAAGCACTATCGAGAGACCCGTACTAAGCTACTGGATTATATATGCTAAGGACATCATCCTAATTAGATCGACCTGCAATGCGCCAGCGCGGACGCCGTGGATTGGCACATAAACCCCTATTCTGCGACGCTGCAAACTCGTTCGCAAAATTCAAATTTTTTTCGGGAATTTTGCGACCGCCCCCATTTTGTAAGCTGGATCGACTTTCATGGCAGAAATCGGTGTTTGAGTACAACGGAACAGAAAACCTACATAAGCGTACAGCCGTTGATCGTGTGTCGGCAGGCATCACCCCTAAACGAGAAGATTGGTGGACAACGGCCCGTCAGCTTCGGGTGATTGGAAGGGACAGACCGCCGTGCAGTGTCGCTATTTCAGCGGAAGAAACAACTCCGCGACGGCCTCACGCTCCGGCACTTCCGGGAAGAAGGTGAGGCGTTGGCAATAGAGGGGGAAGTCTCCCGCTTCCTCGCCGCTAGCCGGCAGCCAGTCGCGATAGAGGTAGAGCGCGGCAGGCTCCAGGTTGTCGGTGTTGCCAACGACGCGCAGGACTGCGCAGCGTCCGCCGGGGATCATACCGGCCTCGATTTGCTCGCCGTTTGCCTCGATTGCCCTATCAGTGCCGACACACAGGTCTAGCCGGTATTCGTCCCGGGGGGTGGTGCGCGGATCGGAATGAAAGACGTTGAAGGTCGGGCTGGTCTTCCGAGACAGGCCGGTGGTCTTCCGCCACGCGATGAACCGCTGGATGGTGGCGCCGATCGTCGCGGGGTCGCCGCGATGTTGCATGATCGCCACCGGCGTCGCGGTTACATCGCGGATCGTCACGTCATTGGGGGTATAGGTCTTCTGCATGAGTTTGCTCCTGGCGTTGTCGATAGGCCCGAAGGCCGCAAGCCATGGCTCCCAGTCGGGAGATTTCCGGAACGACGAAGGGGATTGCCCGAACCGTTGCCGAAAGGCACGGGCGAAGGCATCTGGCGCGTCGTAACCGGCATCCATCGCTATGTTCGTGACGCTTTGGACGTCGTAGGCCAGCCGGTATGAAGCGCGCTTCATGCGTGCCAGCTGGACATAGCGATGCACGGACAGGCCGAAGGTCGCCGTGAACTGCCGGTGGAAATGGTATTTCGAGAAGGCTGCGACGTCGCTAATCGCTTCCAGATCCAGATCGTCGTCCAGATGCCGGTCTATGTGATCGAGCACCCGCTGCATCCGGTCATGGTAGTTTTCAAGCGCCGCCTTCATCGCTTCTTCCTCCGTGGCGACACCAATTAAGCGCTTCTGGATACAACTCGCTCGACCGATCTTGCGGTTTGGCGGGGTCTACGGGGTGAACGGCAATATCTGGGAATAAGCTGATGAATCCCTTCTTCCAACAGACCTCGGTTTATCACGTCGAGCAAATCTTGGGAATTTCGCGACACGTCGAAATTAATGAAAAATTTAGATTAAATTTAATCAATTTCTTTATGTCTTATCGACGGGCTGTAGAAGGCTTAAGAATTAGTTGCCGACCTCCCAGCAACAAATTCTGGCAGATGCCCATGTTCCGATACGTCACTAAACCTGTGCTTGCCTTAGCTTTCTTCGCTGCGAGCTGTTCGTTTGCATTTAGCCAGTTCGTTTCTGACGGAGAAGTATTCGATCCCGAGGCAGCAACGCAGGGGATCTCGTATTCGCGGGAAGCATGCTCGGCTCTTGAAAAGCAGAATACCGCCGTATGGGTCAAAGCTGACGGAGAAAATTACTGCCTCCGATATTATGCCGCCGGTCTGAAGCCTGATCACAACCCTGTCGCGGTACTCTGGCTCCATGGCGACATCATGGGTGCACATGAAAGCCCACCCAACAAACGGCTCAAGGGATTGAGCGTTGATGCCATGATCAAACAGGAGCGCAAACTTTCGGAGCGGTTCGGTATCCCTTCCGTCTTTCTCGGTCGTCCCGGCAGCTACGCTAGTGCCGGTCGCCATTATACGATGAGAGAGAGGAAGATAGAGGCAAATATTGTCACAGCTGGCGTAGACGCATTGAAGGAAAAGTACGGGATTGAAAAATGGTCCTTGGGCGGTCACAGCGGCGGCGGCGTTCTCGGCGCGGTCATATCTTCTGCGCCCGGCGCTTTCCGAGATTACCTCGCGACCTATAATAGCCCTGATACGAACAATCCTGTTGTTCTCGATCCCATCGCATCAACAAAAATGATACCTACGGACCCTAATAGACGGGTTTTTATCCTCGCGACCCCCGCGACACCAACGTGAAATTTGCTGTTCATCAACGGTATATAGGGGCGCTAAAAGGCCAAGGAGTTTCAGTCCAGTTCCTCTCGCTTGAAAAGGCGCTTGGTCCCGACTTTCACGATATGGTTGATGCGGCGGAGACAGCAACTGAAATGTGTGCTGCCGGTAAATCGGACAGCGACATTGTCAAAACGCTCAACGAGATGCCTTCTCAGGAAAAGCGGAAAACGAACTGACAACAGTTTGTGCGGATTTTGTCTTGAAAATGCTGAATTTCGGATGCTGCAGAAGTCAGCTATAAAATTCCGGATTATCGCGACAGGCTCTTGGAAGGTGGCGGATAGCGAAGGTCTCTTTCCGAGACACCCGAATTCGTAAAGCGAAGACACTGAGGCCATGCTTGTGCCGTGATGGTCGATAAAAGCTGTCCTTTTTCTGCCAAGGTCATTTTATGCGTACAGTTGTTTTTGCTATCGTCTCAGCTTTCATGATTGCTTTAGTGGGCGGCGCGAGCGCACAGCCTTGGCAAAGCGTCGATCCTGCATCTGTTGGGTGGTCCGTTTCCAAGCTAAAGGCGGCACAAGACTATGCTGCCAGCTTGAAGCCCACGGCGGTCATGGTGGTGCAGGACGGCAAGACGATTGCCAGCTGGGGCGACGTGTCCCGCAAGGTGAATGTCGCCTCTATCCGCAAGAGCCTGCTCAGTGCCCTCTTTGGGATCGCGGTGGCAGAACGCCGGATTGATCTCGGCAGCACGCTTGCCGATCTCGGTATTGACGACAAGCGCCCGGCGCTTACGGCGACCGAGAAGCAGGCGACAATCCGCGATCTGCTCATGGCGCGATCTGGAATCTACCACGTCGCCGCCTACGAAACTGCTGATATACGCCAGAAGCGACCAGAGCGGGGGCGTCATGCGCCCGGCGCGTTCTGGTTCTACAACAATTGGGACTTCAACGCACTCGGCACGATCTACCGGCAGCAGACCGGCGAGGACATTTTCAAGAGCTTCGCGCAGCGCATCGCCCAGCCGATTGGCATGCAGGATTTCTCAGCGCGTGACGGCAGCTATTCCCTCGAAAAATCGTCGGTTCATCCGGCCTACCCCTTCACCATGAGCGCCCGCGACCTTGCGCGTTTTGGACAGCTTTTCCTCAACGGAGGCCAGTGGGAAGGCCGGCATGTCATTCCCAATGCTTGGGTGCGGGAATCCACCACGGCGTTGTCGCAGCCGCCCGACCACAATAGCGGCTACGGCTATATGTGGTGGACGTTGCGCACTGATCAGTGGGGACAGGGCGGCGCATTCAATGCCGGCTATGGCGGCCAGGTCGTGGCCTATATGCCGGAGAAGCGCCTGGTTGTGGTGCAGACCGTGGACCCGGCCCAAAACAAGCGCGGCATAGACATGCGGGATTTCTTCCAGCTCATGCGGAAGATCGCAGCCGCTGCTCCATAGAAGAGGCTAGGTGCATTCATGCGTTTTTCTTCCGTTGTGCGATCTGCCGCGACCTTCATTCTCCTTGCACCGTTCTTCCTGTTCGGAAACTCGATTGCTTCAGCCTATCAGCAACGCAGCGTCGAGAATGGGAACGGGAAGCCCATCAAAATTGCCATATGGCTTCCCGATACGGCTAATCCAAGGAGCACGGCAATTCATCCGCTGGTCCTTATCTCGCACGGAAACGGAGGCGGCCTTGCGGCTCATAGCGATACTGCCGAGGCGCTTGCGGATGCCGGCTACATCGTCGTTGCAATCGCTCACCCCGGCGACACCAAGGGCGATGATCGTGACCCTGCACGCAAATGGCTGATCGAACGCATCGGCCATGTCACCCGTGTTCTCGACTACATGCAATCCGAATGGGAGGGCCGCGCCACGGTTGATCGTTCCCGTATAGGAGCATTCGGGTTTTCTGCTGGCGGCTTCACGGTACTGGTTGCGTCCGGGGCGTCTCCGAGTGCTGCTCTGGCACGGGAATATTGTCGGAAAGCCATAGCCGAATTTGCTTGCAGGTTGAAGCTGGACGCTGAACTTTCGCGGTTGGGCGGAAAGGACGCGGTTTCATATCAATGGCCTCATGACAACCGGATCAAGGCTGCTGTCATCGCTGCGCCCGCGTTGGGGTTTTCATTCGATCGAGATGGGTTGGCTAAGGTGCAGATACCGATCCAGCTTTGGGCTGCAGAGAAAGACGACAGAGCACCCGTGTCGACAAACACGGCGCCCCTTTTGGAGAGGCTTCCAGCCTCGCCAGAATACCAACTCGTAAAAGGTGCAGATCACTTCGCATTTTCCCGGCCATGTGAGCCCGGAGACAAAAACAGGCGCAGTTGCAAGGGGCCGGCTGGCTTCGATCGCGCAGCCTTCCACGAACAATTCAACCGGAAGGTTGTCGTTTTTTTTAATCGAGCGCTCAACGTCGCGCGGAGACAATGAGCGTTTGGAGGTAGTATGCGGCCGTATCGTTGGAATCTCTTTGCCATTCTGATTTCTCTTTTTTCATCTGTGATCGCAGGAAATGCGAGCGCTCAGCCGTGGCAAAGCGCCGATCCTGCAGATGCCGGCTGGTCGAGCGATGGATTGAAGGCGGCACAAGACTATGCCGCCAGCCTGAAGCCTACGGCGGTCATGGTGGTGCAGGACGGCAAGGTGATCGCCAGTTGGGGCGATATCTCCCGCAAGATGAATGTCGCCTCTATTCGAAAAAGCCTGCTCAGCGCCCTCTATGGCATGGCGGTTTCGGAAGGCCGGATCGATCTCGGCAGGTCCCTTGCTGATCTCGGCATTGACGACAGACCGCCAGCCCTGACGGCGACCGAGAAGCAGGCGACCATCCGCGACCTGCTCATGGCGCGATCCGGCATCTACCATCCGGCCGCCTATGAAACCGGCGACATGCGGCGAAACAGGCCGGAGCGGGGAAGCCATGCGCCCAGTACGTTCTGGTTCTACAACAATTGGGATTTCAACGCGCTCGGCACGATCTACCGGCAGCAGACCGGCGAGGACATTTTCCAGAGCTTCGCGCAGCGCATCGCCCAGCCGATCGGCATGCAGGATTTCTTAGCGTGGGACGGCAAGTATGTGGCTGAGCGGCATTCCAGCCACCCCGCCTATCCGTTTCGCCTCAGCGCCAGAGACGCGGCCCGCTTCGGCCAGCTCTTTCTTGACGGAGGACGCTGGAGTGGCCGGCAGGTCATTCCTGCGTCCTGGGTGAAGGCGTCAACCACGGCCTATTCCTCTACCGATCGTGGCAGCATGGGATACGGCTATCTTTGGTGGACGTTGAACCCCGATGTCTTCGGCCCCGGCGCGGCGTTGGCGTCCGGTTATGGCGGTCAGGCGATTGCCGTCGTGCCGTCAAAGCACCTGGTTGTCGCGCAGACCGTCGATCTGGCTCAGAACGCGAAAGGCGTGAGGACAAGCCATTTCATCAAGCTGTTGCAGCAGCTCGCCGCTGCAGCGCCGTGACGCGTGGTGATGCGGCGGGCGGGGGTGGAGGATCAGTTGAGCAGATGGAGCTTTGCTGCATCTGCCTTTCTGCACATCGCGCTTTGCGCCCTCGCATTGCTCTTGCCGGTTCCTGTGCAAATGCCCTTGCCACAAGAGGATAGCATTGAGGTGGAGATTGTGAATCTCCCGCCCCCAGTTTTGCAAGAGAAGCACGAACCCGCGCGCCAGCAGCCTCTTGCCGCTCAGGAGGATGCTGTTTCGGTCGGCAAATCCGAGGAAAAAGCGACGCCGACAGTTCCTCAGGAAGCCGAGCCACAGGATGACACGCCCGCGATGGTGAAGCCGTCGCGCATGTTGTCGGAGAAGGTTCTCGATGATCCCCGTAGCCGAAAGGCGAGAAAGGAGTTGGCGGCGCTTGCACCCGCTGATCAGGTCGAGCAGCTTTGCGGCCTCGAAGCCATGGCCCAGGTCGGCGCATGGAGCAAGGATCTTCGGCCCGATCGTTTGGTAGCCTATGCGATGACGGACCCGAAGATGGTCGGGAATGCCTTTTCAGCGGATGGCGCAGCGCTCCACAGCAAGCGGGACTGGTACGCGCTTAAATTCAAGTGCGAGCTGACCCCGGATCACAAGAAGGTTGCCGCGTTTGAGTTTCTGGTGGGGGAACCCATTCCGCAAGAGGAGTGGGGCGAGCATAGCTTGCCCGATGAGAGTGGATCACTCGATTGAACGTTATCCCTTGTTCGGAAGCACGAGGCACGCATAAGAATGGCTTTTAAGCGCCTTGCAGGCTGAAATGGCCGCAGACCGGCTGCCGAAACCCGTAAATCTTGCCCGATAGAGTGTGTCAGAGCGGCTTGTGGTCCTCTGCGTATAGGGGGAGATCGCGCCATATCTACCAAGAGCATCCGCCTTTGCCTTGGCAAGCAGGTTTTGGGCGGCTGCATCGGAGTCGGATGCGGCGATCTGGATTTCCCATCCGCCACGCTCGCTTGTGGCTGGTTTTGCCACCGATGCAGAGATCGAGTTCGTCATTTCGTTGCTGATCGAAGCGACCTCAGTTGGAGCTGCTCGATCGGCCACTACAGGGAGGGGGATAGTTTCCTGGGCAAGGTCGAAATCGGTTTTGACGGAGAGACGAGCGATCGCTGTACCGTTCCGAACGGATGCTCTCGGCATTGTGGCATCCAGCAGCGAGGCCATCCGAGCATCCCGGCTGCGAGCTGTCTTTCCACCGAGGACGACCCCGACAACATGTCTGTTATTGTCGTTCACGGCACTGACGAGGTTGAAGCCGGAGGCATTGGTGTAGCCGGTCTTGATGCCATCCATACCCTTGTAGCGATACATCAGATTGTTGTGGCCGGTGATCTTTCGTCCCCGGAACATGAAAGAGCGCTGCGCAAAGAGCTGATATTCTTTTGGATAGTCTCGCATCAAGGCGATAGCGAGGGTCGCCATGTCGCGCGCTGTCGTTACTTGTCGGCCATCGGGAAGGCCAGAACCATTCCGAAACGTGGTGCGGCTCATACCGAGCTGGCGGGCCTTACGTGTCATGATATCAGCGAATTGCGCTTCCGATCCGCCAAGATGATCGCCCATCGCTTCGGCCGCGTCATTGGCGGATTTGATGATCATGCCGAGAACCGCCTCACGGACGGTAAATGTCTTTCCGGCCGGGACACCAAGCTTTGTGGGAATGGTGTTCGCTCCGTTTTTGGTCATGGTGATGGACTGCGCCCACGACAAGCGGCCATTATGCAGTGCCTCAAAGGTCAGATACAGGGTCATCATTTTCGTGAGCGATGCGGGATAATTTATAGCGTCCGCATTCTCAGAACTCAGCACCTTGCCTGTGTTTGCATCAACAACAAAGTGCGCAGACCCGGCATAGGCCTGCGCCGCGTAAATATTCATTGCGGCTGCAACAGCGAACGCGACCAAAGACCGCTTTTTTAGTCTGCAAAATACATTGCGCATCGTCACGCCACCCTGATGCTGATGATTGATGGCGAATTAATAGTGCCGTATTTGCGCAACAAGAAAGCTAAAATTTTACGAATTGGATTCGTATTTAAGAAAGCATGAATCCTCTACCCTGTCGTGGAAATGCCAAGAGCGATGTCAGCGGGTTCGCATTTGTCGCGAAAATCCTGACTTTTCAGCGTACCAGCCGCTCGCTGAAATCATTCGAGAATTGGTGGCAAAAGTCGCTTGCAAAAGTGAGTGAATTGGCAGGGGGTTTTTGCGACAGGATTCCAACCTGTGGCGCATTTGGGTGTACCTAACAGTGACAGTCGAATGTGACGTTCCCCCTCCGTCACAATAGGGTTGATTTTGCCATTTTGCGACGAGCGGACGCGCAAGCCGCCTAAAGCTACAGTTTCCTCGTCTGTTCTTCGAGATGGCCAAAATCACATATGTGGAACGGCCCGCTTGGCAAGATCTTTTCCTCCTGCATTTCCCAAATAAGGACGGTGCGGTCATATGTCCGGCCTGTTTTCTGGCCTTT
>NZ_VIUP01000019.1:0-44257 GCF_007828365.1 Rhizobium sp. SJZ105
GTGAATTCGAATGCAAACACGGCGATACCGTCTTCATCACACCAGATGATGCCAAAATCCACAGGTTCGATGACAAGGGCATCGCGATATGACGCCTTAAGTTCAGGCCTCGTCGATCCTGACACCGTTTCGATCAAAAACATGAAGCCGTTCCTGCGGGAAACCGACCCGCAGGGACTTGCCCGGCTGCAACAGCGCCCGATCAGACGAGAACAGCTTGAAGGGCAATCCATGCACGGTCAGGTGCAGGATGATGCCGAGACCCGTCGGCTCGACGAGATCGACGGTCGCCTCGACAGCACCATCCGCAGGCGAGACGGTGACATGTTCCGGCCGGATACCGAGTGTGACCGGCTCACCATCGGCAAGCTTCACGTCGCGGCCGAGTTCGAGGCGTGTGCCATCGCCGAGCACGACGAAACTACCGCCATTCTCCCGCCCGAGCCGTCCTTCCAGAAAATTCATGCCCGGCGAACCGATAAAACCAGCGACGAACAGATTGGCTGGGCGATCGTAGAGATCGAGCGGTGCGCCGATCTGCTGCACATGGCCGGCATTCATCGCGACGATACGGGATGCTAGCGTCATCGCCTCAATCTGGTCATGGGTGACATAAACCGAGGTAGCGCCGAGATCAGCATGCATGCGCTTGATTTCGGCCCGCATCTGCTCGCGAAGCCGTGCATCGAGGTTGGAGAGTGGCTCATCGAACAGAAATGCCTTAGGCTGGCGCACGATGGCCCGGCCCATGGCGACGCGCTGGCGCTGGCCGCCGGAAAGCGCCTTCGGACGGCGTGCCAGATAGGGATCGAGACCGAGTTTCGCCGAAGCACCGGCCACGGCCGCCGCGATTGTTTCCTTGGTGCTGCGGCGCAGGCGCAGGCTGTAGCTCATATTGTCGGCGACGCTCATATGCGGATAAAGCGCATAGGACTGGAACACCATGGCGATATCCCGGTCCTTGGGCTTGCGATCATTGACGCGCTCACCGTCGATGGTCAATTCGCCTGCTGAAATCTCCTCCAGACCGGCAATCATTCGCAGCAGTGTCGATTTCCCGCAGCCGGATGGGCCGACGAGGACGATGAATTCACCGTCCTCGATCTTCAGATCGACCCCGTGCAGGACCGCAAGGTCGCCATAGGTCTTGCCGACATTCTTCAGCTCGATGGAAGCCATGGGATTATCCTTTCACCGCGCCGGCCGTCAGGCCCTGCACGAGATAACGTTGAATGAGCAGGAAGAAGAGACAGGCCGGAATGAGCGCCAGCACACCCGCCGCCATCATCTGCCCGAAATCGACGGAAAATTTTGAAACGAAGGTCAACAGCCCGACCGGGAATGTGGCGCTCTGGTTGCCCGAAATCAGCATCAGCGCAAACAGCAACTCGCTCCACGCGGCGGTGAAGACGAAGCCCAGCGTCGCAGCGATGCCCGGCAATGTCAGCGGCAGGATGATCTGGCGGAATGCCGTGAAGCGGCTTGCCCCGTCGATCATCGCCGCCTCTTCCAGATCCTTCGGAATACCGTCGAAGAATGACTGCATGAGGAAAGTGGCAAACGGCACGTTGAAGGCGGTGTAGACGATGACGAGACCCGTCAGGCTGTTGGTGAGGCCGAGCGGCGACAGCATCTTGAAGATCGGCGCGACCAGCATGACCAGCGGAAACATCTGGGTAATCAGCATCAGCGCCACGATCCAGTATTTGCCCTTGAAGCGGAACCGCGACAGCGCATAACCGGACAGTGACGAGAGTACCGTAACGGCAAGTGCCGTGGAGCCGGCAACGATGACGCTGTTCTTAAAAAATGTCGGGAAGGCGCTGTTTTCTATGACATATCGATAATGATCGAGCGTCGCGTGCGACGGCCACATTCGCACGCCTTCGCTATAAAGCAGGTCATTCGGCGTGACCGAGACCTTGAGCAGCCAGAACAGCGGAAACAGCGCAAAGACGATATAGGCGAGGATCGCCAGGCGATGGGCAAGGGTGAGGAATATCCTTGATGTCATCGGTCAGTCCTTCTCGATAAGGCGTTGGCGCAGGAGCACGATGAGCATGGAATAGGCCAGAAGCAGCACCAGAAGTACCAGCGCGATGGCCGAGGCATAACCGAAATCGAGCCGCCGGAAGGCCTGCGTAAAGATGTAGCTCGCAACGATCTGGGTGCGGTCTGCCGGTCCGCCATTGGTCATGACGATGATGAGATCGGCAAAATTGGCGATCCAGACGGTGCGCAGCAAAACGGTGATGGCGATGGTGGGTGCGAGAAATGGGAGGGTGATGGAGGTGAAGCGCTGCAACGGGTTTGCCCCATCGATGGAAGCGGCCTCGTAAAGATCACGCGGGATCGCCTGAAGTGCGGCAAGCAATGTGATGGCGAAGAAAGGAATGCCCCACCAGACATTGGCGATGATCGGCCCCCACATGGCAAGCTGCGGATCGGCAAGAATATTGTTGGGCGCGGAGAGAAGCCCGAGCGAGACCATCCAGTGCGGCAGCGGTCCTATGACCGGATTGAACAGCCACGCCCAGTTGAGACCGGCAAGAAAGGTTGGCACGGCCCATGGAAGAAACACCAGCGCCTGGGCCAGCCCCCTGCCCGCGAACGGCTTGTCCAGCAGCAGCGCCAGAATGAGACCAAAGAAAAACTGCAGGAATACCGAAGCCCCCGTCCACCACAGCGTATTTTTCAGCGCCCGGTAAAAGGCCGCATCCTGCGACAGTGCCTCCAGATGTTTCAAGCCAACGAAACCGCCGGAAAAAGGATTGAGCAGCTGCACGTCGCGAAACGCATAGGACAGGCCGAGCACCAGCGGCACCAGCATGACGGCAACAATGAGCACGAGAACCGGCGCACTATAGAGCCAGGGTTCGGCCCAGTCGGCAAAACGCTGCATTGCCGGCTTGCCGGCGCGGTTGCGCGCGGCCACGGGTCCGGCGCCATGGGCATAGGACATGATTGATCGCTCCTGATCGGACGGCGGGGCGGACAGGTTTTTCTAACGCTTCTGGCCAGCCGGTCCGCACGTTTTGAAATGGGGCCTGCCGTTTGGGACAGCCCGCAAGAAAGGCCGCGCGGGTTCAAACCTCGCGCGGCCAACCGTGTGGTTTATTTGGAGGCGAGGAACTTCTGCTGCGCCTTCGTCATGTAGTCAGCCCATTGCTTGGCGAGGTCTTCCGGTGAGATATCACCAAGAAGCGCTTCCTGCGATGTCTTGATAACCAGTGAATCCTTGAAGAATGCGAATTCCTCAAGATAGGTCGGCATCTTCGTCGGCACGGCGTTCTTGTCCGCCAGTTCGTCGAACCAGCCCTTGAACTGCTCGCTGGCGTAGAAGGGGTCCTTCTCCGCCGACTTGTGCACCGGCAGCGCACCCGTCTTCTTGTTCCACTCGATATTGCCTTCCGGCCCTTCCAGCGTCTCGACCAGTTTCCAGGAGAGGTCCTTGTTGGCGGATGCCGACATGATCGACCAGCCGGCGAAACCGATGGTCGGGAAGGTCTTGCCGTCAGGTCCCTTCGGCATGGTCATGACGCCGAAATCTTCCGGCTTCATGCGCTGGGCAATGGCGATAAGGGCGTCCGGATCCTGATCGAGGAAGGCGCAGGTGCCGGAATAAAAGCCCGCGACGATCTCGTTGAAGCCCCAGTTGACGCTGTCTTTCGGTGCCAACCCGTTCTTGTAGAGATCGATCACATAGGTCAGGCCTTTCACCCAGCCAGGGCTGTCGAAGGTGGAGGTGCCGTCCTTGGTGAAGAACTCGTTCGATCCCGCCATGGACGCGCCGAACATGACCCAGCCGTTAAGTCCGCCCGGCCCGCCACGCAGGCAATAACCGTATTTGCCGGGAAGTGCTGCAACCTTCTTGGAGGCATCGGCGAATTCGTCGAGCGTCTTCGGCGGCTCCTTCACGCCAGCCTGTTCCAGCAGTTTCTTGTTGTAGAACATGGCCCGGAGATAAAAGCCGTAGGGAAGCATATAGGCCGTGTTCTTCACATCACGGCCGAGTTCCAGCGTGCGTTCACTCAGACCCTTGGTGTATTCCCATTTGGCGAGGTAGGGTTCGAGACTTTCGAGCATGCCGTTATTGGCATAAAGCGAAAGCCAGGTGTCAGGCATTTCCATGACATCAGGCACATCGCCGGCGGAGACCATCGTGGCGAATTTCTGGAAGGCCTCGCTCCAGGGCAGCGAGATGATCTCCACCTTGGTGCCGGGATTGGCGCTTTCGAACTTCGAGACGATGCCCTTCAGCGTTTCCGTCCGTTCGGGACTTGTAATGACCTCGACCAGTTTCAAGGTCGTATCCGCCAGCGCCGTTCCGGTCATCAGGGCGGTAAAGATTGCTGCTGCTACCAGTTTTTTCATGTCGTTCTCCCCTTTTTGTCGTCAGTTTTGAGACGCGTCAGACGGCCGAGGCCGCCTTGATCGCGGGTTCGAGATCGTTCCAGAGCGCTTCTGTGCCCTCCAGTCCGACATGCAGGCGCACGGAACGCGCGCTGATGCCGAACGTGTGGGCGGAGTTTGGCTGCGCCTTCTGTTCAAGCACCACTTCACCCGGGACGATCAGGCTTTCATGCCCACCCCAGGAAACACCCAGTTTGAAAAGTTTGAGGCGGTCGGCAAAAGCGCGCACATCCACCCCTTCCTTGAAAATGAAGGAAAACAGGCCAGACGTACCGTTGAGGCCGGGCGGCAGGCGGTTCGCCAATCCCGGATGGCAAACCTTTTCCACCACATCGAGCGCCTGCAGGCGGCTGGCAATATCCAACGCCGATGCCTGATGCGCCCTCATGCGCAGCGGCAGGGTGCGCAAGCCGCGGATGAGCAGCCACGCATCGAAGGGCGACATCTTGCCACCGAGATAGGGATAG
The DNA here is from genome assembly GCF_007828365.1 of Rhizobium sp. SJZ105. Taxonomy (NCBI): domain Bacteria; kingdom Pseudomonadati; phylum Pseudomonadota; class Alphaproteobacteria; order Hyphomicrobiales; family Rhizobiaceae; genus Rhizobium; species Rhizobium sp. SJZ105. Next base: position 4,881 of record NZ_VIUP01000019.1, read on the forward strand.
GTCTCTGCACGAATGCGGTCGATCATTGCCTTTGAACCGGCAACCACGCCGGAGACCACATCGCTGTGCCCGCCGAGATATTTCGACGCCGAATGCACGACGAGATCGACACCGAGCGAGATCGGCTGCTGGAAGACAGGGCTTGCCCAGGAATTATCGATGACGGTGACGGCGCCATGGCGCTTGCCGATCGCGGCGAGCGCACCGACATCATGGGCCTCCATCACCCAGCTGGTCGGGCTTTCCATGTAGAAGAGCTTCGCGCCGGGCATAGCCTTTTCAACCGCCGCCTCGTCGCGGCCGTCGACATAGACCACCTCGACATTCATGCGCTTCATGAAGGTGCCAAACAGGCGAAACGCATCGGGATAGACATGGCGCACCGCGACGATGCGGTCACCCGGCGAAACGAAGGAGAGAACGGTGGAGGAAATGGCCGACATGCCGCTGGCGAAGCCAAGCGCATCTTCCGCGCCCTCAAGCTTTGCCAGCATTTCCTCAAACATCCTGACGGTCGGGTTGAGCCCTCGCGTATAGACCGGCCGCACCTTTTCGCCGCGATAGGTTGAAACCATTTCGTCGTAGCTGGAAAAGGTGAAAAGCGAAGTCTGCACAAGCGGCGGGACCACAGCTTCGAAAGCGTGGGTCTCGTCATGGGCGACGATCAGAGAGGCGGGATCGAAGAGATCGTTGCCTTGGTTCATTTCGACATGTCCTTGATATCCTCCTCGACGACAGCGAGGATTTTCAGTGTTTCTTCACGGGCGGTCTCCGCATCGCCGGCGGCGATGGCGTTGAACAGCGTGCGGTGAAAGGGGAAGGAGCGGCTTGCAAAGTCCGGCCGGTCGAAAGGCTTCAGCCAGAAACGTTCGAAACCTTCGCGCATCTGCTCGAGCAGCTGCTTGAACAGCGAATTATGCGTGGCGTCATAGATGGAGAGGTGGAAGGCAAGGTCGGCCTTGCCGGACGTGCCTTCAGCCAGATGCACCCGCTCCATCTCATCGAGCCGCGCTTCCATCGTGGCGATATCCTCCACCGTGCGCCGGCGCGCCGCAGCCATCGAGGCCTCAACCTCGATGCCACGCCGGACTTCCAACGTCATCAACAACGCATCGCGCAGGCTTTCGGCATCGATGGAGATAGGCATATGCACGGTTGCGGCGGAAATCGGCTTAAGCAGATAATTGCCGCTGCCCTTGCGGCTGTCGATAACGCCCAGCGCCTGAAACTTACGGATGACCTCGCGAATGGTGGAACGGCCGACACCCAGTGCCACCATCAGCTCTCGCTCGGCCGGCAACCGATCTCCAGCCTTCAGTCCCGCCCTCTCGACGTAATCGGAGAGTGCCGCCTCGACCTGGCGCACACGGTCGCTGGGTGGAATAGGCTGCATCAGTTCGCGGCTGGATCTATCCAAGACTTACCCTTTGAATTGGTCTGACATCTTACCATTTCAAACGGTCGATCGATTGTCAACGGGGAACGCAAGCAGCCTAAAACAGGGAGATCACATCCCTGTTGAAACGCGTATTCGGGAAAAAATAGAAGGAAATTAGAGATTTGGGCGTTGGTAACGCTGGAGAACGCTTACCGGCTGGGCAAAATTTAAGAGACGGCACAATCGACCGTGGGGCCTAGGACAGAAGGAAAAAACTTCTCCTCCGTCGTGCTCGGGCCTATCGCGAGCATCTGCCAGCTATTGATTTTACGATACGTGACTGGATCCCCGGAACGGGCCCGAGGATGACATCGAGTGTGGGGATACGTTAGTCAGGTGTCTGAGGGTGGCTGGTGCCACCCTCGCCCGTTTTGTTTTCTTACTGGCTAAGCACGGCCGCCTTGATGGTATCGATGTTGTGGTTGACCATATCGATATAGGTTGCGGCCGGGCCGTCGGCTGTCGAGAGCGCGTCGGAATAAAGCGTTCCGCCAACTTTCAGGCCGGTTTCCTTGGCAATCTGGTCCATCAACCGCTTGTCGGTGATGTTTTCGACGAAGATCGCCGAGGCCTTGTCGTGCTTGATCTGATCCACCAGCTTGGCGACGTCGGCGGCAGACGCTTCGGAATCTGTCGAGATACCTTCCGGCGCCAGGAATTCGAGACCATAGGCATGCTCGAAATAACCGAAGGCATCATGTGAGGTGATGATGTTGCGTTTTTCCGGCGGAATGGCGGCGATCTCGGTCTTCACCTTCTCGTTCAAAGCCGCGAGCTTGGCGATATAGGCCTGTGAATTGGCGGTGTAAGTTGCGCAACCGGCCTTGTCGACCTCGCAAAATGCGCCAGCGATGTTCTTCACGTATATTTCCGCATTCTTGATTGACTGCCAGGCATGCGGATCGAATTCACCGTGATTGTGTCCCTCATGGTCATGCGCTTCCTCTGCCTCGTGGTCGTGACCCGCCTCTTCCTCGGCTTCCGGATGTGCGTGACCGGCTGGCTCGTCGGAAATCCTGAGGGGTTTCACGCCCTTGGTCAGCTCCACGACCGGCGCCTTTGTGCCGCTGGTATCGATCAGCCGCTTCAGGAAGCCTTCAAATGCAAGGCCGTTCACCAGCACAACATCCGCCTTGCTGACGGCAACGGCATCGGCCGGGCGCGGCTCGTAGACATGCGCGTCGCCGTCAGGTCCGACGATCGTGGTGATTTCGACGCGGTTGCCGCCGACATTCTTCGCGAAGTCGGCAATGATCGAGAAGCTGGCCACGACCTTGAGTTCAGCCGCAGAAGCCTGCGCCATCAGGACCGGGGAAAGGGAGAGAAGGCTTACGCAGGTAGCAAGACGTAGGGTTTGGAACATGAAGGGTTCTCCTTTTTTCAAACGCTGTTTCAGGCCGTTCTGTGACGACCGGAACCGAGAAGATCGCGAAGCACACCGCGTGTGCCGACGACGATGGACAGGACATAGATGACGCCTGCGGACAGGATGATCGCCGGACCTGATGGCAGCGACGCGTGATAGGACAGAAGCAGGCCTGCAAAACACGAGACCATGCCGATGCCGATCGAGATGAAGCACATTGGCGCGACGCGATTGGACCAGAAGCGGCTGGCGGCAGCGGGCAGCATCATCAGGCCAACCGAAAGCAGGGTTCCGAGCGCCTGAAACCCGCCGACCAGATTGAGGACGACGATGGCGAGGAAGAGGAAGTGCACGGGGCTCCCCCAGTTGCTGACCGAGCGCAGAAACAGGGGATCGAGGCATTCCGCCAGCAGCGCGCGCCAGAAAACCATCATCACCGTCAGCGTTACGACGCAGATACCGCCGATCAGGCCGAGCGCTTCATTGTTCAGTGCCAGCACCGTGCCGAAAAGCACATGCATGAGATCGACACTGGAGCCGCGCCAGGAGACGAGCAGCACGCCGAGCGCCAGAGAAATGAGGTAAAAGGCTGCAAGCGAGGCATCCTCCTTCTGGATCGTGAAGCGCGAAACCGCACCGGCACCCAGTGCCACCAGAAGACCGACGACCAGCCCGCCGATGGTCATCGGCAAAATCTCCAACCCGTAAAACAGAAAGCCCACCGCCGCCCCCGGCAAAATGGCGTGCGACATGGCATCACCCGTCAGACTCATGCGGCGCAGCATCAGAAACACCCCGACCGGCCCGCAACTGACAGCAAGGATCAAGGCACCGGCAAGCGCACGCTGCATGAAGACATACTGGATGAATGGCTCGATGAAGAAATCAGACATGGATATGCGAATGCGCCTGCGAGTGTTTGGGGAAATCCTGCGGCTTTTCCGCCAGGTCGGCGTTCACCGTCGCTGCTGCGGGTTCGCACCATGGGGCGTCGCCGTCCCATGCCTCGTGAAACCGTCGTGCCTGCTGCATCATTTCGGGCCTTAAAACCTCCCGTGTCGGGCCAAAGCCCACCAACCGTCTGGCAAGCAGAAGCGTTTGCGGAAAATGCTGACGCACCAGCTCGTAGTCATGAAGAACGGCCAGAACCGTGCGCCCCTCGGCAACCCATGCTTTGATCAGCACCATGAGGTCGGCGACGGTGCGCTCATCGACAGCGTTGAAGGGCTCATCCAGCAAAATCAGCTGCGCATCCTGCAACATGGCGCGGGCAAAAAGGGCGCGCTGCATCTGGCCGCCGGAGAGTGAATCGATATTGCGTTTTTCAAAGCCAGAAAGTCCGACCGCTTCCAGCACATGGGCCATGGCCGCCCGGTCCGACTGGCGATGGCGAGCGAGCAGGCCGCGTTTGGGCCAGAGACCAAGCGCGACCAGATCGCGCACCTGTGCCGGAAAGGAACGGTCGAGTTCAGACTGCTGCGGTAGATAGGCGACGGAAACGCCTGGAGTAACCCGGCATTCACCGCCAAGTGGCTTCAAAATGCCGGCGATGCCCTTCATCAGCGTCGATTTTCCCGACCCATTGGCGCCGATCACCGCCGTGAGCGACCCTTTGGCAATATCGCCATCCAGATGATGCACCGCCGCGCGGCCGGCATATCCGAGTGTCAGATTTTTAAAGGCAAGGCACGGATCGTTCATCGATCCCTCCGGGGCATGATGTCATTTGATGACCCTCTCATATGTAATGTTATTACATTCGTCAAACGAATATGTAATGAAATAACGTTAACTATCGGAAAGGTAGGTTCCATCTCACATTGGACAAAACCTCCAGGATCACCTCGGGGGTATGGTCGTGCCAGGTTCTGGATTCCCGGGACAAGCCGAAGGAAGCATCCGGCAAGCAATTTTTCTAAAGCCAGTTGACACGCTGCGCTTATGTAATGTTATTACGTTACAAGCAACAAGCGATGTGACCACTAGCCCCGTCGTTCTCTACCGCAAGTCGTGACGACGATGACTCCCACGCTACCACCGCTAATAAAACGAGGCCCGCATGTCGAAAAAACTTCCCGTCACTGTCCTCTCCGGCTTTCTTGGTGCCGGAAAAACAACGCTTCTCAACCATATTCTCGCCAACCGCGACGGTCTGCGGGTCGCGTTGATCGTTAACGACATGAGCGAGATCAATATCGATGCGGCACTTGTGCGAGATGGCGGCGCCAATCTTTCGCGCACCGAGGAACAGCTTGTGGAAATGACCAATGGCTGCATCTGTTGCACGCTGCGCGACGACCTTCTGAATGAGGTACGCGCGCTCGCCGAGCAGGGCCGGTTCGATTATCTGCTGATCGAATCCACCGGCATTGCCGAGCCGCTGCCGGTGGCCGCCACTTTCGATTTTCGCGATGAAAACGGTCGCAGCCTTTCCGATGTCGCGCATCTGGACACGATGGTGACGGTGGTGGATGCCGCCAATCTTCTCAACGACTACGGTTCCTCTGACTTTCTTGCCGACCGTGGTGAGACGGCGGGCGAAGGTGACAACCGAACCATCGTAGACCTCTTGGTCGAGCAGATCGAATTTGCCGATGTCGTCGTCCTCAACAAGATCGGCACTGCCACGCCGGATGAGCGGGACGCCGCCCGCAAGATCATCGTCGGGCTGAACCCGGATGCGAAACTCATCGAGGCCGATTTCGGCAAGGTGGAACTGAAGGAGGTGCTGGGCACCGGCCGCTTCGATTTCGCCAAGGCCGAAGAACACCCGCTGTGGTTCAAGGAGTTGCACGGTTTCAAGGACCACATTCCCGAGACCGAGGAATATGGCATCCGCTCCTTCGTTTACCGCGCCAGGAAGCCGTTCGATCCCGTGCTGTTCCAACGTTTTATCGACCGCGCCTGGCCCGGTGTGGTGCGCGCCAAAGGCTTCTTCTGGCTGGCCACGCGGCCAGCTTATGTCGGCGAGATAAGCCAGGCCGGCGCACTGGTGCGCACCGGCAAGATGGGCCTTTGGTGGTCCGCCGTGCCGAGCGAGCAATGGCCGCGCGAGCAGCAGTTCCTCGACATGATGAAGCCCTATCTCGACCCGGTCTTTGGCGACCGCCGGCAGGAAATCGTCTTCATCGGTTCCGATCCCATGAGCGAAGCGCGCATCCGCGCGCAGCTCGATACGTGCCTGATCGACACAGATGCCTTCACCCCGGACGCATGGCGACACCTGCCCGACCCCTTCGCCAGCTGGGACAGGCAGGCGGCTTGATTGGTTCTCAACTCAAACCTTTTTGACGAGCGGATGCCTCTTTCGCCTTCTCCCCACTGGGGAGAAGGTATCGGCAACGCAATTCAAAGAAAATTCAGCGTCACCAGCGTCAGCACAAGATAACGCCCAACCTTCGCAATGGTAACAAGCAAAAGAAAGACCGGCAGCGGCTCCTTCATGATGCCGGCCGCAACCGTCAGCGGATCGCCGATCAGCGGCGCCCAGCTGAGCAGCAGCGACCACTTGCCGTAACGCCTGTACCAGTTCTGGGCACGTTGCAGCGCGGCTTCCCCCACAGGAAACCACCGCCGATGCCGGAAGCGTTCGATGCCACGGCCGAGCAGCCAGTTGGCGAGGGATCCGGCGACATTGCCGGCGCTGGCAACAGTAACCAACAGCCAGACCGGCTGGGACTTCAAAAGGATCAGGCCGGCAAGTGCGGCCTCCGACTGCATGGGCAGGATGGTTGCCGCGACAAAAGCCGTCAGAAACAAACCCGCATATACCGCCAGATCGGCCATTCCGTACCCTTCACATTTAGCGAATCCCGCTGCTCCTGAAGTGCCGGATGACGACACCTGCCGTCAAGCGCCATGGCGTTCGATACAGATGGCCTTACGGCGGATTGGCGGCGACGGATCTGACGATATCATCACGCTCTATATCCAGCAGCGCCTGGTGAATTGAGAATTGCCGGGTTTCGCCGGATGCGGACAAAACGAGGATTACGGTTTCCTTCGGTGGGCAATCCGGCTGTACGCAGGCAATCTCGTTGACGGAAACGATCTCGTCTTCGCGGAGGGCAAGCAGCTCCCGCGTCCAGTGTTTCACAAGACGGGCCTTAGAGACTATAGCAGAGCCGCTGCGTGCAAGCGGATTTGCTCTTGCCGTCATCGGGAAACCTTTCTTGCTGCCTGCGAGGCCAATGCCTCGAAAAGATCGCGGATCGGCTGCTGCGGCATATCCATGCCGATGAGGACAACACGGGTTGCACGGTTGCCATCCGGCCAGCTTTCCAGACGGCTCAGCGGATAAAGCCGGTGCTGCACGGCATGGGCGACCACTGGACGGTCCGGATCATCCGTCGCACCGAAAACTCCCTTGAGCCGCAGAAGACCGGAATGCACATTGCTGGTGACGAGTTCGAGAAAGGTAACGATCGCCTGCGGATCGAAAGCCCCATCGAACGTCAAATCGAACGCCTCGACCCCCGCACCATGACGATTGATATCGTGCCCGTGCGCCGCATGCAGGCTCAGCCTGTCGGCGGCAAGCCAGCCCGTCACGTCTTCCGGCTTGTTACGCAAGGAATAATCCGCCGGCGAAAACAGCGACATCAGATTGAAGTCGCGCGCATTGCGGTCATGCAGACGCGCGGCAGGATTGAGATCGGAGAGGCTCTCACAGCCCATCTCCGCGCCGTCAGTGAGATCGGTTTTGGTCAAAACAATGTGATCGGCAAAGGCAAGCTGTTTCCAGCCCTCGATGAAACTGTCGAGCATCGCCTGGCCGGAGGTAATGTCGAAAACAGTAACGACACCGGAGAGATGAAAGTGGCGGGCGACGATATGGTCGCGCAGGCCGGCGGCAGGCGTACTGCCGGGAATCAGGCTGTTGATGATCGGCGCAGGATCGGCAAGGCCAGTGGTTTCGATGACGACACGCAATATTTCCGGCACCACCCCTTCCAGAAAGGCCTGATGCAACTCGTAAAGCGAGGTGCGGATATCGCTGGTGGCGGTGCAGCAGATGCAGCCGGTCGTGGTCCTGAAATAACGCTCCGAACCGGTGCGGACCAAGCCGTGATCGATGGGCACCGAACCGAATTCGTTGACGATGACGGCGGCACCACGCATTTCCGGTTCGCTCAAAAGCTCGTTCAGAAGCGTGGTCTTGCCCGCCCCCAGAAAGCCGGTAAGCAGTGTGACAGGCACCGTTCCGGTGGATGGGGTGACGGACGAGACGTCTTCTGGTGCAACCGCCTTCTTCCGCTTCATTCCGAACACATCCGCACTTTCAAGCAGCAAATCTTGGAGAGACTTAATACGTAATGTAATAACATATCAATACCCCTTGTTAGAAGTTCCTCTTGAACATGGCCTCCGCAGACCGCTTCCGGTATCCCGTCCCGAGCCTTGCCCGCAAGCACACGAAAAAACCAAAGCGGACCCAAAATGGAATAATAAAACCGTTTCGTTCACTTTCGTTTTTTTCGTTCCACCGTCTATTGCATTTTCATTAGAGTTCGCTTTAAATCAGGCCGCTAATACAGAAAAGCTCGCCCGCAGCTATATCGAGGAGGATAGGCTGCAATAAGGGGCTGTATCTTTTACTGTTTTTAAAATGGGAGGAATCGCCTTGAAAAAACTCAGCTACCGTCTTGCTGCGGCATCTGCGCTTTCGTTTTTTGTCACATCGAACGCGTTCGCCGCGACGGAAATTCAGTGGTGGCATGCCATGACCGGCGCCAATAACGAGGTCGTGGACGCGCTCGCGAAAGAGTTCAACGATAGCCAGACAAACTACAAGATCATGCCCGTCTTCAAGGGCACGTATCCGGAAACCCTGAATGCAGGCATTGCGGCCTTCCGCGCCAAGCAGCCGCCGGCGATCATTCAGGTCTTCGACGCCGGTTCCGGCGTGATGATGGGTGCTGCCGGTGCAATCAAACCGGTGGCGGAAGTACTGAAGGAAGGTGGCTACACCTTCAACAAGGACGAATATCTGGCCGGCATCGTCGCCTATTATTCCAAGCCTGACGGCACCATGCTGTCCTTCCCCTATAATTCGTCCTCACCGATCCTGTATTACAACAAGGACACCTTCCAGAAGGCAGGCCTTGACCCGGCAAATCCGCCGAAGACCTGGCCGGAAGTTTTCGAATCTGCCAAGAAGATCAAGACAAGCGGCGCTGCCCAATGCGGCTTCACCTCAACATGGTTGACCTGGATCCAGACCGAAAACTTTGCCGCATGGAACAACGTCTCCTATGGCAGCAATGAAAACGGGCTGGGCGGCACCGATGTGAAGCTTGCCGTCAACGCGCCGCTCTTCGTCGAACACTTCCAGGCCATTGCCGACCTCGCGAAAGACGGCACCTTCCGTTACGGCGGGCGCACTTCGGAAGCCAAGCAGCTGTTCATGTCCGGCGAATGCGGCATCCTTACCGAATCCTCCGGCGGCCTTGGCGATATCATCAAGACCGGCATGAATTACGGTATCGGCCAGCTTCCCTATTACGAGGGTCATGGTCCGCAGAACACCATTCCCGGCGGCGCGAGCCTCTGGGTCTTCGGCGGCAAGAGCGATGCCGAATATAAAGGTGTGGCCGAGTTCTTCCATTTCCTTTCCCAGACCAAGATCCAGTCTCGTCTGCATCAGGTCTCCGGATACATGCCGGTAACGATCGCGGCCTATGAGGAAACCAAGAAATCCGGCTTCTATGACAAGAATCCCGGCCGCGAAACGCCACTTCTGCAGATGATGGGCAAGCCACCGACAGAAAACTCCAAGGGCGTGCGCCTCGTGAACCTGCCGCAGGTCCGCGACATCATGAACGAAGAGTTCGAGGCGATGCTGGCCGGCAAGCAGGACGCGAAATCCGCACTCGACAAGATTGTCACGCGCGGTGATGCGGCCATCAAGCAGGCAACCGGCAACTAAACGATCCCTGCCCCCGCCCGCATCCTTACCCGGTGCGGGCGGTATTCCCATTTCATCAGGAGATCGCCGTGCAAAGCGTCGTATTCCCCAACAAGATCCTGCCCTATCTGCTGGTCGCGCCACAGATCATCCTGACGGTGATCTTTTTCTTCTGGCCCGCAAGTCAGGCGCTCTACCAGTCGACCATGCGCGAGGATGCCTTCGGGCTGAACAGCAATTTCGTCGGGCTGGCCAATTTTTCCGCCGTACTTTCGGATGAAAGCTATCTGAACGCGTTGCACGTCACGGTTATTTTCAGCGTCCTGACCGCACTCGTCTCGATGGGGCTGGCATTGCTTCTGGCAACGGCGGCAGACCGCGTGGTGCGCGGCAAGGGTTTTTACCGCACCATGATGATCATGCCCTATGCTGTGGCACCCGCCGTCGCTGGCATGCTGTGGCTGTTCATGTTCAATCCGGCCATGGGAACCTTCTCCTATATCCTGCGCCGCAACGGCATCATGTGGGACCCGCTGCTCAACGGCAATCAGGCCATGCTGCTGGTGGTCGCAGCCGCCGCATGGAAGCAGATCAGCTACAATTTCCTGTTTTTTGTCGCAGGCTTGCAGGCAATTCCGAAATCATTGCTGGAGGCGGCCTCCATTGACGGCGCACGTGGTTCGCGGCGCTTCTGGACCATCGTTTTCCCGCTGCTGGCGCCGACAACATTCTTCCTGCTGGTCGTCAACACCGTCTATGCCTTCTTCGATACGTTCGGCATCATCCACGCAGTTACTGGCGGCGGCCCTGCCAAGGCGACGGAAACACTGGTCTACAAGGTTTACAATGATGGCTTCGTTAACCTGAACCTCGGCTCTTCCGCCGCGCAATCCGTCATCCTGATGGTGATCGTCATTGCGTTGACCGCCTTCCAGTTCCGCTTCGTCGAGAAGCGCGTGCACTACGGCTGAGGATTTCCTGATGATTGAAAATCGCCCGGTCGCCCGCGTGATCGCCCATCTGATGCTGGTTCTCGGCATCATCATCGTGGCCTTCCCGATCTACTACACCTTCATCGCGTCATCCATGACGTCGAATGACATCATTCGCCCACCGATGTCGCTGCTGCCCGGCGACCATCTTGGTGAAAACTATACAGACGCCATGGTCGGCGGCGTCGAAAGAGTGGTCGGCGTCAGCCTTGAACGGCTGCTGTTCAACAGCTTCGTGGTGGCGCTCGCCATTGCCATCGGCAAGATCGTCATTTCTTTCCTGTCGGCTTTCGCAATCGTGTTTTTCCGTTTTCCCTTCCGCATGGGCTTCTTCTGGATGATCTTCATCACGCTCATGCTGCCGGTCGAGGTGCGTATCCTGCCCACATACAAGGTCATCGTCGACCTCGGGCTTATCGATACCTATGCGGGACTGACGCTTCCGCTGATGGCGTCCGCGACGGCGACGTTCCTGTTCCGGCAGTTTTTCCTGACCATTCCCGGCGAAATGGTCGAGGCGGCTCGTATCGACAATGCAGGGCCGTTCCGCTTCATGCGCGATATTCTGCTGCCGCTGTCGAAAACCAATATCGCCGCTCTCTTCGTGATCCTGTTCATCTATGGCTGGACCCAGTATCTCTGGCCGCTGCTCGTGACCAACGATGCCAAGATGAACACGATCATCATCGGCCTCAAGCGCATGGTGGATTTCACCGACGCTTCGACGCCCTGGAATTATGTGATGGTGACGGCGATCCTCGCCATCATCCCCCCGATTATCGTTGTGGTGCTGATGCAGCGCTGGTTCGTCAAAGGTTTGGTGGAGACCGAGAAGTAATGGCAAAAATTGCGCTGAAAGACGTCCGCAAGGTTTACGGCGGCAATGTCGACGCCATCAAGGGCGTATCGATGGATATAGCCGATGGCGAGATGATCGTATTGGTCGGCCCCTCTGGCTGCGGAAAATCGACATTGCTGCGCATGATCGCCGGGCTGGAAAGCATATCGGGCGGTGAGATCGTCATCGGCGACCGCGTCGTCAACGATCTCGAACCGTCAGACCGTGATATTGCCATGGTGTTCCAGAACTACGCGCTATACCCGCATATGACAGTGCGGCAGAACCTCGCCTATGGCCTCAAGAACCGCAACACGCCGAAGGACGAGATCGACCGGCGTATCACCGAGGCAGCCAAGGCGCTGGAAATCGAACAATATCTGGAGCGCAGGCCGCGCCAGCTCTCGGGTGGCCAGCGCCAGCGCGTGGCAATGGGCCGTGCCATCGTGCGCAAGCCCGCCGCATTCCTGTTCGATGAGCCGCTGTCCAACCTCGATGCCAAGCTGCGCGTGCAGATGCGCGTCGAAATCCGCCGCCTGCAACGCTCTCTCGCCACCACCAGCGTCTACGTAACCCATGATCAGATGGAAGCCATGACGCTGGCCGACCGCCTCGTGGTGCTGAATGCCGGCCGCATCGAGCAGATCGGCACTCCGATCGAGCTTTACGAAAAACCGGCCACCACCTTCGTCGCCACCTTCATCGGTTCGCCCTCCATGAACCTCCTGCCCTACGGCACCCCATCGGCTAACGGCGCATCCGGGTGGTCGGTGAATGGATCAGGCGCGCTGCCGCAAACCACCGCAACACTGGGCATCCGGCCGGAAGACATCACGCTCGCGGAAACAGAAGCTGCCGATGCCGCTTTCACTGGCACCGTGCGGGTGGACGCTGTGGAACTGGTGGGCGCGGAAAGCTACGTGCACGGCTCCTTCACCGACGGCACCACCATCGTCTTCCGCGTTCCCGGCCGCTCGCAGCTTGGCATCGGCGAGAACCTGCGGATTGCCGCCCAGACGAAGGACTTCCATCTGTTCGATGCGGCGGGGAAGCGGATTTAGGGTCTGTGTGTCGGCATTGCCGTTACCTGCGGCAATGCCCGGCCTATTTTACGCCGATGAGACCACCTCATGAGCAGACTGGCGGGACGCCAACTTCTTTCCGAACTTCTGGGACGGCAATTCAATGAAGTTATAGCTCAAATAAGCCATGACCACCGTTAGAACCCAAGCCAATACGATCATGACATGAACCGGATAGGGAGCCAGTTGTCTGTACGGAAGAATGTATTCCACGACAGGCTGGGCTACGGGCCCAAGTAGATAGACAGAATAGCTTATCGCGCCAAGCCAGACAAATATCGGATGCGTGATACGAAGTTTTGTCGTGAACAGAGCAAAAAGTGCCATTCCTGAATAATAGGCGATGGTATAGCGATACCAAGTCTCACCAAAGCCCATATCAACATTATAGCTCAGAAAACTGACGAGTGGCACCGTAAAGACCACAAGAAGGGAAGTGAATATGATAAGCCGCCGCATATACACATCAGCCTGATCAACGGCTCCGTGACGCCACAACAAACCCCAAAACATCACAGTAAGCCCAAGCGGAATAGCGACCGGTAACTTGATGCCCGAAGCATAACGCGCAGCACCCATGGCAACCGCGCACAGCAGGAAGAACACCACCGCGCCGACCGCACCCTCTGGCTTATGGAGGAGTCTAACATAAAACAGCATTGCGCTGACGACATAAAAAACGATTTCTATCTGTAGCGTCCAGTAAACACCGAGAATATTTTGCTGTCCCAGAAATTGCTGCAGCATCGTTACATTGGCGAGGATTTGGGTTATCGTAAAAAGATCTCCTCGCACGAGTGGAATGATTGCCACGGCAAGGGCTATCGACACCCAATATGCGGGATAAAGCCTGAAAAATCGGGAAAATGCGAAGCTGCGCAAGGGCGCTTTACTCGCCTTCAGAAGAGAAAATGGGATAACAAAACCGGAAACAGCGAAGAACATGACAACGGCAATTTTTCCGATATCAAAGTATTCACTAAAAATATTAAACAAAAAATACTCAACCGCATTATTTGTGTAGTTATTTTTGTAAGCTACTTCTGCAATGTGAAAATACACCACTGCCAAAGCCGCTATACCGCGAATAGAATCGACATATAGCCAACGACCAGGAACACGATCTTCGCTCATAAATACCTCATTTAGAAAATATATAAAATATAATAAATGTATATTTACAACATACTACAATGCGCTCGAAACGCAAATAGCGGGCAGTCGTTTCTTTCATCTACTTCAGCGAATGACGACGTGCAGGCACTATCAAAGTCCACTCTCCACGGGCACAATGACATCAGCGACGCGAGTGTAGCACCTGTTAAATGCATCCCGGCCCACGACCGGAATGCAGTGCTATCCATGTTGGCCCAGCCTGTGAGGCATCACAACAGCCTATGCCCGTTTCCCTACCAGACCAGCTCAACCTGTGGCCTACCGTTGGAGGTTTTCTCCACCGTGCGTCCGGACGTATCGATATTGCAGTGGATACGCTGCCGGAAAGCCGAGAAGCTTTCGAAGGTCACCACATCCACGGGATCGTCGAGATGCAGGGTCAGCCGGTAGCGTTCCGGGTCGCCGCCTAGCGTTTGCACGCCCAGAACGGAGGCTACGAAGGGCTGGCCTAGATAGAGGCCTTCCACCCGCGAACCAAGAAGATAGGGATTGAATGCGGGACGGTTTCCCGCCGTGGCATGCAGGGTGTTCCAGTCGCGGAAGCCATATTGCGCGGCAATGAGTTCCAGCGCCTTTGAATGGGTGATTGCCTGCCCCTGCCCTTCCAGGGCGGCGCGCAGCCGTTTTGCCTGCTCTTTCAGTCCCTCAAGCGCGGGAAGCGGTTTGGACACGTTCATAACGGTTCTCCAAGATGCGCATGCCGTATTTTTCCGAAGGGGTCCGCGTTGCCATCGACGACATGCAAAGCATGGGGATGACCGTTATTCCAAAAAGAGCTTCACCAAGGGCGTAAACGCCTGCGGACGGCCGGGGCTCTTCTGCCCGTGGCCGTCCATATAGCTCAGAAAGCGCCGCCCGTCAAAGGCAGCGACGGCGCGAGGCCAAGGGGTCAGAAGCGATAGGTGATACCCGCACCGATCAACCAGGGATCGAGTTTCGCTTTGCCGCTGATTGGCGTGCCGCCAAGTTCTGCGGTCCAGTCGGTCTTCAGGAAAATCTTCTTCACGTCGAAGTTCACGCCCCAATGTTCGTTCAGCATATAGTCGAAACCCACCTGCACGGCCGCGCCGAACTTGTTCTTGACATCAAGATTGCTGAAGCCGGGTTTTTCGGACTGGTTGTAGAACATCGAGTAGTTCACGCCCGCGCCGATATAGGGCTTGAAGGCGCCGAAATCAGTAAAGTGATATTGCAGGGTCAGCGTCGGCGGCAGCAACCATGTCTTGCCCACCGGCGTGCCGGCCAGCACACCCTCGCCGTTGATCTTGGCGTATGTGGTGCCAAGGATGAGTTCGGCAGCGATATTCGGGGTGAAGAAATAGCTGATGTCGAGTTCAGGAATAACCGTATCCGAATATGAGAGACCCGCACCCGACACACCGTCAACGCTGCCGCTGTCATGGGTAATGACCCCGAGACCACGCACGCGCAGCATCCATGGGCTCGCCGCCGCAATCGCCTCTTCAGCGGTGGGGGCTGGTGCCGGCGGGGCCAGATCTGCCGCCATCGCGTTGGCCGACATCAGCATCGCCGCGACGCTCACCGTCACACTGGCAAGCAAGGCGGTTTTTTTGTTCCTGTTCCTCATTCCATCTCTCCTATCGCGCGCCGCAGCCGGGCAAGCCCGGGAAACCGGCTGATGGCGGCGGGCCTTCGCGAATCTTCGCTTGCCGCAGCCGCTACGGCCACTATCGCCAAGGGAGAGGTGAGCGGATTGAGATGGATCAAACCGAAAAGGCGAACGATAAGCCAGGGCAGCTAGCCGGTGCTTGGTGTGACAAATACGCAACGGATAGCCATGACAACGGTCAAAATTGCGGGCCCGGCAGTCGGAAGTTGGCCTGTTTCACAAGCTCTCTTTTGCAATCTCAGGCGGCCTGCGGTGCCAAAGTCGCGGAACCCGGCTTTTTGAGAAGCAGCACCGAGACAGCAGCGATCATGCACATCACGCCGGCAATCTGCAGTGCGGGCATGTATGTGTCGAAGTCGCTCTTGAAGAAACCTGCGCCAAAGGCAGCGGTGGCGGCCCCCAACTGATGCCCCGCAAACACCCAGCCGAAAACCAGGCCCGCTTTTTCGCGGCCGAAACTCTCAGCGGCAAGCTTCACCGTTGGCGGCACGGTTGCCACCCAGTCCAGCCCGTAAAATACTGCGAAGACCGAAAGCTCCACGAAGCTGAAGCCCGAGAAGGAGAGATAGATCAGGGACAACCCGCGCAGACCGTAAAACCAGAAGAGCAGGAAGCGGTTGTCGAAACGGTCGGAAAGCCAGCCGGCGAAGATGGTGCCGAAGAAATCGAAAATGCCGATCACCGCCAGCGTGCCGGCCGCCGTGACCGCCGCCATGCCGAAATCACCGCAGATGGAAATCCAGTGTGTCTGAATAAGGCCGTTGGTGGAAAGTCCACAGACGAAGAACGTGCCGAAAAGCACCCAGAAAACCGGGTTTCCGGACACGCTCTTCAACGTCAGTATCGGGGATGCCAGTGTTGCAAGAAACTTGTGGTCCTGCTTCGGCGGTTTTACCACCACCGTCTCGCCATAGGCTGGCAGGCCGACATCGGCGGGATGGTCACGCATCAAGAGCAGCACGAGAATCATGGCGATAGCAATCACCGCAACGGACAGCGTCAGCGCGGTGCGCCAGCCATAGGCGTCCGTCAGTGCCGCTAGCAAAGGCAGAAAAACCAGCTGGCCGGTGGCGTTACTGGCCGTCATCAGGCCGATCACCAGTCCCCGGCGCTTTGAAAACCAGCGAGATGCCACGGTCGCGCCCAGCACCAGTGCCGTCATGCCGGTGCCAACACCGATCACCACGCCCCATAACAGTAACAGCTGCCACACCTCAGTCATGAAGAACGAGGCGACGATGCCGCCCATGATCAGCGCAAGGGCCGTCGACACGACTTGGCGAATACCGAAATGGTTCATGAAGGCAGCGGCAAAGGGCCCTAGGAGGCCGAAGAGCACCAGCCTGACCGCCATGGCAGATGAAATATCGGCAATATCCCAGCCGAACTCCTGATGCAGCGGCTGGATCATCACCCCGGCCGATCCCATCGCGCCGGCGGTTGCCAGCATCGTCAAAAAGGTGGTTGCGGCAACAAGCCAGCCATAATGTATGTTTCTGTCGGCCATCCAGCTGGCAAGGCGTGTGGAGAGCATGTTCAAAATCCCTTTCCAGCGGCCAGCGGCCGAAATTTTACGGGTATATACCCTATATTGCGGGCAGATACCCGTTTTATCATCAAAAAAATTACAGGGCTGCGAGTAGTTCCTGCAATTGAGCGGTCTTTTCCGGGCCAAGCCGGGCCTCGATTTCGTCCTGTACTCCGTCCCAGAGGGGCGCACCTGTTTTCAGTACCTCCTGCCCCTGCTCCGTCACAGTCAGCATCGCTTCGCGCTGATCCTCGCCATGGCCGATGGCCACCAGCCCCATGCGGGCTAGCACCTTGGTATTACGGCCAACGGTCGAGCGGTCCAGTTCCACCCGCGCGGCGAGATCGGTGAGCGACACCGGCGCCATGCGGTTAATGTTCCGCAACAGGCTGAACTGGCCGATATTGACGCCAAGCGGCGCCAGCGCCTCATCGTAATAGGACGAGACCTTACGAGATGCTTTGCGCAGCAGGATGCAGTGACAACTATCGTTTGGCATTTGTCTCGGGTATATACCCGCAAATTTTACTGCGCAAGAGATGTTCGGAAATTATTGTACGGAGTCACGGATTCTAACCCGGAGTCACCAAATGACCTCAGCAAGTTTTATTTATCTAAAAATGGTCTTTACAATTTGCAGAAAAGAAATGGATGTCGCGAATAAATAACGAATATTTTTTTCTTTAATATATTAAATTAAGGAATCAAAATTATAACGTCCATTTAAAAAATGGTGCATGCTCGGAATTTTAATTAATACCATTTATCACGATGATATTTTTATCTTATGCTTTTGTGATTTTTCAATTATTAGCACTTGCCGCTATTTTCGGCGTAATGCGTCACTGTTGCATCATATTTCGCGTTCGACTTGTTTGTTCGTAAGCCTCTCCTTGGTCGACGAAACCCTCCGTCATCTGCTCCGCCAGAGCGCTCGAGTGAATCCGGGTAACTTCCACTACTACATCCAGTGGCGGGAGGCGGGTGCAGCAAGAAATCGCGAGAGTGAGCGCGCGATTAGTGAAGCGAATTTCGAGGTCTATAATCTCATCACGCTCTTCCTTGATGACCCCGAGATTAGCGCGCTCGGCCGACTGAGAGCTGGCTCGGGAAATCTGTACAGGGGGGATAAGTGGAATTTCTGCCTGACTTCGGCTTAGATGCCGGGAACAGGAGATACCATGACGAGACGACCGCGCCGGAACCACAGCCCGGCTTTCAAGGCAAAGGTGGCACTCGCCGCCATCCGAGGCGGACAGACGCTGGTGGAACTTTCCCAGCAGTTCGATGTGCATGCCAACCAGATCAAACAATGGAAAGACCAGCTCCTTGAGGGGGCGACAGGTGTTTTTGGCGATGAAGCGAAGACGGAACCGGCGGGTCCAACCGTCGATGTCAAAACGCTGCACGCCAAGATCGGCGAACTGACACTGGAGAACGATTTTTTATCCGGTGCGCTCGGCAAGGCGGGATTGCTGGGCGGAAAGAAATGATCAACCGCCAGCATAAGCTATCCGTCGTGCGCCAGGCCAAGCTTCTCGGCTTCAGCCGTGGTAGTGTCTATTATCTGCCTCGCCCAGTGTCTGACGGCGATCTTGCCCTAATGCGCCGGATCGACCAACTGCATGTCGACTACCCGTTTGCCGGAAGTCGAATGTTGCAAGGGCTCTTGAGGGGAGAAGGGCTGGAAGCTGGGCGGTTGCACATTGCCACGCTGATGAAGAAGATGGGCATCGAAGCGATCTACCGCCGCCCGAACACATCCAAACCGGCCCCAGGTCACAAAATCTATCCCTACCTCCTGCGAAAGCTGGCGGTCACCAGGCCCAACCAAGTCTGGGCGATGGACCTGACCTATGTTCCGATGGCTCGCGGATTTGTCTATCTCTGCGCCGTTGTGGACTGGTTCAGCCGAAGGGTTCTGTCGTGGCGGCTGTCGATCACGATGGAAGCAGCCTTCTGCATCGAAGCAGTCGAGGAAGCGCTGGCACGTTACGGCAAACCCGACATATTCAATACCGACCAAGGCTCGCAATTTACCTCGGTGGACTTCACGGCGGTGCTGAAGAGGGCGGAAATCGCCATCTCGATGGATGGCAAGGGTGCGTGGCGGGACAACGTGTTCGTCGAACGGCTCTGGCGTTCAATCAAATACGAGGAAGTCTACCTCCATGTTTACAAGACCGTGTCCGAAGCCCGCGTCGGCATTGGCCGATATCTGACCTTCTATAATAGCCGACGCCCACATTCATCCCTTGACCGGCAGACGCCGGATCAGGCCTACTTCAACGCGCTGACACCAATGATGGTGGCGGCATAGTCGAGGCGGAAATCCACTTAACGAAACGCCCGAAACTGTTCAGACAAACCGAACCACCTCTGACGACGAGATTGTCGCAACCTGGGTGGAGAGCATCAAGGCACTCACGCTGCCAGACGAGGACGGAATTGCGGCCGACAAGATGTTCAAAGACAAAGCCAAAAGGAGCTCGACGCGAAAGCACGTCGCTCTTTCTCCCTCCATGCTGCTGCGGCTGCCTTAAACGGCTTTGAGTACCAAATCCATTTGATTAAGAATAAGGAAAGCAAACGGATTGGCGATCAGCTCGCGACTATCGAGAGCAGGCTTAATGCGCTGAGATGCGAGATCGCCGACGAAGCTCGTTTTCGGCGGATCACCGCCAAGTTCGTCTGGCGGGACGAAGCCCGGCGAGTAGGCATGTTGGATCAGTATGACTACTTATATCGTCTGACCAGTCGGCTACTCCATTCCAGCCCGATGAATATCATCACGGAGAAGGAACTCAGCCAAGCCGAGCAAACTCTCCTTCTCGAGTATATGTTCGTGGCCGCCAGCGACGTGCTTGATATTATGGATCGCTTCGATTTTCCGAACCGGACGTCGATCGCGATGTTGGAGATGCAAGATGCGGAAGGCGACATTACTTCCGCACTTGGGCTAGATGAGCCCACGGAGCCTCAAGGAGACCTGCAGGATGTGAGACATGACTGCCATCGGCCCCACCTACCCTGAAGATATGTGCTAAAGTCTCGGAATGAAAGCCGCTAGAAAATACGATTTTCGCAAAGTGACGATGGGCGATCTGCCCATGCTATTAGAGTGGCAGGCGCAGCCACATGTCCGCAAGTGGTGGGATTCAGACGAACCGTATGATCAGGACGAAGTAAGCGATCCTCGTGTGTCGCGTTGCATCGTCTCGGTTGATGGACGTCCATTTGCCTTCATGCAGGATTACTCCGTCCACGGGTGGGAGGAGCATCACTTTGCATATCTTCCAAAGGGCGCGCGAGGGATCGATCAATATATCGGCGATCCCAAGATGATCGAAGTTGGGCATGGGACGGCTTTCATCGGCGCGAGAATGGAGATTCTGTTTGACGGCGGTGCGCCGGTCATCGCGACCGACCCTCACCCGGACAATGAACGGGCGATTGCAGTTTACAAGAAGCTAGGATTTGAACCGTCAGGGCATCCTCAAGAGACGCAATGGGGCCGCATACTGCCGATGCTGGCCAGGCCTTAAACGCGAAGCTACGAATGGCAGCAATTGGCGCTTCTGGCGCGAAGCGGTCGCTGCGACCTTTAATCAGAAGCAATCGCTCGCACTGTTATTGTGCAGGGGTTGATATGGCGCTTAGCGGCATATTGCGGGCTAGTTGCATTTCACCGTTCTCGATCCATAGAGGCTGCCCAATGCACTCTAATTCGCCATTGGTCACCACCAGCCCATCACCGTCATTACATGCGATGATGGGCCGTTCCGTATATCGGCTGTAACGAACCAAATCAGGAAGAAACGCGGGACGTGAACCAAGGTGAGGGAAAAACTCGAATGGTACAAGATCGAGCGCAGCTTCCTCCATGAAGTCTTCCGGGGCGTTTCCCACAAACAGCGCGTCTGTGGCTATTGTCGGGGTCAGAATAATGGCTCCCGCACTTGTTCCAATCAGCAATCCGCCATCGGTTGCCCAATTCTTGAGGTGTGAACTCAATCCACTTCGTTTCAGACGAGCAAGAAATCCGCCGGTGTGGCCTCCAGATAGATGGATTGCGTCACACTGGAACAACTTGGCTTCGTCGCCTCGGGTGTGCGCCTCATCCAAATCGTAGAAGATGCAAAGCTCAAGTCCATAACGCGCATAGTAGGCTATTCGCTCGCGGAAAAACCGTCTATCCGGCTCCGGCCCTGAAGGGATGTACCCGATCCTCCGCCCAAGGCCATTTGATGCCATGGTCGCCAGAAGCCTTTCGTCAACCGCCTCGTTCTTTGGAACGATCTGATCACTATAGAACGCAAGGTTGATCATAACACTCTTCAAGCCAGTAGCACGGCAAGAGATTTGCACTCAAAGCTGTCACTGGCAATGATAGATATTGGCCCTTAATGTCATGACCGAAATCGGCCCGATCTTTGCGCTGACCATCGCTCGCGTATCGTCGTCGATTACCTACGGTTCGGTAGCTGGCGCTCAGGCCTTTCAGCTCGCAAAAACGGTAAGCGGAGACAGCAACACCCGCTCGTGCTGCAACCTGCACAACATTAACTCACATGGCACTGGGTCCTCTTGACCTCAACTTCAGTTGAGGTTGTACGAATTCAAGGCGGTCGTCGCCTATGAAGGCCACCACCACCAGACAGGGTTTCAAATCGAGACGACCGCAAGTTTTCATTTACCACAGGGTGGATTGCCGAGTTCCATGCCGCGTATTTGTCATCTTTACCGCTATACCCGCCGATAACAACAACCGATGAGGTGACATGATGTCAATCAACTCGGGTCATGCTCGATATTTCCCGCGACCCACACCAGCTAATGTCAGCCCATTGGAACGGGCTATCCAGCAGCTAGAGAAAATGATCCATGCGCAACGGTTGAGTGCGCTGCCGGCACCGTTTGCACTTCACAAAGCCAAACGCATTCTCGAACGCTGCCACCAGGGGAAGCCGTCGATTGACGTTGACGACAGCATTGGCAGCTTCGGTTTCGACGGCGGTCGCAAATGCAGTTGATGGTCAGGGTGGAGGTTTAAACCAGTTCAACTCGTCCTGAGCCGCGCCAATGGATGCATAACTGCTTAGGATAGCGCGTTCGGGGTCGAGCCGATCTCCAGGCTTTTGCCGATTGCCCCATCAACCTACTACGAGAACATCGCCAAGCGCTTGGATGTGGACCGCCTGTCGGTTCGCGCCCGCAGCGATATCGACCTGAAGATCGAGATACGCCGGATGCTCGAGCAGAATTTCCGCGTCTATGGCGTTCGCAAGGCCTAGCGGCGATTGAAGCGTGAAGGCTTCGATGTCGCCCGCTGCACTGTCACTCGGCTTATGAGGTCGATGAGCCTGCAGGGGATCATTCGGGGAAAGCCGGTCCGCACGACGTTCTCGGACAAGGCGGCCCCGAACCCGCTTGACCGGGTGAATCGCCAGTTCAAAGCCCCTGCACCAAACAGGCTGTGGGTTTCGAATTCCACCTATGTCGCCACTTGGCAGAGTTTCGTCTACGTGGCCTTTGTCATCGACGTTTTCGATCGGCGCATCGATGGTTGGCGAGCGAGCGGGACGGCACATGCAAGCTTTGTCTGTAACAGTTCGGGATTGGAGTCACGCCGCCAATCGACACGCGAGACCCCCGTCGCCTACGAGTAGATCGCGACCGCGAAGACATGGCGTCCCACAACGGTGACACGTATGTCGGCGTCTTTGATTATCTCGCGTTGATAGATGGCGGGACATAGGGAAATCGCCGACGCGTCTTCGGACAGAACTCCCGCCGGCGGCACTCAACACCGGCGACCTGGTCGCACTTAGGGACACTTGCAGGTGAATGCCTTTAAAATTCACGGGCTAGCGCGGCACTTGGATTTCTGAATCACAATTACTTACGGTTGACCAAACGACACCAGCAATCAACACTTACCAAATCACTTCCACATTGTCCCGACGGAGACCCGGGCATGTTTCTGTTAGACACAAGTGTTTTGAGTCAAGCCCAGTATAAAAAAGCACATCCCTCCGTCGCTGGTTGGCTCGCCGAACAGCAAGATTTGGCGATACCGTTTCCAGTGCTTTTAGAAATCCAACAGGGAATCGTCGAAATTGGCGCAAGCCAGCCGGCTCTCGCTGCGGAGATCATGGCTTGGTTCGATGATCTGCTCGAATGGGATTTTTTATATCCCGGAATCAACCACGAAGTCGCCAAAACTCTCGCTAAACTCCATTGCTGCGAGCCACTAAGGCATCTTTGGTATACAAATCCGGAAAACACGAAGAGGCGAAAACCTGGACAGGACCTGTTTATCGCCGCCGTTTCGATCGCACACGATCTGCCGACAGCGACGCTGAATGCCAAAGACTTCTCCTTGATAGATCAGTATTATGCGCTACCGGGGGTTTACAATCCTGGCTTCTCGATGTGGGTCGTTCAACGGGCCGGATGCCGAGAGACAATGCGCCACGACGACAGGCAGATTGCTTAACGCTCTTTTGGGCCACCAGCAGAAAGAAACGTCCCGGCCGCCCCTTTTCTCTTGGTCTTGAACGTAACCTCAAACAAACCTTCACCATCACGTACAAACTGGGGAACGCCATCTTTCGCTAATTGGAAGACTTCCGAAATCCGAGCCTCGGCCTCGGCGCGTTCCCAGATGTGTACCGATCCCTGCAAGTGCTACCCACTCCGTTATTCGTGAATGATAACCGATTCACGATTGGCGGGAAACTTCATTGACTTGAAAAAGCAAGACCCGACGCCGCATAGATGCGAGAGAGAACCGTCGATACCGCCTAGCGGACATTGCTCCGGTCGAGAATTATCACATATACTGAGTTTAGTCTGAACTCACTTTCCCGTCGGCAACGTATTTCAAGACTTCACCTACTTTACGGGCTGCTCTGATCGGAAGCGGGAATTTCTGATTCATCTGGGTGGAATTCCAGTTAATTTTCGTCATCGACAAGACCTCCTTGGCGATCTGCGCTACGGCGCTGTCGCTCGTCTTGTGCGGACACAGCAGCAAGGACCGAGGATCGTGCATCCCGGGATAGGGAAAAGGACGTTCGCCTCGACGAAATGGTCCTGCGAATGGCTGGGGAAAGAACCGCATCGATCGGTCACAGCGCGCTCGACGCCTGGCTAACAAAGCGCGGCTGGACCTTCAAAAAAAGACCGCACATGCACTGGAGCAGGAACGCCACGCCCTCCTGAAACGTCACCAAGACTGGTTCGACGAACAGCTCGATCTCGATCCGGCGTGCCTCGTCTTCATTGATGAAACCGGCTTGAGCACGAAAATGTCTCGGCTTCGCGGACAAGTCCCATGCGAGATCGCTGCCGCTCATCGATCCCGCACGGCTATTGGAAGACAACGACGTTTACCGGTGCTCTAAGACTATCCGGCATGACCGCACACAAGGCGGAGGGAGTGCGTCACGCAATCGGGGGTGCGGGATTCCGATGTCCGCAATCTGTAGCAACGAAGCTAGATTCAGCTTCACCGACAGATTTCGGATATCGGCGTTAAAACCGCGGCAAATTGAGAGGGTAGAAATACCCCTCTCCCAGAGATTTCGACAATCAGTCAGATGAACCGTCGGCGACGGGAAGCGAACGTGTTTCCCACTCGCTCTTAGGGATTTCACCGCCCAGCGAGAATTCAAAGGCGACTACCTTTTCCAAATCCTGGGTTACCACACATCGAAACTTCATGTCGTACCAATGCCGTTTGCTTCGGACCGCTGCGCCGTCTGCTTGAAGTGTAAGACCGGAAAGCTTTGTGTCGGCCGTGGCATACGCGACAACGAAATCCGGCTGGAGCTCGGATTTCCATATATGGACCTGCTCCATGGCCTCGACGTTGCAGAGCTGGGTGATGCGATCATCCGTGCCGAGTTGCCTCAGTGCAGCCAAAGCTTGCTTGCTTCGCGGGTGTGCCAGCACTTTCGCCGAATATAACTCTTTCGCTCGAACCATCCCGTCCCCTTGAGGGGAGGACTCGCTGGTCAGCGCGGATTCCGCATTTTGCTCAGGTGCGTGGTCAATCGCTGGGGGTAAGGCGCTGGGTTCACTTTCTCTTTGAACACCCGCGGGCTGTGCGATTACCGCCTGGGGTTCATATAAAATTTCGACCACGATGCTTTGCTCGGTGGGCGGAGGCAGCGATTTCCTTGTAGCCAAGAGGCCAACGGCCAAGGCGGCGATCATGTGCAGCATCACTGAAATTGCGAGGCTGGGCACTCTAACGTTAGGAGCATGCCGACCATTTTCTCCCTTCATCGGCAAGACTACAGCTCCAACGCTTGTTGGCTTGGGCCGGACTGCAGACGCAGCAGCAACTCGCCATCAGTGTTTTGTAGATCGCGGATGCAGGGCGATATTGACGTTGTTTCGTCAATAAGAAGTGATGGCTCGAAAGGATGATCGAATGGCCACCGCCACGCCAATCGTGGTCACTTGCCTTTTCTAGGATTCGTAGGGAGAAGGCCTTCACGCTGCATCTGCTTACGGGCGAGCTTCCTTTGACGCCCGATTGCTTCTGCTTTTTCCCGCGCTTTCTTGATGGATGGCTTCTCAAAGGCTTCACGCAGCCGCATTTCGCGGAAAACGCCCTCGCGCTGAAGCTTTTTCTTGAGAATGCGCAGTGCCTGATCGACGTTGTTATCGCGTACTAAAACCTGCATATGGGCCTCTTGAGGTCGTAAAAAATGGTGCGCCACCATACGCAATTTGACGTCGAATCCAAGATTGCCCATCTCTTTGTGGCGGGATTTTTTTCAGAAGGCCAAGTGACCGTGCGACGTCATAGCCAACCCCACATCGTGCAATTGTCACGGCGTTCCTCTGGATAACACGGAAGTTTCGGCCATCTCATGGAACGACGTCTTATTTACAAATAGACGCTTGCGTCTCGCCTCTTCTCGGCCGGATGCACGTCACGCCTTTCGGCGAGTAGCCGTCGCAGCTTCAATGCCTGGAACTAAGCGGCTGTCGAACCAGGCGATCATTTCCTGAAGTTTTCCTTGGGCAGGCGTGACCTCACCCGCATTCACCAGTTCAGCCGCAGCTTGAGACATCGCCAGCAGAATGCGCGCGGTTTCTGGCACGTATGGTAGATCGGGGCCCGTTTCGTGGCGTTCGCGGATAATCTGATAACGAAGGTTCTCCGGATAAGTCCACGCGCTCACGAGCATGTCTTGGACGCTAACCTGTTGGCCTCCGATATTGATCGTGGCATCGCGATCGGTCTCAACATACCCTGATGCCTCGATACGCTCGCAGGCATCGATTGCTGCATTCATCATGCCTCTGATCACATTCCAGTCTGTTTTCATGGCATCCTCCTTACCGACTGCGCAGGATGGTCG
This sequence comes from Rhizobium sp. SJZ105, assembly GCF_007828365.1. Taxonomy (NCBI): domain Bacteria; kingdom Pseudomonadati; phylum Pseudomonadota; class Alphaproteobacteria; order Hyphomicrobiales; family Rhizobiaceae; genus Rhizobium; species Rhizobium sp. SJZ105. The sequence continues at coordinate 31,221 of NZ_VIUP01000019.1, forward strand.
ACCGTATGTCGGTAGCTCATCGGATGCAATGTCCACAGTTGGCTCGAAGCGGACTATCTTCATCTACCCTGATATTGCAATTCTCTGGAAAGTATCCCCATCATCAAGTCGTCATGCCAGACGCCGTCTACGAATGCAGTTTCTCGCTCCCGTCCCTCAACGGTGAAGCCGCACTTTTGGTAGGCCCTGATAGCTCGCTCATTATAGGCTAGGACCCGTATGCCAATCCGGTGGAGTTTCAGTTCCGTGAAGGCGTGGTGCAAAAGCAGTCGGATTGCTTCGCTTCCAAATCCCTTTCCTAGCTGCTGGGGATCGTAGATCGCAATTGCCATCGACGCTCTTCGGTCCTGAGCGTTAACGCTGTGAAGTTTGATTTCACCAATCAGCCGCCCAGCAACTTCAATGATCCAGACGTATGGGTTGGCCGCGTGGGCACGAGCCCACGCTTCTGCTGCATCCATTGTCATAGGTTTGGTATCAGCATCGCTGACACCGAACATCCGCACAATTTCGTGGTTGTGTCCCAACGAAAAGCGGGCTGCGGCATCATCCGCTGTCGCGGGCCGTAGGCGCAAGCTTGGCCCTTCTATGCAGGTCATTATCGCCTCGATCGGAGTGTCTGGTGAAGGTAGTCTATGCGAAACCAGGGTTCGCACAATGACTACAGTTGGCGCAAAAAGGGAAGACACCTCTTGGCCCAAAAGGGACATTCGCCGACGCCGAAATCGGTCGTGAACTCTGATTTTTGCGGCAGAGTTTCGCAACGAAAATTCTCAATCCCTGTGGAAAGCCGAGTGCGTCGCAGCACGCATGCGACGACCGACCGTTAAACCTGCCCGATAGCGGTCTCGTGTTCAACCGGCAGAGCACGTAGTCCCGGCACTGGCGAAAGCAGGATAATCAGAAACTGGATCAAGAATCCTCCTGTTGCCAAGAATAGACATGCTGCAACGCCGAAGTAGCCAGCGACTAGAGCGCCGAGCGCAGCCCCGAGCGGCCTTGCCCCATAGGTGGCGGTCATTATTAGCGCCGAAACTCGACCAAGCATGACGTTTGGCGTAACCGCCTGACGCAGTGTCATCGTCGTGATGCTCCAAAGGATTGGCCCGACGCCGAACACGAAGAAACTGATACATACCAGCCAGAACGAAGGAAACCACAGCGTCAACAACATGAGGAAAGCTCCAAAAAATCCTCCGAGCGGCCCCAGAACAATCATGGTTCCAACCGAAAAGCGCCGCGCGAGGACTGGCACGATCATGGCTCCTACAATCATGCCGACACCATCAACTCCCAACGCAATGCCGACCTGGGTTGCACTCATGCCGAGGTTCTGGACGGCGTAGGCAACAAAGACCGCCATCAAAATCACCCACGCCGTATTGAAGAAAATCGCAGTAAACAGGATTGGAAGCAGGAGTTCATGATGTGCAACGAATGTCGCTCCTGCCTTCAGGTCTCGTAGCGGGTTGCTAGAGGGGCGTGATGTCACATAATCTTTCGGAATGCTTGCTAGGTACAGCGCGGCCAGAATGGAAAGCACGGTTGCAAGTACATAGGCCGTAGAAGCGCCGGTCCAACCGACCAACGCACCGCCAAGAGCGGGGCCAGCGGCAAAAGCAGCGCTACGCACCAATTCAAGCCAGCGGTTCGCATCGCCAAGTCGTGCACGGGGTACAATTGAGGGAATAATCGCAGGAGCCGCCACGCTGTAACAAACCGTCCCAACAGCCCCGATGAAGCCGAGGACCGCGAGTAGCGGCACATTCAGCAGCCCAAATGCCAAAAGCAGCACAATAACGATAAGGGAAAAGCTGCGCAGGACCTCCGATCCCACCATCAATGTTTTGCGCGAGGCCCGATCAACGGCAAGTCCGGCCGGAATGGACAGGAGCAAAAACGGAAGGGTTTGAGCCATTTGCAGCCAGCCCGTTTCAACCGGCCCCGCACCAAGCAACAAAACCGCCGCCAATGGAGCCGCTGCCAATGCAATCTGCTCGGAAAATTGCGCGAAGAGGTTCGACCAGCCTATGCGTTTAAACGCCGAGGGTAGTGGAGCAGATTGGATGGAATTCAACATCGTTTGTCCTCATGTTCAATACATGAGGACAGATGGCCTGATCTACAGAGCCACGGGCCACCCGTTTCTTGCGGCTAAAATTTCATTGTCGCGAAAGATGGGGTAATCGGCCGGCCGTGCCCCGCTCTCAGGTTTTTGGGTGCTGCGCCTCAGGCTGATGGTAAAACGGGGTCTACGTAACATAGCCCCAAACATCAGATGGAGAAGCGCAGCATGGAATATTTTGCTGGATTGGACGTCTCGGTCAAGGAAACAAGTGTTTGCATCATTGATGGAACTGGCAAGGTCGTTCGGGAGACCAAGGTTGCGAGCGAGCCCGAGGACTTGGTTGCGGTTCTCTGTAACCCTGCGTACCCACTAAAGCGGGTGGGCCTGGAAGCTGGTCCTCTTTGCACTTGGCTCTGGAATGGGTTGACCGAGGCAGGCTTGCCTACGATCTGCGTAGAAACCCGTCAGATGCGCGCTATGATCAGGGCACAATCGCCTGTGAACAAGACCGATCGCAACGATGCACGTGGCATCGCAGCAATGATGCGCGTCGGATTATACCGCCCTGTGCATGTCAAAACGGTCCGGAGCCAAAAGATCAGGATGCTTCTGACCCATCGGAAGATCTTGCAGGCAAAAGCTATCGATATCGAAAACGATCTGCGCGGAACACTACGCAACTTCGGCCTGAAAATTGGGATCGCGCGCGGAGCTAGTTTTGAGCCTCGGGTGAAGGAATTGGTCGAGCGGATGCCGGACCTCGCCGCCTCTATCGAGCCACTGCTTACTGTCCGGAGGGTTTTGCGGGAGCAACTAACCGTTTTGCATCGGCAGGTCCTGGCTCTTGCACGTGATAACGAGCTTGTCCGGCGCCTCATGACTGTTCCCGGCGTAGGTCCAATCGTTGCTCTCGCATTTATCGCCTGCATTGATACGCCCGCCCGCTTTGCCAAATCAAAATCTGTCGGCGCCGCACTCGGATTGACCCCCTCGCAATATCAGTCGGGCGAGGTTCAGCGGCAGGGAAAGATATCGTGTTGCGGAGACGATATGATGCGAACACTGCTCTATGAGGCTGCGCAGTCCATGCTGTTCCGGTCGCAGAAATGGTCGTGGTTGAAAGCTTGGGCGATGAAGATCGCGAAGCATCGCGGCGTGAGAAAAGCCATAGTGGCCCTGGCGAGGCGCCTAGCTGTCGTCCTGCACCGGATGTGGGTAAGCGGTACCAACTTCCAGTTCTCACGGAGAGATGTGGCCACCTCGGTATAAAGGCTTAATAGTCATAAAATTTGAAAGGTTCTAGATTCGCCGATGGCGAATGATGTCCCTCGCGGGACGACGGGTGGGGTAAGCACGAAATTGGGATTGCCTTAGAATGGCGAGCAAAAGATTGTGCTACCCCATCCTCCTGACCCCAACATGAGAGTGCCAACGTGCCGATCTCGGAGAGAAGCAAGGGTCCGCGAGCGACATCCAAACAGCTTAAAAACAGGTTGAAGGGCTTGACTCGTGGAGGCCGATTAGAGAAACCCCAATTAAATCGACATTTGTTTTCCTGACTTTTGCGACGTCGCGGAATAGGGAGTTTTGCGGCAGGCACAATGTCCGGTGTTGGCGTTATCCTGCCAAGGCGACTGTTGGCGTGATACGGTCGAATCGGCCTAGCCCAAATCAGACAAACAACTATGTCCTGGTAGAGAAGCGGAACGCCAGTTCGCTTCCCAAATCGACCCTCTCGATCTCCGAAATGTCCGAGGCAGCCAACATTCGCTCCCAAAATGCCTTTCCGGATTCGTTGCTCGACATGACGCTAAGCTCCCAGATACCGGAGCGGTCATGAAGGAGGCAGGAGAATGCCTGTTTTCCGACCCCGGCGCTACGAAACACGGGCAGCACATAAAACTCGGCGATTGCAAAGTCGGTGCCTTTTCCAGACGGCGACCAGGTGTTCACCAGAGCGAACCCGACGGTCCCTCCGTCTTTGACAATCAGGTAGGGCCAACGGTCGTCGTCAGTCCAGTAACAGTCAAAATAGGGATATTCTCGGTCGACATCCCCGTACTGACTTAACTCTGCCAGATAACCAGAAAGCATATCCCGCAGTTCCGATTTCTTTGCCTCGTCGGCCGCTATAAGTGTGATCGTCATGATTCCCTGGCTCTTCGCGGTCATAGTGAATTGGTCTGGAGATAGCGGAGGCGAAGTGGTGTTCGGACGATCCGCTTCTGAGCCATAAAGATCACGAAGCCGACGGCATCAGTCGATCTACATTTGCTGTGCAGTACCATACTCTTTACGGTGAAGCGAAAGCGATCTCTTTTAGCAGTTCGATGAACGCACTGGTGCGAACCCCTTCGGGTTCTGGTTTAAATCTACGGTCTGCACCACCACTAGCCGCTTTGACGGCACGACGGCGATAATCTGTCCACCGTAACCAGAAGCGTAGAATGCATTCGGACCCCAAGTATCTTCTGGAAGCGTCCACCACATGTAGCCGTAACCCTGCCGTATCCGCTTCGCCCACGAATAGGCAGTCGTCGATTTCCGGACCCACGACGCTGGGATGATCTGCTTGATGCCCCACTTTCCGTCATTAAGGAAAAGCTGGCCAAACCGGGCTGCATCGCGGGCGCTGAGCTGGATTGGATAGGCGGGATGCTCGGACAGCTTTTCGAGATCGTATCGGCCATCCTTGATCGAGAAATCCTCCATTCCGATCGGTCGAGCAATCCGCTTCTCGAATCCCGCGAAGATGTCCTCGCCAGTCTGTTGTCGATAGATAGTCCCTAGAACGTTAAAGATGGGGTAATCGGCCGGCCGTGCCCCGCTCTCAGGTTTTTGGGTGCTGCGCCTCAGGCTGATGGTAAAACGGGGTCTACGTAACATAGCCCCAAACATCAGATGGAGAAGCGCAGCATGGAATATTTTGCTGGATTGGACGTCTCGGTCAAGGAAACAAGTGTTTGCATCATTGATGGAACTGGCAAGGTCGTTCGGGAGACCAAGGTTGCGAGCGAGCCCGAGGACTTGGTTGCGGTTCTCTGTAACCCTGCGTACCCACTAAAGCGGGTGGGCCTGGAAGCTGGTCCTCTTTGCACTTGGCTCTGGAATGGGTTGACCGAGGCAGGCTTGCCTACGATCTGCGTAGAAACCCGTCAGATGCGCGCTATGATCAGGGCACAATCGCCTGTGAACAAGACCGATCGCAACGATGCACGTGGCATCGCAGCAATGATGCGCGTCGGATTATACCGCCCTGTGCATGTCAAAACGGTCCGGAGCCAAAAGATCAGGATGCTTCTGACCCATCGGAAGATCTTGCAGGCAAAAGCTATCGATATCGAAAACGATCTGCGCGGAACACTACGCAACTTCGGCCTGAAAATTGGGATCGCGCGCGGAGCTAGTTTTGAGCCTCGGGTGAAGGAATTGGTCGAGCGGATGCCGGACCTCGCCGCCTCTATCGAGCCACTGCTTACTGTCCGGAGGGTTTTGCGGGAGCAACTAACCGTTTTGCATCGGCAGGTCCTGGCTCTTGCACGTGATAACGAGCTTGTCCGGCGCCTCATGACTGTTCCCGGCGTAGGTCCAATCGTTGCTCTCGCATTTATCGCCTGCATTGATACGCCCGCCCGCTTTGCCAAATCAAAATCTGTCGGCGCCGCACTCGGATTGACCCCCTCGCAATATCAGTCGGGCGAGGTTCAGCGGCAGGGAAAGATATCGTGTTGCGGAGACGATATGATGCGAACACTGCTCTATGAGGCTGCGCAGTCCATGCTGTTCCGGTCGCAGAAATGGTCGTGGTTGAAAGCTTGGGCGATGAAGATCGCGAAGCATCGCGGCGTGAGAAAAGCCATAGTGGCCCTGGCGAGGCGCCTAGCTGTCGTCCTGCACCGGATGTGGGTAAGCGGTACCAACTTCCAGTTCTCACGGAGAGATGTGGCCACCTCGGTATAAAGGCTTAATAGTCATAAAATTTGAAAGGTTCTAGATTCGCCGATGGCGAATGATGTCCCTCGCGGGACGACGGGTGGGGTAAGCACGAAATTGGGATTGCCTTAGAATGGCGAGCAAAAGATTGTGCTACCCCATCCTCCTGACCCCAACATGAGAGTGCCAACGTGCCGATCTCGGAGAGAAGCAAGGGTCCGCGAGCGACATCCAAACAGCTTAAAAACAGGTTGAAGGGCTTGACTCGTGGAGGCCGATTAGAGAAGTCCCAATTGTTATAGAACCAGAACGACCCGGGCGGGTGACTTCCGCGCGCAGGGCGCTTGCGCTTTATGTCGGCGGTCTCGTAGGCGGCTGGATGATAGACACCCGACCGCGACATGAGCAGATCGCGAATCGTCGCGGTTTTCTCCTCAGCCGAAAGGCTGGGAGTATTGTCATCAATGCCAAGTCCGGAAAGACGGGCTGAAAGTTTGATCCGCCCCTCGGCAACCGCAATGCCGTAAAGAGCGCTGAGCACGCTCTTGCGAACGGATGCCATATTTACTTTGCGAGAGGTGTCACCCCAACGAGCGATCACCCGTCCATCCTGGATGATCATTACTGCGGTAGATTTGAGAGATTCCGACTGCAGACGCGCCGCCTCGAGCCGCTCCGTGGACCAGCCGGCGGTCCTCGGATCGATGTCCTCCCATGTCTGGGCGCGGGCTGTACCCGCAATGAAAATCCCAAGAAAAAAAAGGAATGCGAATCGTCGAATGAACATAACGTCTCCCTCTCCGACGAAGGAATGAACATCCAATAATGGCGGCTTTCCGGCACATCAATACGGGCGATAACCATCGGCGCGATTTCCGCGCAATCCATCGAAATTGGCGCACAGAAAGCCTCGATTGCTACCCGCCGGCATACAGATGCTGGGTGCCGCGAGCTGCTCGCGGCGCTCGGACGATACAGAAGTGGCAAATAATCCGAAACCAGGTCGAATGGCGCTTCTCAGATATTTCCGCGCTGAACGATGGGTCGACATCGTTAAAATGCTCAGAGTCCGCTTGTCCGACGCGAAGCCCATGACGAGAGACGACGAACAGAATATCGGAGCGAGGGCAATAGTGACGCGGAAGCGCCTAGTGCCGTCATCAGCGCGAGGCGGTTGGAAGGTCAAAGTGCAATAGCCCAGCCCGTCCAGGTGGAAGTTGAGCTGCGACTTGGCCGCCAGGATTGATGACTGCGGTCGGTCCCCACGAAACATGGCCGTCACGCTCCCCGAAAATGTCTGAAGAGGCCAGCCACAGGCCATGTTCTTTGCATCTGTCGCTCCGGACCGCGTTATGGATGTGCCGATACTGTTCTGCCCTCTCGCGAGGCATCATGTTATTTGCAGGACAGACGATCAATACGCCGCCTTGCTCAGCAATTCGCCTGGTGTTCTCCGAGAAATTTGTATCAAAACAAATGCTTATGCCAAACTTCAGACTATCGACGGAAAACACTGGCACCTCCGTGCCGGGCGTGAAAAAGGCTTCTGATTTGAGAAGATGCGCTTTCCGGTAACGCCCCTGCAAGGCACCGTTCTGGACGATCACGGCACTATTGAAAAGGCGTCCATCGTGCTTTTCAATAATGCCGAATACAACAGCCATGTCTGTAACTGGAAGCCGACCGAGAATGGATCGGAACTCAGATGAGGCCAAATCTATCGCGGACTGCTGCGCTTTGTTTTCATCGAGAAGATAACCTTGCAAAAAGCACTCCGGGAAGCACAGTAGGCGGGAACCGTGAGCCGATGCCTCGGCGATGATGTCGGCCGCGTATGCCAGGGAGGCATCGACATCCTGCCTGAATTCAGGTGTTTGCGCAGCGGCAATCTGAACAGTGTTCACGGCTTCTGTCCTATCTCTATGATAATCACCTATGCCAGTTCGCATATCATAACGTCCCTGCAAGGACGACAATGGGCCACGTGTTGCCTAACTCTGAACATCCGCCACTCATAGTCACTCCTAGCATCGCGGAATTTCGAGGCGCGCTGACATTACGGGAAGCTGACGGTCGCATGGAGCCAGACAGCCCAACGATTCAAACTAATCATGCCTATTGACCTCAGGGCCTGTTCAGGTTGCAAATTTAATTTGCGTGGAGGTCGATGATGACAAAAATATTGTACGACGGTGATCTACTGGACAGCTCATTCATGAACGTTGCGATTGAGGCGGTAGAGAATATTCTTCGCGCCCGCGCTCATGGCCAGGCGATATCGCCACCCCGACACCATGTCTCGTTCCCCGGGCGGGGCGATCTGATCTTTACCGTTGGAGGCACCCTTGGCGAAAAACCTCTCGCTGGCTTTCGGGTATACGGAACATTTGAGGGCGCGGAACACTCACAGATCGTTGCCGTTTGGTCTGCCGACGACGGGCGGCTGAAAGGGCTTATTCTCGGGGAACGCCTCGGCGCGATCAGAACCGGTGCGATAGGGGGCGTCGCAATTCGGCACCTCAGTTCACCTGACGCCAGCGTCGCGGGCGTACTGGGTAGCGGGCTTCAGGCGCGAAGCCAGCTTGAAGCTGCAGTTGCCGTGCGGAAAATCACTTCTGCCCGCGTTTACAGCCGCGACAAAACCCGGCGAAGCCTTTTCGCACGGGAAATGGAAGCGGACCTGGGAATTGAGATAAGGCCAGCGGACAGCGTTTTTGAGGCCGTGAACGACGCTGATATCGTCATCTGCGCCACGTCCAGCAACGAGCCCGTTGTGCATGCGTCCGATCTGAAGCGCGGTGTGCATGTCAACACGGTTGGCCCTAAAACGCTTGAGGGATACGAACTCGGACTCGATATCGCGGATATGGCAAGCACTATAGCGACAGATTCTTCCGAACAGACGCGAGCCTACACCTCCCCCTTCTTCCTGAACGGTTCAGGCAATGAGAATCGGATGGTGGAGCTTTCTGATATTGTTGCAGGAAAGGTGCCCGGCCGGACGTCAGCGGATCGAATGACCCTGTTCTGCTCTGTCGGGTTGGCGGGTACTGAAGTCGCGGTCGCCTCGGCGATCTTCGACAATTTGTAATCCCGCCGTTCGCTACGCCCGAGCTACTACCGTTTATTTTCGGCTCCCGACTGGCGAAACATGGCAGCTCGATACCTTGTTCGATAACTCCACGGCTTGGCTCTGTCTATGGTCTTTAGCCGTCACGGATCATCGCTCGATCAATCGGGATTTGAGGCCGTTCGGGTAAAGCTTTGGTCCCCCCTCAACGTCGAGTTCTCGTAGATCATACCAAGAAGCCTCCATTACGGTACCATCGTCCTCTTGGAATCGGATACGATCTTGTGCCTCGAACGCCCCCTGAGGAAATACCAAATCAAAAATGAATAGGATTTCGTGCCGAGGTTGCCCCTCGTGGACGAAGACGTTCTCAAGAACAATAGGCCCGCCGATAACGTAAACGTCGGTATCAATTTCCTCTTTGAACTCTCTTACAACCGCGGCTTTCGCTGTTTCGCCAAATTCTACGCTACCGCCAAGCGGCCGCACTCCCTTGAGGTGGCCTTCCCTATCGTAAACCTCAAACGCCAGGAGCCGAGAGCCTCGCCAATGTAGGCCGAGGGCCTTGATACGGATAACAGTTGATTTGGAAATTGCCGTCATCCGTCACGGCTACAGTAGAGGCCAGTTGTTGGCAACGGTTCAAATGTGGTCACCCCACCCCGACTTCAAGATGAAGTGGCTGTAGCATTGCTGCGCTTTGTCCCGATCCGTAGAAACTTTTCACATCCCCAAACTTGCCTCACAGCATGGAATTCGAACTCGACTGATAATACAGAGCGATATCCATCCCCGTGCCAAATACCGTCGTGGCGAGATGTGTCTTAGCGGTGATCGAAGTGCGACGGGTGGTGTAAGCTCAACGAAACGGGAGGGGTGAATGCTGATTATTTTTGGTGGGCTACCTGGCTCGGGCAAGAGCACTGTTGCACAGGCTTTGGCCCTTCGAACCGGCGCGTGTTACCTGCGCGTTGATACCATTGAACAAGCCATCAGCTCGTCAGCACCACTCGCAGACCGACACGATGTCGGACCTGCGGGATATGTTACGCTTTATCGGGTGGCCGAGGACAACTTGCGTCTGGGCCGGACCGTCATCGCCGACTCCGTCAATGCTATCGATCTTACCCGGGCTGCATTCAGAAAAGTCGCGACCGAAACCGGCAGCGGCTTCATTGAGGTTGAAGTTGTCTGTTCGGACGTCACAACACATCGCCATCGTGCCGAAACGCGATCACCTGCCATTGAAGGTCGATCAAACCCAACGTGGGCCCAGATACAGGAACTTAACTTCGAGCCGTGGTCCCCTGATCTGCGTGTGGATACGTTCCACATGTCCGTCGAAAAATGCGTTTCGGAGATCATAAATCAGCTCTGACTTAGTTGCCGCGCTCAAGACCAGTTCACTCAATATCAAATCATTCCAACAACATCGGCAACACGCTGAACAGTTTTGTGCGTGACCTCCATCCGGTAAGAAGGCCATGCCGACATACGACAACGCGACCACCGGAGATGAAAGTTATGATGAATTCGCCGCCGATCAGAATTCTAACTCCGCGTCTCGTGCTGCGGGCTGCACGTACCGAAGATGCCAGGATAGCCCACTAGACTTCGTTCCGGCCGATATCAATTGGCCGAACGACTACCGGGATGGCGTTGTTTCTTATCGGTCGTTTTTCGAAAAATGCCTCTCCAACGATGTTCAGCTAAACGAACGAGCCAGAATTCCGATCGAGTCGTCGCCTGCCGACTTGATCCTTGTCGCTGGTGGAGACGACGCGCTTTGGCCATCAGGAGATTTTGCGGGACAGATACTCCAGTCGAGGCAGGCCCATGGCAGGCAGGCTACGCTGATCTTCGATAAAGATGCTGGGCATCGCGTTCTCCTGCCCGGCGAGACGACACGATCGAAACTCCATGCCCGTGGCGGAATCGACGAGGCGGATGCGAAGCTCGGGCGGAACGCATGGCGAGCGATTAGGGAATTGCTGTGAGGGCGTCAGCCGGCAATGTACACGTCCTTCAAAAGGACAATGCGTGTTTATCGAACGCGGGGAACTACGGGATTTTCCAGAAAGCGCCGTCGGAAAATTCCCGCAACAACCACACCCAGTCCAAATCCGGCAATCGATCTTGCTAGCAAAAGTTCAGGCAAGGAATACGACACAAGCCAGTAAAAGGCCCCAAATGCCAGGAATAATGTTGCGATAAGACTAAGCTGGCCGTCCGTGACCGCCCGACGAAAAGCCACAAAATGAAAGCCGACGACGCTCCCCACCAAGCATGGTACAAACTGACCGACAATTATAGTTGGCTTTGCCGTGAGCGCATCCAGGAGACAAAAGACGAACGGCAGGAATCCACTACCGAGCAACTGCAAAACAACGGCTCCAATAAGACGTGTTCCGCAGGGATATTTGGGTTTCGAATAGCGAAAATACCTCACCACGACATCCTCCCTGAAGGCGCGTCGCCTTCGATGCTATGCGACCGCCTTAAAATTGGTACAACCTCAAGTTCAGTTGGGGTCAAGGGAGGAAGTGGTGTGATTTTCCGTAGGTTGCGACCAGGGCGCAGAAGCGTCTTTAGAGGAAAACCACTGACGTTGCACAAATAGTCAAGGCGACGATTCAATACGACGGAATCGGAAGGAGTTAACATGCCCGACCTGCATTATGAACATCCGGCTCTCGCGGCGCTTTACGATCTCGACAGCGGCTGGTCTATTGATCGTGATTTCTATCTTGGCTTGGCCTCGGGCGGACAAAAACGCATTCTGGATATCGGATGCGGTACCGGTTTACTATGCGACGCATATGCCTCCCTTGGCCATCAGGTCACAGGTGTTGACCCAGCACACGCCATGTTGGACGTCGCGAGGACAAAGCCATATGGTTCTTACGTGGAATGGATCGAGAGCACGGCTCAGTCATTCCGCTCAGACAAGCGATTTGATCTCATCATTATGACCGGAAACGCCTTCCAGGTTTTCCTCGAAGACCAAGAAGTTCTTGCGGTGTTCGAAACCATGCGCCGCCATCTGGCACAAGACGGCGTTATTGCCTTTGAAACACGCAATCCAGCTGTCGACTGGCCGGCACGGTGGGACAAAGACGCTACCCATACACTTGGCGAACAAACGATCCATCAATCCCGCAAGGTGTCGAAGAAAGAGGGTGACCGCATCTCGTTTGAAACGCGGTTCGGGTTTCCCGACAAACAACTGGTATCTTTCAGCGAGTTGCGTTTCCTATCCAAGTCTCAGATCGAGGACCTGCTGCTCAAGGGCGGCCTGAGGCCCGAAGCGGTCTATGGGGGCTGGGACAAGCAACCCTTCGATGCAGCGAATTCCGACGACATAGTTTTCCTGATTGAGGCGGTGTAGAGGTCTGCCTGACCATGACTATCTTCGAAAACGTCGCGTGCACAATAACTGGAGAGCGGCAACATGGTGACGTTTCGGATTGATCCGTTCCCGCGCCAGGACGAGCTGAATATGCTTTGGTTAGAAGCCTGGGCAGCGAAGGGCCAAAAGACTTCTCCGGCATCTTGTCACGCAGCCTTGCCCATATTGCGGCTTATGAAGATGATCGCCTTGTCGGCTTCGTGAACGTGACGTGGGACGCAGGTGTCCACGCCTTCATCCTGGACACCTGCGTTATTCCCCGGATGCGACGAAGAGGTATCGCTGCCCGCATGGTGGCAGAAGCCAAAAATGTAGCGCGAGAGCGCGGAGCGAATTGGTTACATGTCGACTCCTAACCGCATCTGAGTTCATTCTATCGGAGTTGCGGATTTCGGCCGACCAAGGCAGGCCTCATCAAGCTCAAGTGACTTAAATCGGTCGCTCTCTGTCGGGTTGTCAGCAATGCGCCGATATCGTTGAAAAACTCGATGGATTATCCGCTCAGACGCCCTCCGTGGTCTTTCGGACGCTGAACTATGCCGTGATCTGCCCCGCGC
>NZ_VIUP01000020.1:0-41423 GCF_007828365.1 Rhizobium sp. SJZ105
TGCCGAGCTTGATATACAGCTCGACCGCGCGAATTCTGTCAGCATGGGAATACATGAACTACCTCCTGGTGGTCCAAGTTTTAGTCCGCATCCCCTATCCTATGCTACCGGGTCAGTTCTCAGTGGCAATCAACATTTTAGGCTTCCGTCGCCGTTTGCGGTGCTCCTAGATACCTTTGGCAGCAACAACGCACCGGCTTTGCCAATCAGTTCCATTTCGGCGATCACATGCATCGAGACGCCAGCCCGCGCTGACCGTTGCATTTGACGGGCGATTTGAAGAACGCTTACATCACCGCTGTTCAGCGTCCTGAAATGTAGCTCAAAAACCATGTCATGAGTTCGCTGGCGTTCCTGGCGCCGACCTTTCTCATTAGACGCGCCCTGTGCGCCTCAACCGTGCGCACCGAGATACCAATCTCGTGGGCGATCTCGTGATTCCTCTTGCCGCGTGCGACAAGGGTCATGATCTGCTGGCGGCGTTCGCTGAGCAGGCTTCGCTCGCCATCGACAGGTCGCGAAAGGGGTTGGAAGAAATACACGGCTTCAGCAAAGGGATCGTGAGGCGTTCTGCTTCGTCCGCTCACCGCACACCAGAAACGGCGGCCTGTCGCGCTTTTCATGATGCGCTCGTCATAATAGATTTTGCTGCCGGCCAGATGGGTGCCCCACATTTCGCCTATCCGTTTAAAATCCGACAATTGTGGGTAGAGCCTGGCGAAGCTCCGATCGATTATGTCTTCGCGGGTCCGCTCGAAAAGATCCGCAAATGCCTGATTGCAGTCGCGAATGATCCGGAAGGTCGCATAGGCCATCGGCGTGGGCATATCCGCAAGCGGGAAGTGGAGTTCGCCGCCAATCTGTGGAAGCGATGTCATAAGGCGCTGAGTATGCATGCAGTATTTATACTACTCCCCATTCCGCTGGCCAGCGATTTTAATCGGACCTGCGGGGCGTGTCCCGGCGTTTTGGAGGAGGAAATCAGTGAGCAAAGTGAGTTCGACGGCCAGCGAAGCGCTGGCCGGAATTTTGCGGGATGGGATGATGATTATGGCCGGGGGCTTCGGACTCTGTGGCATACCGGAAAGCCTGATCGAGGCCGTGCGACTATCGGGAGCAAGAGACCTGACATTCGTATCCAACAATGCCGGGGTTGATGGGATCGGTCTCGGCCGGCTGCTTGAGACGCGGCAAATTCGAAAGATGATTTCTTCCTATGTCGGAGAAAACAAGCTCTTTGCCCAGCAGTTCCTGTCGGGCGAACTCGAACTTGAATTCAATCCGCAGGGAACGCTAGCCGAGCGGGTGCGGGCGGGTGGCGCAGGCATTCCGGCGTTCTACACGAAAACAGGCGTCGGCACGCTGGTCGCCGAAGGCAAGCCTACGCAGGACTTCGATGGCGAGACTTATGTTCAGGAGCGTGGCCTGTTTGCCGATATCGCTCTCGTCCATGCTTACAAGGGCGATCCGGAAGGTAACCTCGTCTACCGGAAAACAGCGCGGAACTTCAATCCTGTCATGGCCACTGCAGCTAAGGTCACGATCGCTGAAGTCGAGCATCTGGTCGGGGCCGGCGAACTGGATGCCGACCATATCCACACACCGGGCATATACGTTTCAGCGGTCGTTCATGTCCCCAATCCGGTGAAACACATAGAGCAACGTACCGTGCGTAAGCGCGAAATGGAGGATGCGATCTGATGGCCTGGACACGCGAACAGATGGCCGCAAGGGCAGCGCAGGAACTGCGCGACGGCTTCTACGTCAATCTCGGGATCGGCATACCGACGCTGGTCGCCAATTTCATTCCGCAGGGGATGAAGGTCAACCTGCAGAGCGAGAACGGCATGCTGGGCATGGGACCCTTCCCATATGAGGGCGAGGAAGATGCCGACCTGATCAATGCCGGAAAGCAGACTATCACGCAGATCGGCTCCTCCAGTTTCTTCTCCAGCGCCGATAGTTTCGCTATGATCCGCGGTGGTCACATCGATCTGTCGATACTGGGCGCAATGCAGGTGGCATCGAACGGCGATCTCGCCAATTGGATGATCCCCGGCCATATGGTCAAGGGCATGGGTGGCGCGATGGACCTGGTAGCCGGCGTCAAGCGCGTGGTGGTGGTCATGGAACACGTCGCCAAGGGCCAGCCGAAACTCCTGAAAGAATGCACCCTCCCCCTGACCGGCAAGCGCGTTGCCGATCTGGTCATAACCGACCTTGGGACATTCGAGATCCAGAAGCGCGGCGATGTCCGCATGACGCTCACGGGGCTGGCGGACGGTGTAACCGTAGACGAGATCAGGGCGAAGACCGAAGCCGACTTCGACGTGATGCCGGATATGCGGCAGGCCTTGGCATCCTGATAACAGACAGTTTCATACAAGGGAGAAATTTATGGCACGCGAGGTCATCCTGGCTGCTGCAGTACGCACTGCAATTGGCGGCTACAATGGCACCTTGAAAGGTGTGACGGCTGCGGACTTGGGCGCAGCTGCAATAAGGGAAGCCCTATCAAGATCCGGCGCCGACCCGACACTGATCGGCTCGGTCATCATGGGTAACGTCATTCAGGCCGGGAACCGGATGAACCCGGCACGACAGGCCTCGATTGGCGGCGGCCTGCCGGTTTCGGTGCCTGCGCTGACGGTCAACAGGGTGTGTGGCTCCGGTGCGCAAGCGATTATCAACGCCGCGCAGGATGTTCAACTTGGTCATCACGACATGGCCATCGCGGGCGGCATGGAGAACATGGACCGGGCGCCCTATCTCGTCGACAACGGCCGCTGGGGCTATCGCATGGGCAACGCGACCATGGTCGACAGCATGCTGGGCGACGGTCTGAATGATGCATTCTCCGGCGAGCATTCCGGCTGGCATACCGAGGACCTCGTGGCTCGTTGCGAACTGACACGTGCCGATCAGGACAGATGGGCGGAGCGATCGCAGGAACGTTTCGCGACGGCACGCGAGGCAGGCCACTTTGCTGACGAGATCGTCGCAGTCACCGTAAAGGGCCGCAAGGGTGACGAGCTCTTCGACCGCGACGAGGGGCCTCGCCCGGAGACCTCGGCCGAAAGCCTTGCGAAGCTTCGTCCGGCGTTTCGCAAGGATGGCACGATTACGGCCGGCAACGCGCCCGGGTTGAACAGCGGCGCGTCTGCCATGCTGGTCGCCGACAGGCAATATGCCGAAGCAAACGGTATCCGTCCGATGGCGCGCCTTGTTGCCTACGGGATCGCAGCGCTTGAACCCGGCTATTTCGGCCTCGGCCCCGTACCGGCTGTCAGGCAGGCTCTTGCAAGGGCTGGATGGCAGCTTTCCGATGTCGATCGCTTCGAGATCAACGAAGCCTTCGCTGCTGTACCGCTGGCGGTAATGAAGGAAATGGGCCTGCCGGAAGACGTGGTGAATGTGGAGGGCGGTGCCATAGCCCACGGCCATGCCATAGGTGCCACCGGCGCGATCCTCACAACCCGGCTGCTCCATTCCATACGACGCGACGGTCTGAAGCGCGGGGTCGTCACCTTGTGCATCGGTGGAGGCCAGGGCATCGCGCTTGCCGTGGAAGCCATCTGAAAGCTGTTCGAATGGAAACGGGACCCGAGCGGGCCCCGTTTCGCATGTTTGGCTCCCAGTCTACCGAGCCTATTTCGGTATATGGTCCTACGACCAAGATCGACCATATTGGGCTCGGCTGATAGGTGGCCCCGCGCGGTCCGGCAGCTTGAACTCAGCATGCCGATCAGCCAGACCGACGAGGTCCGCTGACAGGTCGAACTGTGCTGCGCGAGGAGATCCACGAGCTCCCCTTCCCGCTGAATCCGCCCATTGATTGACATCATCGAGAAGCCGAGCCCCACACGCCGGCGCTTTTCAAAGCACGACCAGAGCGGACACTTTCTGCGCCTCCTCCAATGGCTAGGCCATTACCGCAACCAGGGTCTCGACTCCGAAACCGGGCGGCTGCGCTACTAAGACATGTCAGAAAGCGACGAACTAAGCCCTCCTGTTGGCTGGCTGCAATGCTGGAGCATAAGCCACCGAAATTGGTCGCTGTCCGCTGGCGAACAAGTTCGCTCGCATCGCTTGGCGGCCTATGATCTCCGGGGGTGTCTATGATAGGCCGGCCGATCCTTATCTATCCGCCACAGCATAGCCAAAGCAGTCCCGCCAGCGTTCGAGAACGAAAGGGCTTGGTAACCTTGCGAAGGAAGCAGCGCTTTTCCGCTCGGTGTTGAGTTTCAGCATGATTTAACCCGATTTGCCACTTCGCGTTACCCCACCAGATCCGGCGTAGTGAATTGTTCGACAACAAATCTATCCGGCAATGGATCGGCTCGCACGAAAACTGACAAATCAACATCGACGGACAAGCGCCATTGACATTACCTTCAAACTTGAGGATATATTCAGTCAATGCACTGTTGGCATGTGATGCGGTGCGTACAGGAGGAGGCACATGGTTAATCTAGTGAGATACGGCGCTGGTGCAGAACCGCGGATGGGAGTGTTCGGCGGACTTCATGTTATCGACTTCCAAGAAGCTGGCTTGGACTTTCCAGCCTGCAAACCAACGTCGATTCAGGGCGAGGCGGTTGGCGACACGCCAAAGAGCCAAGCGGGATCGGTGTCGCAACGTCTAAGAAACAGTTGTGACAATAAGCAGACGCATGTCCGTCTTGACCGCTCGATTACATCAATCCAGCCGTAATTCAATAAGCCGAACTACGAGCTTGAGTTAGCCATTCAGCTATCTCTCTCACAGCGCTCACGTGCGAAGCGAGCCTCGCTCGCAGCTATCTTTAGGAGGAAAGAATGTCTCATCTGCGTTCAAAACTTATCGGCAGTTGGCGGATGGTCGACTGGGCTCTCACCGACGGTGAGACGGTGGATCATTACGTGCCCCCTTTCGGCTATCCGCAGGATGGCGGTGGAATTCTGATCTACTCAGAGGGTGGCGCCATGAGCGCGATGCTTTCCCAGAAAAACCGGCAACCCTTCAAGGATAAATCGCTGGACGGCGGTACCGTTGAAGAAAGGGCCAGGGCGTTCGGCTCGATTACCTCTTACGCCGGAACTTTCGAAACGGATGATGCGACGTCCCAGGTCACACATGTGGTTGAATATGCAACCCTTCCTCATTTTGTAGGCCAGCGGATGATGCGCATCTGCATATTCGACGGCAACAGATTGAAGCTGGATACACCCACGATGATTATCGGCGGTGTATCGCGCAAGAGCTACATCGAGTGGGAACGCTTCAACTGAACAGCTACCTATCGGGAGATAGAATATGAGTGATGTGATCGACCTAAAAGCAGCCACCCCCGTCTCCAGCTCGGTGAAGCGGTATCGCCGCATCGTCACGGACGAGAACGATTCTGGAAAGTCTAACATCAGGACGGACGAAATTTGCCCAAACACGCAGGCAATCATGGGAATCGGCGAGTTCGCGACAACCGAGCTGTGGAAGACGTCAGCAACGCCTGTTGATCTCAAGTCGGAGGCCGACGACCCGAGTGCGGGACCGGTCGTGCTGTCGCCCGAAGGCACTGGAACGACGTTTCGGATCGTCGAGTTTCCGCCTGACGCTTACGTCGCGAGCAAAATGCCACAGCGGCGCCCTGAAGAGCTGATGCATCGCACGGCATCGATCGATTATGCCTACGTCATCGAGGGCGAAGTTGTGGCAGTTATGGATGAGGGCGAAACGGTGATGCGTGCCGGTGACATCATGATCCAGCGCGGTACCAATCACAATTGGTCGAACCGGTCGGACAAGCCGTGCCGCATCCTCTTCGTTCTGGTCGGAGCGCAGCTACCGAGCTGAGCCGCAAGCGCCGAGGGGAGAGCTCCACGGTTTCAGTTGCTAGAGGCAGATACATCTTACCGCGGCGGCAACGCCGCGGCGTGGAGGTCATGTAACTTTGAAAGGCAGGAGGATCATAAGATGGGAGGGAACGTGGAAAGCTACGATGTCGTGCAAATCGGCTTTGGCCCGGTTGGTCAGGTCAGTGCCGCAGCATTAGGACAGCGAGGGCACAAAGTTGGCGTGTTTGAACGGTTTGGCAGTCTTTACGCGCTTCCGCGCGCGGGGCACGTCGACCACGAAATCATGCGAGCGTTTCAGTCGATTGGCGCCGTCGAGAAGATGCTGGATGATGCGTTCCGCTGTTCGAAATACGGTTGGCGAAATCAACATGGCCACACGCTTCTCGATATAGATTGGAGTTATGACGGCATCTCCGGCTGGGCTTCAGACTATCTGATCTACCAACCTTACGTGGAGGATGCTCTCAACCAAGCCGTACGCCGACACCCAAGCGTCGATGTCCATCACGGATGGACGGCAGTCGGCATCGAGCCTGGCGACAAGTGGGTTGAAGTCGAGTTGGCACAGGGTGTCCTCGAAGGCACGACGTATCGGCTGACCGGCGAGCGTCGACGGGTTCGTGGGCGTTACCTTATCGGTGCCGATGGCGCGAACAGCATCGTTCGCTCGCTGTCTGATATCCCGATGGTTGATAAAGGCTTCAACGAGCAATGGCTCGTCACCGATTTCAGGCAGAAGATGCCCCTGCACTTCGAATTCGACAATGGTCAGATATGTGATCCCGCCCGTCCGATGTGCCTCTTCCAGCTCGGTCGCACTCACCGTCGCTTCGAGTTCATGGTCATGCCGGATGACGATGTTTCCGACATCACGTCGCGAGAGAGCGTCTGGAGGCTCGTCGCCCCCTGGATCACGCCTGAACAAGCTGAACTCATTCGGGCAACGGTCTATACGTTCCGGTCTGCGAACGCAGCCAGATGGAGGTCGGGGCGCAGTTTACTGATCGGTGATGCGGCGCACTTGATGCCACCGTTTCTAGGCCAGGGAATGTGTTCGGGCGTAAGAGATGCCGTCGAGTTGGCCTGGAAGCTGGATCTGGTCTTGACTGGCAAGGTGAGCGATCAGCTTCTCGACACGCACATGATCGAGCGTAAACCACACGTAGATGCGATCACCGATCAGGCTGTCGCGCTTGGAAAAGTATCTTGCACGATCGACCCCGCCGCGGCAGCGCTGCGCGATCAGGCCTTCCTCAGCGGCAACGTGCCACCGCCGCCGCCATTCCCCATTCTTGAGGAGGGCATCCTTGACGATGGGCAAGGCCCCGCGAATGCTCGGGTACGCGGACGACTGGGTCCCCAAGGCGTTATCAAAGTCGGGGACCGTGAGAGCCTGGCTGACAACGTGATCGGACCCGGCTGGCAACTCATCTCCCGTGATGACGTTACGGCGACTGCACAAACAAGGACGAAGACAATTCTAAACGAACTCGATGTGAAACTGCTGAACCTAGACAGCAAACGCTTGCTCGACACGAACGGCACCTACAAGGCGTATCTCGAAGAGATCGGAGCGCGCGCCATCTTGGTACGGCCGGACTTCTACGTATACGGTGCAGTTGAGGCGGATGAGACGCTTGATCGACTTATCGGTGAGCTGTCGGTAAAGCTTGGTCTTCGCGAACTCGCGTTGCAGGAGTAAGGTATTGTTGCAGACTGTATGGACGTTAGAAGACGATCCCGATCGTCCTCAAGCAGAGGCCACCGCGCAAGACGAAGATTTCGTCGCGGAGCAAGCAAGTCATCGACGATCCATGCCCGTGCAACGCTTGCTCGGCGGTGGCATGCGCTTCGATGATGCCCAAGACCTGCATCGCATGAATGCTGAGGGGGTATCCTGGCAGCGAGCCGCAGAATTCCTTGGTCAACGCAACCTTGCAGCCGGTAACGCCTCTCCACATGCCGCGGCACAACGTTCGTGGTACCGCTACGCCTCGGCTTGCTTCCGGTTCGGCCAAGCTGCGTTGCCCACCGATGATGACGAGAAGCGGCGGCTTCACGGGCTCATGGTGGAGAGCTTCGGCCTTGCCGCACGGCTTGAAGAACCAGTCGTCGAGAAGCACGAGATCGACTGGAACGGCGGTAAACTTTGCGGATGGCTCATGCGACCAGTCGCCGAAGGACCGGTCCCCATTGTCATGGTGCTAGGGGGCTTCGATGGTTGGCGAGAGGATTACGTTCTTGGCGCGGATCAATTGGTCCGTCACGGCATCGCTGCGTTTCTCGTGGACGGGCCTGGCCAAGGCGAGACAAGACTGCGGCACCGCCTATATCTCGATGACAGCTTTGTGGATGCGTTTGGTACGGTTGCAAAGTCTATTGCAGCAGACCGAAGGTTCACAACGCTCGGCGTATGGGGCAATAGTCTCGGAGGCACGTTGGCTGCTTGGGTCGCAGCGTTTACTCCGCAAGTTCGCGCAGTTTGCGTAAACGGCGGCACGATCCGTCCTGCAGAACTTCCTGAACGTTACCCACGGTTCTGGTCAAAGGCCGAAGCGCTTGTAGGCTCTGCGGAGAGGGGCATCGCACAGGAAATCCTCAATGGGCTAGATCTTTCTCCCGTTGCCGCCCGGATCAAAATTCCTTTCCTTCAGCTGCACGGAACTCCGGACAAGGTCTTCCTGCTTGAGAATGCCCAAGAGATATACGACCGTGTCAGTAGCTCCGACAAAAAGCTGCTCATTTGGGCAGATGGCGATCACTGCATTTACAACCACACAGAGCAGAAGAACCTTTATGTTGCGGGTTGGTTTGCAGACCGTCTCACCTAGACCTGAAGGTTCGCTCGGCGAGGTCTTCAAACTCAGCCGGTAATGGGAGCCGGCTCAGCTCCACCGCGGAATCGTTGGGAACGCCAAGTAACTGTAGGAGAGATCCGACGATATCTTCGGCCCAACCGGCAGGTTTCTCGCCCAGCAACAGGTCGCGCATCCCAGTGGTGAGCACGACCAGGATAATCCGGACCGCGACGTCGATGTTCACCGGCTTGAACCGTCCGGCCTCTTGACCCCGTTTGATGTGATCGGCCGCTCCTGCGCCAAAAATCTCACCGAGCTCAGGAAGGTCCGATGTCGCGTGAACCACAAACCAGCCCCAAACCGGATCGCGAACGGCCTTCGTGAAAAATGTCTTCTGAATATATGCAATACCCAGTGCGGCATCTTCAACAGACTCGAAAATGCTCATGCTTACGTTGTAAAGATCGTCGGCATGGCTGCGGAAGATGATTTCGGCTAATTCTGATTTCGTTTTGAAATGGTTGTAGAACGAGCCCGTCCCTACATCGGCCGCCTCGGTGATGTCGGCAATCGTGGTCGCGTCAACCCCTTTTGCCGCCATCGTTCTTTCCGCGGCTTCGATAAGCTTGGCACGCGTGCTCTCTCTGATGCGCTCGGTGCGCGAGAGCTTAGCGCGCGCACCAGCGTTCACGACTTTAGACTGGTCAGAATTCAAGGGAAGCTTCGGTTCGGTCGGCGTCATCCCTATGATGTATGCCGTCATGATCGCAGATTCAACCATGAATCCACCATCAACTATTCCATCATCATGAAAATTAAGTTGCCGGCAATACACTCTGGCTCCCTCACCAATCATTTCGATGAAGCACGTAGCCATCTGACAGGACTCAGAGCATCTGATGTGAAGATGAGGATACGGAAGGTGCTCGCGCCAGAATAGACGAGGGTAGCGACACGCTCCCTCGTCGCTTGAAAAGCGGAGTTGCAACGCTCTTTCATTCAATGATCCGTATTCACGATCATTATATCGCCCTAGCGACATGTCATTTTCCAACAGGCATACTAAACTGAAGCCATACACGGTCGCCTTTCGCCCTGTATTCCGTATCGAATTCATGTTGCCATTTCAGAGCTATGCCGCCGCCGCCGATGGCGTAGCTAATCTGGGGCCCTATAGCGAACCCTTGCTGCCGAAAGCCGTCCCCAACAACGACACCCGCGATCTTGTCATCGGTAACCTGCTTTACCGCGTAGCCCTGAATCCCGATTCCCAAATTCGGAAGGGCATCGAACGCCCGATAGTTTGCGGCCCAATCCAAAAACAAGACCGTTCCTGATTGGTAATCTGTTTCAGGGTTTTTGGTGTGAAATTCGGCGCCAAAGGATGCCGAAAGCTCGAGCTTACTGGTAGGAAACCAAGTTATGTTTACATCTGGGGCAAAACTATAGAAATTATTCGAAACATTTGTCTTCGTCGGAACAAATACGTTGACGCCACCATAAATGAAGAAGTTCTTCTGAGGGTTGCTCCAGCCAAGATACAAAGGCTCAAGCGTAATATCCCCCAATGCGAAATCATTTGAATGGCTGAGATCCGATCGGACATCTACGCCAATTAACGGCAAAACAACCCCAGAACTTAACGTAAAGGGGCCAAATGTCTCGTCCCAAGTGTGGAATACGCGCGTGGCGTTTACGACGGCACGGGAGTTGAATCCTGGCACCAGACTATTTCCCGACCCATCCGAATATTCCGAAGAGTCATAGTAAACAGAATAATTTTGGACCCAGGTCTCTCCAGGAGCGGGGATGATCCCATTCGCTATGGTGTAAACGCCGATCGGATATGCGGTCGTTCCGTTCTCGGTCGCTATCGCAGGCGATCTAGTTGTGAGAAGCACCGACAGAGTAAGAATCAGTACAGCGGGTTTAGAAATGTTCAAGTTGTCCTCCCTCACTTGAAATGTTCACGCGTCGGCATCGGCGCGTTTTTGCATGAGCTTTGCTCTCGCAGGTCGATCGCAATCTGCTGCCTATGCTTAGAAGCCGCTGATGCGACCGCCGTGTAGAAGGTCCGCTTCCTCCTGCGGACCCAGGCGGTCTGGAACAGCGTTCGTTGTTGACAGCCAATTGATTTGACGGTCCAGCCGAACGCTTGATCCAGGTTTGTTCTGAAGGCGATTAAAGAGTATGATTTGCGCGACGGTTTGCTCTATGGCTTCCCCGAAGCCAGCAGAAAACCAGGCGCATTAACTCTCTGCTCAACAATCAGCCGTGCGACGCATTTAAGCATCGACGGCCGCTTCGGTGACTCGACTGGACCACCTTCCGACTTCTTCAGCGAGGTCGCGTTCTTCGATCTTGGTGTTTGATTGAAGATAGGCGTGCGATGCGCTCAAATCGCGGTTCAGCTTCTCGAGGTCGACACCGACGAGTTTGCCGTGACGCTTCCGGATTTTGCCGTCAACGAGAACCGTATCGACGTTCGATACTTGCCCCTGCAGTACGAGGCTGGCAATTGGGTCGGTAATAGGCGCGAGATTCGGTTGATTTGCATCGATCAGCACAATGTCTGCTCGTTTACCTGGCACAAGACTACCCACGAGGTGGTCAATGCCGAGTGCGCGGGCTCCGTTGATCGTCGCCATCTTGAAAACGTCACGAACAGAGACTTTCTGATGTAAGACGGCTTGGAAACCGGCCGCGGCAGGCGCATTGATCTGGTGGCGCGCGAAGTTGAGCGTAAGGCGCATATTAGCGAACATGTCGGCGGACATGCAACTAACCGTGTCGGTTCCGAGCGATATCGGCGTGCCGGCGGCAATTGCCTCGATGAAGTTTACCGGCTTGGTGATACCCATGTAGATTTCCGAGTCGGGTGAGCTGGCGAAATGAGCTCCGACTTCGTTCATCATCACGAAGTCATTGAAGGTAAACTCGTTGCAATGCGAAAGAATCGCCAGATCATTTACCAGATTCTTTGCGTAAAGCTTGTAGATGCCCCGTGAAATCGGTGCTGCGCCATTGCCGCAATGCGTGTGTGCAGTCCACTTGGCGTTCATGTCCAGCGCCGAGCGGACCTCCATCTCAGTATATTCGTAGGGAAGCAGTTGCTGTTCGGTTATGGCAACGCCCATTCGCAGCAAATTGTCGTCGGAAGCGAAGTAACGCCGTTTGACCCGGTATGCGTCGGCGATGCGGTCTTCATGCCTTTTAAATGCATCGCTTTCCCAAACTGGACAATAGCCATAAGCCCATACGCCTCGAATGCCAGCTTCAAGCGTTGCTTCGATCACCGCGTCGGCATGATCAGGGGTAATGATGCAATGCGAGTGGTCGAGCACCGAGGTCGATCCGCTGTTCAAAAGCTCCAGTGCACACGCTAGGTTGCCTATGCGAACATCCTCTGGCCGGTAGGAAGCGATAAAATTCTGGCGGATCGTCTCAAAGTACCCAAGCAAGGTCATATCGCCGCAGATGCCACGCAGGGCTGCCTGCCATAGATGCTTATGGGCATCCACGAAGCCAGGGATGGCGATGAAGCTCTCCCCGTCTATGACTTCACTTCCTTCGGGTTTTACGATTTCAGGCGCGATTTCAATGATCTTGCCGTCTCGTACCAAGATAGAACCGCATCTTAGATCGCCGATTTTCTCGTCGTTGGATATGATCCACGCGTTCTTTATCAGAATAATAGCGCTCATTTACCTCTCCCAAAAAAAGCACAACTGATTTTCTCCTCATTTGTGAGGATATATTCAATTCGCTCTCGTTTGCAAGCTGCTTTGCGAGATCCGGATCTTGCTCTCGTCGAAACAGTGGAATAAGTTGACGACATCCTCAAATATGAGGGCATATTCATTGGGAGGGATATTGATGAGCAATCTACTAATTTCAGGCGGCCTGGTTTTGTGTCAGGACGCAGAGCGCCGCGAACTGCGCGCCGACGTCCTGATCGAGGATGGGGTGATTACGCATATTGCCGACGTGGGAGCAATTTATCCCTTAAAGGCAGGCGAGACTATCGATGCGTCCAATTGCGCCGTCCTTCCTGGCTTCGTTGATACACACCGCCATACCTGGCAGACAGCGTTGCGTGGTATGGCGGCCGGAGACTCGTTGCTAGGCTATCAGCACAAAATCCAAGGCCGCTTCGGTGCCAAGTTCACGCCCGAGGACGTCTATGCGGGTAATTTGCTCGGCGCCTTTGCGGCTGGTCAGGGAGGAATAACCACCCTATGCGATGAATCGCACGTCCAGAACAGTCCAGCTCACAGTGATGCGGCGATCGCAGGTTTGGTGGATTCTAAAATCCGCGCCGTCTTCGATTACGGTTGGCCGTCGGTCGATGCTGAAAGCTGGTTGCGCAACAGCCGACGTGAACATCCAGATTACATTCGCGACATCCTGAAGGACAGTCGCTGGAACTCAAACCCTCTGCTGAGCTTCCAAATGATGCTGCGCGGCCCGCTTATGACGCCGATTGACGTCACAGCGCAAGATATTGCCTTTGCGCGCGAGATCGGCCTCCGATCTGTCATGCACATTATAAAGGGCAACATCCAGACCTTGGCGGACGCAGGCCTGCTCGGAACGGATCTTACCTTCGTTCATTGCTGCGACAGTTCCGACGAAGAGCTTAGACTGGTCGCACAGTCTGGCGGTAGTATCTCAAGTTCGCCCAACCTCGAACTGAACATGGTTGGCTTGGGAGCGCCGCCGATCCGTCGCTTTGTCGCGGCTGGTATAGAACCGAGCCTCAGCATCGATGTCGAAACATCTGTTGCCGGTGACATGTTCTCGACCATGCGAGCGGCACTGCTCTCGCAAACCGCAGAAGAGCTGTATCTGGGTGCAAGCGAGCAGCGGCATCTCACACCGCGCGACATTATCCGGTTCGCTACGATTAACGGCGCTCGTTCTTGTGGATTGGGAGATGTCACGGGCAGCGTGGAAATCGGGAAGCGCGCTGACCTCATCATGGTTCGGCTCGACGACCTTAACGTTGGGCCTGTGGACGATGCGTATGCTCCCGACGTTATTGTTGCATCTGCGCACCCTGGAAATGTTGACACAGTTATAGTCGATGGCAACATCGTCCGCCGGAACGGACAGCCTACCGACCCGGCGCTTGCGGCCCGCAGTATCGAGCTTGCAACAGCTTCTCGCACTCGGCTGCTCGCAACGGCCTCTTCATAAGCCTCGGAAGCAAATGATGCTGCCAGACCTGACCGCGCTCCGATGGCGAGCAACCAGTCCGCGATTTAAGAAGATGCGTTCTCAACACGTTCTTGCGGGGCCCGTTTTGGTTTACGATTATGGCTCTGCCTCATGTTGCAAACATCCGAGTCAATTATTATGCGGGTTGTGCGATCCAAATGCCTTTTGAGCGCAGCACAGGCAGTTTCTGAATCACGGGAGAGGCATGCATCTGCTATTTCCTTGTGTTCCGACACAAGGTCCCGCTTTTTCGAATCCAGCGGCACGGATAATCGTCTGTAACGCTCTGATTGGTTGAAAAGCAGGTTTCTGATCCGGAGCAACCAAGGGCTATCGCAGGCCGCCACCAGGGCTTCATGAAATCGCTTATGTGCCTCCGCCCATTCCTCACTGAGACGGGCGGGGTCACCCGGATCCTGAATCGGCAAGCGCGAAAGTTCAAACTGTGCGGCTACGATATTGGCCTCCCATTTGATGTCTCCGTGTTGAATGGCGTTATCGAGACACAGCGTCTCGATCAAATTTCGGACGTTTGTAATGTCTTTGATCTCAGCCTCAGTTATCGGGGCAACAGTGAAACCCTTGCGAGGCTCCGCCTCCACAAGGCCTTCTGCGGTGAGCCGCGCTAGCGCCTCTCGCACCGCTCCAAGACTGAAACCGAAGCTTCCACAGAGATCTGCTATTACGAGCTTCTGGCCGGGGGGCAGTCGGCTAGCAAGGATTTCGTTTCGAATGCGGTTGAAGGCTTCCTCGGTCAGGCTTCCACTCGGCGGCCGGGACATGTGGTTCTTTCTCTATTTTTGGATCGTTGATGGCGACTCTACTTCAAAGACTTTGCGCCTGCTAGAAGCGATTCATAATCGTCATATAATGTATTATTCCGTATTTGATATATTATCATTGACGTATGGCGGAGGCAGCGCTATCGTCTTTGCAACAAGAGGAGATGATGATGAGGCTTTCTTCGTATTCCCGTCGCGGGAAGAATGGACTGGCACTGCTGATTGATGGGACCTGGCGAGGACTTGAAGAAGGGCAACCCGCATTTCCGGGCGCGCTTCAAACCTTAATCGAAGCTGGGGGAGATTCCTTGGCGCGTGCTGAGAATGTCCTGAAAGCCGCACCAACTTTAGATTTCGAATCAGTTCGCAAGCTGCCCCCGCTTTCTCGTCCTGAGAAAATCGTCTGTGTCGGCCTGAACTACACGGACCATTCATCGGAGAGCGGATTCAAGCAGCCAGACTATCCCACAATTTTTGGACGCTTCAATTCAAGTCTGATCGCTGATGGCGATCCGATTCTACGGCCATCATTTTCGGAGCAGCTGGACTACGAGGGCGAGTTGGTTGCTGTTATCGGGAAGACTGCTCGTGATGTGAGCGAAACTGATGCGCTTGGCTTCGTCGCCGGATATTCCATCTTTAATGACGCATCAATTCGTGACTATCAATTCAAAGCGCCGCAGTGGACGCCGGGCAAGAACTTCGACGATACGGGCGCTTTCGGTCCCATCTTCGTAACTGCGGATGAACTGCCTCCTGGATGCCAAGGTTTGAAGTTGCAGACTCGCCTCAATGGGGAGGTGGTACAGAATGCGTCGATTTCCGACATGGTATTTTCCGTTGCGAAACTCGTAGCCCTTCTCTCTGAGTTCATGACCCTTAAGCCCGGCGATCTGGTCGTAACGGGAACACCATCCGGCGTTGGTTTGGCACGCAAACCACCTCTATGGATGCAGCATGGCGATACGGTAGAGGTTGAAGTGGAGGGTATCGGGATCCTGTCGAACCCGGTGCGCGACAGGCAGTCCCTGGAGGCGGTCAAAGTCGCTTAGAACATCCAGGTGTTTGGAGGAGGAACCAAGCATGACAGCAATTTCCGGTAGGGTCCAGATCGTGAAACGCCCCGGCGAACTCGGTGTGCATTCCATGGACACATTCAACATGATCGTGCCCAGCTTGCGGGTCGCCGAGGATTTCTACAAGGCATTCGGCCTAGATGTCCGGGAAGAGGGCAACACACTGGGCCTTTATACCGAGGGTAGCACCCACCGCTGGGCGAGGGTGGAAGAAAAAAGTTGAATTACCTGTCGTTCGGGGTCTTCGAGGAGGACTTCGAACCGATGAAGCGGCGTGTCGAAGCTCAAGGAGTACGCTTGATAGATGCGCCCCGCGGGTTCGACTCAAACGGCATTTGGTTTTACGACCACAATGGTGTGCTAATAGAACTCAAAGTGGCAGAAAAGACGTCCCCGGACGAGAAGTCATTGTTCGACATCGCCTCCTGTGCTCCGGGCACAGCAGGGGCGCCGCAACGGTCAAAGGCGCTGAAAGTTCGACCAACCAGACTTGCTCATGTTCTGGTGTTTACGACTGACGTGCCTAAAGCCATCGATTTCTACAGTCGAGTCCTCGGCTTGAGACTGTCCGATCGTTCGGGTGACGGTATTTGCTTCATGCATGGCATACATGGGTCGGATCACCATCTGGTTGCTTTCGCGAAATCCACTGCGCCGGGCTTGCATCATTGCAGCTGGGACGTCGGCTCTATTAACGAGATTGGTAAAGGCGCTATGCAGATGGCGGAGAAGGGTTTCGAGAAAGGCTGGGGCCTTGGTAGGCACGTGCTGGGATCGAACTACTTCCATTATGTACGCGATCCCTGGGGCAGCTATTCGGAATATTCCGCCGACATCGACTATATTCCGGCTACTTGCGATTGGGGGGCTGGGGATTATCCGCCGGAAGACTCCTTGTACCTCTGGGGCCCCGAATTGCCTAAGGACTTCGTGACCAATTACGAGGCTAACGACTGACAAACAGATTTTGGATACCATAAGCCTCCCTCTTGTCAGTCCTCAGGCGGTATCGGCACCTCTTCTTAAAGGCCAGGTCGTGAGAGGAAGGCGATCGGCATCGCGCCTTCCAATCGCGCCGCGAACAGATGCCGATACTCGACCCGCCTCGGTCGCCAACGGTTTACGAGCTCAACGAGTCGTCAGGAACTGAATGTAAATGCCTATCGAGAAAGTTCTCTGCGCCAACCGATCCGAAATCGCCATCCGCGTGTTTCGCGCGGCCAATGAGCTTGGCATCAAGACGGTAGCGATCTGGGCGGAGGAGGATAAGCTTTCGCTGCATCGCTTCAAGGCGGACGAGAGCTATCAGGTGGGTCGTGGACCACATCTGGAACGGGATCTGGGTCCGATCGAGAGCTACCTGTCGATCGAGGAAGTGATCCGCGTCGCCAAGCTGTCCGGCGCTGACGCCATCCATCCGGGTTACGGCCTTCTGTCGGAAAGCCCCGAATTCGTCGATGCCTGTGATGCGGCAGGCATCACCTTCATTGGTCCGCGCCCGGACACGATGCGCCAGCTTGGCAACAAGGTGGCCGCGCGTAATCTCGCGATTTCCGTCGGCGTACCGGTGGTCGCTGCCACCGAGCCGCTACCGGATGATATTGCCGAGGTCGAGCGCATGGCCGAAAAAATCGGCTATCCGGTGATGCTGAAAGCCTCCTGGGGTGGCGGTGGTCGCGGCATGCGTGCCATCCGCAAAAAGGAAGACCTTGCCCGCGAAGTGACCGAGGCCAAGCGTGAAGCCAAGGCGGCCTTCGGCAAGGACGAAGTCTATCTCGAAAAGCTGGTGGAGCGTGCCCGCCACGTGGAAAGCCAGATCCTTGGCGACACGCATGGCAATGTCGTTCACCTCTTCGAGCGCGACTGCTCCATCCAGAGGCGTAACCAGAAGGTGGTCGAGCGCGCGCCTGCACCCTATCTCTCCGAAGCGCAGCGTCAGGAGCTCGCCAACTACTCGCTGAAGATCGCGGCGGCGACCAACTATATTGGCGCCGGCACGGTCGAATATCTGATGGATGCTGACACGGGAAAATTCTACTTCATCGAGGTCAACCCGCGCATCCAGGTGGAGCACACGGTGACCGAAGTCGTCACCGGCATCGATATCGTCAAGGCGCAGATCCACATTCTTGAAGGTGCGACTATCGGCACGCCGGAATCCGGCGTTCCTGAACAGAAGGATATCCGTCTGAACGGCCATGCGCTCCAGTGCCGTATCACCACAGAAGATCCGGAGCACAACTTCATTCCCGACTACGGCCGCATCACTGCCTATCGTTCGGCCTCGGGCTTTGGCATTCGTCTAGATGGAGGTACGTCCTATAGCGGCGCCGTCATCACCCGCTATTACGATCCGCTGCTCGTCAAGGTCACCGCCTGGGCGCCGAAGCCGGATGAGGCGATCAGCCGTATGGACCGCGCGTTGCGAGAATTCCGTATTCGTGGTGTTGCGACCAACCTTACCTTCCTAGAGGCCATCATCGGCCACGAAAGTTTCCTCAACAACACCTATACGACGCGTTTCATCGATTCGACGCCGGAGCTCTTTGCCCAGGTGAAGCGACAGGACCGCGCCACCAAACTTCTGACCTACCTTGCCGATGTGACCGTCAATGGCCATCCGGGAACCAAGGGACGCGCCACGCCGTCCGACAAGGCCGTCAAGCCTGTCGTTCCCTATATCGATGCACCGACGCCGGATGGTACCAAGCAGTTGCTGGACACGCTCGGGCCGAAGGGTTTTGCCGAGTGGATGCGCAACGAAAAGCGCGTTCTCGTCACCGATACCACTATGCGCGACGGCCATCAGTCGCTTCTGGCAACGCGCGTACGCACCCATGACATCGCCCGCGTTGCAAGCGTCTATGCAAAGGCACTGCCGCAACTTCTCTCGCTCGAATGTTGGGGTGGCGCGACGTTCGACGTCTCCATGCGCTTTCTCACCGAAGATCCGTGGGAACGTCTGTCGCTGATCCGCGAGGGTGCGCCAAACCTGCTCTTGCAGATGCTGCTGCGTGGCGCCAATGGCGTCGGCTACAAGAACTATCCCGACAATGTCGTCAAATATTTCGTCCGTCAGGCGGCGAAGGGTGGCGTGGATCTGTTCCGCGTCTTCGACTGCCTGAACTGGGTCGAAAACATGCGGGTGTCGATGGATGCGATCGCCGAAGAGAACAAGCTCTGCGAAGCGACGATCTGCTACACAGGCGATCTTCTGAATTCGGCGTGTCCGAAATACGACCTCAAATATTACACCAACCTCGCGGCTGAACTGGAAAAGGCCGGGGCTCACATCATCGCCGTCAAGGACATGGCGGGCCTGTTAAAGCCGGCCGCCGCCAAGGTTCTGTTCAAGGCGTTGCGTGAGGCCACCAGCCTGCCGATCCATTTCCACACGCATGACACATCCGGCATTGCCGCCGCCACCGTCTTGGCCGCCGTCGATGCGGGTGTCGATGCCGTCGATGCGGCGATGGATGCCTTCTCCGGCACCACCTCTCAACCCTGCCTTGGCTCGATCGTCGAGGCGCTGGCCGGTTCGGAGCGTGATACCGGTCTCGATGCCGAGTGGATCCGCCGCATTTCCTTCTATTGGGAAGCCGTGCGCAACCAGTATGTTGCCTTCGAAAGCGATCTCAAGGGACCGGCTTCGGAAGTCTATCTGCATGAAATGCCAGGCGGGCAGTTCACCAACCTCAAGGAACAGGCGCGCTCGCTCGGTCTCGAAAGCCGCTGGCATGAGGTGGCGCAGGCCTATGCGGATGCCAACAAGATGTTCGGCGATATCGTCAAGGTCACGCCATCCTCCAAGGTCGTCGGCGACATGGCGCTGATGATGGTGTCCCAGGACCTCACCGTCGCAGACGTGGAAAACACGGCAAAGGATATCTCCTTTCCGGAATCGGTCGTGTCCATGCTGAAGGGCGATCTCGGCCAGCCGCCGGGCGGGTGGCCGCAGGGCATCCAAAAAAAGGCGCTGAAGGGTGACAAACCCTACACCGCGGTGCCGGGCTCGCTGCTGCCGCCTGCCGATCTCGATGCGGAACGCAAGGTCATCGAGACCAAGCTGGAACGGACGGTCACCGACTTCGAATTTGCGTCTTACCTGATGTATCCGAAAGTGTTCATTGATTTCGCCATGGCCTCAGAAACCTATGGTCCGGTCTCGGTCCTGCCCACGCATGCCTATTTCTACGGGCTGGACGACGGCGAGGAAATGCTGGCCGATGTCGAGCGGGGCAAGACGCTGGTGATCGTCAACCAGGCGGCCAGCGCTCCCCATTTGCAAGGGCTGGTCACCGTCTTCTTCGAGCTCAACGGACAGCCGCGGCGCATCAAGGTGCCGGACCGGGCGCATGGCGCCTCGGGCTCCGCAGTTCGCCGCAAGGCGGAAGCCGGCAACGCCTCGCAGCTCGGAGCGCCGATGCCGGGCGTCATCTCCCGCGTCTTCGTCTCCCCGGGCCAGGCGATCAAGGCCGGCGACGCGCTGCTCTCCATCGAGGCGATGAAGATGGAAACCGCCCTGCATGCCGAGAAAGACGGCACGATCGCCGAGATACTGGTGAAGGCCGGCGACCAGATCGACGCCAAGGACCTGTTGATGGTCTACGGATGGTAGAGGTGGACCCGGTAAACCACGCGAGCTCGGCGACTCGCGGGATCTAATCGAGGAGCCCAATCACAGGCGCTCGACTATTGGCCTGAACCGTTCACAAACAATCGGCCAATCGGGGGCGCAATTGTGGGTGCGACCAGCAGGCCGTCCAACTGCTTGTGGAACCTGATCCACGAGCCCTGCGTCCATTCGGTCGACACATTTCGCCATCAAAGCCCGGGATCAAACGACTAAATGAGTAGACCTTCCAAGCACATTGCGATGCCCATGCCGCCGCCGATGCAAAGGGTTGCCAGGCCTTTGCGAACTTGGCGTCGTTTCACTGAGATACCGGTTCCACTGGTCTACGCCACACATCGGATCATTCGTGATTGCAACGAGGAGTTTCTCCAGCTTTTCGCTTACTCCAGAGGTGAGCTGATCGACCGAAGTTTCGCGGTGTTGTATCCGAAGAACGCCGACTTTGTGCGCACAGGCCGAATGTGGAAAGATAACCTGTGAGGAGGACATGCATACTATGATGAGCGGATCATGGTCGCGGGTGACGGTCGGCGCTTTTGGTGCCGGGTCAACGGACGAGCGTGGTCGACCAGCGACCCGTTTGCGCAGACCCTATACTGTTCCAGTTGATCCCACGACCTGTCACCAAAGAGCGACTGCATCTGACAGATCGCCAGCGCCAGATCGTTACCCTCGTATCTCAAGGTAAAACGAACTCAGCCATTGCATCGGAACTGGGCTTGTCGCCAAGAACAGTAGAGTCACACAGGGCACGTTTGATGCACGCCACCGGGACAAGAAACGCGGCAGAGCTGATCGCACGCTTCAGTAGACCCTAACGAGTGAGAGATCGAGGTTTAAGCTGAAGCCATGCGCTGAACAGCGAATTGGTTTTGACGACATTACCAGCAAAACATGAACGAGCGCGCGATCGGTTGGCAACTCCGGCGTCGATTCACACACCGTTACCCGGGTCGTCGATCACCGGCTCAGGAAAGGACAATCCATGAAACTGAAGCCAATCGAGAATCAGAACTGGCCCCAATCACTGGAAGCGCTCAAACGCGGGTTCGCGGGTCAATTGAATGTCTATCGCACCATGGCACACCATCCAGCGCTTCTGGGCGCATGGGCCCCGCTTCGAGATCACGTTGTGGTTCGCTCGACATTGGGCAGCCAGTTCAGCGAAATCGTCATCCTGCGCGCCGGGATGCGGCTAGGCTCGTCCTACGAATGGGCCCATCATGTCAGCCGCGCACGGGCTTGCGGGGTTTCAGACGAGCGCATTGCTTCGATCGCCGGTCCTCTCGAAACGATGGAACCTGCCGACGAAGTGCTCGCATCCGCCGTCGATGATCTTTTTGCCCGGCATGCGCTCTCGCCAACTTCGCAGGAACGGCTCGTCAATCTTGTCGGTGTGACCGGCATGCTCGATTTGATGGCGACTGTCGGCTTCTACACAACGCTTGGGTTTATCCTGAAGAGCTTCGATGTTCCACTCGATTCGGAAATTGCTGCCGAAATGCAGCGAGATCCGCTTGATCTGCCTGGATAACGGCGCAACGCCTCCTTGAGCGGTAAATGCAAAAGAAGAGGTGAAGAATTCCACCTCTTCGTCAGGGCACGGCATTGGAGTTGATGCCCGCGTCAGACCGTAGCTTCGAAGCCCTTTCGCTTAGCCGTCCCGACGGAATGGGACATCGTCAACCTCAAAAGCAAGGCCATCAACAAAATACCGGCAGCGGCGAGGTACATGCCCGACGCAAAGCTTCCGGTCGCATTCTTCAAGTAGCCGGTCAGGGTGGGGCTGAGAAAACTCCCAAAAAGCCCGACACAAGTTACAAGCCCAATTCCGGCAGGACGTTCGTCCGGCGAGAGGACATTGGTTGGGATCGTCCAGAAGACCACGAGCGATGCAAACAGGCCAACCAGCGCCAGCGCGATCCCGGTAAAAGTCAGTGCAGCCGAAGCGGTGCCTATGGCGCATAGGATCCAACCAGCGGCCGATACGACAGCAGCGATAAAAAGGTGGTTCAAACGCTCGCCGCGCCGATCGGAGCTCTTCCCCCAAACGACCATGGTAACGGCAGCAAGAAGATTGGGAATCGCTATCGCCCACGAAATCTGGCTAGGCGTCAAGCCAAACGGGCTCAGCAGAAGCGGGAACCACGGCTGCGCCCCGAGCGCCAGATTGAGAAGGAAGTAGGCAATGGCG
The DNA here is from genome assembly GCF_007828365.1 of Rhizobium sp. SJZ105. Taxonomy (NCBI): domain Bacteria; kingdom Pseudomonadati; phylum Pseudomonadota; class Alphaproteobacteria; order Hyphomicrobiales; family Rhizobiaceae; genus Rhizobium; species Rhizobium sp. SJZ105. The sequence goes on from NZ_VIUP01000020.1 coordinate 22,542, forward strand.
AGCACCCAGACGCGTGAATTGCCGAATGAAAGTGCAAGGCTCCGGAGTGCAGCGACACGGTGAGGCGTTGCCCGGCTTTCGGTAAGTCCCGCGACTTGTGCCTTCTCAGCTTCGGACAACCAAGCGGCCTTCATGGGGTGGTCATCAAGATAACTGAGTGCGATGAGCCCCAAGATAACGGCGGGTACACCTTCCACAATGAAGATCCACTGCCAACCGGCCAGACCGAGAACGCCATCAAGCTTCAGGATCAGCCCCGAAACCAGCGCAGTGATGAAACCTGCCACCGGTACCATGAAGAGAAGCCAGGAGTTGAAGGAGCCTAGGCGTCGCGGCGATACCCAATAGCTGGCATAGAGCATGACCCCGGGAATGAAGCCCGCCTCGGCCACCCCAAGGAGAAATCGGAAGGTCAGGAACGACGTCACGCCGGAGGCAAACGCCATCAGTGCCGCCACGATGCCCCAGGTGATCATGATGCGGGCGATCCAGTAACGTGCGCCGACACGGGCGAGCACAAGATTGCTCGGAACTTCAAAGAGAAGATAGCCTATAAAAAAGATACCTGCACCTAGACCAAACGCTGCTGCGTCTATGCCCAACGCCGGATTCATGGTTGGCGCCGCAAAGCTGATGTTGATGCGGTCCATAAAAGCGACCAGCATTGCCGGCATCAGAAGCAGGAGCAGCCGTCGGGCCACTTTTTGCTCAACAGGCGTTATTTCTGAACGATATGACATATTCCCTCCTCCACATTGACGAGCGCTCCTCCGCGCAAAACCGTTTTATCTCAACTGATGAGACAAATCAACATTCGCTGGCGATTATGTCTTGCCAATAAGCGTTTATATCTCATATAAAGATACTCAATTACATTCTTCGGGAGGAGGAAGTCGATGTCGGGACAGTACGACGTTGTGATTTTGGGATACGGCCCCGTTGGGGCAACGCTCGCCAATCTGTTGGGTCCCTCGGGGCTGTCGATCTGCGTGATCGAACGGGATCTCGTCCAGTTCGCCTTGCCTAGAGCCGGCCACTTCGACGACGAAGTCATGCGTATATGGCAATCGGCGGGCCTGAGTGGCGAGATTTCCGCAACCGTCCGCGTTAATCCCGGGATGCGATTCGTGAATGCCGAAGGCACCCTTCTCGTCGATTGGCCGCGTCCGTCTGGAGAGGGGCCACAGGCCTGGAACACGAGCTACCGTTTCCATCAGCCGTTCATCGAAAACATCCTCAGAGAGGGAGTGAAGCGATATGGAAGGATCGACGTTCGTCTCGGTACTGAAGTGACCAAAGTCGAGCAGGGCCGGGATTTCGTCAGCCTTGAGACAATTGATACATCCGGTCGAGACTCCACGATCAAGGCATCCTATGTCGTGGGTTGCGATGGCGGTCGCTCCACGGTACGGAGGGCAATGGGGGTCGGGTCTTCTGATCTGGGTTCCCATGACAAGTGGCTGGTTGTCGATCTGCTTCTCAAGGGCGCGCGCGACGATCTCGGTGACTTTACCGTTCAGCATTGTGATCCGGAAAGACCCACCACCTACATCCGGATGGTCGAAAACCGCCGCCGCTGGGAATTCATGCTCATGCCTGATGATAATCCCGAGGAAATCGCAAAGCCAGAGACAGTCTGGAAATTGCTTGCGCCGTGGATCGGCAACCAAGAGGCCGATATCGAACGCACGGCCGTCTACACGTTCCACGCGGTCATTGCTGAGAGCTGGCGCAGCGGCCGCTTGCTGCTGGCCGGCGATGCGGCGCATCAGACCCCGCCCTTTCTCGGGCAAGGTATGTGTGCCGGCATCCGCGATGCCGCCAATCTTGCCTGGAAGATGGTCTCGGTCATTCGCGATGGCGTCCCTCCCGATCTGCTGGACAGCTACCAACAAGAACGGGAACCTCATGTCAGGCACTACATTGAGCTTGCAATTCGACTGGGCGGAGTTCTTCAGAACACCGACCCCTCCAAGGCGCGCGAGCGCGACGAAGTCCTCGCGATCAAGCCGGAACGGCTTGTCTCCGCTCGTCCAGCGCTCGGGAAGAGCTGTCTTAACCAAGGCGGCCAACTCGCCGGAACCTTGACGGATCAGCTCCGCCTGGCCGATGGCAGTCGCCTTGACGATCGAGTCGGCTACGCGTTTGCCATTCTGGCGACATCGAGTTTCGCGGCAGAGCTCGGCTCAATCCGTGTGGATTTCCCGCCCGATACCGTCGTCGTGGCGCTCGACGGTCCTGGTGAACACTATTTGGAGAAGCTGGGCGCGCAAGCCGTTGTGGTTCGCCCGGACCGCTACATTCTCGCAACGGTGAATACCGTGGCGGAACTGACATCTTTACAGGCCTTGCAGCGCCTCTGCCAGCATGATCGGGCTGCAGCATGACAGACACGGTCTTCAAGAGCCGCGACAGCCTCGCTCCCACGCCGGCGGCGGTCGTCACCGAAGACGACCGCAAAGCGCTGGCTGCGGCCCGCCGCGCGCTTCCTATGCAGCGGCTGGTCGGCAACGGTATGGATTACAGCGACGCCGCAGCCCTGCATTGCATGGCTGAACAGGGCATTGCCTGGATCCCGGCGGCGACCTTCCTGGGAGAGGCCAATCTGGAGCGCGCCGAAGAAGCGCTTGCATGCAACAACTTGCGAACCGCCGCCGACTATCTTCGGCTGGCATCCGCATGCTTTCGCTTTGGCCAATCGACGATCTATTTCGACGACCAGGAAAAGTGCCGGCTTTACGCCCGCGCTCTTGAGGCGTTCACACGGGCTGCGGCACTGGACGTGCCGGTAACTGAGAAGCTTGAGGTCATGGTTGGTGACGCCACTTTGAGCGGCTGGCTGATGCGTCCGGCACATTCGGGGACAGGCGCTGTCGTATTAATTTTCGGCGGTGCAGACGGTTGGCGCGAGGAGTACCATTCGGGCGCACGCTATCTTCTTGATCGTGGTATCGGCGCGTTTCTTGTTGATGGCCTTGGACAGGGCGAAACACGTATCCTCAGACACCATTATCTTACGGTAGGTCCCGAAAAGTTCTACTCGGCAGTTGCTGACCATTTACTCGATAATGGATACGCAGAACGCGTTGGCGTCTGGGGGAACAGTCTCGGTGGCAATTTCGCCGCACGAACGGCAATCGCGAATAGTCGTATTCGCGCATGCTGCGTCAACGGTGGCGCGTCATCGCCGACGGAGGTGCTGGAGAATTTTCCGAAATTCATCGATCGTATCTGCGCGATGATGGGACACCGCGATCAGGCGGCGGCCCGCGACTTGATGGCCGGTCTTGACCTGGGTGAGACGGCGTCGAATCTGCGCTGTTCTCTACTCGTCGTCCATGGAGGCCAGGATCCGATCTTCAGCGTCGCCAACGCACTGTCGATTCACGACACAGCCGCGGCGTCCGACAAGACGGCACTCGTATGGGAGGACGGCGATCACTGTATCTACAACCATTCTCACGACAAGCACAGCCGCATCGCCGACTGGTTCGCGAGACAGTTGGGCATTTGAAAACCTATATAGCAAGGAGCCGACGATGAAATTGGGAAGTTTGAGAGCTGGCGGCCGGGACGGAACGCTGGTCGTTGTCAGCAAAGATCTGAAGCGGGCAGTTAAGGTGCCTAAAATTTCGGCCACCATGCAGGACGCTCTTGATCGATGGGCGACGGTCGAGGCCGATCTCGCGGCGGTCTACCTGAAGCTGAACGCAGGCGAGATTGTTGACGCGTTTGCGTTGGATCATACGGCTCTCGCCGCGCCGCTTCCACGCGCCTACCAGTGGTGCGACGGGTCCGCTTATTTATCCCATGCGGAATTGGTCCGGCAGGCGCGCAATGCGGAAATGCCGCAGAGCCTTTATTCCGACCCGATGGTCTACCAGGGCGCTGGCGACACGCTGATCGGGCCGCGCGAGGACATCGTGCTTGCTGATGAGGCCTGGGGCATAGACCTGGAGGGAGAGATTGCCGTTATCACAGACGATGTCCCGATGGGAACCTCCGCAGATGAGGCACTCAAGCACATCAAGCTCATTACGATCCTCAATGACGTCAGCCTTCGGCTGCTGATGCCGAACGAACTTGCCAAGAGCTTCGGCTTCTTTCAGTCAAAGCCGTCAACTGCCTTTGCGCCGGTCTTCTCTACGCCGGACGAACTCGGCGACGCTTGGGACGGACGCAAGCTGTCGCTACCGTTGATCAGTCACGTGAACGATGAGTGGCTCGGCCAGCCAAACGCGGGTGTCGATCTCGATTTCGACTTTCCTACCCTTATCGCACATATCACCAAAAGCCGGTCCCTGTCGGCCGGCACGATAATCGGCTCCGGCACTGTCTCCAATCGCGACCGTTCCGTAGGCTCTTCCTGCCTGCAGGAACGCCGGATGATCGAGAAGATCGAGACCGGGGAGTTCCGAACGCCTTTCCTGAAATTTGGCGACAAGGTGCGCATCGACATGGTCGACAAGGTCGGACACAGCATCTTCGGCCCGATCGAGCAGACCGTCGTTAAATACGAGCGGTCGGCCAGCCTGTAGGCCGCGCAAACGAAATCCTTTGGAGGCATTTTCGATGGAAATTCAAAGTCTCGGCTATATCGGCGTCCGTTCGCAAACCATCGACGACTGGAGATCCTACGGAACCGGCCTTCTCGGCCTGCAGCTTATCGACAAGAGCCGTAACACCCTCGCCTTCCGCATGGACGATCGCAAGCAGCGTATCATGGTCCGCAAGGATGACAGCGATGGTGCCGATTTTTTCGGCTGGGAGGTCGCGGATGCCGCAGCGCTTGACCGATTGGCGAGCCGCCTCGACAACGCGGGGGTTTGTGTTGGGCGCCTCCCCGCTTCGATCGCTGGTGAACGGCATGTTCGGGACGGGATTGTGTTCCTAGATCCCGCCGGCAATAGAGTAGAGGTCTTTTACGGCGCAGCCATTGCTGACATGCCCTTTTCCCCGGGTCGATCTATTTCGGGTTTCCGAACCGGGCCTCTGGGGATGGGGCATGCCGTGTTGACCGTGGAGCGGATCGACGAGGTGATGCCCTTTTATGTCGATCTCCTGGGTTTCAAATTGAGCGACTTTGCGCTGCGTCCATTCAAGGCCTTCTTCTTCCACATCAATTCAAGGCACCATAGCTTGGCATTGATCGAAACGGGGAAGAACGGCATCCATCATCTGATGATGGAATTGTTCAACCTCGACGATGTCGGCCAGGGCTACGATCTTGCACAGGGCGGCGATGGGCTAATTGGCGCCACGCTTGGGCGCCATACCAACGACTTCATGACATCCTTCTACGCCTATACGCCGGCCAAGTTTATGGTCGAGTATGGATGGGGCGGACGCGAAATCGATCCGCCGACATGGGAACCCGTCGAGTTGCAACACGGGCCAAGTCTGTGGGGACATGACAGGACATGGCTTAGCGACGAGAGGCGCGAAGAAGCCCGGCAATTGCGGTTGGGCGCGGCGCGGGCGGGTGTCCGGGAACCTGTTCAGGTGATGGACGGCAATCACACGTTAATGCAGGGCGCCTGCCCCTGGTGGGATGCGACTATGCGCGCTGCTGAATGAAGTCTTCGACTTGTCTCTAGCCGTGTGTTCGATGCAGTGCCGTTAAACTCCGAACGAAATCTTCTAACGCCGACGAAAACGGGTAAAAGACACCATCACGCTTTCCTCTGGAGTTAAAATGGCATCCAGCATCAGCAAGATGTTCTCGATCTTGGATCTTTTTAAAATCGGCAATCCCGTCCTATCGGGAGAAGATATTATTGCCGGCATGGACTGCAGCCGACCCCAAGCTTATCGCTATTTGAAAGCTCTCTGCGACGCGGGCTTTCTTGCAAGATCGGCTGGAAGCTATCGATTGGGCGCACGTGCAATCGAACTCGACTATATCGTCCGTGAAAGCGACCCTCTTTTAAAGGCTGCCGTCCCGGCAATGCAAGACGTTCGTCGAGACACCGGTTGTGATGTCCTTTTGACCAGCCTCGTCGGCGAGCGAATCATCACCATTCATCATGAAAGCGGTATGGATCCAACGACCGTCAGCTATGGCCGAGGTCGGGCGATGCCATTGTTCAGAGGCGCCGGATCGAAAACTATCCTTGCGTCGCTGCCATTTGCGAAAGCGCATCGCTTATACCAGCTGCATTACGCCGCGGACCCCTCGCCTGTCCTGGGCGTAAATTGGGAAGAGGTCTCTAGATCTTTGAAGCAAATAAAGAAGCTAGGCCATGCAATATCTGAAGGAGAACTCGATCCGGAAAATGTAGGTATCTCCGCGCCGATTGTCTTTGGGAACCCTCCATTGCACGCCAGCGTAGTTTTGGTATTAGGGCAGGTCCGATACAAGACTACCGACCGAGAAAGAATTGTTCATATTGTTAAAAATCTGAGCGCCAACATAAATAAAACGCTTCTTCTAAATTAATCGCCGAGTCGTCTTCAAAAATAGGAGGTCGAACCTCCTGCACGAGGGCCGAAAAATCTCCTGAGGTATTTGTGGCCGCAAGAACGTGGGTGATATGGGAGTATTCGTCGCTCTTCTATAACGGCTGGCCTGAATACATTCATTCTCCTCCCCCTCGGTAAAGACGTCTTGGGCAGCACCTTTACGGCGCAAGTGGCTAGCCCGACGAGAATGGATTCCAGCACTGGGTACATATGGCTCTCCTTATGAGCAAACGATGTCCTAATGATCATCGTCCTTTGATTGTCATCCGATGCCTTGCAAGGAGCAAATTCGCGAATCTCGCCGATAGGCCGGACTGCCCCCTAGATGTCCAAGCTGACTGGTATACGAGAAGCTGGTTCCGTGCTGCTTTCGAACATCACCCGGACTGTCGGGTCCATATTGGTTCGGTATCGCCATTTTGCTCTCAGTTTTGGGATATTGTCGCTCGCCATCCGCATTCTGTACTCTCAGCCCGTGACTAGGCGTTTTCTAGGTCTCCCTCAAAGGGTGGCCGCGCTGGCACATATCCGAATTGCGCCGAAGGGACGGCGTAGGCCATCTTGATTCAGGCCCAGGATTTTTCGCAGCTGCCCCCTTTAATAGAGGATGGGAATTATTTGATGGTCTCGACAATTTCTGCTTTGCGCACAACAGCCTCCATACCCCTGTTTAGGAGGGTGAGAAGATTGGCCCGCGTCTTTTCGATATGCATCAGCACCCAACATCGAACGGTTTATCGAAATGGGCATGTCGTGCATCTAAAGCTGGTTATAGACGACGCCTCTTTGAAAAACGGACAGGCCGTTCAATTCAGCCTGACGCAGCAGCAATGCCGAGAGATCGGCGAGAATCTCATTATCGCCGCCCAGGTCATAGAGCTGAGCGACCCACGGAATTTCATGACCCATTTCAGAAGTCTCGAATTGCAAGGTCACCGAATTAGAACTACCTCTACGTTCGCATCATCGGCGATTTCAGCCCAAGCGCGATCGGCAGTCACGGCCGGCAACTGAAGTTGTCTGGCTAGGGCCAGGCAGGCTCTGTCCCCATGGCTCAACCCTTTCGGCTGTGTCGCCGCGATCAGAGCTCCGCCATCAACTGCCAAATCAAAGTCTAATGAAAAAGCGGACGCAATGCCCTACACGCGCCATTCGCAATCACTTCAAGGTTGCGAAACCTCAGCCTCGTTTCTGGAGCCGCCCCGCACGACCAACCATCCTGCGGCCAGGATCAAACCAATCCCCAGCACCGTGAGCATATCGGGCACATCCGAGAAAAACACAAAGCCCCAGAATACCGCGAAGACCAGATAGCTGTAGTCGAACGTGCCGATGATCGCCGCCGGCGCGATCTGATAGGCTTTTGCGACCCAGATGCTTTCAGCGACCAGCAAGATCCCCAGCAGCGCGATGATGGCCATCGTCTTAGTGCTCATTGCCATCCATGGGCTTTGCAGGAATGGAAAGGTCAGACTTTCGGTACTCGACAACAACATGACACCCACGACACCGACAGCGCCCGTCAGGACGAGGCAAAGGTTCAGCCCCATGGCGACGCTCAGGGGGGCTTCGTCAGCGCATTTGCTTCGGGTGATGACTGCTGCGAGGGCATAGAAGATGGCGGCAAGGACAGGCAGAAGCGCGACAGGGGAAAAGCCATCGGCCGCCGGGCGCAGAATAACGAGCACGCCGACAAAGCCAACAACGATCCCAAACCACCTACGGGCGCCGACTGGCTCTCCAATAACGGCTGCGGAAAACAGGGCGATAAACAGCGGTGTCGTATAAAGTGCCGTTGCTGCCACCGACAGGCTCATGAACGGAAGTGCAGCGTAATAGGCCATCCACATCAACACAATCAGCATGCTGCGGACAAACACCCAGCCCACCGCCTTTGGCCATAGGCTGGAGGCAGGAGCCGTCACCCTGGCGATGCCGAAGATCAGCGGTACTGTGACAAGCCCGCGTGCGACGAACAATTGCCATAGTGAAAAGTCGGCGCTGCTCTGCTTGACGATCGCATCGCCGAAGGCAAGCATGAAGACCGAGGCCACAATCAGCGTGATGCCGAGGGGAGTTCCTTCGAGGCGCAAATTCTTACCTTTCGCAGTAACAAGGAAAGCAGACAGATGCCGCCAGCCTCATCCGTCCGCAACTCCGATCAGGCGGGATGCAGCCCGACGGGCGTGGGCGATGGCTTTCTGCCCCTCCCCCATCTGCGCCATCACGGTCGCGCCTTCGAGCAGCATGAAGATGGCATCCGAAGTCGCCGCAGCCTGATCCTCGTGCATCGCAGCCTCAAGGATCGCTGACAGGCGGTTTTTGAGACTGCTTTTGTGCGCAGCCACCGCCTTAAACACCGGGTGCCCCGGCTCACCGAACTCCGCAAGTGCATGGGCAAAAAGGCATCCGTGAAAGTCGGCGCTCCGGAACCATCGCTCATACCATCCAAAGATCGTTCCGATCTTCTCGACAGGGGTTGCGGCGCGCTGAGCAAGGTCATCGAGTTGACCATCGAAGAGAGCGGCACGATAGTTCAGAACCTCGACGATCAACGCATCCTTCGAAGCGAAATTGCGGTACATCGTCATCTTGGCCACGCTGGCCTCTGCAATGATCTGGTCAGTACCGGTCGCGTGATAGCCGGACCGGGAAAACAGATCATAAGCCGTGTCGATGATCTGCTGGCGTTTGTTGGCGGGATCGAGGGGGCGCGGCATCTGTCACCTTATTATGATAGAGACCGATCTGTATCATAATTCGACTGCTGGTCAATGTGGCCAAGCGGATGATGGAGGGTCAACGTGAATGGGTTGCGAATTCTTTGAACGGGCTTGGCATGGCCGGTTCCCGCTGAATTTGACTTCGGTGGACTGGAATCGGCCTGCCATTTGCGAACGCTTCATCTCGGGGGATCTTGTGTTATTCAGCGCGAGATCAACGCGATGCCCCTCTGTAGGGCATTTTTGGGACGCTCGATAGCAAAAGGAGGGGCAGGATCGCGATCAGCCCAGCCCCAGCATGACTGCCGAAAGACCCGACACCTTGAGGAGCACTGCCCCGATCACAGCGCCGAAGCCGATGGCGGCGTTGAGGACTGCCGTGTGAACCGCGGCTGCCGGCGTCGCGAGCGGCCCGGATGCCTTGAGGATCCATGTCTGCAAGCTTGCAAACAGCATCGAGATCGCAACACCCCAACTCATCATGCATGCCGCGACACCCATCAGACCGAGGTTCGGACCTTTCCAGCCCATGACAATCAGGGCAATCGCCATTGTCGACAGAGCGCAAACGATGACGGCACGCATGAACCGGTCAATCAGGATGCCACCGAGGACACTGCCGAGCAATCCTGCCAGTCCGAACGAAAACAGAAGTATGGGTACGGTCGTCGGTCCAATGTCGGGGATTGCGCCGATGAATGGTTCCGCAAAGGTATAGGCCGCGAAATGAGCGCCGGCCGTGAAAGCGGTGATGGCGTAAATGGGCCAGAGGCGGCGACTGTATGCAACATCGGCCAGTGTCGCTTTGCGGTCCTGCGGTCCTGTTTCCAGCTTCGGAAGCACAACCATCATCGAAAGGGCAGCCAAAAGACCGACCAACGCGATCAGGCCGAAGGCCATGCGCTATCCCAAGGCTTGGCCGACCAGATTGACAATCGGAACGCCCATGACGGTCGCCACGGAAATTCCGCCGAAAACGATCGACGTCGCAAGGCCCATTCGACCGGGCGGAGCGATGTCCGCAGCGAAGGCCGCGACCATCGCCCAGAACAAACCATGTGCAATGGAGCCTGCAAAGCGCGTCAGAAGGAAAGTCTCGATGGAATGAGAGAGGAGCGCACCTGCATTCGAGGCGACGATAACCATCATCAGCCCAACGAGCAGAGTTTTGCGCGGAATGCGCCCGATAAGGGTCGGGGCCAGAAGTCCGCTGATCGCTCCAAACCAGGCGTAGAGGGTAACCGTAAGGCCAATGGTCGCTTGGCTTTTTCCGAGATTGCCGGAAATCTGCGACAGGAGCCCGATGGGCGCAAATTCTGTCGTCACCATCGTGAACGCGGCGACACCCAGAACCACGACCGAAAACCATATTCGGAAGACCGAATGACCGACTTTGTCCGTCGTTCCTGCTTCAGTGCTCATCTCTATCCCCGTAATGGCTGACCCGAACTGTTCTCAACCACAGGCAAGGCAAGGTCACAAGCTGTTCTTCCTTGCCGCGAATATCCTTAATGCATTGTCGACCGCCGCGCGGTTGGTTGCACTGAGCCATTTGGCCGCTGTACTTCCCCCGCGATGACAGGATCGGCGGCCGCGAGCATCGACTGGCCAGCGCTGATGCGATCACCCCCCTACCTCCACGCACAGCCTTTTCTCACGGGTCGACCACGTCGGTAGGCCTGAACGCCTCGACGAGCGCATCCACCACCACCCGTACTTTGGGAGCCAAGTCCCGCGAACGCGGCCAAAGCGCAGTAATCGGGACATCTTGCGCAGGAGTAGGGATCTGGACTACTTCAAGCCGCCCGCTGTGGAGGGCCTCGGCCGCAAGCCAGGTCGAAAGGTAGGCCAAACCCAGCCCGTTCACAGTCGCGTCCCGCAAGGCCTCGCCATGGCTGATCGTATGGCGCGGCTGGATAACGAACGCCCTGACCGTTCCGTCCGGGCCGCAAACCGCCCATGGCAGCGGGCGGCCGTCTTTGGCGAAGGCGAGGCAGTCGTGATTGACGAGTTCTTCTACGGAAGCCGGACGCCCGCAACGTTCCAGATAGGCCGGCGCAGCGCAGATGATCGAGCGTTGTGTACCAAAACGCCGCCCGATCAGGCTGGCATGATCTCCGGGGTCGCCAAGCCGGACCACAAGGTCGATCCCTTCCTCGACGAGATCGACCTGGCGATCCGTGAATGAGATATCGAGATTGAGATCAGGGTTCCGGTCCGCGACTTGCCTGAGCACGGGCATAACGCACAACCGGCCAAACGAGATCGGCAGGTTGATCCGAAGGGTTCCCGATATGACGCGCTTTCGCGAAGCCAGCAGCGTCTCCGCTGCATTCAGCTCCTCCAGGACCTTGAGGCAGCTCTGGTAATAGGCCTGCCCCTCGGTCGTCAGGTTCAGACTGCGTGTGGTGCGGTCCAGCAGCCGGATGCCGAGACGCTCTTCGAGGCGAGCAACGCTCTTCCCGGTCGCAGATTTCGACACGCCCATGCGTGCAGCTGCTGCCGTGAAGCTGCCTGTTTCTACCGCATGCACGAAGGCGGAAATGCCCTGAAGGTGGGAATGGAGGTTCAGGCTCATCGATTGGAGACCAAATGGAGGAAGTGTTCACAAAAGACATCGCAACACAATCGATATGATTGTCAATAAGATCCCTGCTCAACGCGTGAAAGGATTGACAATGAGCGAGACAATGAAACGGTGGCAGTTGCCGTCATTCGGACTGAAGAACCTGGAACTGGCTGAGGCGCCAGTGCCTACGCCAGCCAGCAGGGAGGTACTGATCCGGGTTGCGGCCGTCTCCCTCAACTATCGTGACAAGCTGGTGGTCGAAGGCGAGTTACTGCCCGACAGGCCGACCATGCCGTTCGTCCCGGTATCAGACATGGCGGGCGAGGTCGTGGCGATCGGCACGAATGTGTCACGATTCAAGGTCGGCGACCGGGTGCTCGGAAACTTCTGGACGCAGTGGATCGACGGCGAGCCGCCACGGGAGATGACCCGTCATGGTCTGTCGCTGGGCGGGCCGCTTCCGGGCATGCTGTCCGAATATGTGACGCTTCACGAGGGCATCGCTGTCAGGGCACCCGCATCGCTGACGGACGAGGAAGCCTCCACCTTGCCGGTTGCGGCGCTGACGGCATGGTTCGCCCTGATCAAGACAGGTCATCTGAAAGCGGGCCAGACGGTTCTGGTGCAGGGCACCGGCGGCGTCGCCCTGTTCGGGCTTCAGTTTGCCCAGGCTTTCGGAGCCCGCGTGATCGTCACCTCCCGGAGCACGCAGAAGCTTGAACGCGCGAAAGCGTTCGGTGCTTTCGGGGTGATCGATACCCTTGCAAAACCGGATTGGTCCGTTTCTGCGCTGGATCTGACCGAGGGGCGCGGCGTCGATCATGTGCTCGAGCTGATCGGTGGCGACAATATCAGCCAGTCGGCAGCCGCACTGGCGAGCGGCGGGCGTATCGCCCAGATCGGCTTCATGAAGGGATCGGAGATCGTGCTGTCGGCGGTCCCCATGATGTTGAAGAGGGCTATCATCCAGGGCGTTTCGGTCGGGCACAGACGGGCGTTTGAAGACATGAACCGCGCGCTCGACGAACATCGTATCAAGCCGGTGATCGACACGGTTTATGCCTTTGAGGATGTGCGTGCGGCGTTTGATCATCTCGAACGCGGGCCGTTCGGCAAGATTGTGGTTCGGTTCAACAGTGAAGGTGGAAGCTGATTCTCAATTCCGCCTTGCCGTGGCGTGCGGTGATAGGCGGTATCTACGTAGCTGTGTCGCAGAATATTGCGCCACAGCGCGCAATCGGCGGGGATAGCGGACCGCGCTCGATGACGATGAGCACTACGTCCACGCTATAGCACTCTAATGCCGCACGGTATTCATCCGCCACCACACGCGCGCAGACAACACGGAGACGAACACGATCAGCCAGAGTGCGAAGTTGAATCCCGATCCCCAAAATGTCGTTGCAGCAATCTGCGAACCCAACGTCGCCACGCCCGCTGCCGCCCCCGTTTGACGGGCGGCGTTCAGCATGCCGGCGGCGATGCCAACCTGCTCTTTGTCGACAGTGCCCAATGCGGGCGCGGTGGCGGCCGGCGAGATAAAGCCGGACGCGAAGCCAATGGCCAGAAGCGCCGGAAGCTCATACACGTATGGTGTCGTCGTTCTGGCCAGAAGCAGACCGACCGCGCCGCCGGCATACAGGAGGAACGCGGCACTGAGTGAACGGCGGGGGCCTACGGCCTTTACGATGGAGGCGGATAGCAGACTGCCGGCCGCGACCGTCGCCGTCATGGGGAGCAGGGCCAAGCCGGTTTCGAGGGCCGTCCATCCACGCAGTTGCTGGAATGTGAGGCTAAGAACAAACAGGAGGCCGTAGAACACGAATGCGGAGGCGCAGGAGACATAGACCGATCCGGAAAAGGTCGCACTCCGGAACACCCGCACAGGGAGCATCGGGTGATCTGCCCGTCGCTCGATGGCGATGAACAGCCCGCAGGCGAGCAGTGTCACGGCAGCGCCGGTCAGGATGGGCGGTGAAGTCCAGCCAAATGCTCGTCCCTCGATCAGCACACCGATCACCCCGACCAGGCCCACGATCGCCGCAATTTGACCGGGAATGTCGAGAGGCAGCGCCTGTGCAAGAGGCTGGTCGCGCGCGATACGCCAGGTCATCGCCATCCCGGCCGCGCCGATTGGTACGTTAACAAAAAAGATGCTGCGCCAACCAAGGGTATCGATCAGGATGCCGCCGACCACGGGGCCGGCCGCCATCGCGATTGCGCCGCATCCCGCCCAAAGCCCGATGGCACGAGCGCGTTTCTCGGCGTCCGGACTGGCATGGTCGATGAGCTTGAGCGAGCCTGGCACCAGCAAAGCGGCACCGGTCCCCTGCAGGACCCGAGCCGCCAGGAGAAAGGATAGGCCCGTGGCGCACGCGCAGAGCAGCGACGCCAGCGTGAACAGGCCAAGGCCCACCAGATAAACATTGCGCGCTCCGTAGCGATCCCCAAGGCGGCCGCCCGTCAGCAGCAGCGCCGCGAGACTGAGGGTGTACCCGCTCACGACCCATTGCAGGCTCTCGACCGGTGCTGAAAATGCCACCGAAAGGCGTTCCAGCGCAACGTTCACAATCGACGTGTCGAGGATGACGACCACGTAGCTGATGCTGGTGGCGGCCAGGATGCGGCGGCGTTCGTTTTCTGCCGTTCTCATCTCCACTTAGCTGACCCCCACGGGCACATTGGACAACGTTCTGAAACCGACCCAGCCCCAATAGACGCGGTGATGCTTGATCAGCCCGCCCGCCACGTCCATGACTTCGACCAGATCGATCTGGTCGCCGTCGGGGGTCGCGCGCGGATACTCCCATGTCAGTTGGTGACCGTTGGCGAAGAAGATTCCCGTTCGGTACCAGCGGCCGAGGCCGTTCGACGGGCTTCGGAAACCGGCAGCGAAAAAATCACCGATGGCCGCCTTACCGTGAAGGATGCCGGAGCCAAGCTCTGGCTGAACGGTCCAAACCAGCGGGCTTTCGAGAATGGCGTCATCGGAATAGAGCGCCATAAGCCCTTCGATATCACGGCGTACAACGGTCTCATGCCATTGTTCGTAAATGTGACGGATAGCGGCTTCGGTGTCTGCTGTCATGATTGGCTCCCTGTGCGGCGACGGGCCAAGTATAGTTTCAAACGGAAATCAGATGTTTCGATCTCGATCGAAGCGTCCGTCCGGATCCTGTGCTAAAGTCGGTGCACGCAAGGAGCACCGGCATGAACCCACAACCCGCTATTACAAGCGCCGCCGCGCTGATTGCCGATCCCGCACGTGCGGCCATGCTGCTGATGCTGGTGGATGGACGCGCCCGCCCGGCCGGAGAGCTGGCCTATGGCGCAGGCGTATCGGCGCAGACTGCAAGTTCTCATCTGGCCAAGCTTCTGGCCGGTGGACTGCTGAGCGTCGAGAAGGAGGGCCGTCATCGTTATTATCGGCTGCCCGGTCCCGAAGTCGCTTCCCTGCTCAAGCATCTGGCCTCTTTCGGCCCCGGCGAGCCTGTGCGTCGCAAAGCGCCCAATCGGGCGGCGGAACATCTTCGTTTCGCGCGCTGCTGCTACGATCATCTCGCCGGAAGTCTGGGCGTTGGAATTACCAGAGCGATGCTCAGCCGTGGCTACCTCGCACATGGAGAGGGAAAAACCTTCCTTATCACGCCTGACGGTGCCGCGTGGTTCAGCCGCTTGGGACTGGATATTGCCCGGATCACTCCGGGCCGGCATGGCGTCGCGCGCCAGTGCCTCGACTGGACCGAGCGCGAACACCATCTTGCCGGTCCCCTCGGAACGCAGTTTCTGGCGCAGGCTTGCGCGCTTGGATGGTTCCAGCGTCCGCCTTCCACGCGCGCTGTGGAGGTCACGCCAAAAGGCTGGAAGGCCCTGAAGGCGTATCTTGATCTTGAGAGGCAGAGCATCGGGCACGACCCTGACGCAAGATAGTTCACGACTTGACGCCGCGAAATTCGCACAAAGCGTCCGAGCTGAAACCAGCTTGATGGCAAACATGACGTTGCCTCAGGTGCTGAGGGCTATCGCCATCTACACCACGGTGAACCTGCCGTCATCGACGTGGAACCGGGTCCGGTAAGTCGTCGGCGGCAGGCCGGTGGCGGCACGGAAATGCTGGCGGAAGTTCGTACCCGTACCAAAGCCGGAACGTGCGGCAATGTCGTTGACGGACAGTGTGGTTTCCTCTAGCAGGTCGCGCGCGAAGGCAATTCGCTGCCGCTGAAGCCACTCGCCCGGCGCCAACCCGGTCGCGTCACAAACATGTCGGTGAATACTGCGGACGCTGACATGAGCTTCGGCGGCCATGCGCTCGACCGTCCATTTCTCGCCGATCCGCCTCTGGACCATGTCGAGCAGATTGGAGAGGCGCCCCCCTGAAGGCGGCGGAAGAGATCGTTCGACGAACTGTGATTGTCCGCCGTCTCGATGCGCAGCCACGACCAGCCGGCGCGCCACGCTGTTGGCCGCTCGCGCGCCAAAATCCTTTCTGACAATGTGGATGCAAAGGTCGAGGCCAGCCGCGCTTCCGGCCGACGTCAGGATATCTCCTTCGTCGACATACAGCGCCTGTCTTTCCACGACGACTTGCGGATAACGCTCTGCGAGTGTGTCGAGATGGTGCCAGTGCGTCGTCGCGCGTCTGCCTGCAAGCAGGCCCGCCTGCGCGAGCACGAAGGCACCGCCGCAGATCGACACGATCCGGGTTCCTGCGGCATGGACGCGCCGGAGTGCGTCGAGTAGCGCTGGCGGAGCGACAGCGTTTGCGCCGCGCCAGCCGGGAATAACGATGGTGTGGGCGGCGTCGAGCAATTCCAGACCGCCATCGGCTTCTAACCGCAAGCCCCCCGCACCCCGGATCGGTCCCGGTTCAGTCGCCGCGGTAACGCAACGATACCAGCCCGGTCCCATTTCAGGCCGAGACAGGCCAAACACCTCAAAGGCGCAGCCGAACTCAAACGTGCAGAGCTGGTCGTAGGCGAGGATGACGACGAGAGGATTTGGAACGATTGGCATGATCCTTACGTTAGTGGCAAATCAGGCCACTGGCAACGGCCGTGCGCGAGCGCTAGCGTTTCTGGGCGCGGATCAATAATCCTCTCGATCCCCCAGAAGAACGGAGCAAACGTAATGAAACTTATCGGAATGCTGGATTCTCCCTATGTGCGGCGAGTAGCCGTCTCCTTTCATCTGCAAGACATCGCCTTTGAGCATCAGCCTCTATCGGTCTTCTCGGCATTCGATACCTTCGCTGCGATCAATCCTGTGGTGAAGGCGCCGACGCTGATCACAGACGATGGAACTGCCCTCATGGATTCGGGTCTGATCCTCGAACTGGGGGAGCGACTGGCCAATCCGGACAGAAAACTGACACCATCCGGTCTTGACGCCTTTGTCCGCGCCCAAAGGGTTATCGGCCTCGCGCTTGCCGCTAGCGAGAAGACGGTCCAGATCGTTTACGAGCACAACCTTCGGCCGGCGGAACGGCAACATGAGCCTTGGATCGACCGGGTTCAGGGCCAGTTGACGGCGGCCTATCGACTGCTCGAAGTGGAGGTGCGGCAATCTGATGCCTGGCTGTTCGGCAACCGGCCGCTTCAAGCCGACATCACCAGCGCCATCGCTTTCCGTTTCTCGCGCGAAATGCTGCCGGACATCATCACAGCCGAAGCTCATCCGGCGCTTGCAGCACTTTCTTCCCGCGCGGAGGCGACAGCGGCGTTTGGTACCTTCCCCTTCAGCTGATAACGAAACCAGTGGATCGAGCATGCCCATGACCGCACCGCTTCAACTGTACTACTGGCCGACGCCCAACGGGTGGAAGGCCACCATCATGCTGGAAGAACTCGGCGTGCCTTATGATGTGAATTTCGTGGACATCGTGAACGGCGACCAGTTCGATCCCGCCTTCCTGACGATCTCGCCGAACAACCGCATCCCGGCGCTCGTTGATCCTTATGGCCCAAACGGTGAGCCGCTAGCGATTTTCGAGTCTGGCGCAATCCTTCAGTATCTCGGGCGCAAGTTCAGGCGCTTCTATCCCGACGACGACGTCCGCCGGACGAAGGTCAACCAGTGGCTGTTCTGGCAGGTGGGTGGCCTGGGACCGATGGCAGGTCAGGCTCACCATTTCCGACACTACGCACCAGAAAAAATCGACTATGCGATCGACCGTTACACCAAAGAAGTCGCGCGCCTTTACGGAGTTCTGGACCGCCAGCTCGGCGACCGGGACTATCTTGCCGGGGAGTATTCGATCGCGGACATCGCCTGCGTCGGCTGGATCGTGCCCCATGCAAAGCAGGGGCAGGATTTTCGTCACTTTCCCCGACTGGAAAGGTGGTTCGAAACAGTCATGGCAAGGCCCGCTGTACAGCGTGGGATCGCGGTCGGCCGCTCGCAACGGGAGCGGACCGATTTCGCCAGGATTGCGCCGTTCAGGGAAACGTAGGTGGGTTGTTTTTCACAGGTTTGGACAGGGCATCTTGAGGAGTTCATGGATATGATGGCGTCTTGTCCAACGATGAGCCTGAGCCAGTTCGCTGTCTCGTACACGTCAAATCCTTGAGGCTGAGGTCCTGTGGATTCAATCGTGATGACGGCCGGGGTCTCGACTTCGTTGCTGTCCTTGGCGACCACGCTTTTCGCTGTTGCCGCTTGCACCTTTCCCCTGCAGGGTTAAGAGGAGCACCGTCTCCCTGAATATTTCGTAGATTTCTTTCAGCATAGCGGCATGCTCCTTCACCACTATTAGGCCCAGTCGGCCCGAAGCTGATGAGGTGGAACGGCCCTTCTCAAACGGCATCAAGTGCCTAACGTGGTCGTGTTGAAACGCCACAAAGAGGAAGGACCGCTCCATGGAGAAGATTACCACAGTCGGGCTCGATCTGGCCAAATCCGTCTTTCAGGTTCATGGCATAGCCGAAGAAGGAGTCGTGATCGTACGTCGCGCACTGCGTCGATCGCAGGTGTTGGACTTCTTTCGCAAGTTGCAGCCTTGTCTCGTAGGGATGGAAGCCTGTGGCAGCGCGCATTATGGGCTCGGGAAATTCAGGCCTTGGGGCATACGGTTCGGTTGATGCCACCCGCCTACGTGAAGGCCTACCTCAAACGCAACAAAACTGATGCCGC
>NZ_VIUP01000021.1:0-33830 GCF_007828365.1 Rhizobium sp. SJZ105
CTTCCTTCATGGACGGTTCTCCCGATTGTGACCTTTGACAGCCACAGTATGCCACAACAGTGTTGGGTGCGGAGGCCGTCCACCTCATCACTCCACATCTCAATGTTTGCGAGCTGTTTGGGGAATATACATCAATTTGCCCGCGCAGCTGGCGCCTGTCATCCGTGGCCTTTTACCGAACTCCTTATCCAAGAAACGGTGAAGTAGAGATACGTTATGGACTTTAGTGGCTCCTTAGATAAATCGCTCTGAGCAGCCGATGAAGCAGTGTGTACCCGAGCTTCAGAAAATGCTGGCCTAAAGGCCGATGGTTCAGATCACAGCAAAAATTGCTGAAATTATCATTTTGATATGCCATTGCTTTGATCAAGAGGATAAGAGTTGCCGCTCAGCTCACAACTAGAAAATCCAGGGAGGCTGTAGAGACTGTGTTTCAACCCATCGAACGTACACATCATCTACCTGAGAAGGTCGCAGACGAGATCGGCAAGAAAATTGAGGCCGGCGAGATAGGACCTGGCCGTAAACTGCCTGGTGAACTCATGCTGGCGAAGACTTTTGGGGTAAGCCGCTCTGTCATCCGAGAGGCAATCGCAAAGTTGCGAAGCGAAGGAATGGTGGAGACACGGCACGGCATTGGAGCGTTCGTTATTTCAACCGACAGAAGGCCTTCCGCCCGTCTTGAAATAAGCTGTCCCCCGAAATCAGCTGATCTTCTCGAGCTCTTTCAGTTGAGATTGCCACTAGAGAAGCAGGCAGCCAGACTGGCCGCATCCCTTCGGACATCTGAGAACCTCCGAACCATTGAGCACACCGTCATAGAAATGAAAGCAGTGAACGAGTGGCTATCGGAAGGAATCGGTACAGACATCGCGTTCCATTTGTCGATCGCCAATTCGACCCAAAACAGTTTTTACCGCGACGTTCTTGCCGGCCTTCTTGCGTACATGGGTAACATCATTCCACTCTCTTTTAGCTGTAGCAGCGATAGCAATATCGCCGCGTTGACGTTCGACGAACATAACGAAGTATTTCAGTATATCGTTACCCAGAATCCCGATGGCGCAGAAAATGCGATGTCGCGCCACGTGATCAATTCGGCAAAACGCTTAGGTATTTCTGAAAACCTTCTCTCGGGCGCAGATTTGAATGGTAAAAAGAGAAAAATATAATATCGGTCGGGTTGTCTGACATCCGGTCGTGTGGTAGCCACACAGTTGTTTAATAGGAGGGGCAAAATTGGAAATCAAGAAATCTGTAAACTCTAACGATATCTTGCCTGAAGATTTTGCGAGCGCCTTGCTGGTTGGTCGTGTCTGGTCAAAAAGCGAAGATGGGCCCTGCCCCGTGCTTCTGCGTGACGGCGTGCTTTATGATCTCACCTCGCTTGCTCCGACCATGGCCGAGCTTCTCGAAAAGACCGATCTGGTGGATTTGCTCGCCGACGTCAGCGGTTTCGTCGCACTCGGCACGCTCGACGCATTTCTCGACGGTTCGGCCGGTGAACTCCTCGCTCCGAACGATATTCAGGCGGTCAAGGCAGCCGGTGTAACCTTCGCCGACAGCATGCTGGAGCGAGTCATCGAAGAGCAGGCCAAAGGCGACCCGTTGCGCGCCCAGGAAATTCGTGTGCGTTTGGCGCCGGTTCTCGGCGACAGCCTCAAGGGTCTCGAAGCCGGCTCCGAAAAAGCTGCAGAAGTGAAAAAGCTGCTTCAGGAAATGGGCCTCTGGTCGCAGTATCTGGAAGTTGGCATCGGCCCCGATGCGGAAATTTTCTCCAAGGCACAGGCCATGGCATCCGTCGGTTGCGGAGCCCTCATCGGCGTTCATCCGAAATCGCAGTGGAACAATCCTGAACCGGAAGTCGTCCTTGCCATTACGTCAGATGGCCGCATCATCGGTGCAACATTGGGCAACGACGTCAATCTGCGTGACTTCGAAGGACGCTCCGCCCTGCTGCTCAGCAAGGCGAAGGACAACAACGCATCCTGCGCAATCGGCCCCTTCATCCGTCTTTTTGACGGAAAGTTCAGCATCGAAGATGTCAAGCAGTCGAAGATTTCGCTTCTCGTCGAAGGCAGGGATGGCTTCACTATGACGGGCGTCAGCCCGATGCAGGCAATCAGCCGCTCGCCGGAGAATCTGGCTTCGCAGCTCTTGAACCGCAATCATCAATATCCCGATGGCGCGGTATTCTTCCTCGGAACCATGTTTGCACCGGTCAAAGACCGGCATGGTCCCGGTCTCGGTTTCACCCACGCCAAGGGCGACCGCGTGGAAATTTCCACGCCGAAGCTCGGCAGGCTGATTAACTGGGTTACCAACACCGACGAATGCCCCGAATGGACGTTCGGCACCACGGCTCTGATGCGCAATCTGGCCAAACGAGGGCTACTCTAAAAATTTCTTCGGGAGGGGAAAATGCAAAAGGCAATCAATCTCTTTTACCGGATTCTCGAAATCATTCTCGTCTTGCTGCTGGCCGGCATGGCGATCATGGTCTTCGTGAACGTTGTCATGCGTTACACGATGAATTCCGGTATCAACGTGTCGGAAGAGCTGTCGCGCTTTTTCTTCGTGTGGCTGACGTTCACTGGAGCTGTCGTGGCTTTCAGGGAACATGGACACATGGGCATTGAGACATTCGTCATGTTCCTGTCGCGACGCGCACGCGTTTTCTGCATGATCTTGTCGAACATCATCATTCTTGTCTGTTCCGCCATTTTCTTCTGGGGAACCTGGAAGCAGTCCGGCATCAACGCCAGCATGCACGCTCCAGTCACCAAGCTCTCGATGATCTGGGTCTACGGTATCGGACTATTCACCGGTGCTGGCATGTGCATCATCGCACTCGAGCGCATCTATCGATACGTTACGGGTCGCGTGACCGATGATGAAGTCGCCCAGTTTGCGGGCGAGAACCTGACCGTGGAACAGCTTTCGGAGCGCTAAGAATATGACACTTCTCGTTTTTGTCGGCTCTCTGCTGGCAGCCATGGCGATTGGCGTTCCCGTCGCATTCGCGCTGATGTTCTGTGGCGTCGTGCTCATGACCTACATGGGCATGTTCAACACCCAGATCATTGCCCAGAACATGATCTCGGGCGCTGATACCTTCACGCTGCTGGCTATTCCCTTCTTCATTCTTGCCGGCGAACTGATGAACTCTGGTGGCCTCTCCCGCCGCATCATCGATTTCGCGATCGCTTGCGTCGGTCACATTCGCGGCGGTCTTGGCATTGTTGCTATTATGGCTGCGATCATCATGGCCAGCATCTCCGGTTCGGCTGCAGCTGATACCGCAGCGCTTGCAGCGATCCTGATACCAATGATGGCGAAGGCCGGTTACAATGTACCGCGCTCTGCGGGTTTGATCGCATCCGGCGGGATCATCGCTCCCGTTATCCCGCCGTCCATGGCCTTCATTGTTTTCGGCGTTGCCGCAAACGTTTCGATCACTCAGTTGTTTATGGCAGGCATTGTGCCAGGACTTCTCATGGGTCTGTCGCTGGTTGGAACGTGGCTGGTCGTGGTGCGTAAGGACAATGTCCAAGCACTTCCCAAAACGTCAGGCGTTGACCGCCTAAAAGCGACGGCTCGCGCCGGCTGGGCACTCGGCATGCCGGTCATCATCCTCGGTGGCATCAAGGCCGGCATCATGACCCCGACCGAAGCCGCTGTCGTGGCCGCTGCCTACGCTCTGTTCGTCGGCATGGTCATCTACCGCGAACTGAAGCCAAGCGACCTACCGCATGTTCTTCTACGCGCCGCGAAAAGCACCTCGATCATCATGTTCCTGGTTTGCGCCGCGCTGGTTTCGGCATGGCTTATTACGGCGGCAAACATTCCGAACGAAGTTGTTGGCTTCATTGAGCCGCTCATCGACCGCCCGATGCTTCTTATGTTTGCGATCATGGTGCTGGTCTTGATCGTGGGTACAGCGCTCGACCTTACGCCGACCATTCTGATCCTGACACCTGTCCTGATGCCAATAATCAAACAGGCGGGTATCGATCCGGTCTACTTCGGCGTACTCTTTATCATGAACACCTGTATCGGTCTGATCACACCTCCGGTCGGCGTCGTTCTGAACGTTGTCAGCGGCGTGGGGCGCGTTCCACTCGGTCGAGTGACCGTCGGGGTTCTGCCATTCCTTCTTACTCAGGTGGCAGTGCTCTTCCTTCTTGTCATTTTCCCGGACATCGTTCTGGTTCCGCTGCAATATCTCCGTTAATCCGCAATCCGCTTCTCGCTCACAATCCAAGGGAGGATATTATGAGAAAGCTTCTTCTGACCACCACGGCCATCGCTTTTGCGGTTGGCGCTGCAGCCCCGGCAATGGCTGAATTCAGCAGCCGCAACATCCGAGTTTCGAACGGCATCAATGCCGACCATCCGGTTGGCAACGGCATCAAGGCGATGCAGGCCTGCCTCGACGACAAGTCGGGCGGCAAGCTGAAACTGACGGCATTCTGGGGCGGCGCTCTCGGCGGCGATCTTCAGGCAACGCAGGCCCTGCGCTCCGGCGTTCAGGAAGCCGTTGTGACCTCCTCGTCGCCGCTCGTTGGCCTGATCCCGGCTCTCGGCGTCTTCGATCTGCCGTTCCTGTTCTCCAACGCTCACGAGGCTGACGCCGTTATGGACGGTGAGTTCGGCAACATGATGAACAAGAAGCTGGAAGAGCAGGGTCTCGTAAACCTGGCTTACTGGGAAAACGGTTTCCGCAACCTCTCGAACTCCAAGCGCGCCGTTAACAAGTGGGAAGATTTCTCCGGCTTGAAGGTTCGCGTGATGCAGAACAACATCTTCCTCGACACCTTCCAGAACCTCGGCGCCAACGCAACGCCGATGGCTTTCGGCGAAGTCTTCTCCGCACTTGAAACCAACGCAATCGACGCGCAGGAAAACCCCTATGTGACGATCGACACCTCCAAGTTCTACGAGGTGCAGAAGTACATCACCGAGACGAACCACGCCTACACGCCGTTCCTCTTCCTCTTCTCCAAGCCGATCTTCGACAGCTACGCTCCTGAAGAGCAGGCTGCTCTGCGCGACTGCGCAGTCGTCGGCCGTGACGAAGAGCGCAAGGTCATCCGCGATCTGAACCAGAAGTCCCTGGAAAAGATCAAGGCTGCCGGCCTCGAAGTGAACACGCTGTCGGCTGAAGAGCAGGCCCGTATCCGCGAAAAGTCGATGGTTGTTTACGAAAAGCACAAGGCTGAAATCGGCGCTGACGTCGTTGACGCCGTTCTGGCAGACCTGAAGAAGATCCGCGGTCAGTAATCGCACTGACATGGAATAAAAAACACCCGGAGGTTCCGCCTCCGGGTGTTTTTGTTTGTGCCGTCGGCAAGAAACGGAAGCGTCGCCTTCTTTACGCCTCCGCAACGGCCACACAGATTGCCGTTATGGTTCACCCGGGAATCGCACCGAGAAAATCAAGGGCATTCGCTATCGCGCACATAGCGCGCCTTGACCCAACCATGGATCGTTTGGTCGCCATCATAATGGGTCACCGGGCACCAACGGTTGCCCCAGACCACCGACGAAGGCTCACACCGGCCGTCACGGTGCAGGATCCCGTGGCGGTGAGGATGGAGCGTATCGACGATCCGGGACGACGCCGATGGCTGACCACGCATGTTCAAGAAATCGCCGGAGGCGAGGTTGACAACGGTCAGACATCCCCTGCCAGTGGTAGCCTCCACCGAGCCAGGCAATCCCAGAAGCACGGCAGTCAACAGGCAAACGAACCCCAATTCGCTTAGCCTTGATGCACTATAAGATGAACCTGCCATCGGCCTGCTGTCACTCACCAGCGGGCGTCAGTGCCATGACATGGATGAAGCGCCCTTTGTTGTCAAATCGGCATTGAAACGTCTTCATGCCTTCTCCAACCTTGTCCACCGTGCCGCCGATAGTGGTCCCCGATCCGGCATGCTTTGGCTTGGCGGTTTTTATGTATCTGGGTTTCGTACCTTACATGCTCGATACCTCACCTCGACAATTCTTCAAGCGCCTTGAACGAGGTCTGACGCAAAAGTATCGGATATTCACGGGTCGGCGGCCCCTCGACAACGGCCTTGGGCGCAATATCAAAAGCGGGCATCAGCACCTGCACCTTGTCGATATCCAGCGTGCGTGGCGTGAGGTGATTGATATGCGGGCCACGGAAGGAAACCACATCCGCAATCAGGCGGTGCGCATCATGGAGGCGGTGATACATATTCACATCGACATTGGCCTTGTCATGCCAACGAAATGTTTCCAGCACCTCCTGTACAAAACAGTCGGCATCCTCTTTCGACAGGCCGCCATCCCGCTCCGCCTTCTCTACAAGGACGATAGCTCCAGGCCTGAATATCCGGCGTTGCGCCAGAATACGGGCGGCCTCGGTGCGCAAAGCCTCGTCGGGGATCAGATTAAGCCGCAGCAACGATGTGAAGACGCGGAAAGGATTGCGCTTCTGCGGCTCGTCACCGACCGGCCGGAAAGCTGTCGAATGGACCGGCACACCTGCCGTCGAAAGATCGTGATATCCTACCGGAGACATGCCCATCACGGCGAAGACGCGGCGCATGATGGCGAGTTGCTCCGCAGTACCGAGGCGACTGGCCCCGTGGCGCTCCTCGGAAATGCGGTCGATATTGTCGGTTGCCGAAAGGCGCTCCTTGAGATCAGGCTTTTGAGCCAGCGCTCGTCATTGACGCGTGCCACGCGTGCCATCAGCGTGCCTTAGGCAGGAACCTCCTCACGGTACATTTCTGACATGGCGCTGGAAAACGCTGCACGGAGCTCGCTGGTGGAAACATAGTTGGACATGCGGGTGCGGCCCTCTGAAATAATGCGACTTCATTCTTAAAACGCACTATAACAGGTGAATATGAGCCATTTTTGTGAGGAATTATTCCAATTTGATGCCAAATTGGAATAGATATCCCTAGGAGCATGGTCCCGGATATCGTTATCTAAAACCGGGGCGGAACTACAATACGGTGCGGCCCTACCGATCGCTCGGCGACAAGCCACGACCACCCTTCTTTCAACTTCCTATCTTTTTATGGCCGGAACGGCAGATTAGAGTTCGCGGGAACCACAATGACCCCCGAGCCATTTCGGACCAGTGTTCATTGGGTTTGCTGCGCGCACAGCCCTCCTAAATCGGACCACAATAATGTAGTGTCAAGCCGTGAATTATTGGAAGGGTTTTACGAATGAGCCTCGCTGGAGATGTCGCGGAAGACGCCGAACTGCCCTCTGCTCTATATGATGGACTTGCCGGCTTTCGGCTTGCCATGCGGCGCTTCCTGTCGCTCAGTGACGCTGCTCTCGCAAAAGCCGACGTCACCTCTCAGCAATACCAGGCCATGCTGGTCATCAAGACCGCACCGGAAGGGAAAATGAGAATACGGGATTTCTCGGAACTGATGCTCATCCAGGCGCATGGGGCGGTGCAATTGGTCGACCGGTTGGCGGCGGCTGGGCTGGTGGAAAGAACACCGTCACAGAGAGACAAAAGGAGCATTTTGATTAGCCTCACCCCAAAGGGCGAACAGATTTTACGAACGCTTGCCAGAATACATCTGGAGGGACTTTTGGCCAATCAAGTCCTGCTTGTCGAATCCCTTGGGAAACTGCGCGATCTGAACGAACTAACCTAAAGACTGCGTCACGACCGCTGACGATATGACCATTGAAGCGATATACTCCATGGTAATCGCAAATGGGATCAGCCACAGCAATGTCAATACAGTGCCCGACACCCAAAACCATCGACCGAGCTCCAGCTGAGCGGAGCCTGTCGATTTTTTGCCAGGCTGAGGTGACCGTGCAAGTCGCCACACCGCCCCTGCGAAAAACAAAGCGCTGAAAAATCCACCAAATATAATGACAAAAATACTTGTCGCGGTGATACCCGCCAACAGCCTTAACCAGAGTGGCGTGACACTGTCACCAGTCAAGGCAATCATCGTTGCACCGGCAATAATGACTACCGGAGCGATTGGAAGCCACAAGATCAGCCAGCCGTAGATTTCATCGAGCGCGCGGCCAGCAACCTTGATTGCAGCCAATATCCGAGTTGTTGTTGGCACCGCATGTAACACGACCACATCTTCCTCAGCCGATAGCCGCGAAGTATATCACGGGACGAAATAAACCGGCAGACGCAGCCCGCCAGAGCCGAACACCCTTTGGTCACATTTAGGTGTTGCGCGTCACGCATGTCGGGATCAAGCGACGATAACTATGTCAGCCCGGCAACCACGATTGACAAAACTGAAGAGGTACAACCGGTCGCACCGGAGTTCCCAAGCGGATGATCGCTGATCAACCGGCTGGCGGCCGCGCAATCCCACGCGGCGCAGTCGTAGTCCAGCTACTCGTCGACGTTCTTATTTTGCAAGAAGATCCTATGATTAGAGCCGGCGGCGAAAAGGCGTACTGTGGCTCAGGTTTTTAACAGGAGAGCTATCATGTCCGATACTGTTGAGAGTGCGCCTACCGTTTATGCCGCCATCGAGCTGAGCAAGACAACCTGGGTTCTTGCTGTCAATCAGATCGATCGAGAGCAGCCAAGTATCTATAAGATCAAGGGCGGAGACCTTCCAGGCCTGGTCAAGAGACTGGAGTCATGTCGGGTAGAAGGAGGCAGGATCGTTGTATGCTATGAGGCCGGATACGACGGCTTCTGGTTGGCCCGCGCTCTGCTTAAATTGGGTATCGATTGCCGGGTTCTTGATCCAGCCAGCCTACAGGTCAATCGTCGGGCCCGCAGGGTTAAGACCGATCGAATTGATGTTTTGATGCTGTTGCGTGCTTTGGTTGCCGTGGAGCGGGGAGACCGACACGTATGTTCTGTTGTGCGGATCCCTACTGTTCAGGAGGAAGATGCCCGTCGATCTTACCGGGAACAGGAACGGTTGGTTCGGGAGCGTACGGGTCATATCAACCGTATTAAGGGCCTATTGTTTGGGCAAGGTATCCGGGGAATAGAACCCCGGCTTCGCGGTACGCGAATTGATTTTGGCGCCCTTCAAACGGCCGAGGGCTTTCCACTTTCCAGTAGACTGAAGGCGGAACTGGAACGTGAATATGCCCGCCTCGATTTTATCGAGCAGCAATTGCGTGCGCTTGCAGAAGAACGGGACAAGCCAGATGAGCAGAACCCCTCGGTCGAAAAAAAGCGCAAAATGCTCATTCAATTACGGGGTATTGGCGCACCAAGCGCCGCCATCCTGGCAAGGGAAGTCTTCGGACGGACTTTTTCTAATCGAAAGCAACTCGGGTCCTATCTGGGTTTGACGCCGAGTGCCTATGACAGCGGTTCTACCACACGTTGCCAAGGCATATCGAAAGCAGGAAACAAAGCTGCCAGAAGGATAATGGTGGAGCTCGCCTGGCTTTGGGTCAGGTATCAGCCACAGGCTGGTCTCACGCATTGGTTCCTGACCAGATCGGCAGGACAATCTCCGCGTTTGCGGCGAATCCTTGTGGTTGCGCTCTCTCGCAAATTAATCGTCGCACTTTGGCGTTATGTGGAGACCGGTCTCGTTCCAGATGGAGCTATATTGTCTGAGCCATCCACCAACTCGGACGGTGTCAGTTCAATGGCTTGATATTATTCCTTTCCCGACCAACTGAGTGGATCGGGGTTCAGGGCGGTGCGTGTTCGGGAGAACGATTGGCGTTTCAAACGCCGGCAAAAAGTATGAACCCGCCAAACTGATGCCAGGCCGTGTACGCAGGATTGTGGTTAGCCGTAATGGAGCTGCCGGATATAAGTTGATGCGCAAGGCGCACGATCACACGACCAACATCGAACCCAAAACTCCAGCCTGCCAGCTTTAGATGAAATCCACGGGAGCTTTAAAATGAAATATTGACACGTAACCCATCATATAAATCCTTCTCATCACCGGCCTGAAGGATGTCAGTTTTTCCCAGTGATAATTCCTGCGATACCCGAATCGGTCGTTTGTCTCTTCGATGCATGAGATAAGTGACGACACATTGATCGCCTCTGGCGCTTACCGACAGCAATCTGTCCGCCGTCCCACGCATGAATGCTTCAGCCGCGACGGCACAGTCAGTCTGGGCAACGGCTGGCGCACCAGCCAAATTCAGCAGGGCGCACAAGACCAAAGCCACAGTGAGAGAAACCGAGGAACGCAAAATGTCACGCACACCCATCAATCAGTGCGTCCGGCGAAACGCTTGCAGTTCATTCCGGTCGAAGAGGGCTTCACACACTTCCTGAATCATAAATCGTGCGGCGCTCGCGACCGGAGCCGATAGGGTTTCGCCCTGTCTGGCCGCATAGCCGATCCGCAAAAGACCTTCCAGTTCCGTGGAATTATCAATCAGCCCGTCGAATTTTTCGAGAAAATCAGCGGGTAGCGTTCGAACTGCACCGCCCGGCCTTTCAATCAGGCCATGTTGCAAAAGTCGCGTTTCAAGCAACGAAGACAATTTTGCAATCTCACTGACGTCGTTCATCTGTTCCCCCCGAATTATATAGTATCCCAACCGATTTATATCACGGCATGATATTTTTTTCAATGTCGAGTTGCTCGACGAAAACCGGGTTGGGGTAGAGAGAGCGAAAAATCAAATACTGCGACGGCCGACGCCCTCTGCAGGCCGCGATGATTTGCGCCGAACGTTGAGACGAAAATCGTTAGTCACAGATTGCGGTCACGCGTTCGTGTTCGCCTCAAGCTGTAACGTCGCTCCCGGAAAGATCGAATACAGCCATACGCGGCCGATGAACGGTCTGCGGACATCCAAGAGGAGATCATTTATGAACCGTTCCACGCTCACCCTCGCTTTGGCAGGCTCACTCGCAAGCGCTGTCGCTTCTGTGTCTTTTGCTGCGCCGCTGGCACCGGAAAAGATGGCCGGAAACGAGAAATGCTACGGGATAGCCCTGAAGGGGCAGAATGATTGCGCTGCCGGCGCCGGCACGACCTGCGCCGGAACCTCCACCATGGATTACCAGGGCAATGCCTGGAAGGCCGTACCCGCCGGCACGTGCACCACGATGAACGTGGATGGCCAC
Organism: Rhizobium sp. SJZ105; assembly: GCF_007828365.1. NCBI lineage: Bacteria > Pseudomonadati > Pseudomonadota > Alphaproteobacteria > Hyphomicrobiales > Rhizobiaceae > Rhizobium > Rhizobium sp. SJZ105. The sequence continues at coordinate 11,060 of NZ_VIUP01000021.1, forward strand.
AAGGGCATGCTGGAGCCATCTAAAAGCTGAGCCGCGACATCGGAGGCCCGCTTGCCGGGCCTCCCCCTCGTCCGTCAAAACCGGGAGACCAGCAATGACCGTTTCAGCCGACCGCGCCACCGTCCCGCCGCCGCCCCGTGCTGGCCTCGGCCTCAAGCCGGAACATTACGACACTATTCTCGACGCCAGGCCGGATATCGGTTTTTTCGAAGTCCATGCGGAAAACTATATGGGCGCCGGTGGCCCGCCGCACCGTTATCTTGAAGGCGTTGCAGCGCTTTATCCCCTGTCGCTGCATGGCGTCGGCCTGTCGATCGGTTCGGCCCGTGACCTCGACACCGGGCATCTGAGACGGCTTCGCGACCTTATCGATCGTTACCGGCCGCAGAGCTTTTCGGAGCATCTGGCATGGTCGACCCATGACACCGGTTTCCTCAACGATCTTCTGCCCTTGCCCTACACGGCCGAAACCCTGTCGCGTGTCGCCGACCATGTCGATGAGACCCAGCAATGGCTGGGCCGGCAAATGCTGCTTGAAAATCCATCAACCTATGTGCTGTTTTCAGAAAGCACCATCGATGAGGTGGATTTCCTCACCGCCATTGCCAGCCGAACCGGATGCGGCCTGTTGCTCGATGTGAACAATGTCATGGTCTCGGCGGTGAACCATCGCCTCGATCCGGTCGCCTATATCGACCGTTTCCCCGTCGAACTGGTGGGTGAAATCCACCTTGCCGGTTACGACGAGACCATCGACAGCGTTGGAGACCGGCTGCTGATCGATGCCCACGGCACCGCCGTCAGATCCGATGTGATGGAGCTTTACCGGCACACGCTGTCACGCAGCGGCGCTTTGCCAACCCTGATCGAATGGGACAACGACGTGCCAGACTTTGCGACGCTTCAGGCAGAAGCGGTGCGCGCTGACATCCTGTTGAACGAAGCGGCCCTGAAAAGCCGCTCCAGCCAGGCGGCGTGACAATGCGGTTTTACGAAAGCCAAGGCGCCTTTGCCTCCGCCCTGCTCGATCCGGGCCAACCGCTACCGCCCGGTATCACCACCGCGCGCGGTGCTGCCGATCCCTCGCGTTTTGCCGTCTATCGCAACAACGTCTATGTCGGGCTGACAACGGCGTTGGGGCAACGTTTTCCAGTGACGAAACGGCTGGTTGGCGTTGAGTTCTTTGCCGGAATTGCCCGTGCCTATGCCGCCGACCGCAAACCGGCCACACCGCTCATCATGCAGTACGGCGACGATTTCCCGGATTTTGTTGCGACTTTCCCGCCGGCATCGTCTCTCGCCTATCTCGCGGATGTGGCGCGGATCGAGGCGGCGTGGAGCACGGCCTATCACGCGGCAGACAGATCGCCGCTCGAAGTCCCCCAACTCGCCGCCCTTTCACCCGAACACCTTCTCGATAGGGTGCTTATCCCGCATCCTTCGGCCCGGCTTGTGCAATCGCCGTTTCCGGCCGGCAGCATCTGGAACGTCCACCAAGGCGAAACCGTGACACCGCCTGTCGACTGGCGAGCCGAAACAGTGCTTGTTGTGCGGCCGGCCATGCAGGTCGAGATCAACGTCCTGCCATCAGCAGATGTTGCTTTCGCGGCGCGTCTCTTTGACGGCGCAAGCCTTGGCGAAGCGGCTGAGACGGCCTTGGCCGCAACATCTTCGTTTGATTTCGGATCGGCCTTGATTGGCCTGATCGGCCTTGGCGCTTTCAGCGCCGTTGAACACCGTGAAGGGGACCTTCCATGACCACAGAACTTGCCTCCGCACGCAGCCTAGGCGGTGCGCTTGCAGCACTTCATCGCCACGCCGAATGCCTGCTCGCCTCCATTCCACAATCATTGCCGCTTTTGGCGCTGCGGTTTGGCCTGGCAATTCCGTTCTTTAAATCGGGACTGACCAAATGGGACGGATCTCTGACGTTATCAACTGGCGCCAGATATCTGTTCGAACAGGAATTCAGGCTGCATATCTTCGGCAACCTGATCCCCTACCCTATGCCGCTGGTCATGGCGGCGGCCTCAGGCATTGCCGAACTCGTTCTGCCCGTGCTGCTGGTTCTTGGCCTTTTCACCCGTTACGCCGCGTTGGGTCTGCTGTTGATGACGGCGGTGATCCAGCTAACCGTTCCGGATGGCTGGGCCAATTTCCACCTGCCCTGGGCTGCCATGGCGCTGACCCTCGTTGTCTATGGCGGCGGCCGGATAGCGCTGGATAACCTTGTCAAATTGCGCCGACACTGACCGAACGTTGGTCGTGGAACACCCCGGCCGCCTGAATTCCCGGGCGTGATCCTGGCGAAAATCGATCTTCGCATAGCCTGGCCCGGCCCCTTGTCGTTTCTCCTTTATGTTCATGCTTGGAAAGCTTCTGCCGGTCGCGTTCTCGGGACGGCGCAATGCCAGAACGCAAATTTTCTGCGGAACAATCTGTAGATTGTGAAGTTACCGTTCTTCAGGAGGAGAACCATCTATGATCACGAAAGCCATTATTGCGGGGGCGGCAGCTGCCCTGTCGATGCTTTTTTCCACTACCGCACTCGCGCAAACCGATCTCACGATGTGGTATCACGGTGCTGGTAATGTTGAAGAACGCAAGATCCTGGCGGGCATTATCGAAGACTTCAATTCGTCCCAGTCAGACTGGCGGGTCTCGCTGCAGGAATTTCCCCAGAGTGCATATAACGAATCCGTCACCGCCGCCGCGCTCTCCAACAAGCTGCCTGACATTCTCGATGTCGACGGGCCGAACATGCCGAACTGGGCGTGGTCCGGTTATCTGCAACCATTGCAGATCGACGAGGCAAAGCTTGCGAACTTCCTGCCAGGCGCGGTGGGAAAGTGGGGGGACAAGCTTTATTCAGTAGGCCTGTGGGACGCAGCCGTCGCGGTCTTTGCCCGCAAATCCGTTCTCGATGAAAATGGCATTCGCATTCCAACGCTGGACCAGCCATGGAGCGGCGAAGAATTTAATGCAGCGCTCGAAAAGCTCGCGGCCAGCGGCAAGTTCGACTATGCGATCGACCTCGGCATGGCCGATAAAACCGAATGGTACAGCTACGCCTTCAGCCCGTTTCTGGAAAGCTTCGGCGGCAGCTTGATCGACAAGGAAAATTATCAAACCGCCGAGAACGTCCTTAACGGAGACAGTGCCATCGAGTTCGGAGAATGGTGGCAGTCCCTGTTCCAGAAGAAGCTCGCACCCGGTACATCGCAGTCACCTGCCGACCATGAAACCGGATTTCTGGAGGGCCGCCACGCCCTCCAATGGATGGGCAACTGGGTTGCGGTGAAGGCTCTGGAGAAATATGGAGACGACCTGCTGTTCCTGCCGGCCCCTGATTTCGGGAACGGTCCGAAAATCGGCGCCGGGTCCTGGCAGTTTGGCGTGTCGGCCACCAGCAAACATCCCGAAGGCGCATCCGCATTTATTGAATTCGCCATACAGGACAAATATCTCGCGCAGTTCTCCGACGCGATCGGCCTGATACCGGCCACATCTTCGGCGGCCCAGATGACGGAGAATTACAAGGAGGGCGGCCCGCTCGAGGTTTTCTTCGAGCTCTCCAAGCGACAGGGAACATTACGTCCGGTGACGCCAGCTTACGCCTTCATCTCTCCGGTCTTTTCCAAGGCCGTGTCCGACATTGCCAATGGCGCGGATGTGGCCGATACGCTGGACAATGCAACCGACGAGATAAACAACAACATAGAACGTAATTCCGGTTACCAACCCAAATAGGGGCATGTGATCGATGGCGCTCTTTTCCTCAAATGGGAAACTGACCCGGGACGGTTTCACCGGCTGGTTCATGGCTGGACCGGCCATGGTGCTGATCGGGCTGTTCCTGATCACGCCCTTTCTGCTGGGGCTCGGTTTTTCCTTCACCAACCAGCGGCTGATATCTCCCAATCCCACCGAGTTTGTCGGTGTTGAAAACTACACCCGGCTGCTGGGTGTCGGCGTGCTGACGCTCGAGCCGGAAAGGGAGGCGGATGGGAGCCTCAAGCAGGGTGCGGATGGCGCCATCTCCTATCCGCGAATTCGCAATTTCACCCGCAACAATCCCGACTATCCCCATCTGGAGGGGATGCGGGAATATAAGAGCTTCACCTGGGGCGAGAACCAGATCGTCATTCTGGCGCGCGACGCCGTGTTTTTGACAGCGCTCGTCAATACGCTTTCCTTCGTGGCGGTCGTTGCGCCGGTTCAGGCAGCACTTGCGTTGTTTCTTGCCCTGTTGGTGAACCAGAAGATTCCCGGCGTCACGATTTTCCGAGCGATCTACTTCATGCCTGTGGTGCTGTCGGTGGTGGTGGTGGCGCTGCTCTGGCGGTTTATCTATGCGGCGGATAACGGGCTCCTGAACAGCCTTTTGAGTTACATGAGCTTCGGGCTGTTCCAGCCAGTCGACTGGCTGGGCAGAACCGATACCGCCCTGTGGGCCATTCTAGTGATGTCAGTATGGCAGGGCGTCGGTTTCCATATGGTCATATGGCTTTCCGGCCTGCAAACGATCTCTCCGGATCTTTACGAGGCGGCTGATATCGAAGGCGCGAGCCGCTGGCAGAAATTCAGCATGATAACCTGGCCGCTGCTGCGCAACACGGCCGTGCTGATTATCATCGTCATTACCATGCAGGCTTTTGCCCTTTTTGCGCAGATCGATGTGATGACCAAGGGCGGACCCCGCGATTCGACGCAAAGCGTCGTCTATCAGGCGGTCGAGAGGGGATACCGACAGCAGGACATCGCGGCAGGCTCGGCAATCTCGGTCGTCCTGTTCCTGCTTGTCCTGTGCATTTCGCTAACCCAGCGATACCTGACAAGGGAGCAACAATGATGCAGGCCGGACAACGCAAAAGCCTTGCTTTTCTCATCGGCAACTATGTGCTCATGCTGGCTTTCGCGGCGATCTTCATTTTGCCCCTGCTCTTCATGGGCTTCTCGTCACTGAAACCGAACGACCAGCTGCTGAGTGATGCGACCTCGATACGGGCTTTCCTGCCGGTGGGAGACCTTTCGCTCGAAAACTACACCTCGGCTTTTGCCCGGGCGCCGATTGCGACCTTCATATTCAACTCGGTGCTGGTAACGGGCGTCACCGTCTTTCTCGCCCTGCTGCTTGGCTCGCTTGCCGCCTTCGCTTTCACCTTTTTGAACTGGCGTGGAAAGGATGTGCTTTTCTCGGTCATCCTCGCCACCCTCATCATTCCCTTTGAAACCATTGCCGTGCCACTGCTGCTGGAAGTCAACAATCTGCCATGGATCGGCAGCAACGGGTTTACCTGGGGATGGCTCAATTCGTGGCATGTGCAGATCATTCCATGGATAGCGGACGGGCTGACGATTTTCCTCTTCGTGCAATATTTCAAGGATTTGCCGAAGGAGTTGCTGGAGGCGGCGCGCATCGACGGAGCCGCCTGGCTGCGGATCTACGCACAGGTGGTGATGCCGCTCAGCGGCCCGGTCATCGCAACGGCTGCGATCTTGAAGTTTCTCGTCATGTACAGCCAGCAATATCTATGGCCGCTTCTCGTTACCCAGTCCGAGGCATACAGGCCGGTGATGGTGGGGCTGCAATATTTCTTCCAGCTCAACACACCCTGGGGTGAGGTGATGGCTTATCTCACCATCATCACGCTGCCGGTGCTGATCTTTTATCTCTGCCTGCAGAGGCTGTTCATCTCCAGTATCGCGGCGAGCGGGATAAAGGGATAACGCCTCATCCTGCACGGGGGCGTGACATAAGGCGATAGTGAGAATGCACTGGGACTCGCGACAGGTTGCGGCATTCTATTAGCGCCGAATATTCTGGCCAACCCGGAGGCTGTTGTGTTTTCTCACGAACTTGAACGCTGAACGGCGCCCGGCAAATCGTCGTTCCAGATTGGCTGATCACACTGCCACTAAAATCGAATGTTTGACCGGGAAGGGCAGTCGCCCGAGAGTTGATCTCAAGGCGCTTGGGCCAAAAAATGTCGACAGTTGGTGCATTATCGGCGACGGCCAGCGTCTCGCCTTCGCCGACCGCGAGCGTTACGTCGCTGACACCGATTTCGTGCCGCTGCCGATCAAGGGCCTGTTGGACAAGACCTATTTGGGCGGGAGGGCAAAGCTGCTCGACGGCGATAAGGCGTTGACCAACGATGCCGTCAAGGCCGGCGAGCCGGAATGGGACCACGCGCTGCTTTTCGGCCGGGATGCCGCGCTTGAGTTGCCCTCGACGAGCCATTTCGTCATCGTCGACAAGGAAGGCAACGTTGTTTCGATGACGACAACGATCGAAAGCGGCTTCGGCTCGCGTCTGATGACGAACGGCTTCCTGCTCAATAATGAGTTGACGGACTTTTCCTTCAAGACCCATGACGGCGGTCTGCCGATCGCCAACCGCGTTGAGCCAGGCAAACGACCGCGTTCCTCCATGGCCCCGACGATCGTGATGAAGGATGGCAAACCGCTGCTCGCCATCGGTTCGCCGGGCGGCAGCCAGATCATCGGCTATGTAGGGCAGGCGCTGATCGCCTATATCGACTGGGGCATGCCGGTTGAGGCGATTGTCTCCCAGCCGCATCTCATCAACCGCTTCGGCACCTATGACATCGAGGCCGGTACAAGCGCGGAAGGTCTGGCAGGGCCACTGAAGGCGCTGGGTTACGAGGTGAAACCGGGCGAGATGAATTCCGGTTTGCATGCAATCGAGATAACCGCCGAAGGTTTGATCGGCAGCGCGGATCCACGACGCGAGGGAGCGGTTCTCGGGGACTGAACACACCTATCGCGGCATTCGAGCAAATCCCTTTGCGAGAATAGGCCCGGTGGGCCTGCCGGATGGCGAACCACCCGCCTGCTCGAGGGTGATTTCGTAGAGCTGATCGCTTCTGGGAGCCGGTAGCGCCGGCCCTTCTAGCTTTGCTGAACGAACAACTTCGATCAATCCGAGAGAAACGGGGCCGACCTCCTTCGAAGGCAAGGTCCACAGCTGAAGGATAGGCAAGCTCGGCCTGAAGGAAATGCCGGCAAACTATGCCTTTGATATCCAGGGAGAGGAAGGCGGCAAGAACACTGCCTATCTCGCCGCGGGCAAGCTGCTTTACACCGTCGATCTGGAAACAGGCGCTGCGACCGAAATTGGTTCCATTACCGGCGCCGACGGTGAGCTACGCGACATCACCGTTCTCCCCGCAATGTGAGCCTTTGTCCCGGCAAAGAAAACGTGAATGGAAGGGCTGCCGCCTGAATGGAGCCAGCCCTTTCCGTCTGCACGGCCGAGAGGGTTACATTTCGGGAAGCAGGATCTTGTCTAAGACGTGAATGACGCCGTTCGGCTGCTTGACGGCAACGATCCTGCTGCCACCCCGCAAATTTAGTAAGCAGCAGGAAAACATAGTCCAAGGCGCAAAGAAAACGACTTGCCATTCGGTTATGATTCTCGTTCACCTGCAGGATGCAGAGGCCAGGCGAAACATTCTGGCTACAACAGATTCTTGCTCAGAAGCGCTGACGTATGTCGTAGCCTGGCCAAGTCTTCGTCAATCATTGCAGTTGCTTCAGCGCGCTTGAGAGCGCTTGTCGCGTGCAGCATTGCAATCTTCTTGAACTCCACATCGCCGAATTTCGATAGGGTAAGAAACGCTTTTTGTAATCGAAGCCCAACTTCGATGATGGATGCCCGTCTCGCGCGATAGGCACGAAGAGATCATCAAACAGGTCCTCAAGTCGAATTGGGGTAACAAAGAGCCGAGGATACACCACCTTTATTTTGCTGTCCTGCGAATCCCAGACGGAAAGCACGCGTATCGCTCGGGAGATCACATCAATCGCGGTGCCTGGATCGTTGATAGCCGGTGAAAGCGCTCTGGAGGCAATTTCAGACAAAACCGCAGCACCGAAGCGAGGATCCTGATCGAAAGACCTGACACTATCAATAGTAAAAGCCGAGGCGATACGCTCGTAAACATTGTCATGAACCTCACCGTCTACCCAAGCCAGCGGAGTGTTGGGTGCAACCAGCTTGCCCGCTATCGCGACAATGAAAATGTCAAAATCGAACTCCTCGGCGATCTCGGAGAGCAGCGTTGCATCGACATGCTGAGTAACCAACCTCGTTTTGGTGGATGGGCGTATTGGGCTTTCCTAATCTCGGGTCACCCTCAAGCAATCTATGGCCGCCGAGATTTGGCGTCTCCACCCATGCCGTCAGCGCTTCAATCGTTGTCCGTTCAACCCGCTCGGTGGTTTCGGTCACTCGCCCAAGTCGCGAAAGATGATCAATCCAGCGCAGCAGCGTGACGATAATGAGAACGATCACGCCGATGGTTACTACAAAAAGGATGAGACGTCCGCGATCTCCGTATGCACCTGTCGTAAGTGCAATTATTCCGACCAGACTGAAAAGGAAGGAGCCCACGAAGGTGGCCAGCACATTCTGTGTCGTACTGTCTTCCATGACCAGTTTCGTGGCTCGCGGCGTGACGTTGGTGGTGGCCGCGGAATAGGCGGAAACCATTGTGGTCAATGAGAAAGTCGTTACCGTCAACATGCTGGAGGCAATAATACCGAGAATCTTGTCAACGGCGTCCGCGCCTATCTTTGTTGGCAGCTCTTGCGGGATGTAAGGCGAAAGCGCGACGGCAAGCAGAGCAGTCACGACACCAGCCATGGAAAAAAGCGTTGCCCTGAACCATATCCGTCGAACGATCTGGCCCAGCCACCACCGCCACTTTGACTTCATCACTTGCCAGCTCCCCTCAAAAGTAACCACCCGGACCATCGCTTGTGCCGGGTGGTCAAAACTCGTGCAATCCGAACATTATGCCGTGTGTTCCGGGGCGCCATGGACAAGCTGAAACTCCGGCGAGTTGACCAGATGCAGGTAGCGTTCGAATTGAATCAAAACATCGCTGATGATCTGATCCTGCGACATGCCCATCAGATCGTAGCCACTATTGCCGCTGGAGAAAAAGGTTCTCGCTTCGTATCGAAACTCTGCCTCGCCTGCGCGGATGGTGGTGAAGCTTGCAACCCGATGTTTCTGGACCGAAACACCATAGATAAAGTCACGAACGTCAGATGCAGGAGATCGAAGGGTGACAAGGCCGGCTCCCTCCCGATCTACCTCCGCCGGCCTCCCGCGCGACTGAAGTTCGGCAGCAACCTGGTCCAGCGCGGGTGCGACCTTGTCATCGATGAAGATCGCAACTTCTTTCTCCGTCGTGGGGCTCAGCATAAGAGCGAGCCTTCGTTGCCAGGTCTGACCAGAAGCGGGCTCCGCGGGCCCAACGTTTCGGCTGCTGTGCACCTCGCGCTGCGCTAAATCCTGCTGCATTCCAAGATACAGTGACACGACCAAGGCCAGCATTACCACGGTAAAAGGCAATGCGCTGGCGACGGTTGCGGACTGCAACGCGGTGAGACCACCCGCCATCAGCAGGCATGCGGCAACGATCCCCTCCATCGAACACCAAAAAATCCGCTGGCCCGTCGTCGTTTCCGTTTCACCACCGGCGGCGATGGAATCCACCACAAGCGCCCCGGAATCAGCCGAGGTGATGAAGAATATGGAAACTAGCAGAACCGCCAGTGTCGAAGTGACGCCAGAAAGAGGCAAATATTCGAAGAAGCGGAAAAGGCCTACGGAAACGTCGCTCGAGATGGCGGCGCCCAGAGCGCCCGCAGCGACACCTGTATCGATGAACATTGCCGTATTGCCGAATACCGTCATCCAGAAGAATGTAAACCCGGCCGGGATGAAGAGCACAGCAGCCACAAATTCGCGCACGGTTCTTCCGCGAGATATCCGCGCGATGAACATTCCCACGAACGGCGACCAGGAAATCCACCAGGCCCAATAAAACAGCGTCCACGAATCGATCCAGGGCGTGGGCTCATAGGCGTAAATGTTGAATGTTCGCAGAACGATTGTGTCGAGATAGAGGCCGATATTTTGCACGAAGTCTCGGAAGAGCTGTGTCGTCGGTCCGGCGATAAGCACGAAAAGCATGAGCAGTACGGCGACAACCAGATTGGTCTCCGATAATATTCTCACGCCTTTATCGAGGCCTGTCACAACCGAGATGGTGGCCATGCCGGTCACCACGACAATCAGGACAAGCTGGACGCTGGTGCTGATCGGCAAGCCGACAAGGTGGTTGAGGCCGGCATTGATCTGCGCGACGCCGACCCCTAGCGATGTCGCAATGCCGAACATGGTGCCGACAATCGCAAAAATGTCGACCGCGTGTCCGATCAGACCGTTGATCCTGTTCTTCAACAATGGATACAAGCCTGAGCGAACTGTCAGCGGAAGGTTGTAGCGATAACCGAAATAGGCGAGCGACAAGCCAACGACTGCGTAAATCGCCCAGGCATGTATGCCCCAGTGAAAGAAGGTCACAGTCATCGCTTCGCGCATTGCCGCCACGCTTTTCGGTTCGGCGCTCGGCGGCGCCATATAATGGGTCATCGGTTCGCCAACGGCATAGAACATGAGACCGATGCCCATACCGGCGGCAAACAACATCGCAATCCACGACAGGAAACGGAAATCAGGAACTGAATCGTCCGGTCCCAGTTTGAGTTGACCAAACCTGCCGAAACACAATAGCAGCATCGCCGCGAGAAATATGCCGACGGAAAGCAGGTAGAACCAGCCGAAAGCGCCGAGAATGGAACCTTGAATAGTACCAAAAAGTGCTTCCGCCTGGCCGGGCAGCACGATACCGATCGCGACGAACAAGGTGATGACAATCACCGACCCGTAGAACACTGGCGGATTGATGATGAACGATTTCATAGCTGCAATGGCCTTCCCTTAAGCGGATGAGCAGATGGATTTTAAATATGCTCTTTGATTTTACTCCAAGTTTCGGCAAAAGATCATCACAGACTGTACATCTTCCGCTGTTGGAGAATGCGGAAACGACGATTTGGCTCCATTTTCTTCCTCAATAACGTTGCGGCCTTGCCGCATGACGCACCTTTTGCTTGCATTGACCCGGCCTTCACTCGCGCCTATCCGTTAGAAATGATATTCACGACAAGAACCAGAAGATCCGTCTCGTCTCGTCTCGAGATTTTGCAGATGAAGTTGCGTCGTATCGAGCGCGGGCGCGACACATGGGCACTTCGTTGGCAAGCTGTGCTTGCTGTTATCGATGTCAGCATCATCTCGTTCTTCATTTTCGGGCCGTTTTTGCGCAGTGGGCCCTCCTATCTGATCATTGATTACATCATCGCGGTGTGGATACTTGCCGAACTGTTTGCACGCGCATTCGCAACTGGCTCTTTAAGCGCGCTCCTCAAGAGGCCGATGACTTGGATTGATCTGGTTATTCTCGCCACGTTGTTGTTTCCAAACGCGCTTTTCAATTTTGCTTTCCTAAGGGCGATGCGTCTCTGGGCCGTGGGCGAAAGCCCGCTCTTCGCCGTCATCCTGAAACGGCTCGGTTGTCATCACTACAAGGACGTTGCGCGCGCATCGCTCAACTTCCTCGTCTTCCTTTTCATGGTGACAGGATTTGTCTACACGACCTTCTTCTATCACCAGAGTGGCTTGGTCGGCTTCATCGACGCCCTTTACTTTACGGTCGCGACGATGACGACGACAGGTTTCGGCGACATTACGCTTCCTGGACCTCTCGGAAAACTGACCTCCGTGGTCACGATGATCGTCGGTATTTCTCTCTTCGTCAGGTTGGCGCAGTCGATCGTGCGTCCCCACAAGGTACTCTTTCCGTGCGGGAAATGTGGACTGCAAAGGCACGAGGTGGACGCGGTCCATTGCAAGGCCTGCGGGCACCTGCTCAACATTCCAAACAACAACGACTAAGAGGACCGAAACCGCAAGACACGCATTTTCTCCCGCAATTATTCTGGTTTTGGCGGAAACAGAAAACAGCTTCTGTATAGGTGGGACAAACAGCTCACGCGGCGTGCGCTGCCGGCCCCCGCTCGAAATCGACGGAGACAAAGACACCTGGCTGCGATTGAGGTCTTGAGCATCCTTTAGGGTCAGGACTCGTTGATCACAGCCAGAAGATGACGGTTGCGGCCAAAGCGAGGGCGGAGAAGAAGACAGTCGGACATCGGTCGTACCGGGTGGCGACGCGGCGCCAATCCTTGAGGCGACCGAACATGATCTCGATGCGGTTGCGGCGCGTGTATCGACGCTTGTCGTATTTGACCGGCAGGGACCGGGATTTGCGCCCGGGAATGCAGGGTTTAATACCCTTCTGCTGCAGGGCATCCCTGAACCAGTCGGCGTCATATCCACGGTCGGCCAGCATCCACTGCGCCTTGGGCAGATCATCGAGCAGGGCAGCTGCGCCGGTATAATCGCTTATCTGACCGGCGGTTATGAAGAAGCTGAGCGGTCGACCATTCGCATCGGCGACAGCATGCAACTTCGTATTCATGCCGCCCTTGGCGCGCCCGATTAACCGCCCAAGCCCCCCTTTTTTAATCGCAGGCTTGAGGCCGTGCGATGCGCCTTCAAATAGGTTGCGTCAATCATGACGGTTTTCGGATCTGCGCTCTCGACGGCAAGACCTTCCATCACCCGGCCAAACACGCCCATAACACCCCAACGCTTCCAACGGTTATAGAGCGTCTTGTGCGGCCCGTACTCCTGGGGTGCATCCCGCCACCGCAAGCCATTGCGATTGACAAAAATGATCCCGCTCAGAACACGGCGGTCATCAACCCGAGGCTTGCCGTGGCTCTTGGGAAAATACGGCGCAAGCCGCGCCATTTGCTCATCTGTCAGCCAATAAAGGTCGCTCATGATCAGTCTCCTTGCGGGGCCTGAATCACATCCGACGCATCAAATCAATGGGTCCTGACCCTAGGTATGTCGTAGCGCAAAGGACAGTGTGGCCACGGCGTTCTCGAATTTCTTCAGCAGGATCCTGCCCCGCAGAATTGGCATGCCGCCGATCGTGGAGGCACGAATGGTCCCAAGCCGAGCCGTACAGAAAGAACAAATATGCCTCTCCTTGATAATAGTTGATAAACGCGTATATTGCTGTCGCCACAACATAATGGAGGACAGCATGATCAGCGCCGATCTGGGAAAGCAGCTAGAAAGCTACATTCAGCAGCTCGTTAATACAGGGCGCTACGGCTCGAAAAGCGAAGTCCTGCGTGAAGGTGTTCGACTGGTTCAAGAACGCGAGACCCGGCTAGTCGCGCTGGATGCATCGATAATGCGCGGCATCGCTGATGCGGACACTGGTCGGACTAAGCCGGCAAGCGATGTCTTCAGCCGTCTCGACACGAAATATCGTGTGATGGCTGACAAGGCCGAAAAATCGGCATGATCCTCGAGTTTTCTGATGAGGCCGAGAACGATCTTGAGCAAATCGTCGATTATATTGCTGAGCGCAATCCACGGCGCGCCCTCTCATTCATCCGGGAACTGCGGGGCAAATGTGAAGAACTCGTCGATAACCCCAGCGGCTTCTCCGTTGTCCCGCGCTATGAACGTCACAGAATTCGTCGACGCGTTCACGGCGACTACCTGATCTTCTACCGCGTTGACAATGAGAAGGTAGTCATCATTCATATTCTGCATGGTGCCACCGACTATGGCACTATCCTCTTCGGCGAGTGATTAGAATGTGTCACGCTCGGCGACCCCTCACGCTGTAGCCAAGAGGAACTGCTGCGGCTTACCTCTGAGCGTCAAAACCCAGACCCTATGTCTGCGCTCTGCATTTCATAGGCATCTAACGTACGATCGAGAATTTTCCAAGTCGACCGCCTTGAAAGGAGTCGAACCGCCGACTCCGCGGCGGTGTATATCAGCATAGAACCCCCAGTCCGGACAGACACTTATCCTCAGGGAAGAAGGAATGGGCCGCATTCGGGCTTTCCGCTGATGGTGGACTTACTGGCGGTAGCTGACGTTTTGCGACCGGCATGCGTGGTGAAGCGATTGCCCGGATCCGGCGGTGGCAATGTGCCTAACGCCTGGTTCGCTCGCGACGAGGCAAAGTCGCTGATGTTCTTCGCTGGTATCCACGTGCCGCGATGGAAAAGCGTCCGCAAGGTAAAGGATGGAATGACCACGGACGATCTCTATGGCTTCCTGACCACGGATCCCAATGATCTCATCAAGCCAATCCACGAAAAGGCCATGCCTGTTCTGCTGCTGACGAAGGAAGAAACCGATATCTGGATGCGGGCGCCTTGGGACGAGGCTAAACACCTCGCTCGCCCACTTCCAAACGACGCGCTGATCATCCTGTCACGTGAACCTTACGGGTCATCGATCGTGTCGAAATCTGGCGAGCCGGTGGAGCAAGGCAGCCTGCTGTAACGCGCTTGCCGTTTCGGCTAGCTTCGTTCACTTCGCCTTGTGCTTCTTGAGCGGCTCGTCCTGCAGTTCTATCCAGACGGGCGCATGGTCGCTGGTGTGCTCCCATCCGCGCACATGCCTGTCGACCTCTGCCTTGGAGAGCATTGCCGCAGCTTCGGAACTCAGGAGGAAGTGGTCGATCCGCAACCCCGCGTCCCGTGCGTAGGCGTTCCGGAAATAGTCCCAGAACGTGTAGATGCGTTCGTTCGGATGAAGATGCCGCAGCGCATCTGTCCATCCTTGGTCGACGATTTTCCTGTAAGCCTTCCGGACTTCCACACGAAAAAGCGCGTCGTTTGTCCAGCGCTCCGGCTTGTAGACGTCGATCTCTGTCGGCATGACGTTGTAGTCGCCTGCGAGCACGACTGGAACTTCAAGTTCGAGCAGTTCCGCCGCATAGTCATGCAGCCTCTTGAACCAGCGGAGCTTGTAATCGAATTTCGGCCCGGGATAAGGATTGCCGTTCGGGAGATACAATGCTCCGATGACGATGCCGTTTACGATTGCCTCGATATAGCGGCTGTGTTCGTCTTCCGGCTCACCCGGCAGACCTTTTCTCGTGAAGTGAGGCTGCTGACCCTTGGCAAGGATCGCGACCCCGTTCCAGGACTTCTGGCCCTGCCAGACGGCACCATAGCCGACGGCTTCGATCGCTTTGATCGGAAACTTGTTCTGCGGTGCCTTTAGTTCCTGCAGGCAGACGACGTCCGGCTCGGCCTCATCCAACCATCGGAGAAGGACTTCGAGCCGGCCGTTGACGCCGTTGACGTTGTAGGTCGCGAGCTTCACCGATCAGTGCCGACCGATTTCTGCCTCCACCTTTTTGCGAGAATTACCGGCGCTCTTCACGGCCTTCTTAACCGTGTCCTTCGAAACACCTTCCTTCTTTGCCTCGTAGCGGACTTCGTGGTCCTGTCCGGCTGCGACTTTGGCCCGATCCTGGGCTCTGCCTCGCGATGTGGTTGCCATTGTCGTTCTCCTCATGGTTTCGGTCACCGGAAAACGGACGCTGATTCAAGAAGTTCCATTCTATCTGTTGCGCGTGATCCTCAGACGAGCGCGTTGCTGAGTGCCGCTGGGCACCCGCCAGCGCAACAACCTCATCACATTTCTCTTAAGGCGAGCCTGCTTCATTTTCGACAGCGAGGGTCAATCCCCCGCCCGCCCTGGAAGATCGGTCAGATCCTGAGCCCAGGCCAACGCCGAGGAGCACCAGATCTGCGAGCGGGGCCTAAGCGCCTGTCGCTGGTTAATCGTCCCCAGTCTGATCCCAACCTCTTCGGCATCTTCATCCTCCCCCGTCGTATAGATGGGCGATCCGCAATCGGAACAGAAGAACTGCAACCGTCGGCGACCGTTGTCGGCGGTCTTGACGTAAAGTCTGGGCTCGCCGGTCGTTATCTGAAACTGGCTGCGTTGCGTGCTGACGGTTACCCTGTAGGCAGTTCCCGTCAATCTCTGGCAGTCGGTGCAGTGGCAAATGGCCACGTCTTGTGGATCGATCTCGGCTTCATAAGTGATCTTTTGGCATTGGCATGCGCCATCGATATGCATGTTACCTCTCCATCCGTATTGCTGTTTCCATGAGAATGCCCATCGCAAGTGGACCTCTACATCTGCCGGTCCTGATACCCCTCGACACCCTGATTTTTACGTCTGCGCCTGTCGCGGGATTTTGCCTGCCTTCTTGCCTCCCGCAATTCGATCAATGTCGGCTGCCACCATCCGCGGTCTTTCTCGTATGAGGACGCATCGTGGCGTGCCGGCCACGTGTGAACCAATTCCTCTAGCGTCGGTAGACGCCATCCTGCCCACACATGCTCAGCACTGACGTCAGGATGGTGCTCGGAAACCTCATTCTGATCGACGAGCTCACCCGTGATTTCGGTGATGACCACGACACCATAAGCGGTTGTGCCAATCGGGCAGCCGAGACGCGGTAGATCATCGCTCGGGACCGGAAGCCTCTTCTTCCTTCTCTCGGACGTTCGGCGTTTTGCTTTGGCCTCTTCCTCGGTGCCCCTCCTCGCCTCGGCCCTTTTGCGCCGCTCCGAGGGTTCGGCCCACTTGGCAGCATCCTCGATGGCTTCCCACCGCTGCTGCAGCTCGTCATAGGAAGAATAAGGAGCCTCCCAGACCTTGTCGTCTCCGTTCCAGCGGGCGAATGGAATCTGCCGGAGTTCGTCGACGACGGTGCGGGAATAGGGGGTTCGGACGCGGAGACCGCGGTCATGGACCTCAAGGTATGGACTGAGGATCGGCTCGAATTCGAAAGCGTCGCGTCCCTTCGCCTCCTCGAACGGAGTTTTGCGGTTCGCCTCCGACGCCAGCCACCGGTCGATGCGGCGCCGCGCTGTGCTGCCAGGAACCGTCCAGGCCTGAAGGCGGTCGTTCCACCGCGCCTTCGGGAAGGCCTCGCGAAACCGCGCCACGGTCATGCGGTCGAACGGAAACGAGACGGTTTCCAAAGCCGGGCTATCCTCGTGATCTTCATCATGGTCGTCGTCCATGGCAAGAAACGATCCAAGGTTGACGGAGGTTGCGCCTTAGCGAGTGGGCCCGTCACGATTTTACTGCCTTAGCGAGGTCATAGCCCGTATTTTAAGCGCGGAAGAACCTCGTCGAGTTCGTCCGCCGCCGCCAAAAAGCTTTGAAAACCGTTGTCCCGGATTGCCGAGGTTCCATCCGGTGAGAGCGTCCAGTGATCGCAGACCCGCTCGCCACCATAAGGCTCCTTCGCATGAACACGTAATTCGTGAAACAGACGGATCTCCTTACGATGATAATCCGCTCTCCGCTCATGCGGCCGCTCCCTATCTCGCCGACTGTCTGGCAAGCTCACGCACGGCCAAGGCCATCGCTGCTTCCTGGGCGGCTTCGGGCGTAGCCTCTTCGTCAGGCCGCACGCCGACGCCTCCCCAGTTGCTTCGCGTGATCGGATTTTCGGCCCTGCCTGTTGGCACGACAACGAAAAGGTCGAAACCGAGATCGTTCAGCCCGCCGGGATTTGCTCCTCCGCGTGTTGTCTCGCCGACCACGGTCACGCGCTTGAGGACCTGCAGGTCGTAGGCAAATTCCTCACCCGCCGAATAGGTCTTCGGACCAACCAGAACGTAGACCGGCTTGCCGACGTAGCGCACTGGCGTCGGCGAACTCCAGAATGACTCCGTTCTGAACGTCGATGTCCCGCGATTGCGCCAAATGAGATCGTTGATATGAACGCGCTTGCCCGGGTCCAGGAAGAAACTGGCAAGGTACGCGACGGATGCCGGATGTCCGCCGCCATTGTCCCGCATGTCGATGATGAGCGCCGCGGTATCGGACACGCTACGCATGGTATCATCGGCTGCCGGGTTGAACACATCGGGCGTAACGAACCGCGCCAAGTGGACGTATCCAATATTGCCGTCCAGCCGTTTCACCTCGAAGCCGGCATCCTGAAGCGTGGAAGGCGGAGGCAGGTTGCGGAACGGTGGTCCGAAGATCACCCGCATGTGGCTATCCTTGGTAATCGCCCGCAGTTGTCCGGTCAGTTGCGCCGCAAACTTGCTCGGATCCGTGACACCAGCATAGACGTTCTCTGCCAACGCCTTCTCCAGCGTAGCCGCCGCCTGCTCTCCCATATCCGGGAACACGTAATCTTCGCGCAACTTGATTGCGATGCCGCCGATCACGTTCCTGACCGCAGTCTGGTCCAATAGCACGCTTTGCGCCACGTCGGGAGCCACATCGGCACTCGCCATTGATGGCTCGGCCAGGAGGGCGATAATTGTCGCAACACAGGCGATAAGAAATGGCGATCGACGATTGAGCATTTGTTTTCCCTGTTACGGTTCGATTGATGATGCAGTGACCCAGTACGTTTTGCTAGGTCGCCATCACCGAACTTGGTTTCCCATAGGTCCTCGACTTCTGCCCTCCGCGATGGTCTTGAATGGCACGCCCACCTTAGTCCGGATACTCAATCTCAAACGTTTCTCCAGCTGATGAACAATCCGCGTTCCTTTCCAACCTCAAGAACACCATTGCCCGCCTGAAACGCTTTGGTGATCGCATCCCGGAATGCGGCAAGCTGCGCGTCATCAGCAGCATCGCCGGGAGGATAGGACGTCAGCGCCAGAAATATGTCTTCCGGTTCGGTCACGCGTAGACAGGCCGGATGCTGCTTCATGGTCACATTGCCGAACTGAGCCTGCATGATCCCCTCGGCGACGTCATATCCGAACGCGGCGCCGGCAGGATCGACTGGCGGGCTGCCGAACACCGTCGTCAGGGCGTACATCTCGCGCATGTTGCCGACGCCGTTCGTCGTCACCGCCAGACAACCGCCCGGCCTCAGAACCCGGTGCATCTCCGCAACCGCCTTCGACGGGTCAGGCAGATGATAGAGCATGTGCATGGCGATGACGGCGTCAAAGGACCCGTCTTCAAAGGGCAACGCGGCCGCGTCGGCTTGCTGGCCTGTGACCGATGCAAATTGCAGGGGCCGGCAACGCTCGACGGCTTCCTGGACCATGCCCGACGAAAGGTCGGAAAGCGTAAGCTGCAGGTTTTGCGGCAAGCCGCTTGCGGCTGCCTCCCAAAACCAACCAGGACCACACCCGACATCAAGGATGCTGTCACCGGGCTTGAGAGGAAGCTGCCCTGCTATCCAAGGAAACCAGCTGGTCTCGGCAATCGTATATTCGCTGTTCAGCCGGGCGCGAGCCGCGAGCTTGCGGCTATCGCCATATTGCTCTGCATTGCCGGTCGTTATCGAGGCCATGCCTCACCTCCATCTTTCTTTCTCCCCGAAATCCTGTCTCGACCTCGTGGGACTTATTGCCGACACCCTTCGAGCCAAACATCCGAAAAGCCGGAAGGCACACACGCCCCAGCCGCCAGACGCTGGATGCGTGCGGCGCGTTCATCGAGCTTGGCGTCGCTTCTGGTGAGATCATAGGAGGCCGGCGCTATCAGCACCGCCGCCAGCCGGATAAACTCGGCTTCGGTCAGCTCGGCTGGAGGCCGCCCATAGATCGCCGCGCTTGCCGAATAGAAACCAACCATCCAGCCGTTAGGACCTTTGCCCATTTCCAGCGTCTCCAGCCACAGGGCAAGGATCTGCTCCTTGGAAAGACGGCTCTCCAGCCCAAGCGCATAGCCGGTCTGGCGTATCTTGCCGAGGCCAGAATGAAATTCCTGAAAGGCGAGCCGCTTGGCAGCCGATTGAGTGATGGTGGTCAACCCAGCGCCCGGGCTCGAGAAATCAACACCAGAATGCGTTGAGAAATTCGGGTCTTCCACGGCGAGCAGAATTGCCCGATGAGCTGCCCCCAAAGTATCGCCGCCGCGGCCTTGAGCAATCACCGCGTCGGCGCGAGCACGCAAGTCCTCGGCATCCGATAGCGCATCCCAGTATCCCTTAGCACCATAACCAACGAGACCGATAAGCAAGAGCGCAACGACAAAGCTGCCATATTTCAGTATCCGCGTCATTCGATCTGCATATCCTACGATTGGTCTTGTGTTGATAGATCAGACATTTTGTTTGTGGTGAGCCACTCGCAACGCTGTCGATAGAATTCAGTCGATGCTGACAGGAACTGCTCCAAGAAAACATCGGAGCCAAGATCTGCGTTCAGTGGATCAAAAGAAGCCATCCAGAAATGCGGCAGCGCTATCGGATAGACCAATTACTTTGTCTGTGGCCTGGCGGTAGAATTTAAAGTTCAGCTCCGTTTCGGGCTTACCGTCATCCCAATCGTTGTATTGCGCGAGCTCACGTCGGCCAAGCAGTCGCGACGCGAGGTCGCCTCTTCTCACTTTCAAGCTGACGCGTGGCGTCTGCCGCACGACATTCGCTTTCCTCGGAACTTCTATGGCATCGACAACGGTGCCTCGCGCTACAAGCCCACAGCCGCCCTCGTTCTCGCTCGCAAACAGATAGATTGTGTCGCCGGCCATAATATGTTTACCGCCATACATCGTCTTCTGTTCCAGAAAGCTGTACTCAACGCCATCTGGATCAGGAATTTCAGTCTTATGGCATAATCCATGGTATCACCACTTCGCCTCCATGCGAGCATGGCAAAATCGAGGTCGATGGGCAACTTCGAAGTGTGTGAGCGTGGAGTTCTAAGGTACCAGCCGAAACGCATGCCGCACCATCCATGGAAATGGCGTGCGCAATTGTTGGTGGTCGCAAATGGTAGCCGTTTGATCGTGAACCGCTCAGGCAGGATTATACAATCAGCGACTGTTAAAAAGGTGACCTTGGAGACTGAGTAGCGAAAACTGGAGCCTGCGAATGACCGCCTCACTATCCTTTCTCGGTCTCCCGGACCGCCTCGCAGACGGCCATATCCCGTGCGCCGTCATCTTTGGAGCGAGGCACGGGAGCAAGTATCCTGGCGAGGACAGCGATGGTCACGCCTTGGCCGCCGACGCCATCCGCCGTGCCAGCCAGGAAGACGTCTCAAATGTGGAGCACTGGGATTTCGATCTTGGCGGCCCACTATTCGCCGGTGGCCCAATCTGCTGTATCGACGCGGGCGACCTCCCGACCGATGCCAACGACAGTAGGGGTAATCGCAATCTGATCGAAGCGAAGACGCAGGAGATCCTGGCTTCGTCCGCCGTGCCGCTCATGCTCGGGGGCGACGATTCCGTGGTCATCCCCTTTCTTGCCGGTTTTGCAGATGTTGGGCCGATATGGATTCTGCAGATTGACGCCCATATTGACTGGCGTGATGAGGTGCAGGGTGAGCGCTACGGCTATTCGAGCCCCATGCGCCGGGCGAGTGAGATGACCCATGTCGCCGGAATGGTTCAGGTCGGCATGCGCAGTGTCGGCAGTGCACGGCAGGAAGAAGTCGATGCAGCTCGACAATATGGTAGCCGCATCGTCACGGCGCGGGAAGTTGATGCGCAAGGCATTGACATCGCTCTCCAGCATATTCCGGAGGGATCACGCGTCGTCATCACTCTCGACTGTGACGGCCTCGATCCAGGCATCATGCCGGGTGTAGCGGCTCGGACGCCGGGCGGCCTGACCTATCGCCAGGTGATCGATCTGATCGCTGGCGTCGGCAGGCGCGCCAAAATTATCGGGTTTGACCTTGTCGAACTCTATCCTCCATCCGATGTTGATGGCTTATCGGCACTGACAGCGTCCCGCTTGCTCGTCAATGCAATCGGGGCCGTTGTGCGGCAGAATTGAAGGTACAGATCTATGACTACGATCGTCGTTTCTTATTTTGATGGCGCTGAAGTTGAACTGGTCGAAGGGCCCGATCCTGACGCTCCCGCGTCCGCTGCTGCTCTGGCCTCGTTTCTTGCGCTGACGAAGGCGGACAGGCTGTCGGACACGCGGCACGTTTTTGCTTTTTACAAGGACTATTACGAAGAGGCCGGGAGACCGGAATGGCTGGACGCGGAAATAGGCATTCCGGAATCACCCGCCGATATATGGGATCATGTAATTCCGGGACCTGTCAGCGTCGAGAAAGGGCGAAGGGACGATGAAAACTGGTACGTGGTGATGCAGGCTGAGTGCGGCTGGGATGCCGAACGCGGACTCATGATGGTTTGGCGAAACGGTGCGACGCTTACGAGAGTCGGTGGATATAATGGTCACCTGACCAACGTGAATGCGTACGCGGATCCCGCTTTGGAGACTGTCGTCTACAAAGCGAGAAACCCCGAATTCACAACAAGGCTTTCTCAGGAGACTGACTGAAAGTTCATCGAACGTTTTGTCCGATTCTCAACCACTGCGACCAGGTAACGGCACAACCAATGAAGTGAACCGCACCGGGTTTGCCGGAGGCCATTTGGTTTGAGTTATGCGGCCATGGCTGGTTCGTCCAGCATGGCGTAGTAGCGTTCTTCAGCCTCGGCTGGCGGTATGTTTCCGATGGGCTCCAGGAGTCGTCGGCGGTTGAACCAGTCGACACATTCCAGAGTTGCGAATTCCACCGCTTCGAAGTTCCTCCATGGTCCGCGCCGATGAATGACCTCGGCCTTGTAGAGACCGTTGATCGTTTCGGCGAGGGCATTATCATAACTGTCGCCGACACTCCCGACAGAAGGCTCGATGCCAGCTTCTGCCAGCCGCTCGGAGTACCGGATGGACACGTATTGAACGCCCCTGTCCGAATGGTGCACGAGCCCACCGCCATGAACGGGACGCCGATCATGAAGTGCCTGTTCAAGGGCATCGAGGACAAAGCTCGCATGTGCCGTCCGGCTCGCCCGCCAGCCAACGATGCGCCGGGCAAAGACGTCGATCACAAAGGCCACGTAGACGAAACCCTGCCAGGTCGCGAGTGGAGTAAGAAGCGCAGAAGCACTTCTCCTCCCCGAACCGTACGTGCACCTTTCAGCGCATACGGCTCTCTATTCAAGCTTGGCCCATGGCCA
>NZ_VIUP01000022.1:0-28548 GCF_007828365.1 Rhizobium sp. SJZ105
AATTATCATTGGGATCACTCAGTCCCATCGAGTATCGCAGAAGTCTTGGCCTTAGCGTCTAAATCAGTCCAAGTTTTTATCCGCATCCCCGCCGGGTCAATTCTCAGTGAAAATCAACAGAACAGCCAAGAGCAGTTATGTGGACGAAGCGAAAAAGCCGTGCGTGACTTTCGAGGGCAAGAGTAGGACTGCCCACAAACGGAGACGATGCCTTACGAGTACCCGGTACCTTCAGCCGCGATTTTTCTTGTCTGATGCTATGACTCTCCCGTAAGTCAATGTCCTATGACCAATCATCAGTTTTGCCGCAACATTAGCATCGAATGCGGAGAGCCTCTGCCCGGATCTGGCGAGGCTGCAAAACGATATGCACTATTACATTGGCCCCGGCGCCATTGGCGGGTTCCCAGAACAACGTCCTCTGAGATGTCGGAAACCCTGTCAGAGGCAATTTTCAAAGCAAACGAGGCTGGGGTCCATGTTGCCCTGGTTGACGGCGATGATATCGCGTTGTCGGTCGACGGAAAGGTGTTACCTGTAGCGTCTCAGGAGCTGGCAGCAGAACACCTGCTAAACATCGCCTCCGGCGGGACATTGGAGGGTGAAGCTGACGCGCGCATAACCATACTCTGTTGCACGGACAGCAAGCAGGATCCCTGTTGTGCGAAGTACGGATTTTCCACCTGGAAAGCATTGAAAGAAAATGCTGATCCTAAAAAATTTCGAGTGCTGCAATCGACCCATCTGGGTGGTTGTCGCTTCGCGGCGACCCTTATTGTCCTGCCTGCGCGGCAGAGATATGGCCGACTCGAACCACAAGCCGTCCCCGCATTTTTGGAGGACCTGTCCAAAGGAGTTCCATATCTACCGGCCTATCGCGGCAATCCGACGCTTGACGCAGCAAGACAGGTGGCAGAGCACGCTGCGCTTACCTACGCTGTCGATGACGGCGCAACGGAGGTGGCGTTACAGGAAAGCCCGGGATTTTCGAACGACCCGCAAAACGACGCTGAATTCATAGCTGTTGTGTCTTCGCTCCGCCTGCGCGTTCGATTGGCTCGCCATCCATTTGAGGTCAGTACCCGGTGCGACACCATCAAGACGGGTTCAAGTCCAGCAGTTGACCGCTGGCAGGTTGTAGCGGTCGAACCTATCGATTGATACAGGTCTTAGTGAGACTGTTCCGCCTCGTTGAGGTCGGCTTGCCGTAGGATTTCGCGCTCACCAATATGCGAAAAAAGCAAAGTCGCTGATCCGATTAGACCGTTCATCGTTTCTCCATAGCGGCTGCGGTTAAGGTACAGGAACTGGCGGTTGCGGACAGCAAAGAGATTTTGCCATTGCGCGGTTGAGCGAAATGCCATGGTCTCCGCTTCTTCACTCAGCATCTCTTCGTAAGTGTCGATGATCACATCGCTGTCAAAATCTGAAATCCGTTCCAGACTGTAGGGTATGTCAGGGGAGCTGTTTGCATAGGCTGGGACGTGACCGAGCCCGAAGT
The DNA here is from genome assembly GCF_007828365.1 of Rhizobium sp. SJZ105. Taxonomy (NCBI): domain Bacteria; kingdom Pseudomonadati; phylum Pseudomonadota; class Alphaproteobacteria; order Hyphomicrobiales; family Rhizobiaceae; genus Rhizobium; species Rhizobium sp. SJZ105. The sequence goes on from NZ_VIUP01000022.1 coordinate 1,502, forward strand.
CTGAAATCACCTGCTCCATACCACCGCGACCGATGATGCGAAAACCATCGCGGTAAATCTCCATTGGCGTAACCGTGATGGTTGCGGGATCTCTCACACGATTTTTGAATGCGCTGACGATGCCCTGATACTCCATGCTCAACTCGTGGTAGCGAGCCTGCTTGCCCACGATATCTGCCAATTGTTCAGCATATTCCAGTATTCTCTTTTCGCGAACCGGCAACAGAACCACCGGCGCAATTGACGACAGCTTTTCGCGAAGTGCTGCGTGATAGGACAGGCCAACGATCAGGTCAGGCTTGAGAGACGCGATGGTCTCAATATCTGGCGCCTGATGCGTGCCAACATAGCGAATAGCCGAGGTATCGAAACGTTGCGATGCGCCGCGAAAAACCGTTTCTTTAAACAGTCGCTTGCGGCCCGAAGAGCCGCAGGGCGTAATGCCGAGCTCCAGTAATTGCGTGGTTAGGCTGAAATCATGCAAAGACACGACACAGCGAGGCGAAACAGGAATTTCTGTTTTGCCGAACTGGTTCGTGAATGTTCTTGTTGGTTCACTTGCTTCAGCGGCCACACCACTCACAAGGCACAACAACGTTACAAATACTGCTCGCATTTTCATGAGATATTATGTCCTCTGCGTAAAAGCAGGAAAAGCAGATAAGGCGCACTGATAACGGCAACGACCAGACCGGCTGGTATCTGAAGGGGTGCAAACAGCGTTCGGCCGATCGTGTCGCCTACCAGCACGATGCAAGCGCCCACAAGGGCCGTCAGCGGCAACAGAAATCGGTGGCGATCCCCCACAAGCATTCTGGAGGCGTGCGGCGCGATGAGCCCGATGAAACTCATGGTGCCGACATTGGCCACCGCGGAAGCTGTCAGCATCACACTCAGCAGCAATCCAACCAACTGGAACCTGCCGACATCCAGTCCACGGCTGCCTGCGACGTCCTCGCCGAGCTGGAAAAGATCGAAATGACGATAAAGCAACAGGATAGGTATCCCTGAAATCGCCAGCCAAACAAACTGGCCGCGGACATTTGTCCAGCCTGCGTTGTGAAGACTACCCGCCAACCACAACAAGGCAGATTCTACCTGATCGATCCGACCATATGTTATCATCGTGTCGGAAACCGCACCCAGAATTGCACTAATCCCCACACCAACAAGTATCAGGCGTAACGGGTCAACGCCTTTGTTCCAGGACAGTACTGCTATCAAAAGTGCAACCGCCACGCCGCCTACAAAGGCCGCGACAGGGTAGAAATCTACCGTGAGGGCCGAACGCCAGACGATCATCGCCAAAAGCACGGCCGTCCCTGCCCCGGCTTCAACCCCCACAAGGCCTGGTGCAGCAAGTGAATTGCGGGTTAAATCCTGAAGGACAACGCCCGAAAGCGCCATTGCCATACCGGACAAAACAGCCAGCATGATCCGAGGAAGGCGAATATCGTAGATGATTGTATGAAGAATATCTTTGTCATCACCTGAATTGAAGCTTGTGACGACATCACTTAACGTTATCGGATAACTACCGAGAGTGACCGAAAGGAACGCAAAAAACAGCATGAAAATGCAGAGGAAAACAAGAATTTTCTGTGCTTGCCTGTCTTTGAATGCCGTATTTGAGCGGGGTGACGCAGGCGTCATTTCAGCCTCCGCAAAACAAGGGCGATGAACACCGGCGCGCCAACAAAAGCGGTAACAATTCCGGTGTTCAGTTCGAGCGGCCGTACGACAACGCGAGCAACCAAATCGCCGATCACCACCATCAATGCGCCCAATAGGGGGGCCGCTATGATCAGGGTGCGATGATTGTTACCAAACAACAGTCGCCCGACATGGGGCGCCACGAGGCCAACGAAACCTATTGGTCCGGAAATTGCTACGGTTGAAGCGGAGAGAAGCACACTTGCCAAAAGCATAGAGAAACGAAAGCGCCCAATGTTCAACCCCAGCAATGAGGCCCTGTGTGACCCCAGGCGATAAAGGTTGAGACTGGGAATGTTGAACACGGCTATGCCGCAAGCAAGAATGAGCAGGGGCAAGGTGTGCCATCTTGCTTCGCTGGTTTCGAACGCCAGCGAACCAATAAGCCAACGCCTGAGAGTATCGAGTCCTTGCTGATCCATCAGAAGAATGCTTGAGGTCAGAGCGCTGAACAGCGCACTGATGACGACCCCGGAAAGAATGAGCCGTGCGCGATCTTGTTCTACGCCTGCATTGAGAAGAACAAACGATGCCGCCACAATAGCGCCAGAAAATGCCAAAAGCGGGATCATCGCCAGAGTCATATCAGGCACAATCAGCAATCCGCCAACCACAAAAAACGCAGCGCCACTGTTGATGCCAAGCAGGCCCGGATCCGCAAGCGGGTTTTCCGTCAGTGCTTGCAGCAGTACCCCCGCCAAACCCAGTGCGCTGCCAACGATCAACGCACTGAAGAGACGCGGCATGCGCATATCTAGGACAATATTATGGAGTGGATTGGCATAATCTGGAGACAATAAGGCATCCACCACGACAGCCCATTCAAGCGCACGTGCCCCGAATGCCAGATGCACCAATGCAGCGATGGCAAGAACAATCGTTAGTGCGGTAAAAGGGATTAAACGCGCGGCGGATAACATGTCAGCCGCCTAAGTCTGTCGCGCTGAAGGGATACAAATCATGTCCCCGGTCACGGGATCCGCCAACATTCTGGAGCGCACACCAAATACCTTTTCGATGTTGCCGTCGGTGAAAACCTGTGTCGACTCCCCTTCAGCAACAATATGGCCATCTCGCATCATGACAAGTTCATCGGCATATCGGGCCGCCTGATTAAGGTCATGGAGAATAGCGACTACCGTGCGGCCCGCGTTTCGTAATACGGTCAGCAGATCGAGGAGGCTCAACTGATTGGCGACATCCAGATAGGTTGTGGGTTCATCAAGCAGGACAATTGGTGCCTCCTGCGCCAGCGTCATCGCAATCCATGCGCGTTGAAGTTGGCCGCCCGAAAGCGCCGTAAGTGATTTATCCAGCAAGGTGTCGACCTGGCAAAGCGAGGCAGCATGTTGGATAGCCTCTTCATCCGTGTTCGACCATTTTCCCAGCCAAGTGCGCCAGGGAAACCGTCCTTGCACCAACAATTCGCGAACGCTTACGCCGGTTGGAGTATGCGTCCGTTGAGGGAGAAACGAAACCAGGCGGGCAAACTCACGCTTTGGATAGGACGACACTTCTTTTGTATCAAGAAAAACGCTGCCCTGTATGGGGAGTATACTTCCCGCCATTGCGCCAAGGAGGGTTGATTTCCCCGAACCGTTGGGACCAATCAGGGCAGTGAACCGATTCTGCTTCACGTTCAGATTGATGCCGCGCAGAGCATGCGTGGCACCGTGGTACACATTTAGATCACTAATCGAAAACATGTGTTGTTTGTCCAGGCGCCGACGTCTTCATGACGAGACCAAAGATGTAAAATCTGGTTGGCTCCCGTGTAACACCGGATCCCAAACCGCATGCAATCCTAAAAGTGTGTTGAGACACTTTAACGTTTTTCCAGAAGCGCATCACATGTTAGTGACGCCCATCTTTGTTGACCGCGAGTGTCATGTTTGTTCGGCAAGGTCAAGACCATGGGGGTTCAATGCGTCGACATCTCAAGAAATTCAGCACCAAATGCCTGCTTTGCAACTCGGCTTTTATCCCGATAACCGCTTTGGCATGGGCCATATTTTCAGCGGGTGGAGCCATAGCGCAGGATGGTCAGAGTGCAACTGTCCTTCAAACAATTGTTGTGAAAGGCAAGAGAGACGCGACTGCGCCAATCGATGGCTACGTTGCTCAAACAAGCAATAGCGGGACCAAAACAGACACGCCGATTCTGCAGACACCACAGTCATTGTCTGTGGTGTCTGCAACGGAAATAAAGGATCGCGACGCGCGCACCCTAGCCGATGTCCTTTCCTATACGCCGAGCTTTACCGCACAACCAAGTAGCTTTTCCCGCGTGGCGGACCGCTTCCGCATCCGGGGTTTTGATGTAGAGCCCGGCACGGGTGGCTTGTTGCGCGATGGAATGCGCCTGCAAAACAATTCCTATGACGGAACTCAGGAACCTTTCGGATTGGAGCGCGTGGACGTTGTGCGCGGTGCGTCCTCTGTTCTCTATGGCCAGCTTTCGCCCGGCGGTTTTGTCAATGGTGTCAGCAAGCGCCCGACGGATGAACCGCTTCGTGAAATTGGCATTGAGGGCGGACTGCATAAGCGCAAACAGGTTACGGCCGATTTCAGCGATGCCCTGACCGATACCCTGTCCTATCGCCTCACCGTCATGGGTCGTGATAGTGATACGCCGGTGAACCACATCAATGACGATCGTTTCTACATTGCGCCAGCATTGGAATGGAGCCCTGACGACGATACAACGCTATCGGTCCTTGGTTTCTACCAACGAAGCAGCACCCGGTTTCCAGCATCAATTCCGTACCAGATCATTGACGGTATAGGATCTGGTCCCTTCTTCCTCGGACGGGACACATTTATTGGCGAACCCGGTTACGACCGAATGGAGAGCGACATGAGCGCTCTTGGCTACGAGTTCACGCATCGTTTTGATAATGATCTGAAGTTCTCGTCAAAATCGCGCTACTATGAATCGGACCTTGATTGGCGCTATTTGATGGCCCAGACCGGCACTGCTGCGGTGAATAATGCCGCTGCAACTGGTATTCTGGCCCGGCAATACAGTGACCGTCAGGATCGCGCGAAGGGTTTTACCCATGACATGAATGCTGCGTTTGACCTGGATACAGGTCCACTGTCACATTCCTTCGTCGTGGGATATGATTTTTACGACACATCCTATGACTCTGACAATTTCCGTGCGGCTGTTGGCTCGATCGATTTGAACAATCCGGTCTACGGAACACCCATTGTAGTGAACAAAAACCCTGCTCTCAATCGTGGCGGTAAAACCACGACCACACAGCATGGAATTTATCTTCAGGATAATATCAATTTCTACGAACGCTGGAATGTCCTGCTAGGCTTGCGCCACGACTGGGCAGACCAGGAGTTTAAGATCCATAGAACCGGACAAACGGTTACCCGCGATGCGCAGCAAACGACATGGCGTGCAGGACTGGTGTATGAGACGGCTAATGGACTGGCCCCTTACATCAGCTATTCGCAATCGTTCTTCCCAGTGTCCATTGGTGCTTTCACCAGCGATATAAACTTCGATCCCACAACAGGTGAACAGATTGAGGCCGGTATCCGCTATCAGCCGCCCGGAACCAACATGCTGTTCAGTGCCGCCCTCTATCAGCTGACTCAGGATAATGTTGTTTCAGCCAATCTTGCCGGTGACCTCACACAGATTGGTCAACAACGCGCACGGGGCCTGGAACTGGAAGCGAAAGCTGACCTTACAGACTATCTCACTGTGGTTGGGTCATACGCTTATACGGACGCAAGAATTACCAAGAGCGAGGTTGCTGCAGAAATTGGTCGACGCAGCGAAAACTCACCTTACCACCAAGCTGCCTTGTGGATGACCTATGATCTTGCGCAACTGGGTATTGAAGGTTTGAGCGTTGGAGGCGGCGTCCGCTACAAAGGAACAACCCGTGCCTCAGGCATCAATCACGGGATACCAGCCTATGCGGTTGTCGATGCGCTTGTCCGCTACGAAGTCAACGAGAATGTGACACTTTCGGTCAACGCCACTAACCTGTTTGGAAAAGATTACGTCAATTGCGAGTTTGCCAGCTGCCAATATGGAGATGACAGGGAAGTCATGGCGTCCGTCCGGATCCGTTGGTAGCTGCGCTCGAGCCTAAGAGGACAGCAACATCTGGTAACAGTTTCAAAGCGGCCCTGTACTCACACAGAGCCGCTCTGAAATTTTGCCAGAACTGACAGGCCGCGCGATAACTCATCAAAGGAGGGACCGCCGAGACAAAGCCGTATCCCCGTCAGTTCATCCTGGCGGTCTGCGCGCATTGCATCTGGTGGCGAAATGATAACACCCATCATTTCGGCTGAAGAAACAAACGCCTCGGCCTGCGCATGGCGCATCGGAATCCAAGCATGAAACGCCGCAGGATTGGTGACGATCTTCCTGTGCGAAAATAGCGAGGCAGCAAGATGTGCTCTGCGGGCGGCTTCAGCCCGAAGCGATGTTCGCGTGGCTTCGACAACCCCGCTGCTGAACCATTCTTCAAGTAAGGAATAGTCCAGTGGTGATGCTGCCAATGGAATAATCTGCAGAGCTTCTTCGGCTGAAGCGACCCATTTTTCGGGAAGAACCAGAACGCCTAGTCGAAGACCTGACGTCAGTGTTTTAGAAAGACTGGTAACGTGAAAAACAGCTTCAGGAGCCAATGTCACCAGAGGCGGATGGTCAGGATCGGACCCCAGCGTATAAACGCCATCCTCTACGATTGGCACGTCACGCTGACGACAAATCTCGATGATGTCCTGCCGGCGGCTGAGGCTCATCGTAGCGGTTGTCGGATTCTGGAGAGAAGGCGTGATGTAAACCAGCCTTCTCCCACCCTGATTGCTTGCATCGTCCAGAACCCGTGCCAGATCGTGTGGGATCATGCCCTCTGCATCGATCTCCACACCGGCAATCGGATGCCCTCTGTGGCGCGCAAGCGCTATGGCGCCGGGATAGCTCAGTCGCTCGGTGATGATCAGGCCCCTGCCGCCGCACAAGGTGTCGAATGCCAGCCAGAGCGCCTGCTGGCCGCTTCCTGTTAGCATGATGCGGTCGGGCTCAACAAATATCCCGAGGCTTTCAAGCCATTTTCCAAAGATCCTGCGGTGCGCATCATGCCCGGCAAGTGGCGGCCTTAGCTGGACGTGTTGTGTATCGATCTTGCGAGAGACTGTAGACAAGGTTCGCGCCAGCAATCGATCACTCAACATCGGCGGGATAGCATTGACAGAAAAATCGATGGTGGCTTGGCTTTGTGCTTGCAAGTTTGCAACAAAGGTTCCCCTTCCCTTGATGCTTCTTGCCAAACCACGCCGTTCCAACACCGCATAGGCCTTGGTCACGGTGCCGACACCGAGACCTAACATCCATGCAAGTTCACGATGTGGTGGCAACCTGTCGCCACCCACCAAAATCCCCGCCAAAATGTCCTCGGAAAGCGCTTCCAGCAAGCGAGTCGACGGATTCCCCTCACTGCCGTTGAGTCGGGCTTTCCAAGGAGATTTCAGGCGCATCAGGTTCTCGATTTGTCCATGACATGGTTGTCCGGTCTCACCGATTAATGCCTGCTCGTCAACACTCAATTGGAGGGAACTAGACCTGTGTTCTTAGAACACTGTTACATGTCGGCAGCGAACTTAGCGCATCGTTTCATAATTGTTGAGTTTCATCAGGATTTAACCCGTTTTTCCATTTCGTGTTAGCTTTTCAGATCCGCGGCAGTGACTTGTCCGACAACAACTTTATCCGGCATAAGTGGATCACGGAAAATGGATCAAACTCACAAGAAAACCATCAGGCAAAGTCACCGGAGAATGACCAAACGACGCTGCCCCCGTTTGAACTACTCGTCTAGAACCTTGATTTCCAAACAGCCACTGCTTTTAACGCCTCCAAATATGTTAACGACGAGGATATAGAAAACTGGCACGAACAACACGGCAAGCACGGTCGCGGATATTATTCCTCCAAAAAGCCCTGTGCCAATCGCGTTCTGGGTTTCAGAACTCGCCCCCGTTGCGAAGACCAACGGTACGATGCCGAGAGTGAAAGCGAGCGATGTCATGACGATGGGCCGCAGTCTCAACCGTGACGCCTCTACGATCGCTTCTGCGAGGTTAATCCCATGCTTTTGCTGTTTTCTTGCGAACTCGACAATCAGTATGGCGTTTTTGGCGGAAAGCCCGATCAGCGTTATCAACCCCACTTTGAAAAATACGTCGTTCTCCAGTCCTCGCATGTGAACAGCGATCAATGCACCAATAATGCCCAGCGGCACGACGAGCATGACCGCCACAGGTACTGTCCAACTTTCATACAAAGCGGCTAGTACGAGAAAAACAATCAAAAAGGAAAAGGCCATGAGCAGAGGCGCTTGCGCACCAGACTGACGTTCCTGAAGGGACTGCCCGGTCCATTCCACAGCAAAACCTTTCGGTAGCTGAGAGGCGAGATTTTCTATCTCATCCATGGCCCTGCCGCTTGAGACCCCGGCAGCTGCGGAACCTGATAGACTTAAGGATGGATACCCGTTGTAACGGGTCAACTGTAGTGGGTTGGTCGACCATTCTGCCGTGACAAATTCCGATAGCCTAACCATTTTTCCCGTGTCGTTTCTAACATGCAGGTTCAAGACGTCATCGACCTGCATCCGGCTGTAAGCATCGGCCTGGACGATCACTTGCTGCAGGCGTCCGGCATGCGGGAAATCGTTGATATAGGTCGAGCCTACGGCACCACCCAATGTATCACTGATAGCGGAATAGGCCACACCCATTGCACCGGCTTTTTCGCGGTCGATCCGGAGCGTTACGCTTGGGCCGCTTGGCAAACCATCGACACGCACGTCAGTCAAACTTTTGTTTTGAGCCGCCAGTTTCGTCAGTTGATCTGAAGCAGCGAGCAGGGCGGTTGCACCGTGGTTGGCCCGGTCTTGCAGACGCAGCGCAAAACCGGATGTGGTTCCCAGTTCGTCGATCGCGGGTGGTTTCAGGCTAAACACTTGCCCTTCTTCGGCCATAGACATGGCTTTCGTCGCAGCAGCGACTTCTTCATCCACGGTCGAAGACCTGATGCCCCAGTCTTTCAGCGTGGTGAACGACATTGCCGTGTTCGAACCCGAGCCGGAAAATCCGAAGCCCATGATCGTCAGATTATTATCGATATCGGCGCGCGTCCTCACGTGACTTTCGAACAAATCAACAACCGCACGTGTGCGCTCTGCCGTGGCCTCTGCCGGCAGTGTGATGGACGTCATAAAGGAGCCTTGGTCCTCCTCCGGTACGAACGCCGTCGGCAAAGTGCTGTAAGCATAGGCGAGCGCTGTGATGATGGCACCGTAGACAATCATCACCCGACCTGGCCTTCCGATCAGCTTGGACACCCAGACGGCATAGCGGGTAGTGAGCCCTTCGAAGCCACGATTGAAGCGCGCAAAGACGCCTGTGCGCAGGTGGTGATCCGCCGCGATCGGCTTCAACAGGGTGGCACAAAGCGCCGGTGTCAGGCTCAACGCCAGAAACGAGGAAAACAGGGCCTTCGCCCCCATGAACGACGCGCGACCCGTGTCGGCACGAACGGTGCCAGCAAAAAGATTGAAGAGAGTGGTTTTTTCAGCTCCGTTGGGGCCGATGACGCCGCGCGCCTCACCTTTTGACAAGCGCAGCGACACATCGGTTGTCACGTGTATCGCGCCATAGGCTTTTGACAGGCCCGCTGCCTCCAGCACAAAATGCTCTCCCATGAAGGGCCTCCTCCCGGACGGTCAAACGCCGGCTTCCTCACTCGTGACGCTAATCATATAATGCAGAATGTGCAGTATAATATATTTTTCGTTGATCCATCTATTGTGATGTGCAAGTGATATGAGTGAGGCAGGAGTTGGAGGAGAAACTATGAACGTGATGCGTAGTGACGTGGATTACGATGTCATTCAGATTGGCTATGGCCCGGTCAGCAAAGCGTCCGCGCTGTTTCTGAGCAAAATGGGCTGGAAGGTGGGGGTGTTCGAACGCTGGCAGGAAGTCTATCCCATGCCTCGCGCTGTCTGTATCGATCACGAGATTTTCCGAGTGCTCCACGCGGCGGGCCTTGGCGATATCGCCGACACCGTGACAACCCCGGCACCTGTTTACCGTTGGTTCAATGCTGACTGGAAGCAGTTGCTGGCCATCGACTGGACGGCTGGCTCCGTATCGGGCGGTCCGGAAGTCAATTTCGTGCATCAGCCAAGTTTTGAATGGGCCATGGACACCGAGATAAAGGCGCGGTCGAATGTCGATCTGAACTTCCATTGCGAAGCGGTCGAGGTCAGCCAGACGGCAGATCGGGTGACAGTCACAGTTCGCGACACGCAATCCGGTGAGACAAGGAAGGTCACGGCCCGCTATCTTCTCGGTATCGACGGTGCCAATAGCATCGTCCGGCAACAGCTTGGAATTGAGCGCACTGATCTTGGTTTTGAGGCTGACTGGCTTGTCATCGACTTCACCTTGAAGGACGGGCTGACATCGCGCGATCTAGGCATTCCTGAATGCGGGCAATATTGCAATCCCGAACGCCCGACGACCATCGTTCCAGGTGGAATGGACAATGGCCGTCTCTGCCGTCGCTGGGAATTCATGCGATTGCCGCATGAGACACGCGAGGAAATGCTGGAGGAAAGGAAAGTTTGGGAGCTGTTAAGCGCTTGGATCAAGCCGGATCAGGGCGAACTCGTCCGTCACGCGCTTTATACGTTCCGCTCGCTGGTTGCCGAAAAATGGCAGGACGGGCGTATTTTTCTCGCCGGAGACGCGGCCCATGTTATGCCTCCTTTCATGGGGCAGGGAATGTGCGCCGGCCTTCGGGATGTGTGGAACCTTGCCTGGAAGCTCGACCGTGTGATGAGCGGCAATGCCGATGTTTCGCTCCTGGAAACCTACCAGCCTGAGCGCGCACCCCACGCCACAGATGTCATCAAGGCGTCCATTTTCCTCGGCTCCATCATTTGCATGCCGGATGCCGAAAAAGCTGCCGAACGTGACGCTGCTTTCCTGGGAGGCACCGCCCCACCCCCGGCGCCTTTTCCTGTCCTGACAGCAGGGCTGCTCCAGAAAGATCGTGACGGCAATGTCATTTTTCCTGCGGGCCAGCTGGCACCGCATGGTGCGGTGCGCCATCGCGGAAAAACGACCCGTCTTGATCGCGTCGTCGCCCCGGGCTTCAACCTGTTTCTCTCCAGCGCCGTCAGACCGAGCGAGCTGACCCCATTGACACGCGCCCTCTGCGAAGAGCAAGGAATTGCCATCCTCAGTGTGGCAGATCGGCGGGTGGCGCATGACGACGAGATCGGCGATACGCAAGGCCAGATTCTCAGCTTCATGAAGGAACGCGGTTTGGACGCCATACTCGTGCGCCCTGATTTCTACCTCTTCGGTGGCGCGAAAGGGGCGGCGCAGGTGAATGAGATGCTGACGGAATTTGGCAGGCAGGCGCAGACGTATGGTTTTCAACAAACCAAAGCGAAGGCCATTTCTGCCTGAAGAAGACCAAACGGGAGGAGGAAGGTCATGACATTCAATTGGAACAGCGCGCTCACACGGAGGCGCTATTGAGAACGGGGCCGCTACCGGCGTTACTTTTGCCGCGCCAGCGGTTTTCGCACGGCGGGCCTTTGCCAAGTGAGTGCGGCGGTGAGAAAGTCGGCCACGGTAGCGGCGGGATAGTCCCGCTTCGGCGGAGTAAAACCCGGCCACCTATTTACCCTTCTGCGACGAATGCAGGAGGGCTAGGGGATCTATACCGTGGAACTTTATCTGAAGGTTCGTCTGGCTTGCTCGGAAGGAATGAGCCGGCGTCAGGCTGCGAAGCATTTCAACATATCGCGCGATAGCGTGGCCAAGATGATGTCGTATTCGACACCGCCCGGCTATCAGCGCCGGTCACCGATCCAGCGACCCAAGCTGGATGCGTTTGTTTCGACGATCGATCATTGGCTTGATGAGGACGTGAAGGTGCCGCGCAAGCAGCGCCATACGGCTAAGCGTGTGTTCGACCGTCTCCGTGACGAGCGCGGGTTCACCGGCGGCTACACGATCATCAAGGATTATATGCGCGAGCGAGATCGGCGTCGCCAGGAGGTGTTCGTGCCGCTGGCTCATCCGCCAGGCCATGGGCAGGCCGATTTCGGCGAGGCGATGGTGGTGATCGGCGGCGTGGAGCGGAAGGCCCACTTCTTCGTGCTCGATCTGCCGCATAGCGACGGCTGCTACGTGCGGGCCTATCCCGCGGCTGTGTCCGAGGCCTGGGTCGATGGGCACATCCATGCGTTCGCGTTCTTCGGAGCGGTGCCACAGTCGATTGTCTACGACAACGATCGCTGCTTGGTCGCCAAGATCCTGCCCGATGGCACACGCAAGCGAGCAACGCTGTTCAGCGGCTTCCTGTCCCACTACCTGATCCGGGATCGCTATGGCCGTCCCGGCAAAGGCAACGACAAAGGAAATGTCGAGGGTCTCGTTGGCTATGCCAGGCGCAACTTCATGGTGCCGATCCCGCAGTTTGCGACATGGGAGGCCTTCAACGCCTGGCTGGAAGAACAATGCCGCAAGCGCCAGCGCGACAGGTTGCGCGGCGAGAGCGAGACGATCGGAGAACGGCTACAGCGCGATCTGGCGGTCATGCGTGCATTACCGGCATCTCCATTCGATGCCTGCGATCAGGCCGGCGTCAAGGTAACGGCCCAATCTCTCGTGCGGTACAAAACCAACGACTATTCCGTCCCGGTGGCCTACGGCCATCAGGACGTCTGGGTGCGGGGTTATGTCGACGAGGTGGTGATCGGCTGCCGTGGCGAGGTCATCGCCCGCCATCCTAGATGCTGGGAACGGGAAGACGTCGTCTTCGATCCCGTCCATTACCTGTCGCTGATCGAGCAGAAGATCAATGCGCTGGATCAGGCTGCCCCTCTCCAGGGCTGGGACCTGCCGGAAGAGTTCGCTACGCTGCGCCGCCTGATGGAAGGCCGTATGGCCAAGCACGGCCGGCGTGAGTATGTGCAGGTCCTTCGCCTGCTGGAAAGCTTCGAACTCGCTGACCTGCATGCTGCAGTAAAGCAGGCTCTCCAGCTCGGCGCGATCGGCTTCGACGCCGTCAAACATCTGATCCTGTGCCGGGTGGAGCGCCGGCCGCCGCGACTGGACCTGTCCATCTACCCGTACCTGCCGAGGGCGACGGTCGAAACGACATCAGCGAAGGCCTATATGCGCCTCTTGTCGTCGGATGCGGGAGAAGCGGCATGAGCACCGAAGTCCCGGAGATCCTGCTCTCCCATTATCTCAAAACCCTCAAGCTGCCGACCTTCCAGCGCGAGTACCAGAAGCTGGCCCGGCTATGCGCCACAGAGGGCGTCGATCATGTTGGATACCTGTTCCGGCTTTCCGAACGGGAGATGATCGAACGGGACCGCCGCAAGGTCGAGCGCCGCATCAAGGCGGCCAGGTTCCCGGTCGTCAAAAGCCTCGACAGTTTCGACTTCGCCGCCATCCCGAAGCTCAATAAGATGCAGGTGCTGGAACTGGCCCGTTGCGAATGGATCGAGCGACGCGAGAACGTCATTGCGCTTGGTCCGAGTGGCACGGGCAAGACCCACGTGGCTCTCGGTCTCGGCCTATCAGCCTGCCAAAAGGGGCTGTGTGTCGGCTTCACCACGGCCGCCGCCCTGGTCAGCGAGATGATGGAGGCGCGCGACGAGCGGCGTCTGCTCCGCTTCCAGAAGCAAATGGCCGCATACCAGCTTCTCATCATTGACGAGCTGGGCTTCGTGCCGCTTTCCAAGACCGGCGCAGAATTGCTGTTCGAGCTGATCTCACAACGCTATGAACGCGGCGCGACCCTGATTACCAGCAACCTTCCATTTGACGAATGGACGGAAACCTTGGGGTCGGAGCGTCTGACCGGCGCTCTGCTCGATCGCATCACCCACCACGTCAACATCCTCGAGATGAATGGCGACAGCTATCGTCTCGCCCAAAGCCGCGCCCGAAAGGCAGGCTGAAACCCTTTCAGAAAATCGCCGCGCACGCATAAGACCCCCGCTCGGGCTACGCCCTCCCGGAGGTCTCATGCGTGCGCAGACCGTGGCCGACTGTTTCTCCGGCGCGTGGCCTTATTTTGGTCCGCCGTTGACAACGGCAAGTTCGACATTGCGATCTGCGAGAACAAGTCCGCACCGGAGATCGCGGTTCATTCGCCATTCCGCACGCTTTGACAGGTTACCCGGCAGTCAGGCTGCCGGGTCTTCCTTGACGCGGTGTTGATTGACGACATCGGCCATGATGAGAATACGCGTCGTCTTTTCAAGATGGGCGCGCATTTCCGCTACCGCCCGCACCGTGTCGCGGGCAATGGCTGCGTCCGCGATCGCCTTGTGTTCGCCATGCAGATCGCGGTCGTCACGGTCGAGGGGGACTGATACGCGGCGATAGCGCTCCGACTGGGTGAACAAGGTCGCTCGCAGCCGCAGGAGCCAGGGACTGTCGCAGGCCGACACCAGCGCCTCGTGGAAGCGCTGGTGTGTTTCCGCCCACACCTCGCTGACGCGAGCGCCATCGTCGGCATCTTGAAGGTTTAGTCGCGAAAGCTCGAACAGTGTCGACACGATGCCGGTTTCCCACTTCAGATCGCCGTTACGGATCGCGTTTTCCAGGCATAGGCTTTCGATGGTCGCGCGGACATTGGTGATGTCCTTTAATTCTTCCTCGGTGATGGGTGCGACCCGGAAGCCTTTCCGAGGTTCTGCTTCAACGAGGCCCTCGGACGTCAAGCGGGAGAGTGCTTCGCGGACCGCTCCGAGACTGAAGCCGCGGGAATCGCACAAATCCTGAATGATCAGCTTTTGTCCAGGGATGAGCCGACATGCGAGAATATCACCTCGCAGTCGGGCGTGCGCCTCTGCCGTTAGACTTCCAGCCTTGGGACTTGCCATTTCTTCTCCGTGTGGGCGACAGCCGTGAGAATCCATTATCTGGCGCATAATATATTATCATGTTCTTTGTAATGTGGGGGGGCGATTTACGCAAGTTCGCAGTTCGCGCAAAATTTTAAAAATATGAAAGGCAAAATAATATATTATGCGTTGACTGATAAATTTTAGGCAGCTATCGTGATGTCTGTAAAGAGGAGGCACCGATGCGTTTCGTTTCGTTCAAAGCTGATGATGTCGTTGGGTTGGCGCTCGACCTTGATGGCGCTTGGCATGGTCTGAGAGATGGCGATGCCGGATATCCTGGTGACCTGCTGACGTTGATCCGTGCGGGCGATGCCGCCCTTGCCGTGGCAGCAGACGTTCTGAAGCGCGCCCCGGTCGTCGATCTTGACCGTGTTACACTGTTGCCGCCGATTTCCAATCCGGAAAAGATTGTATGTGTTGGTCTGAACTACACCGACCATTCGGCGGAAAGCGGCTTCCAGCAACCTGATTTCCCGACAATTTTCGGACGCTTCAATTCAAGCCTGATTGCCCATGGTGCGCCGATCTTGCGCCCGGAAGTCTCCGTCCAGCTAGATTATGAAGGCGAGCTCGTTGCAGTTATCGGCAAGGCGGCGCGTGAAGTCTCGGAAGCGAATGCGCTCGATTATGTTGCTGGATATTCGATATTCAACGACGGCTCGATCCGGGACTATCAGTTCAAGGCGCCGCAATGGACGCCGGGCAAGAATTTTGATGACACCGGAGCTTTTGGCCCATGGTTCGTCACGTCTGATGAATTGCCGCCGGGCTGTGCCGGTCTCCGGTTGCAGACGCGTCTGAACGGTCATGTCGTACAGGACGCATCCATCGACGACATGGTATTTCCTGTCGCTAAGCTGATCGCCATCCTTTCAAGCTTCATGACGTTGCAGCCGGGTGACGTGATCGTTACCGGAACACCATCGGGCGTCGGCGTGGCACGGAAGCCACAACTGTTCATGAAGGATGGCGACATCTGCGAAGTGGAAATCGAAGGGATCGGCATCCTGTCAAATCCGGTCAAAGACCGGTCCGTACAGCGAGCCGCTGCCTAATCTTACCGCATTCTGCATGTCTCTGAGGAGGGATACATGACGGCAATTACAGGTAAGGTCGCCATTACCAAGCGACCCGGCGAACTCGGCATCCACTCGATGGATGCCTTCAATATGGTAGTGCCCGATCTTCGTGTTGCAGAAGATTTCTACAAGACCTTCGGCCTTGATGTGCGGGAGGAGGGCAATACGCTTGGGCTCTACACATTCGGGTCGAACCAGCGCTGGGCGAGCATCGGGGAGGGAGCAGCCAAGAAGCTGAATTTTCTGTCTTTTGCGGCCTTCGAGGAAGACTTCGAGCCTAT
Organism: Rhizobium sp. SJZ105; assembly: GCF_007828365.1. Taxonomy (NCBI): domain Bacteria; kingdom Pseudomonadati; phylum Pseudomonadota; class Alphaproteobacteria; order Hyphomicrobiales; family Rhizobiaceae; genus Rhizobium; species Rhizobium sp. SJZ105. Next base: position 17,567 of record NZ_VIUP01000022.1, read on the forward strand.
GCGACGTAGGCTAGAGGAGGGTGGCATCCGTCTTATGGATGCGCCCAGGGGCTTTGATAAGAACGGCGTCTGGTTCCATGACCACAATGGCGTGCTGATCGAACTCAAGATTGCCGACAAGAGTTCGCCCGACGAAAAGACGCAATTCCTGATGAAATCCGAGCCGGCCGGCACCGCGGCAGCCCCTCAGAGATCGTTGGTCACTACGGTGCGCCCGCGTCGTCTGGCGCATGTGCTGATCTTCACAGCGGACGTGCAGGGTGCAATTGATTTTTACAGCCGCTATCTCGGCTTGAGGCTTTCGGACCGCTCGGGTAGCGGCATCTGCTTCATGCACGGTATTCATGGAAGCGATCATCATCTCGTGGCTTTTGCCAAAGCATCCGGGCCGGGGCTCCACCATTGCTCATGGGATGTCGGATCCATCGATGAAATCGGCCGCGGCGCCATGCAGATGGCCGACAAGGGCTTCGTCAGAGGATGGGGGCTCGGCCGTCATGTTCTCGGCTCCAACTATTTCCACTACGTCCGCGATCCGTGGGGCAGCTACAGCGAATATTCGGCTGATATCGACTATATCCCCTTCGATGAGGATTGGAAGGCCGGCGATTATCCGCCAGAGGATTCCATCTACCTCTGGGGCCCGCAAACGCCCGCCGATTTCGTGACCAATTATGAGGTCGATAACTGATCCCGGAGATCAGCGCGCCATAGTCAGACAATGTCGCTTTCCAGCATAACTTTGTTGGGATCATTGACTTTGGGCAGCACTAATGCATCGATCAACAGCGGTGCCACTTTGGTCCGAACGGAGATCCCGCGAACCGCAGTTCCTCTTGGCGACCGCAACCGTGATCGCCAAGAAGGGGTTTTGAACGCTCTTCAAGCAGCACTCTCTTGTTCGGGCCATTTTGCTCGATCTTACCCGCTTGGCGAGTGAACATCTGAGGATCAGAAAAACGACTTCATTCGCTAAACCAGGGCGACGACGCGCTTCTGGGGACGGGTGGATCCTTTGCCGATGGCACTGACCAATCCGCCTTTCAGCAATTGCTAAACTCGCTGCATAACTGGCGTCCGGGGATAGCCACATCTGCGACCATTTCAAAAATTTGCGACGAACCTGGGCCAGCGCTTTGCGCATGAAGTGAACACGGCATCTCTGCAGGTGGCGGGGGTGCAACGCCATGAACCTGCCGCGCAGCACCTACTACTATCGGTAGTCCGCCAAATCCTAAGGGCTGTCGAATGCTGAACTGACATTGATGATCCGAGGATTGGGCAGCCTTGGCGGAAATCGAGATATCTACGCTCTCCCGTAGGACACAGTCAGCCGTGTGCGCCGTGATAACCAATGGCCCTTGTTGTAGACGTCCAGGGCAAAGGCACTTGTCGGTGCCAGCCGCGTGGCTGTCAATCAGCGCAACCCCGCATTTATGGTAGTGCGGGCCTCATCCGCGACGCCACCGAGGCCGACGCCGGGACGGGGTAGGCGCGTCACGAACTGAGGACTGCCGAAACCTTTGCAGGCGGTCCGGCAATGCAAAGGGTGGCGGAGACGACACAAGTGGCCGCTTCCACCGCCTTTGCTCCCGACCGCGCACCCGCGCGACGTCGGCTCTCTACCGCTTGGCCTGGCGACACCGAACATCGACGGACAGAGGGTTTCCGCTGGCCCTCATGGAAACATCTGCCCGTGGATCGAAATCGACTTCACTCTGGACGCCGGTAAGGGGCAGACTGATCTAATACCAGTACTCCTCGATAGCCAGCCATCACGGACAGAGAAAGTATCAATCCACAAATAATACATTATTGGTTGACGGATACATTTTTTAAGGTAGCATAACAATGAGATTGAGTGATAAGTGCTTACCAGCATAAGGCGTTGTAGCGCCGCAATAGGACGGACGGTAGATTTGCGTCCATTGGCATTGGCTTAGGGACGTGCGCGTAAAAAGGGAGGCGGAGCGTGGAGGACGTTCATCGTTTAGTTGCCGGTTACACCGAGGACGGCTCGGCTTTGCTGGACCAATGCAGATGCCGGTTCAGGCCATTCGCCCCCGGGGTAGAGGTGTGTGACATATGGCAGGCGGCGACCTCGCCGATCGATCTGGCCAATCCGTCTTATGATGGTGCTAATCCGATCCTGATGCCTCTGAAGGGGCAGGTCGTGGCGCGCGTCGTCCGGTTTCTCCCCGTCAGCAGCGAGTTGAAGGGCGAGGAGAACGCGGTCTTGGGAGGGGCGGGCGGCATAGAGTTCAGCGGCTCCCTGCACCGGACCAAGACGCTCGACTATGTGGTCGTGCGCCGCGGCGAGATCTGGTTGGTGACCGAAGCCGAAGAAACGTGCCTTGCCGAGGGCGATGCCGTGGTCCTGGACGGCGGTTTCCATTCCTGGGAAAACCGGACCAACAGCCCGGCGGAAATCCTGTCGGTCATGATCGGTGCGTCGGGGTCCCGCTCGCTTTCGCCGGGGGCATTGGACGGCGGTACGCCTGGAAACGGGGCGCGCTGCGTGGTGTTGGGCAGCGACGGGCAAGGGCAGGCGGCTATCCTTGTAGACGCGGATTTGGCGGCGCGCATTGATGTCGATGACTTCACCAGCGTCTTGCCATATTGGAACGAGTCGTCGTCGCCGCCGTCGGACAATGCTCCGCCTACGCAGGGCGACCTCGTGGCACCGGGCGACGTAGGCAGCTCTTTCTGGCGGGTCGAGGTTCAGCCCGGAAACAACCCGACGATGCGTCAGCACCCCTCACTCGACTTCATCACCGTTGTCGAGGGTGAGCTGAGCTACCTCACAGACAACGGTGAGGTTGCTCTGAACCAGGGCGATGTCCTGGTCCAGAGCGGCAATTCCCACCGTTGGCGCAATGCCGGGTCTGTAGGTGCCGCAATCGTGGTCGTTCATGTCGGCGCATGGATTCTCGACAATGAGGGTGTATAGATGTCCCGCCTCGAACTAGTCGGTAGCACTGACCAATACATGCTGAACAACGCTGCGGTTTCCGCCGCGGGGCGCGTCTTCACTAGCTTTCCGCGATGGCTCGGGCAGCCGACACCCGGCGTCGGAGAAGTCGCGCCGGACGGGTCGATCCAGCCCTATCCAGGCGACCTTTGGAACAGTCTTAATCCCGCGCAGTCCGCGCCCGAAGACCGATTTGAATGTGTACACTCCATCCACATTGATCGCCTTGACAGGCTCTGGGTCGTCGATGAGGGTAAGTCTTTCTTTGACACTTCTAACCAATCGGGCAGCCGTCCGAAGCTTGTCTGCTTCGACCTTCAGGAGAACCGCGCGCAGCGCGTCTATGTGCTGAACGAGATCGCTGCACCCGAGGGAACCCAGCTAGGACATTTGCGGGCCAACGAGACCCATGCCTTCATCACGGACGCGCATCTAGGCGCGATCATCGTACTTGACCTCCACACCGGGCACGCCCGCCGGGTTCTAGATGGCCATGCCCTGACAGCAGCGGATCCGACTATAGTCCCGATTGTAGATGGCAAGCCCCTGCTAGCCCGGGGCAAGCCACTGGTGGTGCAAGTTGATCTGGTTGAGCTGAGCCGGGTACACGGGTTCCTGTATTTCTCGGCTCTGTTCGGACCGACGTTGTATCGCGTTCCGGTCGAGGTCATCACCGACGCAAAGCTCTCGGATGACGAGATCGCGGAGCAGGTCGAGAAGGTGGCAAGGATACCACCGGTAAGCGGCATCATGGAGGGGCACGACGGCCTCCTCTATCTGTCGTCCCTGACGGATCGATCGATCCTGCGGCTGAGGCCTGACAGCGCGACACCGGAGCTGTTCCTGCGGGAAGATATCCTCGATTCTCCAAACGAGGGCAGCATCAGCGTTGACAATTATCTCTACGTGCCGGCAAGCCAAGCCAACTTGCTGCCAGCGTTCCACGACGGTCAATCCCGACTTTCGCCACCGTATTGCATCTATCGCACTCTGCTGTCTTGAGTGTCGGTCGGACCCGCAAACCCGGAGCCGCAGCGGGGTTGTACGGCGTAGTCGGCTCTCATCTCAATCCATCGCAAATGCGAAAATAGGAGAAGTTCGCCTAGATTAAGCCCGCAGCGGCAGGGCTCAAGGAGCAACGCAAACTTAAAGCATCGCAAAAATGCACTCAAGGGAGGAAGTTAATGAATTTTACCCATTTCAAGGGGTTGGCGGCGGGGCTTACCCTGATCGTTACGGCCGCGGTACCAGCGGTCGCGGAGACGGTCCTCAAGGTCTCGACGCCGCTGCCGATCGCGCACACCTTTCAGAAGACGATGGAAGCCTGGGCCCAGGAAGTGAAGGAAAGGTCGGGCGGAGACCTCATCCTCGAAATCTATCCTGCCGGTCAACTCGGTCCGATGAACAGGCAGTTCGAGGTCGTCCAGTCCGGCGTCGCAGACGTCGCGCTGATCATCTCTTCGCAGACTCCGGGCCGTTTCCCCATGACGGATCTGAGTGCACAGCCCTTCACCTCGCCCAGCGGCGAAAAGACGATGGAGGCCGCAGCAAAGCGCCTGACCACGCTCGCGCCGCAATACCTCGCCGGTGAATACCCGGGCACCAAAATACTGTGGATGGCCACGACGCCCCCGTTGAAGCTGCTTTATAAGAAAGACAAGCCGATAAAATCTCTTGCCGACTTTTCCGGGCTTCGCGTCCGCTATGCCGGTGAGACACCGCAGAAGGTCCTGACCATCCTCGGCGCGTCGCCAATGGCAGTTCCTGCACCGGAAGTTGCCGACAGCATGTCTAAAGGCATCGTCGACGGTGCCTTGTTCCCCTTCGAGGCAGCCAAGGCCTTCGATATCGCGCCGGTCACGAAATACGCGCTCGAACTAGGTTTCTCGACCAACAGTTTCACCGTGCTCATGAACCAGAACGCCTACCACAGCCTGACTGACAGCCAGCGCAAGGTCATCAATGAGACGACCGGCGTCGATGCTGCCATGGCATATGGCAGGCTGCTGGACGAAGGGGAAGTGGAATCCCGCAAATACTTGATCGAAAAGGGCGTCCAGATGGGTGTCTTGTCCGAAGACCAACTAGCCGCGGTGCTAGGTGCGCTGAATGGGATCGCGCAGCAGGAGATTGAACGTCTCGAAGGCATGGGCCTGCCGGCGCAGGAATTCTACTCGGCCTACACGAAGTAGACGGTTTCTGGTCTTAGCAACCCTTCTTAACCAGAACCGGCCCGCGCGCGGCGGACACAGCGCAAGCGGGCCGGTCCGCCAAACTTGTAAAGGGAAACTCATGCCCCCCCCAGATGCAACCGATCCGTTCTTCATCCGGGCGATGCATAACATCGCCGCCATAGGCCTTTGCTTGATGATGCTCGTGGTGGTTCTCGACGTCTTCCTTAGATCGATATTCAACGCGCCGCTTCCTGGTTCCTACGATCTTGTGGGTTTCTTTCTCCTCATCATGACGATGGCCGGACTCGGGGTCGTTGTCGCGAAAAAAGCTGAGGTTTTGGTGGATCTCGTCGACGCTGTCCTCGCACCGACTGTAATCAAGCTCCTGTCGGTCGTAAGCGCCATCCTTGGCATCTTAGCCTTCGGCTTCTTCGCATGGGCGATGGTCGATCCGGCCATCGGGTCATGGCGGTGGGGCGAGAAATCCCTCGAGCTGGGGGTTCCTAAATGGCCGCTTTACGTGATCGCCTTTCTCGGGATCGTAGGCGTGGTCTTTGGTTACACCGTGCAATTGCGAGCGGCGCTGAGGCCCGATGCAGAAACTGAAACACCTGTCCGGAGCATCCAATGAGTGCCTTTACCTTCGGCCTTTCCGGTATCGCGGCTATGCTGGTCCTGATGTTCCTGCGCCAGCCGATTTGGCTCGCCCTCAGTCTGATTGGAGTCGGGGGAAACCTGATCCTGAACGGCATCGGACCGTCCAAGTTCATCTCGGGCACGGCGGTCTTCGATGTCTCGTCAGGCTATGGCCTGTCGGTGCTTCCGCTGTTCATATTGTTGGGGGAAGTAGCTTCTGGCTCACGCATGTCGGCGGAACTCTTCGCTGCCGCGAGGACCATCATGTCCGGCACGCGCGGCGGACTGGGCGTAGCCACGGTGGCCGCCTCTGGTGCATTCGGCGCGATCTGCGGCAGCTCGCTCGCGACCGCGTCAAGCATGACCCGGATCGCTCTGCCGGAAATGACGCGGGCCGGGTACAATCCGGCTTATGCGGCGTCCACAATAGCAGCCGGCGGAACCTTGGGCATTTTGATCCCGCCATCCATCATCCTAGTGCTATATGCGTCAATTAGCGAAACGAGTATAGCGAGGCTTTTTGCTGCCTCGCTGATCCCCGGCATCTTCCTTATGCTGCTTTATATCGTTGTGACAAAAATCCTCGCGCGTCGGGAAGATCTTGCGCCACTCGAGGAGCCCGCCACCTTTGGCGAGCGTCTCGCCGCGTTGTTGAAACCGTGGCAGTTCTTCCTGCTGTTCCTCGTCACGATCGGTGGGATCTATGCTGGGATCTTCAGTCCTACCGAGGCTGCCTCTATTGGAGCGTTCACCGCTATTTTAATCGGCATTGCCCGAGGCACCCTGAGCATTGCTGGGTTGGTGCACGCTATGAAGGCCAGCGTCCTGATCTCCTGTGCATTGCTGATGATTGTCATTGGGGCGACCATCTTCGCGAATTTCGTGGTCCAGACACGGCTGCCCGACAATCTTCTTAAATTGGCGCTGGATGCTGGGCTGAGCGGTTGGATGGTCATGGCGATCATTGTACTCATCTATCTTGTACTTGGATGCTTTCTCGAAGCCCTCGGCATGGTTCTGATCACCGTTCCTGTGTTCCTGCCCATCATCATCGGCTACGGCTTCGATCCGATCTGGTTCGGCGTTCTCGTCGTCGTGCTGGTGGAAGTAGGGCTGATCTCACCCCCGGTAGGGATGAATCTTTTCATAATCCGCGCGCAGGCACCCGAACTGAAAATGATGGCGATCTATCGCGGCATACTCCCCTTCCTCGCTGCCCCCATAGTCCTGATCATCCTGTTATTCGTGTTTCCGGCGCTGGCACTCTGGCTTCCCCGGGTATTGTATCAATGAGTTTCGCGATGAAAGATCAAAAAAACGTCATAATCTGGCATGAACGGCCCGACTGGACCGCATCCTATGTGTCGAGGCTGGAGGAGGTACTTCCCGACCTCCGCTACATTGGCGTGGCATCCCACGGCGAGGCGATGAAGGTCGCTCCGCTCGCCAATGTCATGATCGGGATCGCGCCCTATCTAAAGCCCGAGCTGATCACTGCCATGCCGCGCCTCGAATGGATTCAGAGCCTGACTACCGGGATTGACAACCTACTCCAGATGGCCGAGCTGCCGAAAGGCCTGCCAATCACCCGGATCGCCGGAGTCCAAGGTCCCCAGATGTCGGAACATGTTCTGACCCTAATGCTTTGCCTCGCACGCGACATCCCCGGGGTTCTGAAACGCCAAAGGGCGCATGACTGGGACCGCCGGCCCCAGAAGGCGCTTCACGGCAAGACGGTCTGCATACTGGGGCTGGGAAAGATCGCCGAGTACCTAGCGCGCTATTGTAGGGTCCTAGGCATGCGGGTTACAGCAATTTCCGACGGTCGTCAGTGCGCGGAGAACGTCGACGAGATATTCCCGAGGTCACGGATCGGGGACGCGGTGGCCGAGGCGGATTTCCTTGTCGTCTTGGTGCCGCTGACTCCTGCGACTCGCCATATTGTGAATGAAAGCGTCCTGAGCCGCATGAAGGCGAACGCATTCGTCATCAATGTAGCGCGGGGCGGATGCGTGGACGAAGCCGCACTGCACGCTGCACTTTCCTCCGGCCGGATCGCCGGGGCGGCCCTCGACGTATTTGAAACTGAACCTCTGCCGTCCGGCAATCCGCTTTGGGACCTGCCGAACGTCATAGTCACTCCTCATGTCGGAGGCTTCGCCGACATTTACCTCGAGCAGTGCTTTCCGATTGTGCACGAAAACCTGAAGGCCTATGCGGGCGGCGGGTCGGAAGCCGTGAAGGATGCCGAACGGCGTTGAAAGGATTTTGCGATGAAGACAAACTCGCCTATCTCGAGCCGGGAAATGGAGCGACGTTGGGAAGCAGTTCGCCGAATTATGGACGCGCAGGATATCGACGTAATCCTTATGCAGGCGAAAGAAGACTGGATGGGGGGCTATGTCCGCTGGTTCACCGACGTTCCCGCCGGCAACGGATATCCGCGGACCGTTCTTTTTTTCCGGGATCGGCCGATGATAGTGGTCGAGATGGGTGCCTTCGATACGGTGCGGCAATCGGATCCCAGCGCGCAAGCGACTTTGGGTGTGCAGCATATCTACGGGACGCCGTCCTTCCACTCTGTCGGGTACACCGTCGTATACGACACGGAACTCGTGATCCGGGCTCTTCACGAGGGTGGCGCGAGGCGAGTCGCCACCCTCGTTCCCGCGGCCCTTCCATATAGCCTGATGCAGGCCGTGAGTACCGCTTTTGATCTGGTCGACCTAACAGAAGAAATTGATCGAGTGAAGGCGATCAAGAGCCCCGAGGAGATTGGGCTCATCAGACAGATCGCGCTCATGCAGGACAGAATTTTCTCCGAGGTCTTGGATTTCGTACGCCCCGGGGTCACTGATCGCGATGTCGCGTCCCATGCCGAGGCAGTCGGGCTGAAGCTGGGCGCGGATCAGGGCATCTATTTCGGTCTCTCGGCACCACAGGGCAGACCATCGCGGTTCCTAGGACGTCACTACCAGCGACGCGAAATGGGGAACGGCGACCACTTCTCCATCCTGATCGAAGTCAACGGGCCAGGCGGTCTTTACCTCGAGATCGCGCGCACTATCGTGCTGGGCTCTGCCGGCGACCACATTTTGGCCGCGTTCGATAACGTTAAGGCGGCGCAGGACCATACTCTGGACCTGATCCGCCCGGGGGCCATGCCGGCAGAGATCGCGATCGCCCACGACCGCTGGATGGTTGAGCGTGGGCTGCCGCCGGAAATGCGGCTATACGCGCATGGGCAGGGCTGTGACATGGTCGAACGGCCGCTGCTTCGCAAAGACGAAACCATGCCGCTGGCCGAGAACATGTGCCTTGCAGTGCATCCCGGATACGACGACGGTCGTGTGTTTGCGGTGATCTGCGACAATTATATGATCGGTGCGACCAAGGTGGGCGACTGCCTTCATCGGACGCAAAAGCAAATATTCGAAGTTTAGGAAAACGTAGCCGGAAAGGCCGCGAGCGGAAGTCGACGGTAGGAACCTCAAGGCGACTTGGTGGTTTCTTCATAGAAGGACCGCCCCGCCTATCAGATCGTAAGCGGTGCGCCAGCCCCGTGGGTTCAGCTTGATGCGAGTTTTGGCATTGAACTTCAGTTCACATGCCGTCCTGCAACTGAGTTTGCTTGAGGCTGGCCGTGGAGCACCAAAACGAGCACCGGATGGAGGTGCGCAAGTCGAGGGGGAGTGTCGCGGATCGAGGTCCTTGATGGACCTACCGGGCGTCGGCGTTGGCCGGATGCTCTCAAGGCGCGGATTTGTGGCTGAGAGTTTTCGACCCGGCAGGCGGGTCTGCGATTTTGGGGCGAAGTATGGGTTGATTGCCCGTAAGCGCCGTCTCCGCCCCATTGGATTGGCTGTATTTTGAGGCTTGCTGCGTGTGCGAGAAGGTTTCCAGGGCTATCTGGAGAATTGCATGGCAGATGATGGATTTGTTGGGCGCTACGAAGTTGTCGAGCCGCGCCGCGGAAACCGGCGTTGGCCGGATGATGTGAAGGCTAGGATCGTTGCGGAAAGCCTTGCGCCTGGTGTTCGTGTTATTGATGTCGCGCGCCGTCATGACGTTGTTCCGCACCAGCTTTCCTTCTGGCGCCGACAAGCGCGCGAGGGCATTCTGGCCCTGCCTTTTGAGGCGATGCCGGGCCTGTCGGAGAGCGGCGATGCCGAGCCTGTATTTGTGCCTTTGGCGATTGCGGCAGAGCCGAGCGATGCGGTGAGTATGTTGGCACCGCCGAAACTGCCGGAGGCGATATCAGCGGTGTTGACACTGGAGATCGGCCCGGACTTCGTGATGCGGGTTCCCGGTGGCGTGCCGGTGGAACGTGTGGCGGCTCTGGTGCGGGCGCTGCGAGGGACGGCATGATCGTTGCGAGCCAACGGCTGCCGATCCTGATTGCAACGCGGCCGGTGGACTTCCGCTGTGGGCATCAGGCGCTGGCTCTGATGGTGCAGACCGAGTTGAAGCTGGACCCGCATTCCGGGGTGACGGTGATCTTTCGCTCAAAACGCGGGGATCGCCTGAAGATCCTGGTATGGGATGGCACCGGAATGGTGCTAACTTACAACGATCGGCGTTCATACTACACCTCTTTCCTCGCCAGTTGATGTTCTTGGCTCTGTTTGCATTTGTTGATACGCAGCAGCGCGATCTTCGAGTGGATTCCATCGGCTGCATTGCTTTTGCGGCAGGTCTCCATCGGCGATTTCGTACAGGCTATAGTGCCCGTTATAGGCATGTCTGGTGATCAGGCCAAATTTGGCCCATCTGGCGACTGTTTGCTCGCTGATATTGAGATGCGCTGCCGCTTCCTGTCTTGTCAGCATTCCCCGCTGTCGCAGTCGATCATATCGTGAACGCAGCTTATATTCGTGGATGAGATAGGCGACTTTGAGGGGTGTAAAGCGGGCGTCCTGGCAGCCGCGACGTGCGGTTCCACCTGGGCGATGTCCCTGCTCGTTTAGGATCTCGGCGATCTCGGGATAAATGTAATCGTCGAGAAGCCTATCGACCAGCTCAATGATACTGAGCTTTGTCTTGATCTGCTGAGGAGAGGATTTTGGGTTCATGGTGGTAAGCGTCTGGATTTTGCCGCCCTTGAAGGGCCCAGTCGGCCCGAAGCTGATGAGGTGGAACGGCCCTTCTCAAACGGCATCAAGTGCCTAACGTGGTCGTGTTGAAACGCCACAAAGAGGAAG
>NZ_VIUP01000023.1:0-24679 GCF_007828365.1 Rhizobium sp. SJZ105
TGTTCTGGTATTAATGTCAGCACTAATGCTGGTTCGAATGCCAGAACATCGCCTGATTTTCCCGATCAGCAAAAACAGCTCACCGGACGCTCACGCTGATGCAGTTCCAGGATCATGATCGTCTCCCTCAGCTTGATCACCAATATCCCCCTTCCGACCATCGGAAGGAGTATTGACGATGACGCGCCGCTGGTCTTCCGGGGCGCGCCCCGGAAAACCAGCGGACGCAGCACCTGGGGAAGATTCAAACGGCACTATTGGGGAGTATTGCTCCGGTACTGACACCGGGATCATCTTAACCCCAGCACGCAGTCGAGAATACGGCCAAGCGCTTCAGTATCGATGTCGCTATCCACGCGGACGCGCCGACCCCGACCAAGTTCGATCATTACATCGCTACGCCTCCGACGAGGATGGGATGTGGTGGGCGATTCCGGTTGAACAGGAGAGGCTGTCGATGCGGCTATGCGAACGGTGCTCGACACCGGGCATGATCTCTCGCTTTGCTGCGTCGTAGGATCGCAGTTTGTCGGTGATCATCACTCTCGGTCCTCGGCCCTGGCTCTTCAACAGCTTACGCATCAGGCGCTTGAGGCATGCATACGAAAGCCTCCTCGCAGCCATCAAGAATATTTGCAACAGAGCCTTCAGAACATGCCCCAGGTACTAGTTTATTCTTTTCATCAGGAGGTGGATCCTCGAAACCAACCCACCTTGCGTATAAAGTGACAAACGCAGCGTAATCGAACAGTAATAGCCGCTGGGAACTGGAATGGGATTGGACCACTCACAAACGCTTTCTCGAACCATGCTACCGTCGAAGCGTGTAAGTTGAAGTAAGCCAAGCGATACGTCCGACTCGTGCCTCGTATGGAGGAGAACCCATCTCTCCCGGCTATCTTTTAAGTGTTCTGCAAAGATGTCGTCCGCAACTCCAATCCTTTCCTTGCCTGGGTATTTTTGTAACATCTGCTGGAACGCGTAAGCTTCAGCCTCTACCCAGGGAACGACGGGAAACCCAAAATCTGGAAGACTACGGTCGGCCCGCCCGAGACCATGGAGCCTGTGAGCACCGTCTATGGCATTGTTAAACGGCTTAGGAGTAAGCACGCCTGTGACAAGTTTTTGACGGCTAGCGTTTACCAAATCGATATCATACCGCGTTTCATTCTTGTCCATCTCACAAGACACGTCTTCCCGAACGTAAACTGGCGACCGAAACCGAAAATCAACCGCAATGTCTTCATTTAACGAGGCCGCGAGGCGGGTAGTGACTTCAGATTTGACAAACAGTAAGGCGAGCCATCCGTGACAAAACTCGCGTGGGTACCCCATGCTCGTGGCAAGCTCTCTGTCAAAATGCACGGGGTTTCGATCTCCGGAATACTCAGCCCATTGATCAATCATTCGGGATGAAAATATCATGATATTACGCCCTCGCTACGATCTCTTTCCAAAGCAAATCGTGTAGTCTCGATATGACTCGAAATTTTCCGTCAATTTGATTGATCAGTTCCGCGCGGCCGGTGGCCTGAAATTTCAAAGCTAGAATCGAAAGCTCTCGCCAACTGCGCTCAGCCCGCTCCGCGAATTCAAGGGAGTTGCGATAGGGTGGTGAGCAAGCCAGAAAACCTTTTAGATACGTAAAGCTGGGAACCACAAATAGAACGTTAATGTGGTCGAAAAGCCGGCGCGCAGCTTGACGAGCATGAGCGTCATCAGACTTGAGAGCTCTGACGCAGAGCCTCCGGTACTTTTCAACGGCGCAAGCATGTTCAGGATCGGTGATGTTGGCATGAGCTTGCCGCAAGAGTTCTTGATCGACCTTAACCACCTTAGAGAAATCCGCGTTGTTGATTTGCAACGTGTACGCAGTGCCCATTTCTGGTGCTAGTTCATTTCCCTTTACAGTTTTTGTGAGGGCTTCGACGAGGTGTGTGGAGGGCAGAAATGCGCTGCCTTCCATCCGGAAGCGATCCATGACCAACGGGTCAAACAATTTAAACAGATTTGTTGTTTCATCGTAAGATTCAAGAACTATTGCGTGAATGTATGGATCTCTATTAAAATAAACATCAGAGTACGACATATATCGTGAGTTAACCCATACTATTAGAGGGTGTAACTTTAAACGTTGCATCACAAAGGCTAGAGCACTGTCAGATGAGGGAACGTATTCCTTTAGGAGGTCACCTCTCCAACTAGATATGGCGACCTCGCTCGTTCCTATCACGTTGAAGATGAATTCAGGATAACCATACTCGTCAAAATCGGATCGAAATTGGAAGCCCGTTCCACAGAGCATAAGTTCTTCTTCGGAAATCGGACGTTCATTGTTTCTGGCAATGTATGAGATACCACCCGTAAAGCAGTTAAGGGTTTCAGTGCGAACGAATTTGTTTAATGGCATCATATCAGCCCCCTTATCCAGTGGTTCCAATAGTGGATTTGGACATCACCTCCTCAAAGAGTTCGATAGCCTGGTTCCGGTGAGATACGCCGAAGTATGCTATCAGGCATGCTTCAACCGACTCTCCGTCTCGGAGCATGCGATCACCGTCGTTTTTGAACTGGAATACGGCATGTGCCCCGAGGTCACGACACATTGAGTGGGTTGCTTGGACGCCGTCTAACCGACCTGGTTTACTGACAGCAAAATCGACCTCCAAACCTACTCTCGCCAATGTCGGAACGAGCATTGACTCGGTGAATTTACGCCTGTTTACAGCGTCCAGGACTCCGTAGCTATTGATCCCCGAGGTTATCATCGCAAGCTGCTGCGTAGTCGTTCCTCCCCCGGAAAGACGAGCGGCGATCTCGAGCAGGTACATTCTTTGCGCATCTTTTCGGATTTCTAGGTGAAACGGCGAATTATCTAAACCGCACATTGCTAGAGCGCTGGCGGCGAAACGGGCCGCACTTTGCACATTCGGTTCGTGGAATGAGGCTGGATATGTAATATAAGCTTGCTCGTGGAACCTAGGCCCAACTAATTTCGGCCATTTCTCGTGAACCTGGATGCAGTAAATCTTGCCATCAACCACGAACCCATCTACGGCGTATTCGTCACCAGGGATGTACTTCTCTACTATGATTGCAGAAGATCCACGAGATATTTTCATTAGGCGCGCAGTCCGACGCGCGACATTCAGTCCCTCTGCTAACTCATCTTCCGAATTTATCCGTATCACGCCCGCGCTGTAAAACGCATTTGAGGGCTTCACGACGACTGGGTAACCAAACCGGTCCGCAATTCGTGATTTAATATCAAAAATACTCAAGTCGAGTGACACTTCAAAATAGGGAGCAATAATCTCACCAAACGGGAGCTTTTTGAAACGAGTTTTGTCTGACAGTATCTCCAGTAGCCGAAGATCACGATGTGGTAAGTCAGCAGCTGCTTTGATTGCATCGGCGATGACTTGAAGACCATCGTCGAAAGTGATTACGTCGGTGACGTTACCGTTCGTCGACTTTCTGATGTCGCGGAGAATTTCCGCTGCATCACCAACCTGAAATCTAGTTCTGTAGTAAAATTGAACATCTCGCTTCGTCCTATGTGAATCTTCGACGTAACAAGGAGAGTCCTTTTGGCGACCCAGCACGACTGTCACCATGCTAAAAACCCCCTGAGCTTCTTGCACAATTCCAAGATATGTATCGATAGGTTGATAGCTCGGTCTGCGCACCGAGCTTCATCCAGCCTTCTGAGTGCGCCGTAGTGAGATAGCGTGGCGGCCTTGAGTGGCTGTGCAGCATCCGATGACCGTAGGCCGTGTGAGGACCAAAATCGATAATCTGATAATGCCAAAAGCAGCGTGGAAGCGGCGCGATGAAGCTCGTTATGGTTTGCCGCCCGCAATGGCCCGCTGCATCGCTCTCCAAGCTCTTCAACAAAGGCAATATTTTGTAATGCTAGTTTGGATTTTCGCTCGAAGCGCTCACCTGCGCTAACAGACTCCAGTTGACCCTTGAAAGAAACCCAGTCAAATATCCTCAATTGGACTGGATAGCATTTAAGTCTGTTTTCGAGCGGTTTCCTTGATACCCTCGTTGTACTGAAGGCGGTCGAGTCCACTCCGAAGAGATCGGAATTACCCTGCTCGATGATGAAAGTATGGCCGGAATCGACTTCAGAGTGTTCTAGATGACACCATTCTCGGAGCGCGCTTTTGTCGATGTCCACCAATCGCCATGTTGCTTGGCAGTTGGTGAACAACGCTTCCCTTAGGGTCTCGTCCGTATAGACCGTCACGCTGTCCCAAAACTGATCGATATCAACGGCTCCAGAGAGCGTACGGATATATTGCCATCCCCTCGCCAATGTCCCCTGGCAAGGATCGTCATCGACACCAGCATAGAGGAGCCCGCCAAAGAGCAAATCTCCGATCGGATCATCCCGCTCTGAGCAAATCCGGAGTGAATTCAAGACACAGTTCACTGATGTCGGGCCATAAGGCGCATCAACTTGCCCAGACATCACGAGCTCATGACCATGCTCTGTAATCCCCTGACAAACGCTTCTTTCGACGTCAGATCTAATTCGAAAATTAGATCGTCGTTGAGCGAAACACCTACTTCGTCCTCGACGGCGACGAGAATGTTCATTAGATCAAGGGAATCTTCAATGATGTCAGAAAGGCCCGCCGACGATCCCAACTGTTTTTCAGATCGCAGCAGATCGAGCGCATTGTCCAGAGCAGTTTGAAGATGATCTGAATCGATTCTCATGACCGTTCCTCGTGTTGAGGCCAGACTTGAGGAAAACGGGTGCTTGTGATCGGCCCTCCCGCAACTAATGTTGGCTCTAGCATCATCTTGTGCACGCCAGCACGAGGATCATAGACGACGTCATCACCCGTATAACGAACGGCGTAACCGCGGCGGAGCTTGTCCAGCGATCGGTTTGCCCCCGCGTTGTGGACAGCATGGCTGTGGAAGAACAAGCAGTCACCAGCTTGCATCTCGAACATTCGAAATTGTGGTGTTTCAGAAAAGCCCAAGCTCCCGACTAACTTCTCAAGATCGCTATCTGAGTATTTACTCCCTTCTTTCTCAGCAAAAGTCGCCGGCTGGAGAGCAGCGTTCCAACGGTGCGAACCTAATGCGAATGTTAATGCTCCATTCTCTTCAGTCACATCATCTAGCGCCACCCAAGAGCTTACTATTTGATCGCCTTTTATCGGCCAGTACGGAAAATCATTATGCCAACTCGTTACATGACCCGAACCTGGCTCCTTCACAAAAAGATGGTCGAAAAACAAGTTTATCCGGGTCGAGTGCGTTAACTCGGAACATACGCGTGGAAGTTCGGATTTGAGGCAGAATTCCGAGCACACTTCGTCGGTGCGCCATATATCTTGTGACCCCACAAAGCGCCCTCTATCGGCACTCTTGAATGCGAAATGTTTTGATTTGGCTTCCGCCATCTCTCTATCAATAACTTCGCGCAACCTCTCTAACCAAGTGGAGGAAACTAACGATTTTGCGTGATATACGCCGTTGACCTCGTATTCGTTCGCTGCGTTTTCGGGCAATATGAACTGTTCACTTCGCAGATCCATGATATTACCTTTCATTTAATTAGTGTTAATTCGAAGCTCAGCGCGGCGCGGAGTTCGCGCCCAGAGGGTAAGTCGGGCTAGCAAAACGATCCCGACAAGCAGCTCGAACAGCGATAGCGAAATCCAAATGTAGACAACTGCGTTCTGTTCGTGGGGAAAGGTGGTCGAAATCCAAAACGCACTTGTAACGCTTAAGCCAAACATGACGAAGAGCCTCGTTCTGAGGACGAAAGAACTCAAGCCCACGGCTTGCAGTACACGAGCTGTCGGATACGATAATCCAAATGCAGCCGCGTATAGCCATAGTATTTGAGTGATTCCAATCGACATCGCCCAAACGTCTGCACCGTAGTTTCGAAGTGAAAAGGCATCCGAAACGTGCGTGGCTCCGACATAAAGTGAGACAGTTATTATTGCGCCATACAACCATGCGAGGCCAATCGACGCGAGAAGTGTTTGTTGAACGCCTTCACGGTCTCCGGCGGACGCTTTCTTCCCGGCAATCGCGTTTGCTCCGTCGCCCAGACCGATCATCGGTAAGACTGCTATCCAATTTAGGATGATATTGAAATTATTAGCGGCCAATGACGCCGCACCCAGTAGGCCTGTTGCCCACATTATTGCTGTATTGCCAGCCTCGTCGGACGCGTCCGTCAGCCCAACAAACACGCCGTTCTTGATCCTTGTCCGGATTTTCACCAGAGCAGCCACGGGGTACGTGAACGTGGTTTTCAATTCTTTCCGGTATGGCGCCGGTGCTTGCACAAAATATCCTACCGATATTAGCGCAGTACCGAGCAACGTCCCGATCCCACTTCCTATAATTCCCAGTTCTGGCAGGGGGCCGATACCGAAAATCAAAAGTATTGACGCTAAGACGGAGACTGTCTGCCCGACGAAGTTGGTCCTAAAAACAATTGAAGTTTTTCCCAAGGCTGTGAAGAGGCATGTCCAGGCCGTATTGAATATAACTATTGGAATATAGGCCCAAGCTACCAATAGATAACTTTGCTCTAAATTGACGACAGCTGTTGGCCGCCCGCTTACTGCTGTGGCAAAAATAATAACAGGAAAAAAGGCTGTCACAATGGCAGCTACAACACCCGCCATCGCAACAGTGTCGCCGAACCGTTTTTCGAAGACCGGCGCGCCACCCTCTGTTGAGGAAGAGGCTATGTACGCTTGCATGGAAAAGACGAAGCCAGTCCCGAATGTCAACATCGTCATTGATGTGAAAACAGACGGCCCAAAGGCCTCCAGGCTCTCTTTCGAGTGCAGCGTTAAACATATGCGGTCTACGATCATCGTGAGCGCGTAACCTGACATCGCCAACATAAGCGGGCCAGAGGTCACTATGACTTCGCGCAAGACATTTAACGAGTTCAGCGAACGGTTACCCATGCAACTTCCATTAGAAAATTGATTTTGGCGGCCCTGCAGTCTGTTCGAAAGAAGCAACTAGGAGTAGGCTTATCAACTCACAATTTTGTGAATAAGTGGTAGATTTTGCCAGATTGACTTCCAGAATTTATCTAGTCAGGGTTGGAAGCGGAGCTGAGTTAGCTATCTGGGAGGGTATTATCCTATGAATATCAACGCAGACACATCTTTTCTTCAATCAGAAATTAGTTCTGGAATTTGGTCGGCCGGCTACCGCCGTTTCTCCTTGAACGAAACGGTCAAGCAACTTGGGATAGAGAGGGCGCTAGATAGCTTAATTGATGCTTACCGCCAAATGCCACTTGACCCATACGATAAAGCTGGGACTCGATATCGGCGTTACGGACGGGGTATTTATACACCCTGGACCAAAACCATTTCCTGGATTCAGGAAATCGCTGACGCCGACGGTCGGCCTAAAGCACCTTACTACCAGGCCTCGCATAATCCGGAACATGTAGGCCAGTACAGGTATTTCCACGCAATTCCAGACGAGGTATTACGGAATCCAGTCCTGCAACTTTGCGCCTGGTCCGCCGTAACTCAGACTGAATGGTTTAACGAAGACGCTCGGTATCCGATCTCGGTTGGGATACATATGGTGGCGCAGATTGTGTCCACTGAAAGACCGAGGGCAGATGTCTCTCCAGCGGTCATGCATCAAGATGGGGAAGCATTTGACTTCGTCATACTCGTAGCCCGCGAAAACATCGAGGGCGGCGAAAGTTTTATCGGCAAAGTGGAAGATAGCGGTAAGCGGCCGGAAGAGTTAGGGCCGGAGGCGACTGAGCGGTTCACTCTTAGCGAGCCACTTGCCGGCTTTGGCGTCAAGGACGAGGCCGTCTCGCATGGCGTGTCGCCTGTCTTGCTCGCGCCGGGAAATCAAACCGGCTTCAGATATACGCTACTGGTGGATACCACACCAATGCGTGAAGCGCTGCGGTGACCGATGCGAATTTTAGTGATTGGGGCCTCCAGCGGTCTGGGAGAGCAGATATCCAAAGCAGCGTTAGAAAGGGAACATTCGGTAGTGGGGACTTTTAACTCCAATGGAGGCGATTCACTTCTGCATCTCGACGTCACTAACGAAGCGAGCGTTGAGAAAGGAGTCAAAACAGCATTGGAGCGATTGGGAGGAATTGATGCCTTAGTGTATTGCAGTGCCATAGATCGCCCAAAGCTTACCGGCCAAGCCGACATGGAGGATTGGAAAATCGTTTTGGACGTTAACTTGTTGGGGGCAGTTCGCGTTACTAAGGCTATTCTTCCTCATTACATAAGGCAAGGCTTCGGGATATTCCAATATATCTCATCAGGTCTCGCTTCGAGAAGCAATTTCGGCACGGCATCATACGCGGCTTCGAAGGCTGGCCTTAATGCCTTCGCACGAGGCGTTTCGAAGGAGTATGCGAGTAAAGGCATACGATCATACACCGTCATGCCAGGTTTTATTGACTGCGGCTTCATCAACTACCTTTCCCCAGTTCAAAGAAGCCGCGTTGAGACAATGATTGACTGCAAACGGATCGCGAATCCGGCGGAGATCGCCGGCTTTTGCCTGGGAGTACTCGAGAATTCTTCTTACCTGTCTGCAACAGATTTGGAAATCCACGGCGGACTTATGTGAAAGGGAAATCGAACAATGTCTGACGACATCAATACCATTGTCCACAATATTCTGAAACGGGTGGGCGAACTCGATGAGTCGAGGGAGATCCGTCCATCTGATGATATAGGTGAGGATCTCGGTATAGACTCATTAGCCCGTATCGACGTGATAGTGGGGATTGAGCGCCATTATGGTATCGTTTTCAATGAAGCAGACATGGTCGACGTGACGACCGTGAGCGATTTGCTCAGCGTCACTGAGGAGACAGTCAACGGCTCAAGACCGTGAACGACTGGTGTTGAGATGTATCGTGTGGCTTTGCGCGACCTGCGTGTATTGGAACCAGATCGGTTCCAATGCTTCAAAAATGAATTGAGGTCTGGGCGGGGCTCACCTCTGCCCGCCAAAGGAGATGGGTTGCGGGATGACTTTACCCGAAAGTGTCTCTGCTTAGCTGCAGAAGCAAACATAGATGTTCGAGATCGTATTATCGTTTCAATAACTGCTGGAAATATTGATGCTATTTCGGCCTTTGAGCAGAGTTGCATAGATCCGCAAGGAGGCGGTCCCTCCGCTCAACACTTCGCTGTGGCTACTACGAGCACTGCCGCGACTACGCTGAACATCTTAAAAGGTGCTCAGGGTGGAAACATAACCATTGATGGACTTGAAAAAGGGCTTCTATTTTCCCTAGTAGCTGCCGCGCAATTCGCTAGCGCAAGCAATGCATGCGCACACGTTTTTTGGGAGTTGAGAGACGAGCTCTGCGGCGGCGTCGCCTATCTTCGGCTGGAACCCAGCGAGATTATGGATCTGGAGTTTCAATTCGATGGTGCTTCGTCCCCGCCGCAATCCTTCCCTGTTGAAGCGGAGTTGCAATCTTTACGTAGTCTTGCCTCTGGCGAAGTAAGTCAGATGGTCTACCGCATCAACGGTGCCGAACTTAAAACTCGGACAATAAGGGAGATTCCACGTTGACAGTGTTCGTTTCAGGCGTGGGCGTGGTTACCCCTTTCGGTTTGGGCACGGAGGCTCTTCTCGATGGATTGTTCAATAAGCGTAATTGCTTCCGACTTCACAAAGGATGCTATCGCACTTCGAAATACGAAGCGTTTTGCGGTAGGATTTCTACAGAAGTCATCGGGGAGCTAGCCGAGGAACTTGAAAGGCTAGGCGCGACAAGAGCTGGAGACGATATTTCTAGCATGTACTTGCGGTACGCAGCGCTCCAAGCGATGTCAGATGCGGGGCTAACTAGTTCTGCAGACGCAGGCAGGGCCGCCATCATCATAGGAAACTTAGAGCCACATCTTCGTCCCTTCTGTTGGGAGAGACGAGAAGAGACCGGCCAAAGAAATAGATATGATCTTCAGTCCGCCTCAAATTACGGCCGTGCATTGGCGTCCGTCGGCCCGTTTCCTCTTGAAGTTATTACGGTTCATAACACTTGCGCTTCCGGAAATGCAGCCCTCGAGATCGGGCTTGGCCTTATTCGCGACGGCTTGTTCGACACAGTCCTAGTCGCCGCGACCGACGCGTTTTCAGAGCGCATTTTTGCGGGGTTCGAGACGTTAGGTGTTCTCGGTGATGAGCCCTGCCGGCCTTTTTCCAAACGCCGTAAATATATAACAATATCTGAGGGTGCCGCTGTTCTTGTGTTGCAAAGTAAGGCTAAGCGGATCCCGTACGCCGAGCTTCTTACTGTTTTCAGTTCGAATGATGCTTCGCACCCTACGAACCCGTCGCCGCAAGGCATCGCTAATTGTATGGCGCGGGCGGTTGAGTTGGCGGGGTTGAAGTCGTCACAGATTGGCTTTTTATTCGCGCATGGAACGGGAAGCCGTGCGAATGACGCGGCAGAAGCAGCGTATTTCGCTCAAGCGTATGCTGAGACGGACATTGCGGCAATCAAGGGATTAACCGGTCATCTTATGGGGGTTGCGGGAGCGCTAGGCAATGTTGTTTCAGCCCTGTCCGCCAGATTGCGAAAACTACCTCCCAACGCCATTAGCGAAGAGGAACTGGAGTACCCAATTAAGCTTTCCCCCGATCCGGTCATCGCGCAAGCTGGGGAGCTCTTCATTCAAAACAACGCATTTGGTTTCGGGGGCACCAACTCAGTGTCCATTTTCAAAGCGACTTAGGGCCAGAGAATGCTGATTTGTGGGCCGCAGGTTCAATATACCACCACAACTTTGTTTTCGGCGGTTCGCGAGCAGTGCGATAGGGCTCCGAATGCGGTGGCTATCGTGGATGCAGCCGGACACCTTTCATATAAGGAATTGCTCGGCCACGTACTTGCTGCCCGGGACCTCTTAAAAGAGGAGGGAGTTGCGCCAGGCGAGCCTGTGATTTTGCAATCTACGAGGACGCGCTCATCGTTGGTGGTGCTTCTGGCAATATTTTCGGTCGGGGCTATCGCCGTCCCAGTTAGTCCTTTCGAGGCGCAGAATCGCGTTCAGCATGTTGCTCGCCAAGTGCAAGCACGTTGGCATGTATCTTTCAAATCAAAAGTTGCTCATGACGCAGAGGACCAAGCCTCAATCGTCTTGCAGTCCTTAGCGCAAGAACCACCGAGTGAAATGAAATTTTATGACCGATCCGGCGTCGCCTACATACTATTCACATCCGGAAGCTCAGGCGTACCGAAGGGCGTGCCGATCACTCACGAAGCACTATCTCATTATGGAAAAGCGCTCAGCAAGCTCTATTTGATGGCTGCAGACGATAGGGTCTTAGCTTATGCCCTGCCTTCATTTGACGTGTCGTTTCAGGAACTGAGTTTGGCATTCATGAATGGCGGAGCCCTCGTTCTTCCAAGCGAACGACAACGTAAGGACCCTGCCGAACTCGCTAAGCTTATGGACCTGACTGGGGTAACTGTATGCGAACTACCACAATCAATCTTTTTCAGAGTGGGTGAGCATCTGAACAAAAAATTGCGTCTCATCAGTTTTGGAGGAGAGCCAATTTCGCGACGGGCTATCAATATAGGGATCGGCCATTCGCAACTCGTGTTCAACGGATATGGGCCTACCGAAGCGACGATTGCCGCTACTCAGAAGATGTTTGTTGAAGAAATCGAGGAAGCTCCATCTTTAGGGAAGCCGATAGATAATCACTGCATTGGTATCTTTGATGCCCAAGGAAACCTAGCAGAGGCCAATGCTACTGGAGAGATTGGGATTAGTGGGCCTGGTGTTTTTGACGGCTATATAGGAGGGGATGAGGCGAGATTCGTACTCGCGCCCGTGGGCGGTACAACCCAGCGCTTTTATCTCACCGGTGATTTTGGCCGCATTTCCGATGGTGAAGTAGTTTTTCTTGGACGGAGAGACGGGCAGGTAAAGATCGATGGTCACCGAATAGAGTTGGGTGAAATTGAGTCCGTACTACAAACACATCCTGACGTAGAGCGGGCCGTGGTAACGGCTGCGGCGAGTAGCAGCAGGATGCAACTTAAAGCTACTCTTCAAACAGGAGCGAGTGCGCCCATTGATGGATATTGGGACTTTATGAGGAAACGTCTGCCTTGGAATATGATTCCTCGTGAAGTGAATTACGTGTCGAATATTGGACTTAATCCCAACGGAAAGACAGTTAAACGGAGTAGTGGAATGGCTAAACCTGAAGAAAAATTGTTGGCAGAACCCGGTTTCGAGGATCTTCAACAGCGAGCAGAGCATGTCATTCCCTTAGGCGTAAGTTCCCCGCTACGAGCGTGTAAAAACGTTCACAGTAATCCCCTTTTTGTAGAAAAAGCTCAGGGTGAACTCCTCTATTGCACCGATGGCCAGACATATAGAGACTTTCTCTATGGTTTTGGTCCCGTAATCCTAGGTCACTCACATCCAAGCGTCGTGCGAGCGATCCGTTCGACGTCCGAAAATGTCCAAGTAACCGCAACCGGATCAGCCATAGAGCTTGAGCTTGCAGAACGCCTGTGCGCCAGCGCTTCTCATCTTGAGCAGGTACGATTTGTTAATAGCGGCACGGAAGCGGTTATGTCGGCCGTGAGATTAGCTAAGGCGTTTACTGGTAGGACCTCTGTGGTTCGAATGAGGGGCGGGTACCATGGTCACGCCGACTCTGTGCAGGACGCTGTGCAAGAAGAAGCTCTCAGAAGAGGGATCGATCCGCGAGCTCAGGACACCAACATACTTGTTGACGTGAATGATATTTCCCAGATCCGCGCTGTAGCAGCTGAGCATGGAACTAAAATTGCTTGCATCCTGATCGAGCCGATCATGTGCAACGCGACTATCTTGAAGCCTTCCTCTGAATACCTTCACGGCCTTCGACAAATATGCGACGAGATTGGGGCGCTGCTGGTTTATGATGAAGTGATTACAGGTTTCCGTTTCAATTATGGGCCGGTGAACCACATTCCCGAGGTCAAGCCCGACCTGACTATATTTGGAAAGATAATTGGCGGCGGCCTTCCTGTGGGCGCTTACGGAGGTGGGCGAGAGATCATGAAGCTTCTAACGACGCAGCAGGTATACCAAGGAGGAACCTTTTCAGGTAATCCTGTGGTGATGTCTGCTGGCTTAGCCGTCTTGAATGAGCTGGAAACAGGGACCGTCTATGCGGAGATAGCGCAGAAGGCATCGTACTTCTGGAACGGTCTGGTAGGCGAGTTAGGTGAAAAGAAAGCAGCGGAGTCGGTTTGTCTGCATGGCGGTGTCTTTAGCTTCAAACTCACCGGAACTGAAGACGACATCCGTTCTGAGCACGATCTGAACACGCAGGACAGGTCACTGTATACAACGATATATCAGAAGGCCCGGAAGAAGCATATCCATCTGGCGCCTGACATTGTGGAGTGCAACTACCTCACTCCTGCAACTTCAGAAAAAGCGATGTCAGATTTGATTGAGGTGATAGGTGAGTCAGTCAAACGGTAGCGATAGAGATGCTAAAGCCAATGGAACGAGACGGCTTGCTGTCGTAAACTTTGCGAGAACGAATCATCCGCTTGCTGCGGAAGAGATGCGGCCGTTTCTGATATTGACACAGGCAGTATATAGACAGGCAGATGAAGCGCCTGGATGTCTAGGTGTGGCGCATCCAGTAGATCGCAACGAACACCTATCGTTCTTTGAGCGAGATTGGGGAAGGTGGGGAGCGTTCACTGCGCCCGAATACTACGCTGGTGGGGTAACCATTGAGACAGTGCAGGAAGCCTCAGCGCTTTCATGCTGGATTGATCTCAGCAGCCTCTACAGTTTTGTCTATTCGGGAATGCACCTCCGCGGCCTTGCAAACCGCCGGAATTATTTTCAGGAAATGGAAGAGCCCGGCTATGCAATGTGGTGGACGCTTGAACAGCCGACTTGGGAAGAAGGCGCGTCGCGATTAGAGAAATTATGGCGGTCCGGTATCTCGCCGGAGGCATTCACGTTCAAAAATCCATATGATGAGTTCGGCGCACCGCTCCAGCTTAGTGACATCCGCTTAGATTCCAGAAAAACGGACGGTCGTAAATGACCAGGATCATTACATCAAAAACTGCGGTTAGGGCTAAGAGAATCATCGGAGCCAGCATAAGGCAAGTGTATCCGAGTTACTTTCGATATTTAATAGATAAGGGCGCGGCAGGCCCAGACTATACGTGGTGGAGCAGCTGCGTGGAAGAATACATACGTCATTTGGCGACAGTTAGACCAGTCACCTTGGAGGCTCTTCACAAGGACAGATGGCGCAGGGCAACTGATACCGCGATTGTGGCAGCTGGAGGTGCCGACCTCACGAGATACCGCAGGGAGTACCTGCCGGTGTTTAACAGAGTTTATCGTGAGTGTGAGGAATTTATTCGTCATTGCAGTCCATCGCATATTTGCGAGATCGGCACTGGCGATGGATACCTCCTCGCAAAACTCTCTAAATCGTTTCCGGAGATCGACTTGACCGGGATCGATATATCCGAACACCGAGTAAGGCTGGCACAGAGGCGAGTCCCTGGACTTCATTTCCAACTTCGATCAGGTCAGGATTGGGTGGAACAAGACGCTTCTGAAAATGGTTGTGTTATTGTGAACGGCGGGGTTTTTGAGTATTTTTCGCCGGAAAGTTTGCGAAAGTTATTTTCCTCAATTCGAGCTCGCTTTGATCGCTTCTACATTGCGATAATGTTGGAACCACTCTATTTCGAGATTGATGCTTTGCCCTCGTCAGAAGGGGTGGCGGGAGGTTCTGAATTTTCGTGGTCGCACAACTACGCCGCCGTATTGGAGGAAGAAGGGTTCTTAGTACAGAGCGTTCGGATCGATGACTTTTCGGACCTCTATGGTTTCAAAACCGCAACTGTATACGCCAAGCTGTGAAAATGCCGGAGTCGAACATAAAAATAGAGTTTGCTAATAGCGATGATGTTAACGCGTTATCAGCTCTCTCCATAGGCGTCTGGTTACATACTTATGCTACTAGGGGCGTAGTAAAATCATACGCTGATTTTGTTTTAACAGAATTTGCGCCTGAGAAATTTCTTCAGCACCTGCAAGATGCAAATCAGATAGTCTTAAAATGCGAGCTGGAGGGGAACCTACTCGGTTACTTGCGTGCCCACATGGACACTAAATGTCCTGGTAGCCCGAGTGTGAAGTGCGAAGTAACAACCTTATACGTTCAGGAACGGTACCAGAATTCAGGTATTGGAACGCGTCTGTTGGAGCGCCTAGATCAAAACCTGCGTGGTATTGGAATTGATACGTATTGGTTGTCGGTGAACGCGCAGAACGCCCGGGCAATTTTGTTTTACCAGAAACGTAATTTTAAAAGGATAGGCTCGATTTACTTTCCTCTTGACGGTTCACAGCACGAAAACTTCGTGATGCTAAAGCTAAGCCAGAAGGTATCCGGACCTATTTCATACCGAAGGATGAGGGAGTTTCGTCGGGTCTAAGCAGGGGATCACGACGTGAAGTAGAGGTCGGAACAAGATTTGCTAAAAATCGTACGCTAAGATCGAACTGACAGTGAGCCTCGAATGGCGCGCAGGAGTCCTTTCGATATCCCACAACGATTGGCTCGCGATATCGAAAGCTTCTATTTTCCTCGGTCTTGCATCCAGGGGTCGGTTCCGGCTGGGGGGGCGAAATGACACTCTCTCATGAGCGATTTAGGTTTTCCGGACGCAGTTAATCTACCCCGCCTGCGCAAGGTGGGTCAATTGATGTAGCCTGTGTGGTCTGCCCCCTGAAAAGTGATCCTTCATGAAGTATGGCTTATGAGCCTCAGAAGGACAGTAAGCGGCACGGGTTCTCGTATCATCCGGAATGAGGGTCTTAAGAGGCGTTGACCTTTAGGTCGGCCGTCACCTCAAGGACGGTCAACTTTTGTGTATGCCCGTCGCGACCGTTCCACTCGATCTGCTGCCCGGGAGAAAGACCAAGAAGAGCAGCTCCAATCGGGGTCAGCACGCTGACCATTGAGCGTTCGATGTCGGCGAGGCCGGGGTAACAAAGAGTAACCGTCCTTCTGGCTCCGCCTTCCGTCATGTAGGATACCGTCGACCCGACCGCCACTGCGTCTGCGGGGAACTGGTCATCCTCTACGACATCAGCACGCTCAAGTTCGATAAGCAACTTCTCGGCATCGTCGAGGTCGCGCCCCGGTGCCGCCAGTGCAAGAGCGGTCAGACGAGCGTGGTCAGTCTGCCGGACGATGATGGACGGCTTTGTGTAATCAGTGGTGTTCATTTCATATGCCTCGTACCGCGGCCGAATAGCTGCGTTTTAAAAAGACTGCTTGTGGAGGGTGAGGTCGCGCAATCCCGCAGGATCAAAGCCCGGGTTCAGACGCGCGACAGCAGTCTACGTCCCGGGCTAGTATCCTTCGACGGGATACTCTCGGCAGAGGCGAAATTTATGTGAATTGCCAATTTTCAACATGGTGCCCTAATCATGGCATGCCTGAGGGGGAAGTCAAGAAGCGCTCCGTGAGACGCTGCCCGGCGCTTTTGATCTCGGCAAGTGCCCTTGACTTCATGGCACCTTCCATAAATGCTAGGTTGATGTTGAACGAGAGCAAAAGACGCGCAGTGAGCGCTTTCAGGGTCTGCCCCATCGCAGGATCGTAACCGGGTCCAGCCACTGTCGCCTGCCGGATCCAGAGTGGCTACGTCAACACGTTCGCCTTACCATCTGCGGCAAGTCTCTCTTCAAACAAGTCAACGCCCTTCCTCTAGCGATGGGGTTGTTGCGCAGGTCACAATAAACATGTCTTCACTCAGCCAAACCATGCCCATAATCGGAGCAACAGACTTTCACACACTTAGCCGCCTGACGCTCGTGGCCCTGACCAATGATTTCGACGTCGGCCCCGACTTGAGTGAGAAGCTGGAAAACTCCTGGGTCTTGGCAGACGAACAGGTCTCGCTCGACACGGTCTGCCTAGGATCAACTGTCTCGTATGATGTAGAGGGGCAGCAACGCCAGGTTACCCTTGTTCTCCCGAATGAAGTGCTGGCAGACGCGGGCCGCTTGTCTGTATTGACGCCTGTTGGCGTGGCGCTCTTGGGCCTTAAGCCCGGGCAGCGCGGGGAGTGGAATTCTCGCGATGGACACAGAAATCAATTGACTGTCGTCCGGGTCGGCCGTGCCGGTTTACGACGAGCAGCCGCGGAAGCCTTCAGCCACCTCTGAACGCGATGATATCGACGCAAGAAAGGTCTGCAGGACCGGATGTCTGCGCTTGCTTGCGCACGTTCCTCCGCCCTTTGAACGCACCAACAACATCTGTTTCGTATGGTGCTTCAGATGTTTGGCCAACAAAAGTGGACCAAGGCTTCCCTTATCGCGGCAGCACAAGCTGTCCGGAGCAATCATGGAAAAAGACACACATTTTACTGGAATGCGGGGGCGGGCAGGTTTTGCGCAGGGACTTGGCTGGATGGCGCTGAGCATGGCGTCCTTCATAAGCATGGCTGTCGGGTCTCGCGAGCTCGCATCGACCTTGTCGATCAGACAGGTGCTGTTTTTCCGGGCTCTCGTCGGTCTCGGCGTAATTTTGCTGGTGGGACGGTCACTCCTGCCGCAGATCCTTCAGAAGAAACTGTTTCCAAGGCATCTCGCCCGAAACGTCGTTCACTTCACCGCCCAGTATTTCTGGACCATTGGCGTGGTCTCTCTCCCACTGGCCTCGGTCTTTGCACTCGAATTTACGATGCCGATCTGGGTCGCATTTTTCGCCTGGCTTTTTCTCAAGGAGCAGCTAACCGGGCCTCGGCTTCTCGCAACCCTTGGCGGTTTCATCGGTGTTCTGGTGATAGTGCGTCCAGGATTCGGCGTCATTGATCCGGCTGCTGGTTTAGTGCTGCTGGCGGCCGCCGGCTATGGGCTTTCCTTAATTCTCGTCAAGCAGCTCACGAAAGAATGCTCACCAGCAATCATCGTGGTCTGGATGATCCTCATTCAACTGCCGCTGGGACTGCTGGCCGCGTTGACGGACTGGAGGGACGTTAGCCTGTCCGATATTCCGTGGATGATGGTTGCCGGCGTTGGTGCCTTGAGTGCGCATTACTGCCAGGCACAGGCGCTTAAGCGCCTCGATGCATCTGTCATCATGCCTATCGACTTTTTGCGTGTACCCATGGCTGCGGTCGTCGGGTTCTACGCTTACGGAGAAGGCGTAGACGCCTGGGTCGTCATCGGCGGATGCATAATCCTGCTGTCGAACTTCCAGGCGATGATGTCCGAGCGAGTGAGGTCAAAGAACCCCGATGTCTGACGAGCCAAGGCAGTCACCCTCGCCGGCAGTGATCAGGCTGCCTTGCCCATGCCGATCTTCCTTAAGCTATTAAAAAAACGGAGTATTTGATGGTTCACGTCGACGAAAAACTCGAACCCATTCTCAATGAAGTCTTGCGCCGAAACGCAGGAGAGTTCGAGTTCCACCAGGCCGTGCGCGAAGTCCTGGAGAGCCTTGGAAGAGTCATTGCTAAACATCCGCGTTATGCGGAAAACGCCCTTATCGAGCGGATTTGTGAACCGGAGAGGCAGATCATCTTTCGTGTGCCTTGGGTGGATGACAACGGTCAGGTCCAAATCAATCGCGGATTCCGCGTGCAGTTCAACTCTGCTTTGGGTCCCTATAAGGGCGGCATTCGGTTTCATCCCTCGGTCAACGTCGGTATCATCAAGTTCCTCGGATTCGAGCAGACGTTCAAGAACGCCTTGACCGGTATGCCCATCGGTGGAGGGAAGGGCGGATCCGACTTCAATCCGCGCGGACGATCTGATGGCGAAATTATGCGCTTTTGTCAGTCGTTCATGACTGAGCTTCATAGACATATTGGCGAATACACCGATGTTCCCGCTGGCGACATCGGTGTCGGCGGTCGTGAGATTGGCTATATGTTTGGCCAGTACAAGAGGCTCACCAATCGATTTGAGGCGGGAGTCCTGACCGGGAAAGCCCTGTTCTATGGCGGTTCGCGCGCTCGCAAAGAAGCGACAGGTTATGGGGCGAGCTACTTTGTGCGCAGGATGCTGGCCTCCAAGGGAATGGACTTTTCAGAAAAGCGTGTGTCGGTTTCTGGTTCGGGCAACGTTGCAATTTATACAATGGAAAAAGTAAGCGAGTTCGGCGGGAAGATTGTCGCTTGCTCCGATTCAAACGGTTATGTCGTTGATGAAAACGGGATTGATTTCGCCTTGGTCAAGGAGATCAAGGAGGTCCGCCGAGGACGCATCTCGG
This sequence comes from Rhizobium sp. SJZ105, assembly GCF_007828365.1. Taxonomy (NCBI): domain Bacteria; kingdom Pseudomonadati; phylum Pseudomonadota; class Alphaproteobacteria; order Hyphomicrobiales; family Rhizobiaceae; genus Rhizobium; species Rhizobium sp. SJZ105. The sequence continues at coordinate 19,312 of NZ_VIUP01000023.1, forward strand.
AATACGTGAAGCTCAAGGGGTCGGACGCTTGCTTTGTAGAGGGAGGATCAATCTGGGATGTCCCCTGTGACGTGGCTATGCCCTGTGCAACGCAGAACGAACTGACTGGTAAAGACGCAAAGACGCTCGTCAGAAACAACGTCATCGCGGTGGGAGAAGGTGCAAATATGCCGTCGACTCCCGAGGCTGTAAGGTTGTTTCAGGCGGCAGGCGTCATGTTCGCGCCTGGCAAGGCCGCTAATGCAGGAGGGGTCGCCACGTCTGCTTTGGAAATGCAACAGAACGCTTCCCGTGACAGCTGGACGTTTGAGCAAACGGAGGCGCGCCTCGCAGACATCATGAGTGCGATCCATGATGTCTGCGCGGAAACAGCCGAGGAATATGGCGCGCCGGGGGATTACGTCCTTGGTGCAAACATCGCCGGATTTGTTCGGGTCGCGGAAGCTATGGACGCGTTAGGGGTCATCTAGGCGATCACGAGCGGCGGCCCAGCTCGACTCATGCTGTCCGGGAGGAACGCATCGGTGATGATTATTGGACCTCAAGCCAGACCGGAGCCGCTGCGCCTCAAAGCAGGAGCGCCACCCGATCGCACGCGTGCGATCGGGTCGTTCGCCAAGTCAGTCGCTCCACTGGTCTTTGTTCTCTTTGTTGAGAACAGGGTGTTTTTCAGAGGTTACCACCTTGTTTCCTGCCCTGCTTGCCAAGACCAATTTTGGTCTTGATCATGCTACTCTGGCTGACGTAGCCGCTATCCTATGTGGGGACGAGGCCTGCCTTGCACCGATTGCTAACGCGGCTAACGAGACGACAGGCGAGCCACGGTGGATTGCTCTTGCTTTAATACATGCACTCTGGCGAAAGGCTGGAGTCGCCCCTCAGGTGATTTCCTCCGTCCTAAAAGCCTGGCCGGAGATAGTGGCATCGCTCGAAGCGGTTATGTGTTTCCGGGCGAATGCGGCCGCCGAAGAGAGCGATCCATTCATGTTCTATCAACCTGTCGCCGTCCACTCGATCCCCGTTGCTGGTCTCGATGAGTACATTGATCTGGTTGAGAACCGCTTCATTATTTGGAGGCGTCCCAGCATCGATCGGAAATCTCTGGGAAAAGCATTGATCGCTGGACGCAGGTCGGACAACGATGCCGCTTATCTTGCCGCCTTAAGATCGCTACAAGCTCGACCGACATACCAGAGCACCGGGCTTGGCTTTACCGATGGAAGCACGTTCTTCTACAACGAGTGGGGGCGCAACCTAGCTGAGCAGGCGCTCGAATCGTCAGTGCTGTGCAACGACCGGTCAGGTCTGTTGTTAGATAACAGCTACGTCTGCAAAACCTCCATCAATGTCTCGATCGCCGTCCGCGCGTTCAAGCGAAAAGCTCTGGGTCTGACAGTAAGGCCATAAAGTGACGCAGAACTTGTTGCCGCTGAGTGGATGTCACAAGGTTCGTTCACGTACGATTTGGCGCGAATGGTCCGACATCATTCCTATCGTGCGGCAAAAGGTCACCTTGCAGGCAACGCGATCCTTGCCCAGATAAGCATCATGAAAACGACCATGAAATCCCTATTTTTCAGGCTTATTGATCAGGCACGTTCCCTAACCCGGAGCTGGCAGCACTGAACCTTTAACGCCGCCATAGACCCAGCCGCTCCGGGAACCACGCAATTGAAAGTGCGGTTCGTTATGCGTCGCTCGCGCGACGTAGCCATGGAGCGTTTTAATGTCCCACCCTCGCCCCCTTCCAGTCTGTCCTGCCTGCAACCGTCAACTGCCGGGTGCCGCCGCCCGGTGCCCTTGGTGTGAAACCTCCGTTCCACTGAGAGCCGCACGCAAGCCTCATAGTTGCAAGCGCAACGAGTTCCGGCTGCCCTTTCGCTGGCTTGCGGAGACCGCGGGACAATGACACGCGCTACGACAGCAAGCCGGATCGTCTCGTCACCTGATGACAGAGGTCAGTTGCAGCAGGTCGGAGTACTTCCCTGGCGGATCGGGCGCGACGGCGAGCGCAAGGTGCTGCTTGTCACGGACCGTGAGCGCGTGCGCTGGATCGTGCCCAATGGTCCGCTCGTGAAAGCGCGTCCGCCCCTCGTCATGGCCTCGCGACATGCGTTTAAGGTGGCAGGAATTATTGGCGACATGTCCCCGGCTCCGGTAATGACATACAGATATATCAAGACCCTCAACGATAAGCCTCAGCTTGTCTGCTGTGTCACGATATTCGGTATGAACGTGCGTGGCACTTTGACCCACTGGCGCGAAAAAGCGCACCGAAAAAGACGATGGTTTTCTCCACAATCGGCGGCGGACAGGCTGGGTGATATCGCGCTTGCCGATTTTGTACGGAAGCTCGATGCCGAGCCGGGGTGCTGGCATGCCCGCCGTCACTCTGGCCGCCTGATCCTGGGGTTGACCGAGCGGCAAGGTTCTGGTGTCTGACATGCCGACGATGGAGCTAACGGGTTTCGCGCTCACCATGCGTTATATCTTTCCTATCCGAAGGGTTAGTGCCGGACGCTGATTGCCTGGCGCCAATAGTTGCGACCGCGACATTGGCGTCAGGTTTCTCGCAACCCGACACGAAAACTGCGGAGCAAACCTGGCCGCCTGTGCCATGGCATCGCCCGCATTCGGAAAGAAGCAGTCATGACTTTCAGATATATTCACACCCTTCCTATCAGCGGCCCCAACAAGTTGCCTCGTTTCAGGCGGTGGGCTGCCGAAAATATTCCCGGCATTGCCGTCTCTCTGCCGCCCCAGGTACCGGTTAAGAGCGAAGCTCTAACGGTGCGATTGAGATCGGTCGAGGATCGCAACACGCTGATCGCGAAACTGGAGGGCGTCAGCCTCTAGTGATCTCGTGCCCCGCGGCGTACGGCTGATCCGGATCGAGCTGGTGGTGTTCTTTGCCGCGCGGTTCTTGTCGGTCGGGCTATGCCTTACGCCGCGCGGGCGTCGACTTTGGATAAGAACCGAAAGGCGCATTGACCGGCGAAGAGTGCCGAGGCCTCGCTCGCCCAGGGGCATCGAGGTATCTCCACAGATCCAGTCCCACAATCGTGATGACCCGGCGGTCAACAGCGCAGGTGGGACTGGATACTCAACCTTGCGCAAGTGGCAGGCTGCCATCGCCAAACAGCGCGATGGCAAACGTGGTTATACCCGTGCGCGAGCCATGCCAGCCAAATTGCGGTCACAAGGTCCGATCGGCCTTACCCAACACCTGTCGCAGCCCATCGATACTGAAAGGCTTGGATAATTGCTGCGCATCGGAAATGCCCGAGGCTGTCTTGGCGTTGTCGTCACCGCTTGCGAAAACGATCCGCACGTTTGGCCAGCGTTCCCTTACGTGCCTTGCAAGTTCGATCCCGGACATGCCGGGCAGACCGACATCTGTCAGCAACATGTCGATCCTGTTGGTCTCAAGGACGCTGAGGGCATCTTCCGCTGAGTTAGCCTCGTGCACCGTGTGACCAAGCTCCTCTACCATGTCGACCGTCGACATCAGGATAAGCGGCTCATCCTCAACGATAAGGACATGCGGTTTTGCGGACACCGTTGGGCGGCTATCACGCGGCTCCTGCTCGGGTGCAGGCGTGGGCTCCTGGCGCTCCATCCGTTGCAAGGCAATCCTGTGTTGCTGCGCGTTGTTCAGGACGTGGCGGACTTTGCGGGCCAGTGCCTCGCGCGTGTAGGGTTTGGATAGCAACTCGACACCAGCGTCCAACCGGCCGCCGTGGACGATCGAATTTTCGGTGTAGCCTGAGGTAAATAACACGGCCATGCCAGGGAACTGAGCCTTGGCCTTCCTCGCAAGATCTGTGCTGCGCAGCGGGCCCGGCATCACGACGTCCGTGAACAGCAGGTCGATCTGAACGCCACTGCTGACGACGGCGAATGCGGACTGTGCGTCTCTCGCTTGGAGGACGCGGTAACCAAGGTCCGTCAGCAGCGCCACCGATGTTTCTCTAACGCCGTCATCGTCTTCCACCACGAGAACAGTTTCAGTGCCACCCGTCACCGCAATGGCCTCTGGATCACTCAGGCTGTCTTCGACCTGCACCGTGCGCGGCATATAGAGTTTCATGGTCGTCCCATGCCCGACCTCGCTGTAGATTTTGAGGTGGCCGCCGGACTGCTTAAGAAAGCCGTAAACCATCGACAAACCGAGGCCGCTTCCCTTCCCGTCCGTTTTCGTGCTGAAGAACGGTTCCAGGACATGTTCGATGATATCTGGCGATATTCCTGACCCCGTATCGGTCACTGCAACGAGTACATATTGTCCGGGACGGACATCGTCGTGCGAACGGGCGTAATTGTCGTCGAGAACCGCATTTCCGGTCTCGATTGTCAATCGTCCGCGGCCTTCCATCGCGTCCCTCGAATTGATTGCCAGGTTAAGGATGGCGTTCTCCAGCTGACTCGGATCGATCAGCGTATTCCATAACCCGCCGGAGACAACGGTTTCGAGTTCTATCTCTTCGCCCAGTGCCCGGCGCAGCATATCGTCCATATTCTGGATGAGTTTTCGAACATTGACGACTTTGGGCTCGAGCGGCTGACGGCGGCCGAAGGCCAAAAGCTGCGATGCCAGCTTTGCGCCGCGGGCAACGCCGGCCAAGGCATTTTGCAGGCGTTGTTCTGCCCGCCTGTTGCCGTCGATATCTTTGGAGAGAAGCTGCAGGTTGCCGCTCACGACCTGGAGAAGATTGTTGAAGTCATGCGCCACGCCACCTGTGAGGTTACCCAGCGCTTCCATCTTTTGCGCCTGCCTCAACGCGATCTGTGCGGTTTCGCGCTCGACAGTTTCTTTCTCTAGCTTCAGAAGCGCAGTTCTCAGTTCAATAGTGCGCTGCTCGACTTTTTCCTCAAGGGTGTGGTGAATAGCCCCGAGTTTCGTAGACACCCTCAGGTTAGGGTTTCTGCTGCTTTTCGAACTCGACGGGCGACAGCATCCCGTTTCTGACATGTTTGCGCTTCGGGTTGTAGAACATCTCGATGTAGTCGAACACGTCCTGCCTAGCTTCGTCTCTTGAGCGATAGACCTTTCGGCGTATCCGCTCCCGCTTCAACAGATTGAAGAAACTCTCAGCCACGGCATTGTCGTGGCAGTTGCCCCGTCGGCTCATCGAGTGAACCAGATTGTGATGCTTCAGGAACGATGCCCAGTCCATACTGGTGAATTGCGATCCCTGATCCGAATGCACCAGAACCTTTTCCTTTGGCTTTCGCCTCCAGACAGCCATCAGCAACGCCTGTAGCACGACATCCGTTGTCTGACGGCTCTGCATCGACCAGCCGATGACACGGCGGGAATAGAGATCGATGACGACAGCGAGATAGGCGAATCCTTCGTTGGTCCGGA
>NZ_VIUP01000024.1:0-22509 GCF_007828365.1 Rhizobium sp. SJZ105
TTTACGCTGGTAACGCGGGGTGGAGCAGCCCGGTAGCTCGTCAGGCTCATAACCTGAAGGCCGCAGGTTCAAATCCTGCCCCCGCAACCAATATCCCTGCGATCCCAATAAAGCCACGAGGCTTTTTGCGTTTTTGCCCTTCGATCGCCTGGCTCGGCTCAACAGTTCTTCTAGTATTGCCCTCTCGTTGAGGAACTCTGTTTTCCTCTTTCCAGAAGCAAACGTCAGGATCGCGTCAGATCGCCGCGCAGTACTATCACCAGTTCCGCACCATCGGGCACGAGATCAATGCGGTTTACCAGCGTGCGAAGCTTGTCGGCCGCCTGTGCCCTCGTCTCCTCGTTGCCAAGCTGGTCGTGAAGAGCAGCGATCTCCTCATGATAAAACTTTGCCAGATTGGGATGCCGCAGGGGAGGTGGCTCCTCCGCATTTGGGATTTCGGATTACATAGAGGTTTCCGATGACCATGACACGTTTGTTCTGCAGTGAAGTCGATCTTGACGTTAGCAAGGCAAAGAAAGCCGCCCAAGCGGGACCTGTGATCATCACCCATCGCGGCAGGCCATCTCATGTGTTGATGACGTAACACGAGTTCGAGCGCCTCACCGGAAAGCGCAGCAACCTCGTCGAGGACGAAAGAGCACGAACGGCTGATCCCCACCAAATCTCGTCGCCATGTTGCACACCATTAACTGGCAAATACTCTGGTCTACAATGCCGGCGCGCAACGCGCCCTAAACAATCCTAAACCCGCGCTTCCAGAACCATGTTGAAAGGCCCGGTGAAGGCTCGCCTGACGCTGGAAAAGCCACCCAAACGAATGACCTCTGAGAGCTTAGCTTCGCCGGCCTGAGCTCCCAATCCTTCACCAACCTCCTGGTCAAGTGACGTTGGCACGCAGATCATGGTTGAAGCATTGTAGTAAAGGCGGCCGACAGGATTCATATTGTCCGCCGGGCGGTCGCCCGCGATAGGTTCGACGATCATCCAGGTGCCGTCCTTTTTAAGGATACGAGACATGTGCCCCGCACACCCACGCGGATCACCCATATCATGCAGACAGTCGAAACTGGTGATGAGATCGAAATCCGTATCCTTGATGTCTTTGGCCGTCGCCGCCACGAATTTCACCCGGTCGTCCACCCCATGGCTTCGGGCATGCTTGTTCGCCTCTTCTATGGATGGCTCGTGGAAGTCATAGCCTGTGAAGCTGGCGTTGGGGTATGCCTCGGCCATAAGAATTGTCGAGAAGCCGACGCCACAGCCGACATCGGGGACCCGGGCGCCTTTCTCCAGTTTGTCCTCAACGCCATGAAGGGCGGGCAGCCACGATTGGACAATATTGTTCACGTATCCCGGCCGAAAGAACGCGCCCGTTGCGCAGAATAGGCAACCTGCAGTGTCACCCCATCGCACCCCGCCGCCGGTCCGGAAGCTGTGCTCAACCTTGGGCTCTCCCTCGATCATCGCCGCGACCAGATCGAAAGCTCCTTCGAGATAGACGGGGCTGTCCTTGTTGACGAACACCATGGCCTGCTCGGGTGAGAGACTGAACATCCCCGAACCGCTGTCGTAGTCGATGTAGCCGTTTGCCGCCTGTGCCAGCGCCCACTCCCTGACGTAGCGTTCCAACAGGTTACCGGAGGCTGCCGCAAGGCCTGTGGATGTTAGCGGTCCGGCGCGGTGCAACGTATCGAACAGGCCCAATCTCAAGCCAATCCTGACAGTTGGAACACTGAAGGCTCCCCCTAGATCGCCCAGCATTTTGCCAATAAAAGAATTCAGTTTTGTTTCGTCGAGCTGTGTCATTTCATTCCCCCCAATTAATTGAGTTGGCGGGCAAAGGCTGACCGAAAATTTACGCGTCAGTGAATGCTCGTAGGCGACGTAAGATAGCCGAATACCCTGAATTTGTCACGCAAACCAATATCGCTCTATCGGTGGTCCGCTCCTGACTAGCGTTACAGGTAAGAGTGATGGACGATGGCGCGGGGAAGTCGTAAACTGGCTTGAAGACCAGGCAACGATATACTCCCGGGAGGAAGCAATGCCTATCTTCATGGACCGGCACGAGCTTGCCGGAGTTTCAGCGGCGGATATCGCCGCGGCACACCTTAAAGATCTCAACATTCAGGATCAGTACGGCGTCAGGTTCCTGACCTACTGGTTTGATGAAAGGCGTGGTACGGCCTTTTGCCTTATCGATGCTCCAGACGCTGAAACTGCGCAGTGCGTACATCGGGAAGCCCACGGATTTGTCGCCAGTGAAGTTGTGGAAGTCGCTCTGTCCGCTGTGGAAGCGTTTCTCGGGCGAATACAGGATCCCTTGTCGCTTGCTACCATCTCGAAAGATATGGATGCCGGCCACCGTGCGATCCTGTTCACTGATATTGTCGGTTCAACCGAGATGACGGCCCGCCTTGGCGATCGTATGGCGGCGGAACTAGTCCGCGCACACGATGCCCTGGTTCGCGGTTGTCTCGGGCGACGGTCGGGGCGGGAGGTCAAGCACACCGGCGACGGCATAATGGCTGTATTCTCGTCCGTACCGTTTGCCGTGGATTGCGCCATTGATATCCAACGCGAGTTCCATCGCTACAACAGCGGCAATGGTGAGCCCATTCACATCCGCATTGGACTGGATTGTGGTGAGCCGATCGAGGACAGCAATGATTTCTTCGGTGCGACAGTGCAACTGGCAGCCAGGCTCTGTGCCGCGGCCGAGAGCGACCAGATCCTGATATCGGACAAGACCTTCCAAGAATATGGCAGCGCCGATGTCCTCGTCCATGGCAATCAATACAGACTGAAAGGATTTGCCGAGCCGGTCATCGCCTATCGTTGCGAGTGGCTGCACTAGCGACGTGATTTGAAATCTGATGTAGAAATGACCATCAAATGGTGATCTGCGCGGAGCCACCGTGCGGTTTGTTCGGTCGGGCAACACCGCCCTGATGTCTGGCGAGGTGTGGAAACCTGCCCCACCGCCGGGCGGCCGCTCTGCGAAGCCGGAAAACTCTAGCCTCAGCTGGTCCAGAAACCTGGGGCGGTTCAAAATGGGCCGGACTCTAATTTATTCTGGAGGAAATTCTCAGTGGCAGGTCACGGTCACTTTGCAATTCAATGTCGCCTTGGTTGGGAGCATATTGATGAAAAGTTCGGCATTAGATAGAAAAACCACAGAATTCCATTTCAGGCACTGATTTCCATGGCTAATTTGGGAAATCTATAAACGTTGCATGGCATCGGCCGCAAATAATGTACGTTGCGCCGCCAAGCGGTACGCTGCAATGGCGCTGGCAAGAGCGCGATCAAGGATCGATGGAATGGACTTGGCGTATCGCCTCCCGGAGGAATTCTTCACAGAGCGGTTTCTAGTCAGGCGGGTTCAACCATCTGATGGCGACGCAATCTTTGCTGGTTGGGCAACTGATCGTGAAGTGACGAAATATCTCACTTGGCGTCCGCACACAGACCTTTCCCAGACGCAGGAAGCTGCGGAACGCTCCTATCTGGAGTGGGAAGGTGGCTCCACGTTTCCAGCGGTCATTTGCCGACGCGAAGTGCCGAGCGAACTTGTTGGAAGGATTGACGCGCGACTGGCGGGACCGCGAGTTTCCTACGGTTGGCTTGTCCGGAAGGATCACTGGGGACAGGGCGTTGCGACTGAAGTGGTAAAATGGGCAATCGAGCATGCCCTTACCCATCCGATGATCTATCGCACCGAGGCAGCTTGTGATTTCATGAACGTGGCCTCAGCACGTGTGATGGAAAAGGCTGGTATGACCCAGGAAGCGTTGCTTCGGCGGTATCTTTTCCATCCAAATTTGTCGAACGAACCAAGGGACGCTTTCCTGTATTCCAAAGTTCGCTGAGACCGTCCCGGGTTACCAGTCCGGCTGTAGCTTTCCGCATAAACCAACTGGGTCTCTCACGACCGACTCCTATGCGAAATCCAAGGTAAAACCTGGATCATGTTCAGGATGATACGCATACAGCTCTAATCTCCCCGCGGCCTTCAGTCGCCGGACGGTGTCAACATCAGGATGCGCCCACCCTAATCGTGGCGATTCTTCACGAATGAATGGATCTCATGAAGCTGTTGGCTAATCGTGTGAACGAATGATATTTCGGTGAAGGGAGATTATCTGCGCGAGACGGATAAATCGTTGTTATAGCATGGTCGCAAAGAGGGGCGCCTGTTTGAACCCGCCTAAAGGCGTAGTCTTGGATTAGAATTGTTGGATAGCATCGCTAATTTCACTTCTCGCTCATGACGCCTCCGCCATCGCTGCATAGATGGCCCGACTGATATCGGTAGAAAACCGCCCGGCGCCAGACATGCCTTCAAATGCGGTATTGGTCAGGGCCACAACTGTCAGGCCGTTGCTTGGGTCAGTGAACCAGCTATGCCCGTAGGCCCCGCCCCAGCGCCAGGTGCCTGCCGGCTCGGCCACGCCTGCGGCCTGGCTGTCGCGCAGCACCGAAAAACCGAGACCATAGCCCCAGCCCGGCGATCCCTCGATGTCGATCCCGGCTATCTGGTCACGCGCCATCACGGAGGCATGATCGGCAGTCATCATATCACCGCCGCCCTGCCGTAACGCTTCTATCAGCTGCAACAAATCTAACGCTGTGCCGACCATACCGGCGCCGCCTGAAGGAAAAGCCTTGGTATCAAACACCCGTGATGGATCCATCATGACGCTTGCCATACCGGGGAGCAATGGCAAGCAGTCCGGTTCGTGCATCCGGCGGGGACGTGGCGTGGCGTCCGCGTATGCAGCCGTAACCCGGGATGGATCGGAAAGCGCAAAACCGGTATCCTTAAGACGGAGCGGCTCGGTGACGAGCGTGCGGATGGATTCCGGCAAGGCGAGCCCTGTTGCCGCCTCAATCACCGCACCCACAACATCTATCCCCAACGAATAGCGGAATGCCGACCCCGGAGCGAAGGAGAGGGGGACGCCGGCAAGGCGCCGGATGTTGTCGGCAAGCGTCAGGTCGGAGCGGTCCATACCGTCCGACACGCCTGCTTGGGCGAGAGGCCCGCCTTCCGGCTCAAAAAAGCCGTAGCTGAGCCCTGCGCTGTGACTGAGCAGATGACGCAAGGTGATAAGAGCCGGTCGTCCCTCGAAGGTCGGCGTGAACGCCGGTAGCCATTCCGTGATTGGTCGATCGAGATCCAGTATCCCGCGACTGACCAACGCTAGGGCAGCCGCGGCGGAGAAGAGTTTCGAGACGGAGGCCAGTCGGAAGATAGCGTCAGTTCGCATCTCCGTGCCGGCATCCCGGTCGGCGAGCCCTGCTGCGCGGCAATATATTGTTTTGCCGTCGAGCGCGACAAGGACGACAGCACCGACGATGCGTTCGGCTGCAATCGCGCCGTCTATCACAGCGTCCAGGCGCGATACGATCGAAGAATTTGAGGATGTCATGAGAATTTCCTTTGGATCAGGGATTGGCAGCCGGTGGGAAGGCATGATGGCGTGCAAGAAGTGTTGTGATGAATGCCGGGACGAGGAGGATAAGAATGGCTGGGGCGAAGCCGCCAACGCCACTCTGCTGCAGGATCAACCCGCCGACGATACCGCCACCGGCGATGGCCAGGTTCCAGGCGGTGACCAACATGGATTGAGCAACATCCGCAGCATCGCCTGCGGTATTCGAAAGAGCGGTCTGAAACAGCGTGGCGGTTCCGCCAAAAGCGAGGCCCCAGACCGCGATTGCACCGTAGACAACCGCTGGGTTCTCACCCCATAGCCCAAGCGCCAGCGCTGCAAGCCCGAACAAAGCGATGCTGGCGAGCGACAGGCTTCGCAGTTGACGGTCAATCAGGACACCGACGATCCAGATGGCTGCCAGTGCTGTCGTGCCGAAGACCAGAAGCACAAGATCGGTCCGCGCTGCCATGCCGGCCTCGACCAAGAACGGGGCGATATAGGTGTACAGGATGTTGTGAGCGAGGACGAAGGCAATGGTGACGAACAGGACCGGGCGCACGCCGGGCAGAGTAAACACCGTGCCGAGCCCGCGGCGACGCTCCATAGGCTGGCCTCCGAAGTCTGGCACCTTCGCGATAACCCAAACAACCAGTACCAGAGTCAAGCCGCTGATGAGGCCAAAACACGCCCTCCACCCGAGGAGGGTGCCCAGAAAAGTACCGGCCGGAATGCCAAGCGACAGCGCGAGCGGCGTGCCCACCATGGCCACCGCGATAGCCCGTCCCTTTAGTGCCTCGGGCACCATGCGTGCCGCATAGCCTGCGAGCAACGCCCAGAGCAACCCGGCCGAAACGCCGGCACAAAATCGTGCGACCATCGTCAGCAGATAGCTAGAGGAGACGGCTGTAACTGTATTGGCGATTGCGAAACCGGCGATGGCAGCGAGGAGTAACCGCCGCCGTCGTATGCCTTGCGTCGCCGCCGTCAGCGGGATCGCGGCGATGAGCGATCCAATCGCGTAGATCGTCACCATCTGGCCCACCAGTGCGTCCGACACGGCAAGGCCCGCGCCGATCTGCGGCAGCAAAGCTGCGGGCAACGCCTCGGTCAGAATGGTGATGAAGCCGGCCATGGCGAGTGCGAGCAGGCCCGAGAGCGGCAGACGACGAGGTTGGGGCGGGTCGACGGGGGACGCGGCGAATAAGTGCATGTTTGTCATGCCTTGACCATAAGCCGGTCTCCGCGATTGGAGAATTATGCTAGAGTTCTCATCATATCGGACATAGATGTCCGCAATAGGGACTAGTGGATGGAACATCTCGGCGCATTGAATGCCTTCGTTCAAACGGCAGATTGCGGTAGTTTTGCGGGTGCAGCCGCGAGGCTTGGCGTTTCTGGCTCGGCCATCGGCAAGGCGGTCGCGCGGCTGGAAGAGCGGCTTGCCGTTCGCCTCTTCCATCGCTCGACGCGCTCGTTGACGCTGACTGCGGAAGGAGCTCTGTTCCTCGATCGCTGCCGCCGCATATTCAGCGAGATCGAGGCCGCTGAACTGGAGCTGTCGCAAATCCGTCAGGCGCCGCGCGGACGTCTTCGTGTCAGCCTGCCACTAATCGGCATGCTGATGATGCCCGCAGTCATGGCCTTCATGCGTGCCTATCCCGAGATCGAGCTTGACCTCGACTTCACCGACCGGCTGGTGGATGTGATCGACGAAGGTTTCGATGCCGTGGTCCGCACCGGCGAAGCCCGGGACTCGCGATTGATGATGCGTCGGGCAGGGGCATTCTCGCACCGGATCGTCGGATCGCCCGATTATCTCGCGGCGCGTGGCGTGCCTTCGACGCCCGACGATCTGCTCGGTCACGCCTGCCATCATCACAAATATCCGTCCACCGGCAAGCTGGAGCGCTGGCCGATGGTGGCGGACGGCGCGGCCCTTGAACTTGTTCTTCCCGTGACATCGGTAGCAAGCACGCTCGAGCCGCAGATCTGCTTGGCCGAGGGAGGCTTCGGGCTTGCATGCCTGCCGCAATTCGCGATCCGGGAGCAGCTCCGGCGAGGTAGGCTGGTCAGCGTGCTTGAGGACTATATGCAAGAGGTCGGTGCCTTCCACATCCTCTGGCCGGCAAACCGGCATCCCTCGCCGAAGGTGTCCGCCTTCGTCTCCTTTATGGCTGAAAACCTTCTGCGTGAGCAACATAGGTGATTTGTCATTCGCGCGTTCGCACCACGCCTCGCGGCCTTAGGCCTCACTGGCGGCAACTGACGTTCGCTTGAAAGGATCAGGAGATCGTCCGCGCCTACGTGGCCAGCGCAAAGGCCAAGGCGCGCGACGATATTTCCGCCCATTCCGAAGGTCGCTCGCCAGCACTCGGCCAGCCGCCTGGGGCATGGCGTTCAGCGGTCGATTCGAGGCGGGTTTCGATCTTTTCGATCACCGATGCGCTTGCATACGGCATGATCGAACGTCAATGGGGTCGCATCATCACCATCGGTTCATCGGGCATCGAGCGGCCCATTGCCGGTTTCGCCCTGTCGAAAGCGGTTCGCGCCGCGGACGCCGGGCGGTCGAAAACGCTGTCGACGGAGCTCGCGCCTCACGGGGTCACGGTCAACATGATCCTGCTCTGCCGGAGTGACACCGACCGCGTGCGCGTGCTGGATGACATCAGGGCTAGAAACGCCGCGCTTGAGCTAGCTGCCGTGCTGGAAGCGTCGCGCGGGGACATCCCCGGCGGACGTTACGGCTGCGCAGAGGAGTTCGCTGCCGCCGCCATTTTTCTTGCCAGCCAGCAGGCGAGTTACATTACCGGGTCGATGGTGGCGCTATCCGCAGCCTGTGACGCCGCCGCCCGCCTCAGCCCTTCATGCGCAATTTCCCGACCATAAGCTTGTGCTTATTCACCTTGTCGTAGAATGTCTTTCTCGAAATCTTCAGGTGCTTCATCGCCTGTGTGGCGCTTCTACCTGTCGCCGTCAGCGTTGCGGCGATGAGGCGGGCCTCGTAAGCCGTCATCATCGTGGCGAGGCCGGTCATCTCGGCGGATCCGCCGGCGGCGGGAAGCTGCTGTGGGCCGAGCGGTTGCAGCTGGGCAAAACGCTGTAATTCACGTAGGTTGCCCGGCCAGTTATGCGTGAGCCTTGCATGGCTGACGGCGCTCATTTCAGGTAAGGGCGCGCAGTTATTGGCGCTGGCGTGGCGTAGGAAGAAGCGGAAACAGGGCAATATGTCCTCAGGTCTTTCCCGCAGCGGCAGCACGGAACAAACGGGTCCCTAATTCGGCACAACGAGGGGTCTCAGTCAGCAGCCAGATATTCAACCGAGCAAAAGTCTTCACTACGCAAATGCGCCAAGTCTTCATCCAGTTGGCTAAGTCGCATCATATGTGCGGTGATCTGTAGTGAGATGATGTGCCGGTCGTCTATAGAGAAACGTTCCCACCTCTTGAGGTTGTCGATGACCTCAATGAGGTCGAGACGTTCTTGTTCTAGTTTCTCCAAATTCCAGATCATCGCAGCCGGCCTCCCGATTTGACTTGCGTGAAACGTAGCATGGCCGGATCAGTTCAAACCGATAAGATTTAGCGTAAATTTTATCTAAATCGCAAGTTGCTCCAAGCTGCGGTTGGCGTGCTTAAGCAAATCCAGGGGATCCGTCAGCTAGCCACCGCGCTTGGTCGCGAAGAGTGTCGTCGTCGAACGCATGGAACAGGCTTGTACCGATCCAATGCCTCTAGGGAACACCCGCATCATCCGCGGAACCTTGCCGCGCGGCAACGGGAGCTCGAGGTGCGGCTGAAAGTGCTGCTTGGCACATGGATTCTCAACCAACTGCAAAAAGCCGGCGGATGGAATGGATGCGCAGATGCTGCTCCACTTACTGCGGTGTAAGCTGACGCAGATGGCGCTGCGTGATGCCGATCGTGCACTGCTTGGGGATTTGCTCAAAGGGGAAATCGTGGGTGAGGCTGGCTGATCGTTTGCTGGAGGGAGAAGGAGCATGTCCGGTCGCGTCCGGGTCCTGGTCGGCATGTTCAGTCATTGTGGTGGCATTGCAACTGGCCAACAGGTGGCCCGTACTTGCCCACCCCTGTTTGTCGCTTCCCGCCTTCGGAAAAGGGACAAGAAAAAAGCCCGGCACAATGGCCGGGCTTTTGCTGTTGCTGTCCGGGTGAATCAGAATTTTACGCCGAGGCCGACGCGTATTGCATGCTGGTCGACATCTGCATTGATTGCAGCGCCGCCGAAATCGAAATCCTTGTCGCCGAAGTCGGTGTAACGATACTCAACGCGTCCGAACACCATGTCGGTAAACGCGTAGTCGAGACCAACGCCGACGGTGTAGCCGTTGAACGTTTCCTTCACGTCGGCAATGCCCGGAACTTCCGCGTAGCCGCGAGCATAGGCCCAGCCTGCGGTACCATAGACCAGGGCACGGTCAAATGCGTAGCCGACCCGGCCACGAACCGAACCCTGCCAGTCAAACCCGTAGTCAAAGCCCGTGCCAAGGATAGTGGCTGAATCATCGCCCCAGTTCTTTTCGAAGTCTGCTTCGAGGCCAACGACCCAGCTGTTGCCAAGGTCGTAGTTGAAGCCGACGAAACCACCGGCAAGAGCACCATCGAAGTCTGCGGACGTTTGGCCGGGAAGGCCGACGATCGAAGCGTCATTGTTGTTCCAGCCGTAGCCGGCCTGGACACCGGCGGTAAACCCGGTCCAGCTGAACAGCGGCGCAACGTCTGCTGCCGGGGCTGCAGGAACTTCTGATACGGCATCGGCCGCCATTGCAGTCGATGCCGCAAGCACGAATGCGATAGTCGATACGATTTTCTTCATAGTCTCTGAACTCCCTTGTATGAGAGATCATTCATATGCTTTTTTCCTGAAATATGATGTAACCTTTGTGCAACGCCCGCGACCTCAGCAGCTGTCTGCATAAATTTGAGGCTGTCCGGCTTCAGTGAGCGTTTCGTGCAATCACACTCTTTCGGCTCATTTTTCTGGCGCTGGCGGGCCACAGATACCTTCGCCGGGTGACGGCCGTCAGCCGAGCTGGCGCTCAATTGCGGCCTTGTCGATGACCGACCAGACCCTGCGGATTTTTGTCTGTTCGAAGTCGTAGAAAACATGCTCGCAGAACTGAACGCGCCTGCCATTGACCGGAAGGCCCATGAAGGTGGATTTGGGAGTGCAATCGAACGAAAGCCGGGCGCCGATCCGGGTCACGTCGCTGACAAGTATCTCTGCCTGGAACCGAAGGTCTGGAATATCAGCAAAGTCCTTGACCAGCATGTCGCGATAGCCCGACAGGCCTAACGCCCGGCCGTTGTGTTCAACAGTATCGTCGACGAATGCGCCGAGCTCATCGAAGGCCTGACGGTTGAGGCAGTCGAGATAAGCCAGGTAAATGACGTTAAGTGTATGCATGTGTTTCTCCCCTGTCGACATGGCGAATGACGTCCATGGCCCTTGGCTTTCTGGATCACGACCGTGCAGGTCAAACTGTGATGAGCTCGCACCTGCCATCATCTAGTCGGTAAAATCCATCCTGCGGAACGGGCAGTTCGAGCATCTCCAGCTTCGAAAGTCCGAGAAAAACACCCCGAAGAATCCGCCCGAACAGGCCATGGGAAATGGCGATCGTCGGATGCTGGAGATCCGAGATCCATGACGTCGCGCGCTTGCAGGCGTCATCAAAACTTTCGCCATCCGGTGCCCTGAAATACCAGTCGAATGCGTTGGATCCTTCAAGACGCCCAGGAAATTCGGCATCAATCTCAAATCGCGTCATGCCGTCCCAGGAGCCGGTGGTGACCTCAACGAGGCGGTTATCTTCGAGACACGGGAGCGCAACCTCGGCCTGGACCCGTTCTGCTGTCTGTCGCACGCGCCCGAGCGGGCTGATTTGCATCCGGAAAGACTGTTCATCGTCGCAGAGAGCGTCACGGAGCAGGCGCGCGACTTGATCGGCCTGTTCGATACCGCGCGCGGTCAGCGGGGAATCCTGTTGCCCCTGAAACCGGCCAAGACAGTTCCAGACTGTTTCGCCGTGGCGCAGGAGATAGATTGTCGGGACAGCCACGCTTGCTTCACCTTTATGTTCGTAATCGATTGCCATCGCTCGTGGCATCAATACGGAAACGTGCCGATTGCAGCGCATTGATGACCGCCTCCAAGGCCTGATCCCTGTCCTTGCCCGACAACGATAGTACATTGTGCTCGAAAGCCCCGAGATTGGCGAACTGGGCATGAAGATCGGCCACGACCAGCGGATCGCGGAGGCTGTCGCCGCCGCGAGCCTGACAGCGTTCGATTGCTTCTGTTACTGTCGTGCGCAGCACGATGTAGTGCAGCGGGCATGCAAGCGCCAGGAAGGCCGGGAGCCAGTCCGGTCGCACGACGCCATCGAGAATGACGAAATAACCCGCCTCGGCATAGCGACCTGCGACATCGGCGGCGATCTGCATGATCATGCGGTTTTGTTGATCGGATTCGGGAAGTCAGGGATCGATGCGGCCATGCTTGATGTATCCCCACAGATCATCGCTATGAAAATGAACCTTTGGCACGCCGCGCAAGTGCGCAAGCGTTTCGGCTATTGTGGACTTGCCGGAGCCTGGGTGGCCGGAGAGAAGCAGGATATGGCCGCGAAGATCGTCTGTCATGGTCGTTCACTCACCCGGGGCAGGCATTCGGCGGCTGATAGTACGGTCACCGGCCAAAGTTGCCAGGCTGGCGTTTCTTGTCCTCGCCGGTAGACGGGTGAAAGAACCCGCCCTATCTGGCAAAGGTTGTCACCAGGTATGCGGACGCCAGAAGCAGGCTGACGATTGTGAAGAATATCAGGGCCGCCGCCAGTTCATCAAACATGCCTTCGCGTTCATTGCGATTCCAGTCGTAAGCCAAAGCCAACCTCCATCGTTGTTGTGAGAGGAGGGTGGTCGCGTATGGTTAACGAAAACCTAAAATCATTAAGCTGAATTTCGCCGGTACGAAGTGCCATTGACGGCGGGAAGATGGCACATGGCGTCAACCGGCGGGTTCGGAAAAGCTGATTCCGGTTTTGCTGTCGAGGACGATATGCAGGTCTCGGATCATGCCGGCTGCCTGCAGCAGGGCGTTTCGCACGTCGTCATCGCTGCGCCATCCGTGTTCGATGGACAGGGCGACGGTGTGGATGTCGACGACACTGTCGCGACCGGGACCGGAGGGGATTCCGATCGTTTCGCGCATGTCGCGGATTGTCGTTACCGCCCGTTCAAGCATGCGGCGCTTCTGATAGTCGTCGAGGTTCTCGAGCCTGTTGGCGTCGCGGACGAGTTCGGCAATGAAACTGTTGGTCAGGGTCATGGTATGAGGTTGCCGGGTCGACCAGGCGGCGTCAACTGAGAACCGGCAGCGTGGGCTTCAGGCTGCTGTTTTAAGGTGTTGGCGTGATGCCCGTGCATCAGGGCCCAACGCGCGGCGAAATGGATTACGCCGTTTATCATCGTGATACTTATGGTTATATATCATATAAATAAGTAGTTTTTCGGATGTAAAACATTAATACGATAGTAATGGCCGGTGTATCAATTTATCGGGCAATGATGATGAAACAATAGGCCCGTGAGACGAGGCAAATACTCTTGCTCCTGCCAGGTGCGATCCCACAAAGATTCCCGATCAGGATGATTTGGCGCGATCGAGCGTAAGACTTACTGATCGGGAAGCGATTCCTTGATTCTTTGGAAAACTTCCTGTACGGTAAGTCAAACTATGGAGGTTGACGATGTTCAGGTCCGCGCGTGATTTCGGCGCTGCTATCAAGGAGAGACGCAAAGCACTTGGCTGGACGCAAACCGGTCTTGCTGCCCGTTCCGGAACGGGGGAACGCTTCATCGTCGAGCTTGAATCGGGCAAGCCGAGTTGCCAGCTCGAAAAAGCCCTGATCGTCGCACGCGCAGTTGGAATCGATCTTGGCGATCTCAAGACGGTTCAGACTGTGCAAGTCGCGTCGGACGATGACCTCGGCTTTTTGCCGATGTTTGGTGCTGATCAATGACAACCATCTACTACGAGACCTTGCCTGTCGCCCATCTGACTTTTGAAGGCGAATGGAGGTTGGACTATGATCCGGGCTGGGAAGCGCGCCGCCCGGCCTTTCCGGTGTCGCTTACCATGCCGCTGCGTTCCGGATCCGTAGGTGCAGCGAAGCTGCTTCCCTGGCTTGCCAATCTGCTTCCGGAAACCCATCTTGCCGAGATCGGTCAGCGCTTCAAGGTTTCCCCGCAAGATATTGTCGGTCTACTTGCTCATATCGGACGTGACACGGCGGGGGCACTGTCGATCGGGGAGCCGCGCAAAGCTGGCGTCAACCTCCGGCCGGTGCCGGACGAGCAGGCGCTGGAGCGTATTCTCAATGAACTTCCTGCCAAACCCTTTCTGGTCGGAGAGCGCGGTGTTTCCATGTCGCTTGCTGGCGTCCAGGAGAAACTGCCGGTGTTTGTTGACGGGAACGGCCGTATTTCAGTTCCGGTTGATGGGACGCCATCCACGCATATTCTCAAGCCGGATACGAAACGCCTTGCGGGGAGCGTGGAGAACGAAGCCTTTTGCCTGTCGCTTGCACGTGCCTGCGGTCTTGAGGCTGCCGAGGCGACGATCGGAGTAGCTGGCAAGCGGCGTTATCTTCTCGTGAAACGCTATGATCGCTTCACCGACCCTCAAGGCGAGATCCGCAGGTTGCATCAGGAGGATCTTTGCCAGTTAACCGGTTGCTTCCCCTCGCAGAAATACGAGCGATCCTCGACCGGCCGCGGCGTGACCATGAAGATGATGTTTGACGCCGTCAGCGATCTTGTTTCGCCTGGCGAGCGGTTGAAACTTCTCGATGCGGTGATCTTCAATGTCCTGATCTGCAATTCGGATTCGCATGCCAAAAATTACTCTATCCTGATTGGTGCCGGTGGGTCCGCGAAGATGGCTCCACTCTATGACCTGATGTGCGCTGCCGTTTATCGCCAGGTCGACCAGAGCCTGCCGCAGGGGATTTTCGGTCGGTTCCATGCGCCTGACCTGCGGCGTGCCGACTGGCAGGCACTGGCTGATGACATTGGATTGAGCGGCGCGGGGGGAGCTTGCAAAACTGGTCAGCGTCGCATGCGATGAGGTGGCACCATATATCGTCGCCCTCTCCAGCGATCCGACGAGGATTCTTGAGCGAATTACTCACAGCGTTCAAAAGCGGTGCCGGCGAATTCAGGAGCAGATGCATGATCGATGAAACGCATCTTGACTATAATCCGACCACTGATTTGGAAGTCTGTGCGGAATGTTTTGACCGCGAAGTGCTGTTTAGGAAGCAGTTCTACGATGACATCATGTTTCGCTATGCAGGTGTGCCAAAGCGATAGCCAGTAAGCGGGCGAACTTTCGTGACATGACGCCTGTTGTTTCAAAGTTCGAACCGCTGACGAGACGCGAGTTTTTACCACAATGCTACATCGGCAGCACAACGATCCGAAGCTCGACGCATTCAGGTTCGTGTCGCCTGAATGTCGTACCCGCCACCGGGACGTGCGACCGCGTGGATATGATCGGCCGGCTTCGGGAGCAGTAGCCGGTGCGTCAACCGACAGAGAATACTGATGGCTCGGAGGGCGGATCTTCATGCTCGGACGCTATATTGCGAACACATCGGGACCGTGGAGAGCAGCAGTCTTCTTCCTAGCCATGTGCGGGGGTGAACTCGCAGTTTGTTGAAATATAAATTTTGTGATTTAAATACAGATAATTGAGATTGTTTATAAAAGTAATTTGTTAGGATTAAGGTAATTAGCCGCTGCTAAAGGAGCGTCCTCTTGCTACAGGAAACTTGTCGCGCGCGGAATGTCCGCATCGAGATCCCGATCGATGACGTTATAATCGGCCTCTGAAAATTCGGCGCTATTTTCTGTTTGCCTGCTGATCCACAGTACGCACTGTGAAATATCGTCGGTTTCGAAAACGGGCTCTTGCCTGTCAGGCCTGACCCACATCAACACGTAACGCATTGATATTGCTCCAGTTTGATTACAGGGCAAGTTAATATCTAGCTTACCCCAGGTTTGCGTACCCCAATTGGGGTATGTCTGGCTGATCGGGTTCGGGTTTGCTCCAAGACGCTGACTGATGTCGTTAGGTGACGATAAGACGGCTGAGAAATGCAACGAGTGTCTTGCCGACGATTGAGCGCACATCCGTCCGGTCCGTCGTAGAAGCCCGTTGCGCCTGGAAGGCGTACCTACCTGCTGCAGTTGATGGCTTCGGGAGGTGGATGAGAAACGGGCGGCTTCCAGCTCGACAAGTTTGTTTGTTCAAGTATGCATGAAAACAACTTCTGGATCTGGTGCTGTATTCTGGCTATACAAATATACTTTGGTGGGTGAGGGGGAAAATGCCGGTTGATATCGCGGTTTTTCATAATCTGCTGAATCGTTTCCAGGATGCAGCGCTGGAGCCCTCGCGTTGGCCCTCGCTTCTGGAGCAGATTGCTGAGGCAACTGGCGCCGGCGGCATCAATGTCATGGCACCGGCAAGCTCCGGCTCGGTCGGAGGTATTCTTTTCACCGAGAGTTTATCCTCGATCATGGAAGCCTATATAAACGACGGCTGGAACACGCGAGACCACCGGGCAAAATTCATACCGTTGATGAAGCGTAACGGAGTTGTCCTCGAGGAGGATTTCGTCCGTAAAGATGATCTCGATAATCTCGAATACTATAAATTCATGGCGAAGCATGGATTCCAGCATACAGCAGTCGTCAATTTTTCCTCAGGTGAGGACGATTTGTTTTTCGTCCTGCAACGCAGGCTCGGCGATGGTGGGTTCGGGAACGATGACCGGGTTCACCTCGCTACTCTCAGAACCCACCTTCAGATGTCCGCGCGGATCATGGCACTGTTTTCGGCTGGCGACATGAGAGGACGTCTGGCCGCGTTTGAGCGTGCAGATGTTGCGTGCGTTTTCTTTGACCATCGTGGTCATGTGGTAATGGCTAACCAGAAGGCGGATTCGCTTCTCACCGGGGATGTCAGAATAGCGCATGGAAAAATCAGGGCAGCGTCGTCACGGGAGACAGTGGTCTTTGAGACGACGCTGAACAAGGTCATTCGATCGAATGATCTGGCTCACGGCGAAGTCGTGACGTTGACCCGTGGTGAGAAGAGGCCGTTGCTTGCGCGGATCGAAAGGGCTGGGCCAAATGTCCGCGACGTTTTCGCCAGGTCGTACGCAATGGTGCTGTTCGAAGATGTGAGTGATAAACGTTTCATTTCATATGACGTGCTTCATCATCTGTTTGGGCTGACGCCGTCCGAATGTAAAATTACGGCGCTTCTTGCCGACGGTGCCGATCTTAGAACCGTCGCCGGTCATTGTGGAATTCAGTATGAAACGGTTCGTACCCACATTCGGTCAATCCTGCGTAAAACCGGGACCGAACGACAGGCGGAGCTATGTGTCCTTCTTGCTGGCATTCGGCTACGCTAACACGCAAGGCTACTTCAGTATGCGGTGTTCAGCCGCATGATGCTGATGCCTGGTTTTTCGCATCATGCAAAAGTCTTTCCAGATCCTGCTTATAGGCCCGTAGCCCCGGATCGTGCAGGCATTGCTGTACGAGCCGCAGGCTTTCGGTGTAGAGAGCCACACCCGCCTTTGCTGTGCCGCAAATGTCGATTGCATTCCGGGCACGTGTTGCAAACGGTTAGATCTTCTCACTCATATACGTGTCCGAGCAGATATCCTTGCCAGGTACCGCGTGTTCGCTTGCGGCGAAAGCAATCAGGGTTACGGCGCTGGTTCGGATGCATTTTTTAAATTGCATGTTTGAAGTCCCCAAGCTGAATCTTCGCATCTGGGAAGCTTGCGTATTGTCCGCGTCCTGGATGTGAGCGGTTAGAGACAAACAAAAAGACGGAGCTGTCGCATTCTCCAATTAGGGTACGATTATGGTGCCCGTTTATGATGGTGTCTGGCGCATCGTCAGCGCATCGGGCGAGGGATATAGCCTTGCGCTGAGGAATGATTCATCCGTTCAGCGAGAGGTTAGAATGAACTGGCGTGTAACTTTTCTTATCCTTCTGTCATCACTTTCCGTGTTTCCTTTTTCCGGACAGGCTGATGCACGGTGTGAACTGGCCCCGGCTAACGGTGGCCGATCTTACGGGTGCGGCGGTGGCTCTGCGCAACGACAATCATCTGGAGCTGATGCAGCCGCATTGCTGGGGCTGGGCATTGCTATACTGAACGCTCTACCGGAACCCGAGGACAGACCTGTACAGACATTTCGTCCACGCTCGTCGGATAATATCGATCGGATGAGCCGGGCATTTGGCAGAGCAGGCGCAATTGCCAACGCTGCAAGTACGCCCGATCCCAGACCGTCGGTTCAGAGGCCGGTTAGGAATGGCCAGGCCCCTTACGCGAATGATGATTGCGTAGCATTTAAACAGCGCAGTCGGGGCAGGATCGATTGGGACTACGTTGACGTCATCAACAAGTGCAATATCCCCGTACAGGTCGTCATGTGCTACTACATGCCCGGAGATGAGCGGAAATGTGCCGGCAAATCAGCTTGGGGTACGACCTCAACAATCGGTTCTCGTGGGAAAACAGTAAGCGTCTCGGACACCCGTTCGCACCCATACAAAGTAAAGTACTTTGTATGTGACATGAGTGGTGTGAGCAACAACAGCAAAATGTGCTTGCGACCCAAGGTGTGATGTCTCATGGGCAGCGGTTTCTGTACGAGGAGCCGCTGACTGTATTTGATTATGTAATTCAAATTTTTGTATTTAGATATACTACTTAATACTCGGTACGGTTCTTTCTTTTGCACCGGCTCCCGGCGGCTGAGTTATTCTGCCACTTTTTCCAACACGGTTCGAAAATTTTGGAGCCTATCATCACGCTGCAGTCCGCGAGCCCGTCATTATCACCAAGAACGGTCGGCGTCGCCCCGTTGTGATTGCCTATGAGGACTATATGCGCCTCGCAAAGCGTGATCGCCGAGTCGAACTTTCGACGACGCTCGGCGACGATGACCTCGCCGCCACTGAAGCATCGCAGATGGAGCCGGGTCTGGAACATCTCAACGCCGAACTGTTGACGGACAAGCATTCTGCCGACTGAACCAAAGGTCGGCGGGCTGTTCAGATATTCGCACCTTTGGCATTGGCCGCACCTCGAAGGCCGTGAGGAGGGCGACAAGGATCGACCGGTGCTGGTTCTGGCGATAGTTGACGAAAGCTTCGATGAAGCGGACGGGGTTGTCCGGGTCGACGTAACCATCAACCGCTTCCGGCAGAAGCAGCAATTGCGTGCGATCTGTTCATGAGAGATGTGCCATGGCAGAATCCAGCGCAATATAGTGCTGTGTGGAATTAGCCAAGCCGTTTCAAGAAAGATTTACGTGAGCGACAAACTACATCTGGAATTACAGGCGACCGATCTTCTGAAGATGTTCAATCAACTCCCACCTTTTGGGGGTAAAGTCATTTTCCTTATAACGGCTTTATATGTGTCGGCTGCCGGATTGCCGCCAGCGGCGGTCTCCGGCGGCGATTGGCTCAGTCAGGTTGCCGTTGCTTATCTGGTGCGGGATGTTTGTTGCTGCAGTTGATGTGGTTTGAGCGTCCGTGCACTCAGTACGATCCTTTCTTTGGCGCTGGCTTCCGGCGGCTAAGTTATGCCGCTACCTTTTCCGGCATGGCTCAAATCACCGACTTGCGATTTATGTAAATGCTATTATATTGGCAGTAATGTCGTTTATTTGTATTTGGGTGATAATATGTTAGCATTTAGGATGGCATCCCCGGTGGAAGTTATCAGAGGTTTGGCGGACAGAATGAAGCGCCGACGGATTGAGCATGGATTGACCCAGCGTGAACTGGCTTCGAGATCGAATGTGTCCTACGGATCGTTGAGGCTATTCGAAGAAACCGGGAAAATTTCGCTCGAGAGCCTTGTGAAAATTGCGTTTGCCCTTGAGGCGGAGGCGGAGTTCGAACGCTTGTTTCCAGGTCGGCCGCCGCAGAATATCGATGATGTCATTGATCGTCCTCTCAAGCAGCGTGTGCGCCGGAAATGAAGTTCAAGCCAATCCAGCAGATTAAGGTTTATCTGAATCTCGAAGGGAACGAGAGGAAACTCGGTACCCTCGCCTGGAGTGGCAAGGAACGGAGGGCTTACTTCGAGTACGCGGCGGAGTTTCTGACATCGCCCCTTTTGATTTCTCCATTCCATATGATGGCGGCCACCGGGTTGATTGCGGCGCCTCGCGATCCGTTCGACGGGCTCCATGGGCTATTCAACGACAGCCTGCCTGACGGGTGGGGTCGTCTGTTGCTGGACCGCCGTCTACAGCGAGCGGGCATTGATTACACCCGGCTCACGCCGGTTGACCGTCTCTCGGCGGTGGGCAGAACGGGAATGGGGGCACTCTCATACATTCCGGAATTGCCAGACGATCAGAAACAACAGGCCGTCACTGATCTCGATTGGTTCGCTGATCAGGTGGAGTTGGTACAGACGGAGATGGACATCGCCGACATCGATCGTTTGCAGGGCGCACAGGGCGGATCCGCGGGTGCACGTCCGAAGATTATGATCGGCTTCAACCAAGTGGAAAATACCTGTGTTCTGGACTACGGCCAGCCGTTGGGCGCGGGGTTTGAAAGGTGGATGGTCAAGGCACCTAGTTCCGATGATCCGCGGGAGATTGGCGCTGAAGAAAGAGCCTATGCGCTTATGGCGGTAGCTGCAGGACTGACGATGGCTGACACGCAGCTGTTGGAGACCCGGAAAGGAAGGCGGCTTTTCGCGACGAAACGTTTTGACAGGACACCTGCCGGCAGGCTCCACATGCACACGGCAAGCGGCCTGTTGAATGCCAGCCATCGTGAGGCGAGTGTGAACTATGAGCAACTTCACAAGCTGACCCATATGATGACCCGCGACGCTGCGGAAGTCCTCAAGATGTTTCGAAATATGGTGTTCAATGTCTATGCCAGAAATCGCGACGACCATGCTAAAAACCATGCATTTCTTATGGACGGGAATGGTAGGTGGTCTCTGGCACCCGCATACGATCTTACGTTTTCGTCCGGGCCAGGCGGTGAGCACAGTGCTGCAATAGCCGGGGAAGGTAGAACCCCCGGCATGTCTCACCTTTTGGCGGTCTCCAAAGCGGCTTCGATCCCGGATCAATATGCCAGGGAGGTTATAGAGCAGGTTCGAGAGGCCGTAGATCGGTGGCCCCAGTTTGCGGAAGAAGTTCGGCTATCCAGATCCCGTACTGCTGAACTCGACAAATTCCTGAATGGTAATCGGCTGGCTGATCGGCAATTTTAGTGGCCCTTGGCGGCGCTCATCGGTTTAGGTGAACGTCAAGCCGTACCTTACACGCCTTTTATGATGTCGCAGATGCCCTTGCGGATGACATCCTTGTCGGCGATCTGTCCTGCCTGAATGTTGAAAACAGCATCGATCCGGACAGCTGCGCCTTTCTGGCGGGCGACAACGCGCAGCGTCTGAATCCTGCCACTTCCGCTGGTTTCCTGGTGGGCATCGATTGACGACAGTGCCTTGTTGATCTGGATACCTGAGAAACCTTCTGCTGCGACGGCCTGGGCTAGCTTTTGAAGGACAGCGGGTGCTTTGGCTTTCGGCAGTTCCTGAAAGGATTTGTAAGAGACAGCCGTGACCATCGGCACACCTGAGGGCATTGCCGAGTTGTTTAGCGTTGGGTGCGATCGACGCTGTGTTGGCAGTTTCAGACTGTCATTTCAGCGGCATAGTGCGCCCACAGGCTGAACGCGTCAGCCCGTGCATGGCGGTATGAAATGGCGCTCAGAGTGTAGCGGCGAGGACGGAAGATCGTGTTGATTTGATCGTAGGCCGACAGGAAGCGCTGTGCGTGGCGTGTCGACTTGAACCGACCCATGATCTTCTCGCGTTTTCGGGTCTGCCGGTGGGAATTTTCAATTCGGTTGTTCAGCCCCTTGTGCGCCCGGTGATCGGCATCCGGAGCGATGGCCTGGATCGTCCCCACGTCGCTACTCAGTTTGTCCGTCACGACCACGCGCGGCTGACCAAACTGCCTGACCAGCCTGGAGAAGAAGCGTCTGGCAGCCCTGCTGTTGCGGCGAGCCTGAACCAGGATATTGAACCGCTCCGGGTTTGCCGGAGGCTCCAACTTCTGAGAGAGTGGAGCCATCATGAGCAAGACAACGAACAAGTTTTCACCTGAAGTCCGTCAACGTGCCATTCGTATGGTGCTGGATCACGAAGCCGAGCACCCTTCGCGGTGGGCTGCCGTTTCATCTATCGCTGCCAAGATCGGCTGCTCGCCAGCCACGCTGCATGAATGGGTAAAGAAGACCGAGGTCGACAGCGGCAAACGAGCAGGCCTGCCGAGCGATGTCGCCGAGAAGATGAAGGCTCTCGAGCGGGAGAACCGCGAGCTTCGTCAGGCCAACGAGATTTTGCGCAAAGCTTCGGCCTATTTCGCCATGGCGGAGCTCGACCGCCCCTTCAAGCGATGATTTCGTTCATCGACGAACACCGTGGTGTGTTCGGGGTCGAGCCGATCTGCAGACTGCTGCCGATCGCCCCGTCAACCTACTACGAGAATGCCGCCAAACGTCTGGACGTGGATCGCCTGTCGATCCGCGCCCGCAGCGATATCGGCCTGAAGATTGAGATACGTCGTGTCTTCGAACAGAACTTCCGCGTCTATGGCGTTCGCAAGGTCTGGCGGCAATTGAAGCGTGAAGGCTTTGACGTCGCCCGCTGCAGTGTCGCCAGGCTTATGAGGTCGATGCGCCTGCAGGGTATCATTCGAGGTAAGCCGATCCGCACGACGTTCTCGGACAAGTCGGCCCCGAACCCGCTTGACCGGGTTAACCGCCACTTCAAAGCCCCAGCACCAAACAGGCTGTGGGTTTCGGACTTCACCTATGGTGCGCCTCGCCCCAAACGGGGAGGCATATGACTGGAATGCAAAGAGAAAGGAGGATGTGAAGACTTGCCTGCCCCCTG
>NZ_VIUP01000025.1:0-19589 GCF_007828365.1 Rhizobium sp. SJZ105
ATTTTGGCCAACTCGCAGAACGTTGTGGGAACACGGCGTGGAGGATTGACCCGAGAAGTGCGCGGTCGTGACATTACGCTCCAATTTGAGGAGCGTTTTGATGAGTACGGGTATTTCGAGTTCGGATTTTGTCGGCCAATGGAGCCTGAGCTTCGCCGACATTGATTTCATCAATTCCAAACCGGCCGCTACCAGGCTCGGCTTGGCCGCGCAGTTGAAGTTTTTCAGCGCACGCGGATTTTTCGCTGACGATGGCACATTGGTCCCGCACGATGCTGCCGTATACTTGGCCGAGCAGATCGGCGTCCCAGCCGACGAACTGTCCGGTTATGATTTCGGCGGGAGAAGCGCCCGACGGCATTGCGCCGAGATTTTGCAGTATCTCGGCTTTCGCCGAATGACGCGAGGAGACCGGGAAGCGCTTTCTTGCTGGATTATCGGCGAACTTTGCCCGTCCGGACAATCCGTCAGCGCCATGCTTGAGGCGGTATTTCTTTGGTGCCGGGATCGCAATATCTATGGTCCGTCTGCCAAGGAGCTTGAACGGCTTGTTCGTTCGCAACGGCAACAATATTTGGACGGCTGGCTTCATGAGGTGAGCGACGCGCTTCCGCCTGAGACTGTATTGGCGATGGAAAGCTCCCTGGCTGACGCGGAAGGGCCGACGGGCTTCAATGCGATGAAGGCCGACGCGGGGCGAGCAACGCTCGACAACATTCTGGAGGTGACCGCCCGGCTGGCGTTCATCCGAAAACTGAACCTCCCACGGAATATACTTTCAGACATCAACCCGGCGTGGATCGAGCAAGTTACCCGCCGGGTTTCCGGCGAAAAGGCATCGGAAATGCGCCGCCACACGCAGACCCGTCAGCTCGCGCTGTATGCGGTGTATCTGATGGGGCGTGAAACGGCGATGACCGATGCAATGGTCGAGTTGCTGGTGGAAACGGTGCACAAGATCGCAACCAGGTCGAAACGGAAGGTGGTGGGTGACATCGCCAAGGATGTCGAACGGGTCTATGGCAAAGAACGGCTACTCATCGACATTGCCA
Organism: Rhizobium sp. SJZ105; assembly: GCF_007828365.1. Taxonomy (NCBI): domain Bacteria; kingdom Pseudomonadati; phylum Pseudomonadota; class Alphaproteobacteria; order Hyphomicrobiales; family Rhizobiaceae; genus Rhizobium; species Rhizobium sp. SJZ105. The sequence continues at coordinate 1,053 of NZ_VIUP01000025.1, forward strand.
CCGCATCGATTGAGGATCCGGACGGTCGCATCTGCGATGTCATCTTTCCTGTTGTCGGCAAGGAAAAGCTGGCGGCGATAATCAAGGAAGGCAATGCCAAGGGTGCGCTCGACCGCCGCATCTATGCCGTCATGCGCAATTCATGGGCCAATCATTATCGACGAATGCTGCCAAGTCTGCTTTCCGTGCTGGAGTTCCGCTCGAACAATGCAGTCTGGCGACCGGTCTTGTCCGCCCTCGACTGGATCAAGGCGAGGCTGGATGATGGGTGCCGGTTCGTGCCGCAGAAAGATGTGCCGATAGACGGAGTGATCCCGGCAAAGTGGCGCAGTTCGGTCATTGATGGAAATGGTCGCGTCAACCGGATCAGCTATGAACTCTGCGTCCTGACCCAACTGCGGGAATGCATCCGGTCCAAGGAAATCTGGGTTGCCGGCGCTGACCGTTACCGCAATCCTGATGATGATCTGCCGAAGGACTTTGCGGCTAGACGCTCCTCTTATTATTCCACGCTGAACCTGACACAGGATGCCTGCGAATTTGTGGCAATGGCTCGCCAAGAGCTGGAACACGAGTTGCTGCTCCTAAACGAAACAATCCCGCGAAACGAGAAGGTGAAAATCCTCTGGCGCGGCGAAAACCGGATATCGATCACGCCGTTCAAGCCAGCACCGGAACCGAAAGGGCTGGTAGCCATCAAATCGGAAATCGGTCAGCGCTGGCCGATGACGGGCCTCCTCGATGTCCTGAAGGAAGCAGCCTTGGACACCGGGCTTCTCGATGCGTTCGAGACCTCGGCCTCCCGTGTTGCGCTGCCCAAGGCTGTTCTGGATCAGCGACTGCTTCTTTGCCTGTACGGCCTCGGCACCAATCCCGGGCTGAAGCGGGTGGCCGGCGCCACCACCGATGCCAGCTATGAGGAGCTTTTGCATGTGCATCGCCGCTTCGTTGACGCGGGCGCTTTGCGGGAAGCCTGCGCTCGGGTCGCCAATGCCACCCTTGCAATTCGCAACGCAGCAGTCTGGGGTGACGCCGGGACGGCCTGCGCGTCGGATTCCACGAAGTTCGGGGCCTGGGATCGCAACCTGATGACGGAGTGGCATGCCCGCTATGGCGGGCGCGGCGTCATGATCTACTGGCATGTCGAAAAGCGGGCCACCTGCGTCTATTCTCAGCTCAAGCGGTGCTCGTCATCGGAAGTCGCATCAATGATCGAAGGCGTTCTTCGGCATTGCACCGATCTGGAAATCCAGCGGCAATATGTCGATAGCCACGGCCAGAGCGCCGTTGGTTTTGCCTTCTGCCGGTTGCTCGGCTTTGAACTTGCCCCGCGCCTGAAGGTGATTGCCCGGCAGAAGCTGGCACTACCGGATGCGAGCTTCCGGACAAGATTTCCGAACCTGCTTCCGATCCTTTCCAACCCGATCAACTGGGAGGAGATCGAGCAGCAATATGACGAAATGGTCAAATATGCCGCTGCCATGCAGACGCGCACAGCCGATCCCGAGGCGATCCTGCGCCGCTTCGCACGGGCCGAAGTGATGCATCCGACCTACAAGGCGCTCAGCGAATTCGGGCGCGCGGTCAAGACGATCTTTCTATGCCGCTACCTTCGACAGGAAGCCTTCCGCAGGGAAATCCATGAAGGACTCAACGTTGTCGAAAACTGGAATAGCGCCAACGGTTTCGTCTTCTTCGGAAAGGGTGGTGAAATGGCGACCAACCGCATTGATGAGCAGGAGGTTTCGGCACTGGCGCTACACCTCCTTCAGGCTTCGCTCGTCTATGTGAACACGCGCATGCTACAAACGGTGCTTGCCGAACCAGCCTGGCACGGCCGTATGGCACCGGAAGATTATCGCGGCCTCACCCCGCTGATCTATGCTCACGTCAATCCTTATGGCCGGTTCGATCTCGATCTGGACAGCAGGATAGATTTCGGCAAAATCGCCGCATGAGCAGCGGCGCGAAAATGCGCGTTGCAAAACTCAGGCGCAAAATTTCAACTTTTGTTGGGATTTTTGCGACAAAAACGTATTGCCGTCACAACCTTGCAAGCTCGATCTCATAGCTGAAGAAGCAATGCTTTCGGTTCATTTCAGGAATTGCAAATGACTGTCATCCTCTATGATCTTGTTGGTTCCAGCGAAGACGTTCGCTTCAGCCCTCATTGCTGGAAAACGCGCATGTCTCTTGCACACAAGGGGCTTGAGTATCAGACCGTTCCGACGACTTTTGTCGGGGTGCCGCAGGTCGAGAACGGCGCTTCCAGAACGATCCCCGTCATCCGCGACGGCGAACGGGTCATTGCCGATTCCTTTGCGATCGCGCTCTATCTCGACGAAGCTTATCCCGATCGCCCTGCCTTGTTCGATGGCGACGGCGGTAGATCGATGGGCCGTTTCATCGAGCGGTGGTCTCAACTCACGCTTCACCCCTATATAGGGGTGGCAACCCTAATGGAGGAAGTTGGCCTCCTAGAGCCGGCGAGTGCTGCCTATTTCAGGAAAAGTCGCGAGGCCAAATTCGGGCGGACATTGGAAGATGTGGCGAAAGATCGAGACGCAAGGCTTGCAGCCTTTCGGTCCGCGCTGGAACCGTTGCGCTCGATGCTGACTTATCAACCCTTCATCGGCGGCTCCTCGCCTCTTTTTCCCGATTACATCGTGTTCGGCGCCTTCCAGTGGGTCAGGACCACGACGACATTTCAGGTTTTGGAGAAGGATGACCCCGTGAGCGTATGGTTCGAACGCTGCCTGGATTTGCACGGGGGGCTTGGGCGATCGGCTCCGAGCGCGCTCGGAATGGCAGCAGTAGGGGAAAATATAGGTGCCTGATCATCGTCCCATCCAGCTCCCGGCAGCAGAACTTCTTGAGTTTTTCGCGTTGGCGGAACGCCTCAAGACGGAGCTGCGACATTCCTGGCTGTCAAATGGCCGGCAGGAGAGCGTGGCCGAGCACACATGGATGATGGCCCTGATGGCGATCACATTGGCCCCGAGTCTTGAACACCCGGTTGATCTCGGCCATGTGCTCAAGCTCATCATCGTGCATGATCTCGCGGAAGTGCGAGTTGGTGATATTCCTGTCTTCGAAGTGTCCGAGCGGAAGAATGCCAAGGTGAAGGCCGAGTTGGCCGCTATGGTCGAGCTTCAAGGTATGCTTCCTGAAGAGACCGGCAAGCTCATTGCATCATTGTGGCATGAATACGAGGACGGAACGACAGCCGAGGCACAGTTCGCGCGGGCGATCGATCACCTCGAAGTGCAAGCTCAGCACAATTTAGCAAAGCTGGATACATGGGAGGCGATCGAACACGATCTCGTTTATACGAAGATGGATGATCGATGCGCGCACGATCTGGCATTGTGGGAAATGGCTCAGGCGCTGAGAACCCAAGCCGAAAACAAACTGGCGGAAGGGGACGTTGATATTTCCGTCCTACGCGCTCGGCACGGTTTGCCATTGCCGCAACAGGATTCGCAGAACTCCTGACCTTCGAACGTTGCTAACGTCGGCATAGCATCTCATGCAGAAGTCGGGATTATTGGGGTAATGGAGGAAAGATGGAAAGTGAAACGAGACCGACACGAGCAACAATAATACTCTCCACAGGAATGGCCCTGTCAGGAACGGCAGGGCTTTTTTCCGTCTCGTCCGGGCAACCGACTCTTAACGTCGTGTTTTTCCGCTGCCTCTTCGGAGCATTGGCGCTCATATGCTGGGTATCGCTGCGGGGCAGCTGGAAAAGTCTTTTTTCTATCGAACGGCGACTGTGGCCGCTTGTGCTGGTGAGCGGCATCTGTCTGGTCCTCAACTGGCTGACCCTCTTCGAGGCGTTCCATCGCACCTCGATCGGCTTTGCAACGATCATCTATCATCTGCAACCCTTCTGGATCGTGCTCGCTGGGGGGCTGCTCCTGAAAGAGGCATTGTCCCGGCACAAGATCGGCTGGATATGCCTCGCCTTCGTCGGCCTCGTCCTCACCATCCTGCCGAAGATCGGGGACATGCAGACCGACAGAAATTGGCTGATCGGCGTCGGTCTGGCGCTCGTCGCCTCGCTCTTCTATGGCGCGACGACACTAACTACGCGCGCGGTCAAGGGCGTGAAGCCGGACGTTCTGAGCGCTGTTCATTGCCTGATCGGATGCATTGCCTTCCTGCCGTTTCTCAACACAGCAGCACTCCAATCGGGTAGCGCCAGCATGTGGGGATGGCTCGTCGGTCTTGGCGTCATCCATACCGGCATCGTCTATGTATTGCTGTACACGGCCTATCCAAAGGTCCCTACCGCCGTCATTGCCGCCGCTGCATTCTTGAACCCTGCTGTCGCTCTGTTATCCGACTTCCTCGTCTTCGGCCGTTCAATCACTGTAATGCAGGCTGTTGGCTTGGGTCTGATCCTGCTTGCCGCTCTCGGCGTAAATCTCGGCTGGCCGTTCTCCCTCGGAAAGCTCCGCGTCTCGTCGCAGAATTCCTGATTTTGCGGCGTTGCAGAAGTCGGGGTAACATATTGAGCGAAATCCGGGATTTTTGCGACACGGAACCCACCGAAAAATAAACGTGGCGCGGCTCATGAGGCGGTCGGGCCGCACCAAGAGGTGCCAGAGTGTTTAGAACCGCCAAGGTGAGTGGAAGCGGATCGGCAATGTACAGCTACCGTGCAAGCGGCATTACGCAGGAACAAAGTCAAATGCGGTCAAGCAAATAATCATCTTCTATTGCAAATAGGGAAGGTGGATCACAGGAGAACCCATGCCTCTTTTGGACAGGCTGATCTGGCAAATTGAAACAAATCTGGACTCAGAGCTGTCCCTTCCAACATTGTCGGAACGCTGCGCGGTCAACATCCACCATATGTGTCGAGTGTTTCAACTCGCCACCGGAATGTCGATCATGTCCTATGTACGCGCGCGCAGGCTGTCTAACGCAGCCCGCGCTATCGTATCAAGCAACACCAACATAGTCACGGTCGCGTTGGACGCAGGCTACGGTTCTCATGAGGCTTTCACACGCGCCTTTGCAAGCTATTTCGGCACTGCCCCGAGCAGCCTGCGCAATGAGCGCTTCGCCGTGAAGCTAAACCTTATGGAGCCCTTTGAGATGAATAAAGAAATGATCGTTCCGGTCAGCCCACCCCAGAAACGCGAACGTGCATCCTTCCGTGTCGTCGGCCTCGGCACCGACTGCTCGTTCGCGAAAACAGGAGCCCTTCCGGCCCTTTGGCAATCCTTTTTCGCGCGTGAAAGCGATATCATCGGTGTAGTGCCCGGAGCAGCTTATGGCGTTTGCTGCATGGGCGATGAGGCAGGCAATTTCCGCTATATCGCTGGCGTCGAGGCGTCGGCTTCAACACCGGGGATGGAGCAGATCGAGCTGTGTTGGCAGCATTATACCGTGTTTACACACAGCGGCCATATTTCCGACCTGTCAAAAACCATCTACACGATCTGGAACAAGACCATGCCAGATTTAGGGCTTGAGGCCGCCAAAGCACCTGACTTTGAGCTATATGATCACCGGTTCGATGGCCGAACTGGCCGTGGGGAGATGGAGATATGGATACCGATCATCTCGTGATGGTCGCGTAACTCCTGATTTTGCAGCGCTGCAAAAGTCGGATTAACATATCGAGCAAATGTCGGGATTTTCGCGACATTTTCATGGTCGCCTGAAAGCTATCAGTACCGTGAAGGCAAGGAGGCCCAAGCCAACGCTTATCGGCACCGCAGCAGGCGAAATGAAGTCCATGACGAAGCCGGTGCCAGTAGAGCCCATAATGCTGCCTGTCGAGTAGGCTAGGGAGAAGCTGGCAGTTCCGGCAACAAGCATACCGCCCTGGAACCGCTCACCCAAGATTGTGAGGGCGCATGTGCTCAGGGCGAAGGTCACAACGCCAATGACCGCGAACGTCATGAGGATTGCAGGCTCGGAGTGTAGGAACGGGATCAGCAGGAACGCGACCGCACCCACAAGCCCGCAGCCAAATGCGACCCCCGCACGCGAAGTCCTGTCCAGCAGCCATCCGACGCAGGGTTGCGCAAGCGCGGTCGGCAGCGAAAGCACGGTGATGGCATAGGCGGCAAACGCTTCTGTGTGGCCGACACGAACGAAGTAGACGGCCATGCCCGAGATCGCGGCAATATCGGCAAAGCCGAAGGCCAGTTCCATGATGACCAGAACGGGGGCGACCCGGATGAAGCGGAACAGCGCACCGGAGGGCGCGGGCTGGGGTAGCGTTCGCGCGTTGCCGCTAAAGGCCACGCTGGCAAAACCGATTAGCGCGACATAAACGGCGACAATGGCGAAAGCGAAACCGTTCTCCGTGCCGACGAGCGGAATGGCCAGAGGACCGGCGGCAAAGCCCGCGCACATTCCAGCGCCATAAAAGCCGGAGATACGCCCACGGATGCGGTCTGGGCTCGCCGTGTTTAGCCATGCGCCGCTCAGGATGGAAATCAGGCTGGCGCAGAAACCGATAACGAAGCGCGCGGCGAACCAAAGCGGTAGATAATCGGTCAGGGCAAATGCCGCCAGGCTGACAGAACAGCCAAACAAAGCGGCGATGATGAGACGATCGCCGCGAAAGCGGCCGGTAAGTTTGTCGATCGTCAACACGGCAGTCGCCGCTCCCACCGCATACCCCGCAGAATTGAAGCCGATCATACTGCCCGACATCCCCCTGCTTTGCAGCACGAGTGAAATGAGCGGGAAGGTAAGACCTTGGGCTATAGCGAAAGCAGTCACGCTCAATATCACAACAGCGATGGCGGCCCAATCCGGGGCGTCAGCTTCGTGTGTCCTCATAGAGATCATATCATTTGCCTATTCGTCTTTAGTGTCGGCGCATCTGGAATCCTCTACCCGGTTTCGCTATGTCTATCTGTCGATGGTAAGCCAAAGTGCATCTAGGAATCGTCAATCTGATGGTGGCCCTGCAGAACAACGCATTCAAGAACCCTGACGAGACGCGAAGGCCCCGCTATCTCGGTGAGGCGATCAGCCCGGTATCCGGTGAAAGTTCCGACTGGCACACCCATGAGTTTGGGCAGCTTGTTTCCGCCGCGTCCGGCTCGATGTATGTCGGCACCCGGAACCGTGTCCTTTTACTTAGCCCTGCGATGGTGGTCTGGATTCCACCAGATGTGGAGCATTGGAATCGGTACGGATCGAACAACGATATGCTCTATGTCGATGTGAACCGAGACGAGGCAAGCAGGCTCGGAGCGGAGAGCCGTATCATGGCGATGACGCCGCTTCTGAACGCCTTGATGGCCGCGACCTTGCCCGAGAACTTATCCGGCCGTGCGAGCCGTCACATCGTCGCGCTGCACGACCTGCTCCGCGAGGAATTGATCGCGGCCAAGGACGTGTCGCTCTCCATCGTCATGCCGAACGACAGGCGTATTCGGCACTTCGCCGAGGCCGCTCTGGACGATCCCGGCAGGGTAGAATCGGTCGATGTCTGGCTTGCCGATGCCGCTGCCAGCCGCAAGACTATCGAACGCCTGTTCATCGCGGAAACAGGTATGCCACCCTCGCGGTGGTTGCGGCAGGCGCGTATTCTGCACGCGGTATCGCGGCTTGCCGCTGGTGAGAAAGTGAGTTCGGTAGCGTTCAGTCTCGGATACGAGTCGTCGAGTGCGTTCGCTTATATGTTCCGCAGCACTCTCGGGATGAGTCCAAGCGATTTCAGCCGAGCGGCCGACATTCGGCGCAACGTGGCGAACTCGTGACAACGGGTTCTTTTGCGATTGTCGAGGAATTCCTAATTTTGCAGCGCTATAAATGTCGAGATAACAAATCGAACAAAACTCGGGATGTTCGCGACAGTCCGTTTGAGCCCAAAGCCGCTATTGAACATGGGGGATGAGTTCACGTACTAAGCTCCGTCCGATCAGGAGCAACGCTTCATTGCAGCCACCACCAGATGACGCTTGGGAACCATGGTCCCCGGATGAATTGTTTGCCCGCCTCGGCGGGTCTAACACCGACTGGTACATCGTAGGCGGCTGGGCCCTGGACCTTTGGTACGGCGAGCCGACCCGTGCGCATGAAGACTTGGAGTTCGCGGTGCTTGACTGCCAAACTCAACGCTTTCGCGGCGCCCTGTCGGAGCTGGAGTTCTTCACAGCGAAGGATGGCCAACTTGATCATCTCCCCCTGGCAGAACCACTGCCCACGGATGTTTGGCAGCAATGGGGTGCGGATATTGGCGCCGGGCGCTGGCGCGTCGACATGATGGTCGATCGGGGATCGCCGGATATGTGGGTCTACAAGCGCGATCCATCATTCACCTTGCCGCGAACCACAGCCATACGCGCAACAGCCGGCGGCATCCGATATCTGGCACCGCACATCGTCCTGCTCTTCAAAGCTAAGCACGCCCGCGAGAAAGATCACGGGGACTTCCGCAATTCCCTACCTCGCTTGGAATCCAGTGAGAAATCCGCCCTTCGTCGATGGCTGGAGGTGCTGCATCCGGGGCATGCTTGGCTTCAGGAACTTCAATCCTGCTGACAGTCCGCTTAGCTGCCAGTCTTTCGCGCAGATCGTAATGTTGCAGCGCTGCAAAAGTCGGGCAGCGTATCGAGCAAAACGCCGGACTTTTTCGACGGTGTCTAACGCCCGAGTAAGATTGCGCCGGCCGCAACAATGACGCAGGCGAGAATGCGCCGGACGGCGAGGGTTTCGCCAAGAAACAGCCAGCCGATCAGAACGGCGAACACAACGCTTGTCTCCCGTAGCGCCGTGATCGGGCCGGCCGGCCCGAGGGCGAAGGCCGCGACCACGACGCCATAGGCGATCATTGCGACCAGCCCGCCGGCGAGCGCCTTCCACGTGTCGGGTGCGCGAAAATCGACCACGAGCCGCCGACGCAGGGCAAGGAATGCTGCCGTAAGGAATGCTCCGTAAAGCACGAGCACCCATGCCGTGTAGGCCCCGCTTTGCCCGGTTTGCCTAACACCTATGGAATCGACAGTCGCATAGGCGGCGATGATAGCGCCGGTCGCCAACGCGAAAAGGATGGACGAGATAGAGGCTCGCCCTTTCCCGAGCACCAGACTCATGATGCCGACGGCAACAAGGACGACGCCGGCAATCTGGTAGGGATTGAGCTTATCGCCGGTGACGATGAACCCGCCAAGCGTCACCAGCAGCGGCACGGTTCCGCGCACAATCGGGTAGATTTGCCCTAATTCGCCGTAGCGATAGGCGGCGACGAGGAAGACGCTGTAGCCGACCTGTAGGGCGGCCGAAAGAAAGATGTATACCCACGCTCCGGACGCCGGCAGAGGGTAGATGAACAGGAACGGGAGCGCGAAAACCGTGCTGGCGAAGCTCATCACGGTCACAGTCCAGAGCCGATCGCCGCCGCTGCGCAGAAAGGCGTTCCATGTGGCGTGCAGGATCGCGGCAAACAGCGCCAGACCGATGACGGCCGCGCTCAATGAAGCGCCCCCGCCGATGCCAGTGCATCGGCCGCCGTCCTTCGAGCGCTGACGATGGCCGTCTTGCCTTGCCCCATATGCGCCAGGACGGTCGCGCCCTCGATCAGCATGAACAGCGTCGTTGCGACATGCCCGGCGCGATCATCGGGTAGAATATCCCGGAGCCTCTGTTGCAGGTCTTGCTTTTGCCGCGCAACCGCCTCGAACACGGCGTGTCCTGGCTCACCGAACTCCGCAAGAGCGTGCTGGAAGAGACAGCCGTGAAATTCCGGGCTGTCGAACCAGCGTTCGTGCCAGTCGAAAATCGCCGCGATCTTCTCGCCTGGCGTCATTGCCGCGCCGGCGAGCTGGTCGAGCTGTCGCCCGTACCGTTCCGCCCGCCAGTTCAGGACCTCGACTATCAGCCCATCCTTGCTAGGGAAGTGCCGATACATGGTCATCTTGGCGACCTCGGCCTCGGCAATGATCTTGTCTATGCCGGTGGCGTGGAAGCCGTCGCGTTTGAAAAGGCGATAGGCGGTTTCAACGATGTGTTGGCGCTTCTCGGCAGCGTCGGCGCGCAGTGTCATGACAAAGCCCTATATGATACAGACCTGTCTCACTCATATGTCGATTGATAGCTTTGGTCAATGGGCGTCGGAACGCCTGGATAGGAACAACGCCAGCCCCGCTGAGATCGCCCCAAAGGCGCATGTGCCAGTCCAGCCCCACGCCGCATATGCCGCGCCGCCGACACCAGCGCCCACCGCGCCCCCGAGCAGCATGGTCGCCATGAACACAGTATTCAGCCGGCTCCGCGCGGTCGGATCGAGAGCATAAACCCGCGCCTGGTTAGCGACCTGCGAGGACTGCACCGCAAGGTCCAGGATCAGAATACCGATGACGAGTGCCACAAGGGAGCCTTGCCACAGGCCGAATATTGCAAAAGCGACGATGACAAGGCCCGCTCCGATCGAGACGACCACGGCAGGGCCGCGCCGATCCGCGAAACCGCCGGCGATTGGGGCGGCGAGCGCGCCGGCGACACCGACAAGCGCCAGAAGGCCGACCGCCGTGCCGCCGAGCTGATATGGCGGCTCGGACAGCAGCAGCGCGAGATTCGACCAGAAGCCGATGAAGGCCGCGAAGATCAGGAATTGAACAACCACCGCATGCCTTAGAATGCGATGTGTTCGGACCAGCGTCCATAGGGAGCCGAGCAAGCGCGGATAGCTCAAATCGGTTGTCGGCGGAACGCGGGGCAGCCAGAGCGCCAGCGCCGCGCCAATCGCAACCATCAGTCCTGCCGCAAACCAAAATACGAAAGGCCAACCCCAAAGATCCGAGATCATACCGCTGACCGTGCGGGCAAGCAGGATGCCGATCAGGATGCCGCCCGTGACCTTACCGAGAATTCGCCCTCGTTCCGCAGGTGGTGCCAGATGCACGGCGAGCGGAACGATCTGTTGCGCGACCGTGGCGAACAGGCCAACCGCGAGACTTGCGGTCGCGAGCCACATGAAGCCGGGAGAGACGGCCGCGCCGATCAGCGCCGCCACCAGAGCGCCGATCGTCACGAGGATGAGGGACTTACGTTCCAGCCGGTCCCCGAGCGGTGCGAGGAACAGCACGCCGAACGCGTTGCCGGCCTGGGTCAGCACCGGCACGATGGTGGCAGCCCCGGCCGCCAGCCCGAAATCCGCCGTCAGATGGCCGAGGAAAGCCTGATTGTAATAGCTGTTGGCGACGGCAGCGCCCGCCCCGACCGCCAGAAGGCGGACCAGGGCGGCGGACAGGTGTTGGGATCGGGCATGTTCTGTTTGCATGCAGAACAGACATACAGTTCGGCCCTACGCGCACAAACCATATCTCTTGCTGAACGATTTAGTTCAGCTAAACTCCGGCCCATGGCTACACCCGTTTCCCTTGGTGCGCTGCGCACTTTCGTAGAGGTCGGCCGGCAGGGCAGCATCAAGCGCGCCGCGCAGGAACTGAACGTGACGCCGGGGGCCGTGAGCCAGCAGGTCAGGGCGCTGGAAGCGCGCTTCGGCGTCGGGCTCCTTGAGCGCGGAAACCGTGAGGTGAGGCTGTCGGCGCATGGCCTGCGCCTGTTCAGCAAACTCGCGCCGGGCTTCGAGCAGATCGACGCGGCCGTGCAATTGTTCGATGATCGACGACCAGGACCGCGCTCCTTGGTCGTCAGCACCACGCCATCCTTTGCCGCGTGCTGGCTAACGCCGCGCCTCGGCCGCTTCGCCACGCTGCACCCCGAAATCGAGCTTCGGATTGAAACCTCCGTACAGCTCGCGGACATGACAAGCGGCATGATTGATATAGCGATCCGTCACGGTTCCGGGGACTATCCGGGCCTAGATGCGGCCTTGCTGTTCACGCCCCGGCTCGTGGCGGTCGCAAGCCCGTCGCTCCTGATCGATGGTCCCTTGAGAGTCCCGGCCGACTGCCTCCGCTATCCGCTGCTACAGGATCGCGACCGGGCCGACTGGCCGATCTGGTTTGAAGCGCATGGCGTTAAGTCGGCCCGCAACGCGGCGAAGGGGCCGAGCTATGCTGATGACACCTTGTTGATCCAGGGTGTCATTGCCGGCCAGGGGCTTGCTATTGTGCGCGATGTTTATGCTGCCCGCGCGCTGGACGCCGGGAGCATCATGCTTGCGATCGACGCGCCCGTTTCGACGCAGACAGGGTATTTCGTCGTCGTGCAGCTAGGTAGGATCACCATGTCGAAGATCGCGGCATTCCGCCAATGGATCATGCAAGAGGCGAGCCTCGCATAATTCCTACAATACGCGGCTGTCCTGATGGATCGCCTCTTTAAGCCATTTGACGAAATGCTCTGTCTTCGGTCTCCCCGGCCGGATCACCTGCACGGCATAAACATAGTTGCTATCCACAGATCCAAAAGGTGCGCGCAATCGACCGCAGCCAACGTCCTCAGCCACCAGATGCCAGGGAGCGATTGCGACGCCGAGACTGTTGAGGGCAGCCTCAATGGTCATGTGATAATGATCGAAAATTCGCGTTCCGCCGATTTCGTTATACCCCTCCGTATGCGTCAGGCGCGCCCATTCGCGCCAGGCATCAGGCCGCGTCCGTGTCTCCAATCTTGGCAGCGCGAGCATATCGGTCCGGTTATCCACTGCAAGCGATGGCGCGACGACCAGCGCCAACTTCTCGCGGAAAAGCAGTGAACTGTTTTCCGGAAGACCGATTTCCCCAGGTAGAACCAGAATCTGAACATCGATGTGACCGCGTGCGCGCCGATCATCCGTTGCAAGCCGAACGTCATAGTGTGGATACTTGGCTGTAAAGCCGTGAAGACGTGGAATAAGCCAACGCATGGCAAAGGTGCTGAGGCAGGCCACGTCCAAAATGCCGCTATCGCCTCGCCCTATGATGCGAAGCGCGTCCTCCATCTGATCGAAAGCGGCGGTCAGGGCAAAGCCGAATACCCGGCCCTCTGCGGTAAGCTTCGGACGGTTTCGCGCTCCCTCAAACAATTCTGCGCCGACAAATGTCTCAAGATGACTGACATGACGGCTAACCGCCCCGTGGGTCACCCCGAGTTCTTCGGCGGCTGATGACAGTTGGCCATGCCGTGCGGCGGCCTCGAAGGCTCTCAGGGCAGCGACGGGTAGGTTCTTACGGCTTTTCATGTGATTTTTACTCACAATGAAACGGCCGAAATGTCAATAAGCAAAGCACACTGATGATGATAGATAGTGCTTCATTGAAATGATGAGGTGAACCATGCCATTTGTCAGAACAGCCATGCCTAAAGGAACAGAGAAATCACGGAAAGAACAGATCGTACAAGGAATTCACGAAGCCCTGGTCGAGGGTATCGGTATGCCGAAGGATGAGTTGTTCAATCTTGTGAGCGAATATGAAGACGGCGCGTTCTTCTATGATCGAAGCTTCAACGGCATTGCGCGTTCCGAAAACCTGATTGTCGTGGAAATCACAATGCGCAGGGGCAGAAGCGATGCCATGAAATGCCAGCTCTATGCTGCCATCACCCGGAACCTTGAAGCGGCGGCGGCTGTGTCGCCCAAAGACGTTTTTATTTTCATGCACGAAAACGACTATTCGGACTGGAGCGTCGGAAACGGGGTGTTCGCTATGGCAATAGCCCAGCAGCGCGGCGCGGACAGCTAAGCCCAGCTATCGCGAAATTCCTAGTTTTGCAGCGCTGCAAAAGTCGGGGTAACATATCGAGCAAAATCCGGGATTTCCGCGATGCCTAATCCTCCTTGAAAGCCGCGCTTGACATTGACACTAATGTCAAGGTGCTAGGCCTGTGTGGAAAGGGATCGAGATGCAGATCAAGGAAGCGGCCGAAAGGCTCGGGATTTCGGAACGCATGTTGCGGCACTACGAGAAGGCGGGCCTCGTGGACGCTCGCCGCTCGGAGAATGGCTATCGCAGCTATAGCGAAGCCGACCTGCGCCGCGCGGGCCGTATCCGCGATCTCATTGGGACTGGCTTTTCCACACGCGAGGTCCGCGCCATGGCGGCCTGCCTCTCCGACGAGGGGGCTGGCCCCTGCGAGGGCAGTATTCCGCAATTGCTGGAAAAGCTTGAGCATATCGACCGGCTGCGCGCCGATCTCGATGCACGGAGGGAAGCGGTCCTCGGCCGCCTCGCCATGTTCCGGGAGTCCCTTTCGCTCCATCACGAAAGGAACGACCCAAACCATGCTACGCCTGATATTTCTCTTCCTGATCGCCTTCCTCGTGGGAGCCGACGAATTCCTGCTGGGACCAATCCTGACACCGATCGGCGCTGACCTTTCGGTTCCTCCCGAGCGCATTGCCCTCTTCATCACCGCCTACAGCTTGCCGTTGGCGTTCATGGCTCCGATCCTCGGCGGCATCTCCGATCGACATGGCCGTCTCGCCGTGCTCGTGCCTGCAACCCTCGTGTTCGGTCTGGCATCGCTTGCCACGTCCCTCGTGCCTAGCTTCGAGATCGGGATCGCGACCCGCATCCTGACCGGTGCGGCCAGTGGCGGGATGCTCGGCATCGCCATGGCGATGGCCGGCGATCTCGGTGAGAGGGGAGCGGCCAAAGCCATGGCCTTCGTCACGTCGGGCCTAACGCTTGGCATCATCCTCAGCCCTGGAATTGGGGCAGTCTCGGCAGAATTCTGGTCATGGCGCTTTGCATTCGGCGCGATCGGCGGGCTGGCTTTGATCGTGATGCTGGTCGGCCTTCCATCGTTGCGGGAGGCTCGCAGGGCGAACAGTCGGCCGAACATGGATATCGCCGAACCGGCAGGGCCGCTCTTCGTGCCTGGCGCGTTGGGAAGCCTGATCGCCATGGCGGCAGGTCTCGGCGGTGCCATCGGCTGCTTTGCCCTCGTCGGTGAGCTGCTTCGCTCCCTCTACGACTGGGATACGGCAACGGTCGGCATGATCTATGCCGCCTTCGGCATTCTCACACTGGCCGGCAACTTTGCCATGCCGATCGCGCTGGCGCGGATCGGAAGCGGCCGGGCCCTGATGCGGGTCGCACTGCTGTTCGTGATGGCCGCTATTGCCGTTACCTATGTCTTTGACGCGCTCGGACCGATTCCGATCTTGCTGGCCCTGGCAATCTGGGCAGTCCTCGGCGGCATAGGTGCCCCTGGTCTGCAAACCCACATCGCGCAGCTTTCGCCGTCCCGCAGAGGCGCGTTGATGGCTCTGGCCGGAAGCGCTATGAATCTCGGTGTAGCGGGAGCTTCCGCGCTTGTTGCTGGCGTTTACCCAACCGGTCCGGCATGGGTTGCCGCCGTCGGCGCAGGGCTGATCGCAATTGCGATTGTTGCCCTTCGTCCGGATACTCGAGACTTTTCGCAAATTTCCTAATTTTGCAGCGCTGCAAAAGTCGGGCTAACATATCGAGCAAATGTCGGGATTTTCGCGACAGGAGAGGAAATGGAATGAAGGCCGTGTCTGCCGGAGCTCTGGAGATTGCTTACAACGAAGCGGGGTCGGCTGACGGGCTACCAGTCGTGTTACTACATGGCTTCCCCTATGATGTACGCGCCTATGACGTAGTATCGGAAATTCTGATCGCTTCGGGCCATCGCTGTATCGTTCCATTCCTCCGGGGCTTTGGGGCCACACGCTTTCTCTCCGAAAGCTCACCACGTTCCGGTGAACAGGCGGCTTTGGGCGCGGACTTATTGGAGCTGTTGAATGCTCTTTCCATCGAAACAGCGATCCTTGGCGGGTATGATTGGGGCGGTCGGGCTGCGTGCATTGTCTCCGCTCTATGGCCGGAAAGGGTACGCGGGCTGGTGAGTTGCGGCGTCGGCTACAACATCCAGAATATTGCCCAAGCCGGGAACCCTGTGCCGCCGGAGGAAGAGGCCCGATACTGGTATCAGTACTACTTTCACTCTGAGCGAGGTCGTAAGGCTCTCGAAGAGAACCGCCGTGGCGTCTGCGAATTCATATGGAAAATCTGGTCGCCTACGTGGGTGTTCGACGGGCCAACCTTTGATCGCACCGCCGCGTCTTTCGACAATCCCGATTTCGTGGATATTGTGATCCACTCATACCGACATCGCTTCGGCGGCATCCCCGGCGATCCTGCACTTGCGGAGATCGAAGCTCGGTTGGCAGAGCAGCCGGATATTTTGGTCCCAACGATTGTTCTCCAAGGTGGAGACGATGGTGTCGATCCTCCTGCATCAATCGACTATGATAAACCCCACTTCAAGGCGGCATACGAGCGACGGATTGTGCCCGGTGCTGGTCACAATCTGCCGCAGGAGGCACCCCAAGCCTTCGCAGCAGCGATCCTCGACTTGTCGCAGAAATCCTACAGACCGTCCGAAAACTCAGATTGAATATTGCGCCGTAGAATTTGGTTCTGTCGCGCGGCACCTATGGAAAAGCTGATGCTACGGGGTGCGGGGTATGTGGGCCCTGTTAGCATCAAATTCTAACAAAATTTCTTGGAGGCGAGTTTTCGGACAGTCTGCCTAACATTCGCGAATCTGGCTTGGCTCTGCGAGGTAGAGGGTGATTAGGCGGACTAGCTCTGTCTGCATCGCAGGGTCGGCGATGGCACCACGCCGTGCTGCATTGTGGATCACCCCGGCAATCGCGTCCGAAATCACGCGGGCCGCAACATGATCGGCTGGATTGGGCTGGCGCTTCCGGTACGTGGCGACGGCTTCGGCGTAGTAGGAGAGATATTCGACCTCGAATGCGCCGTTGGGGTTGCGATACCCTTCAGAACTTGGAGCTTCGTCTAGCAGGACACGATGCAGGCCAGGATACACGCTATGGGCTGCGACCACGGCTTGCACCAGTTGCGCCGCGAACTCTGCTGGCGATACGCCCTCCGCGCGGACTTTTCGCATGACCGCCATGCTGTCATCCATGTGCCTATGGCGGATCGCATCTACCAGAGAGAGCTTGTCGGGGAAATATTGGTAGAGGGAACCGATGCTGACGCCGGCCAGCTCCGCGATCCTGTTCGTCGTGAACCCCGCCAATCCTTCATCACTCAGAATGCGAGCACCGGCCTGAACAATCGTTTCGACTGTTGCGCGGGATCGCGCTTGTCGCGGCTCCTTGCGCATCACCGATTGCTTCTTTGCAATGCGAGTAGACAAAAAGCCACCTCCGTAGAGAATGTGTAGGACTTGCTCACATTTCTAAACCTCGAAGGGATCGGTTGCAATGAGCACCTTGCTCCAGACGCTCTACGGCTATCACGCTTGGGCCAATGTCGATTTATTCAACAAGCTGGAAAGCCTTGACCCTGAGAAACATGGGGCGGAGCTGCAAACCGCTCTCAGGCTAATCAGCCATTACTATGTGGTTTCGCGGATATTCGCCGGTCATCTGCAAGGCACTCCTCATGGCTTTATCTCCGATAATCTCGAAGAAACGCCAGCACTGAATGAGCTAAGGACCGCCGTCATATCATCTGACCAGTGGTATCTCGGCTACCTTGACACAGTCTCCCCCACTGCACTCTACGAGGCAGTCGCCTTCACCTTCACCGATGGCGACAAGGGCTACATGACGCGTGAGGAAATGCTGACCCATGTTGCCTTGCATGGCGGCTATCACCGGGGCGAGGTGGGCCGCATTCTCTGGCTACTTTCCATAACCCCACCTTGGGACACGTTTGCTGTCTACCTTCACCAGACCGAACCAGCGCGGCGGCAGCAGAGCGGCAAGCAGTCGGGTCCGGCCTGATGGATAAGCTCACGTTGATATTGTCGCGGGAATCCTGACTTTTCATCGGAAGCATTGCGAACTGAAAACGCTCCCAAATTCGTGTCGCAAAAATCGAACGCAAAAGTCCGCCTCTTGAGGAGAATTTTTGCGACCGCGTTTTGTGCGGTGTCATTTTTGGGTAAGCCCTAAAGTGACATTCAAATGTGACGCGCCTGGACTGTAACAAAAGGGTGGATTTTCGATCAAAGTGACGTTACACAATCGAAACCACCCTAATGTTACTGAATTGCCATGGCCCGCATCGGATACGCTCGCGTCAGCACTACAGATCAGGACCTCGATATTCAGAACGAGCGTCTGAAGGCCGCAGGTTGCGAAATCATCCGATCAGAAACCGGATCTGGAGCGTCCCGGAAGGGGCGATCCGAGCTGGAAACCATTATGCAGTTTCTGCACGCGGGCGACGAGCTGGTGGTTCTGCGACTTGATCGGCTCGGCCGTTCCACACGCGACGTTCTCAATCTCGTTCATGAGCTTGACGAAAAGGGCGCGTCACTCCGCATTCTTGAGCCCGAAGTCACGACAGCCGGAAGCATGGGTCGAATGGTCATCACCATCCTCGGCATGGTCGCCGACATGGAACTCAAGTTCATCAAAGACAGGCAACGAGCGGGCATCGACGCGGCAAAAGCTGACGGCATCTACACGGGCAGGAAGAAGAATGTCGATGACGCGGAAATCCGCAGCCGGATCGCGGCTGGCGCAACGAAAGCCGCCGTTGCTCGTGAGTTGAACATTTCCAGGATGACTGTCTACCGCGCCTTGGAAGGTCAAGGTTCGCAGTAAGCTTCAGCGTGATTGCACGTTCGTCATCTGTTCTTTGAGTTGGCCAAAAA
>NZ_VIUP01000026.1:0-19399 GCF_007828365.1 Rhizobium sp. SJZ105
ATCGCAGCAGTCAACGACGTCTTGCCGTGGTCGACGTGACCGATCGTGCCAATGTTGACGTGCGGCTTATTGCGCTCAAACTTGCTCTTTGCCATTAGTGGCTCTCCATTCTTGTCCCTTGAGGGGAATAATCTTCAAATCTCTGATGGGGCGTACCCCGATCACTTCTGACCGGAGTACTTTGCCTGGATTTCCTGCGCCACGTTCGACGGAACCGGCGAATAGTGATCGAACGTCATCGAGTACTGCGCGCGGCCCTGCGACATGGAGCGCAGGTTGTCGACGTACTTGAACATGTTCGCGAGCGGAACGTGTGCGCTGATCACGATGGTGATGCCACGCGATTCCTGACCCTGGATCTGACCGCGACGCGAGTTCAGATCGCCGATCACGTCACCGACGTAATCTTCAGGGGTGACGACTTCGACCTTCATCATCGGCTCGAGAAGCTGTGCACCAGCCTTCTTTGCTGCTTCACGGAAGCAGGCACGCGATGCGATTTCGAACGCCAGAACCGAGGAGTCGACATCGTGGTATGCGCCGTCGATCAGGGTCGCCTTGACGCCCAGCATCGGGAAGCCCGCGAGCGGACCGGAAGACAGAACGCTTTCGATACCCTTCTGAACGCCCGGGATGTATTCCTTCGGAACAGCACCGCCGACGATCTTGGATTCGAACTTGAATTCTTCGCCTTCAGGGTTCGGTTCGAAGATGATCTTCACGCGAGCAAACTGACCGGTACCACCGGACTGCTTCTTGTGCGTGTAGTCTTCTTCGTGCTGACGCGTGATGGTTTCGCGGTAGGCAACCTGCGGAGCACCGACGGTTGCTTCAACCTTGAACTCGCGACGCATACGGTCAACGAGGATGTCGAGGTGAAGTTCGCCCATACCTGCGATGATCGTCTGACCGGATTCTTCATCCGTCTTGACGCGGAACGAAGGATCTTCAGCAGCCAGGCGGTTGAGCGCGAGGCCCATCTTTTCCTGGTCGCCCTTGGTCTTCGGCTCGATGGCGATCTGGATGACCGGCTCGGGGAATTCCATGCGCTCGAGGATAACCGGCTTCAGCGGATCGCAGAGCGTATCGCCAGTGGTGGTTTCCTTGAGGCCAGCCAGAGCAACGATGTCGCCGGCAAAGGCTTCTTCGATGTCTTCACGGCTGTTGGAATGCATCTGCAGCATACGGCCGACGCGCTCGCGCTTGTCCTTGACCGTGTTGATGACCGACGTGCCCTTTTCGAGCTTGCCGGAGTAGATGCGGGCGAAGGTCAGCGAACCGACGAAGGGGTCGTTCATGATCTTGAACGCGAGCATGGAAAGCGGCTCGCTGTCATCGGCATGACGCTCGATTTCGGCTTCGGTCTTGAAGTCGATGCCCTTGATCGCAGGAATGTCCAGCGGCGAAGGCAGGTAGTCGACGACGGCGTCGAGAAGCGGCTGAACGCCCTTGTTCTTGAACGCGGTACCGCAGAACATCGGGTGGAACTTCACGTCGATGGTGCCGCGGCGAACGAGCGAACGGATCTTCTCGTTGTCGGGCATGATGCCGTTCAGGTAGTCTTCCATCGCTTCTTCGTCGATCTCGACAACGGTCTCGATCAGCTTTTCGCGATATTCTTCAGCCTTGGCCTTCATGTCTTCGGGAATTTCGACGACGTCCCACTGAGCGCCGAGCGATTCGTCGCGCCAGATGAGTGCGTTCATCTCGATCAGGTCGATAACGCCCTTGAACTCGGTCTCAGCGCCGATCGGCAGCTGCATGACAACGGCGGTAGCGCCGAGACGGGTCTTGATCATTTCTACCGAGCGGTAGAAGTCAGCACCGGTCTTGTCCATCTTGTTGCAGAAGATCATACGCGGAACGTTGTACTTCTCAGCCTGACGCCAGACGGTTTCCGTCTGCGGCTCTACACCGGCGTTGGCGTCGAGAAGAGCGATGGCACCGTCGAGAACGCGCAGCGAACGCTCGACTTCAATGGTGAAGTCAACGTGGCCGGGGGTGTCGATGATGTTGAAACGGCGCATCTTGCCATCGCGACCCTTCCAGAAGGTCGTGGTCGCAGCGGACGTGATGGTGATACCACGTTCCTGCTCCTGTTCCATCCAGTCCATCGTGGCAGCGCCATCATGAACTTCGCCGATCTTGTGCGACTTACCGGTGTAATAAAGAATACGCTCGGTGGTCGTCGTCTTACCGGCGTCGATATGCGCCATGATACCGAAATTGCGGTAGTCTTCGATTTTATATTCGCGAGCCATAATGGACTGCCTTTCGATATGCGACCGTTTAAGATTACCAGCGGTAATGCGAGAATGCGCGGTTTGCGTCGGCCATCTTATGCGTGTCTTCACGCTTCTTGACGGCGGAACCGCGGTTGTTCGCAGCGTCCATGAGTTCGCCGGAGAGGCGATCGACCATGGTCGTTTCGTTACGCTTGCGAGCAGCAGTGATCAGCCAGCGGATGGCGAGAGCCTGACGGCGCTCCGGACGAACGTCGACCGGGACCTGATACGTAGCACCGCCAACGCGACGCGAACGCACTTCAACGTGCGGAGCAACGTTGTCGAGGGCGGAGTGGAACACGCCGAGCGGCTCCTGCTTCGTCTTGCCCTGAACGACGTCGAACGCGCCGTAAACGATGCTTTCCGCGACGGACTTCTTGCCGTGAAGCATGATGGCATTCATGAACTTGGTGACGACCAGATCGCCGAACTTCGGGTCCGGGTTGATCTCACGCTTTTCTGCACTATGGCGACGGGACATATTCTTTGTCTCTCAATGTTATTGACGCTAAACCACGCGGAGAACCTCGCGCAGCGCCTGATTGTTGTTGCCGAAAATTACTTCGGACGCTTCGCACCGTACTTCGAACGGCGCTGCTTGCGGTTCTTGACGCCCTGGGTATCGAGAACACCGCGGATGATGTGGTAACGCACACCCGGCAAGTCCTTCACGCGGCCGCCGCGGATCATGACCACGGAGTGTTCCTGAAGGTTGTGACCTTCGCCGGGAATGTAGCCGATGACTTCGAAGCCGTTGGTGAGACGGATCTTGGCAACCTTACGCAGAGCCGAGTTCGGCTTCTTCGGGGTCGTCGTGTAAACGCGGGTGCAAACACCACGCTTCTGCGGGTTTTCCTGAAGTGCAGGAACCTTGTTGCGCTTTACCTGTGCCTGGCGGGGCTTACGGATCAGCTGGTTTACGGTAGGCATATAACCATCCCTTGCAAAAACTACTTTAGCCACCCTCACGGGTGGCGGCTATGCCGTTTCCGGCGACGAAGCACGCATATATCCTCATGCGCAAAACGTGGCCCGATCCGTTTTCACGGATGGACCACCAAGAGCAGAGGACGCCGGATGAGGCGTCTTGCGTGCAACATTCGTGTCTTCTACGTGCAATGAAGCTTCATTTGAGATGATGTCCGGGAAAAACGTTTCCGAACGGCCAGCACAGATAGAGGCTCCGATGGCGGGCGTACTACTGTTTTAGCCAGCTTTCGTCAAGGGCGAATCCGCATTTTGCGCTGGCACCCGAGGCCACAAAGCCTGCGCACAGGCCCTTTGCCCTCTCCTTCTAACATAAGTCACAGCCGGCAACAGCGATTTTGACCTCCGGCCTTTGGCTTTTCACAAAATCCGTCTATTGATTCCCTCAAGCGGGCCGGAGCTGGCACCGCCGCGCGCAAGACCGATTCCGTCCGGCCCGCATACTCCACAACGACATATCAAGGAACCGCGTCATGACAAACCTCCCCGACAACGACAACGGACGCGACGAGCCGATGGTCTTCATCGTCATCGGCAAGGCTTACGAACACGACAATTCCGAAGGCATCGACATCCACGTCATTCTGCGGGCGCCGGACGACGACACCGCCGTACGCGAAACGCTGAACGCGCTTTCGGAGGAAGGTTTCATCGAAGCCGACCTCGACCAGATCGGCATGCTGACTGAAGTTCCGGACGAAGAGCCGCACGCTTCCGCCTATCAGGGCGCCCTCGAGGGCGAAGTCGCCATCATCCGTTTCGCCTGAGGGACCGCCCTCACCGCGACAAATGCGCCGCCACCGATAAAACGGCATCCGCCCACACCAGGGCGGTTGTCTTCCAGGACTTAATGCCAAGCCCGAAATCTTGCGTGCAGCCACCTTTTCCTGCAAAAGACCTCGGTAAATCTCAATATATTAAGTCACTGATAGATTATATACTTTAAATATAATAGTATTATTTGTATTTCCGTTGAAATATACGAAGATCTAAGATTAAAGTGATCCCGACGCATGATTTTGGTGGCGGGTTGGATAATATATCTTCGGCAGACATTATAGATGACATTTACGAGGCAGCACTTTTTCCCGATCGCTGGGCGAACGTGATAGCCGCAATCGGCCAACGGCTCGATTTCTGGGGCGGCGCGCTCACCTGGGGCAAAGGCGAGGATGAAGCATGGCTCTATCCGCCCAATTTCCAGGAGCTCATGCAAGCCTTCATGAAGGGCGGCTGGAACCACCGCAATGATCGCCTCACACGCGCTGTCCGCGAGGGCCAATTTTCCTTCGTGCATGATTTCGATATCTTTACCCCTGACGAATGGGAGGGGCTGCCAATCGTGCGCGATTTCCTGATGCCGCGTGGACTGGGATATGGGGTGGCAACGCAGGTTGCGCCGCCGGATCATCCCGAAATGACTCTCCTGTTCGAACGCAAGCTCGACAGAGGAGTCATTGGTCCGGAAACCATGGCGGCACTTGGCCGGCTGAGGCCGCATATCGCCCGCAGCCTCACCCTCGCAACAGGGCTGCAACGCCAGAAAGCAGATGCCATCACGCTCGGCCTCAACGCCATCGGTGCGCCGGCGGCGGTGCTCCAGGCAAGCGGACGCGTTCTTTCCACAAACAACCTGTTCGAGGCGACCAAAAAGTGTATTTCCACCCGCGCCCGCGACAGGATCTTGATCTTGGACGAGAGAATAAACCGGCTGCTCTACAAGGCGCTCGCCAGCGGCAGTGTCAGTTCCCTACCCCTGCCGACAAGCGAAGACAGGGTGTGCATCCTTCACGTCATACCGCTGCGCAAGGACGCGCTGGATTTATCCCCTAACGGCAGCGCCATCGTGCTGATATCGCAACCATCGGACACCGTTGCCGACGTCACGCCGCTTCTGAAGGGATTATACGATCTCACCAAGGGCGAGGCCCGTGTCGCGCTGGAAATCCTGAAGGGTCTTTCACTTCCCTCCGTGGCAAAGCAACTTCAAATCTCGCACGAAACGGTTCGCAGCAACGCCAAGTCTATCTATGCAAAGACCGGCAGTACGGGCCAGACCGATCTCGTTCGCCGGCTTTCCGTTTTGACGCGCTACACCATCGGTGAGCAGGAAAGACCCCGAGACGGGACTAGCCATGTGAAGGACCAGATCTGACCTTCGAACCCGACCAAAACAAAAAACGCCCGGATTACTCCGGGCGTTTTTTTACTGAACTTTGGCGGGGCTTCGTAAAGCCCCTGCCCTTGAGCAGACCTTATTCGGCCGGAGCCGGATCCGTCATGTCCTGCAGCATCTGTGTTGCAGAGCCTGCACCCGTACCCTTGCGGCGTTCCTCGAGAATGAGGTCGTCGCGCGAGGTGGCGATGCGGCGGATCTGCGTCATGGTGCCGCCGGTACCGGCCGGGATGAGGCGGCCGACGATGACGTTTTCCTTGAGGCCCTGCAGCGTATCCGTCTTGCCGGCGATCGCAGCTTCCGTGAGAACCTTGGTGGTTTCCTGGAACGATGCGGCCGAGATGAAGGACGGCGTCTGCAGCGACGCCTTGGTGATGCCGAGAAGAACCGGATCGCCATAGGCGGGCTTCTTGCCTTCTTCGATCAGGCGGTCGTTGTTGTCGTCAAGCTCGATACGATCGACATTGTCGCCAACGATGTAGTGGCTGTCGCCCGCATCGGTGATCTCGACCTTCTGCAGCATCTGGCGAACGATCACCTCGATGTGCTTGTCGTTGATCACAACGCCCTGCAGTCGGTAGACTTCCTGGATTTCGTTCACGAGGTAGGAAGCCAAAGCCTCTACGCCCTTGATTGCCAGAATGTCGTGCGGTGCCGGATTGCCGTCGAGAATGTATTCGCCCTTCTCGATGTAGTCGCCTTCCTGAAGATGGAAGGGCTTGCCCTTCGGGATCAGGTATTCGACCGGCTCGACGCCATCTTCCGCAGGCTCGATCATCACGCGACGCTTGTTCTTGTAGTCGCGACCGAGGCGGATCGTACCATCGATCTCAGCGATGACAGCATGATCCTTCGGACGACGTGCTTCGAACAGTTCGGCAACGCGCGGCAGACCACCGGTGATGTCCTTGGTCTTGGCGCTTTCCAGCGGCGAACGTGCAAGCACGTCACCCTGGAAGACCTTCGAACCAGGCTCAACCGACAGGATCGCGTCCACCGAGAGGTGGAAGCGAGCTTCGCCACCGCGGCTAAGCTTTGCAACAGCGCCGGAAGCATCCTTGATGATGATCGCGGGCTTGAGGTCCGAACCACGCGGCGTCGAACGCCAGTCAATGACCTGACGCTTGGTGATGCCGGTGGATTCGTCGGTGGCTTCCAGAACGGAAAGACCGTCGACGAGGTCCTCGAAGTGAACGGTACCTTCCACTTCCGTCATCATCGGACGTGTGTAGGGGTCCCACTCTGCAAGACGCTGGCCGCGTTTTACCTTGTCGCCATCATCAACGAAGATCTTCGAACCATAAGCGACGCGCTGCGAGGAACGTTCCACGCCACGCTCATCGAGAATGGTGACCGACATGTTACGGCCCATTGCGATGAGAACGCCATCGGAGTTCCGCAGGATGTTGCGGTTCTTGATCTGGATCGTGCCTTCGTACGAAGCTTCCAGGAACGACTGGTCGACCACGTTTGCCGTACCGCCAAGGTGGAAGGTACGCATGGTGAGCTGCGTGCCCGGTTCACCGATCGACTGTGCGGCGATGACGCCAACGGCTTCGCCCATGTTGACCGGAGTACCGCGAGCAAGGTCACGACCGTAGCAGACGCCGCAAACGCCGACCTGCACTTCGCAGGTCAGTGCCGAGCGGATACGGACGGACTGGATGCCAGCCTTCTCGATGATTGCAACGTCGGCTTCGTCGATCAACGTTCTGGCCTTGACGATGTTCTCGCCAGTTACCGGATTGTCGATGTCATCAAGAGCCGTACGGCCGAGGATACGTGCGCCGAGCGAGGCAACGACCTGACCGGCATCAACGATGGCGGTCATGGTGAGGCCCTTGTCGGTGCCGCAATCCACGGAGTTAACGATGCAATCCTGTGCCACGTCGACGAGACGGCGGGTAAGGTAACCCGAGTTCGCCGTCTTCAAGGCGGTGTCTGCAAGACCCTTACGGGCACCGTGGGTCGAGTTGAAGTACTCGTTAACGGTCAGGCCTTCCTTGAAGTTCGAGATGATCGGCGTCTCGATGATTTCACCCGAGGGCTTGGCCATCAGGCCGCGCATGCCGCCCAGCTGACGCATCTGGTTCGGTGAACCGCGGGCGCCCGAATGGCTCATCATGTAGATGGAGTTCATCGGCTTCTGGCGGCCCGTTTCCGGGTCGAATTCCACAGCCTTGATGCGCGCCATCATTTCTTCGGCGACCTTTTCGGTTGCCTTACCCCAGGCGTCGACAACCTTGTTGTACTTTTCGCCCTGGGTGATGAGACCGTCGTTATACTGCTGTTCGTATTCCTTCACCAAGGCTTCGGTGTCACCGACGATCTTAACCTTGCTGTCCGGAATGACCATGTCGTCCTTGCCGAACGAGATACCGGCGCGGCAAGCGTGAGCAAAGCCGAGCTGCATGATCCGGTCGCAGAAGATGACCGTGTCTTTCTGGCCGCAATGACGGTAGACCGTGTCGATCATCTTGGAGATGTTCTTCTTGGTCATTTCCTGGTTGCAGACGTCGAACGGCACGTTGACGTTCTTCGGCAGAAGTTCGCCAATCAGCATACGGCCAGGCGTCGTTTCATGGATCTTAGAAACCGGCTTGCCGTCAGCATCCACGGTCTTGAAACGACCACGGATCTTGGCATGCAGCGTCACGACCTTGTTTTCAAGCGCGTGATGCAATTCGCCGATGTCCGAGAAGGCCATGCCTTCGCCGGGCTCATTCTGGTTCATGATCGACAGGTAATACAGGCCGAGAACCATGTCCTGCGAAGGAACGATGATCGGATGGCCGTTTGCCGGATGCAGGATGTTGTTGGTCGACATCATCAGCACGCGGGCTTCAAGCTGGGCTTCAAGCGACAGCGGCACGTGAACGGCCATCTGGTCACCGTCGAAGTCGGCGTTGAAAGCCGTGCAGACGAGCGGATGCAGCTGAATGGCCTTGCCTTCAACCAGCATGGGTTCGAAGGCCTGGATACCCAGACGGTGAAGCGTCGGTGCGCGGTTCAGAAGGACCGGATGCTCGCGGATAACCTCGTCGAGGATATCCCAAACTTCAGGCTTTTCCTTTTCAACCAGCTTCTTGGCCTGCTTGACGGTCGAGGAGTAACCCTTGGCGTCGAGGCGGGCATAGATGAACGGCTTGAACAGCTCGAGCGCCATCTTCTTCGGCAGGCCGCACTGGTGCAGCTTCAGTTCCGGACCGGTCACGATGACCGAACGGCCTGAATAGTCGACGCGCTTGCCGAGAAGGTTCTGGCGGAAGCGGCCCTGCTTGCCCTTGAGCATGTCGGACAGCGACTTCAGCGGACGCTTGTTCGCACCCGTGATGACGCGACCGCGACGGCCGTTATCGAACAGCGCATCGACGGATTCCTGCAACATACGCTTTTCGTTGCGGATGATGATACCAGGCGCGCGAAGCTCGATCAGGCGCTTCAGACGGTTGTTACGGTTGATGACTCGGCGATAGAGATCGTTGAGGTCGGACGTTGCGAAACGGCCACCATCCAGCGGAACCAGCGGACGAAGGTCCGGCGGAATAACCGGAACGACCTTCATGATCATCCATTCCGGACGATTGCCGGATTCCATGAAGTTCTCAACGATCTTGAGACGCTTCATGAACTTCTTCTGCTTGAGATCCGAGGTGGTCTCCGCAAGCTCGGCACGCAGGTCACCGGCGATCTTTTCGAGGTTCATCGAAGCGAGCATCTCGTAGATGGCTTCAGCGCCGATCATGGCGGTGAACTGGTCTTCGCCAAACTCGTCAACGGCGATCATGTACTCTTCCTCGGACAGAAGCTGGTTCTGCTTCATCGAGGTGAGGCCGGGTTCGGTGACGATGTAGTTCTCGAAATAGAGAACGCGTTCGACATCCTTCAGCGTCATGTCGAGCAAGGTCGAGATACGCGAGGGAAGCGACTTCAGGAACCAGATATGGGCAACGGGCGCTGCGAGCTCGATATGGCCCATGCGCTCACGGCGAACGCGCGACAGCGTAACTTCAACGCCGCACTTTTCGCAGATGATGCCCTTGTACTTCATGCGCTTGTACTTGCCGCACAGGCATTCGTAGTCCTTGATAGGTCCGAAAATGCGCGCGCAGAAGAGACCATCGCGTTCCGGCTTGAACGTACGATAGTTGATGGTTTCCGGCTTCTTGATCTCGCCGTAGGACCACGACAGGATTTTTTCCGGCGAAGCGATCGAAATCCGGATGGAATCGAAATGCTGCGCAGGCACCTGAGGATTGAAAAGATTCATGACCTCTTGGTTCATGCCTTGTCTCCTTGAGAGGCTAGCTGCTGCCCCTGTTTGCATCTGGACCGGCTTCTTCCCGGGTCACCGTCCAGAGCTTTAAATACGGATTAACCGCACAATGCGGCGAAAGTGTCCCGCGGCAACCATTGGTCGCCGGGGAACCGGCAGGCGCCAACACGGCGCCCGCCTCTCTCATCTTTATTCCGCTGCGTCGGGCAGCTGATCCTCGGGCTGGGTCTCGACCTTCGAGTTCTCCAGTTCGACCGAAAGACCGAGCGACCGCATTTCCTTGACGAGAACGTTGAAGCTCTCGGGGATACCGGCCTCGAAGGTATCGTCGCCACGGACGATCGCCTCGTAGACCTTGGTGCGGCCCGCCACGTCGTCCGACTTGACGGTGAGCATTTCCTGCAGCGTGTAAGCCGCGCCGTATGCTTCCAGAGCCCAGACTTCCATTTCCCCGAAGCGCTGTCCGCCGAACTGCGCCTTGCCGCCCAGCGGCTGCTGGGTAACGAGCGAGTAAGGACCGATCGAGCGAGCGTGGATCTTGTCGTCAACAAGGTGGTTCAGCTTGATCATGTACATGTAGCCGACGGTGACCTTGCGGTCGAACGGCTCGCCGGTACGACCGTCATAAAGAACGGACTGACCGGATTCATGCAGACCTGCCTTCTTCAGCATCGCGGCAACGTCGGGTTCATGCGCACCGTCGAAGACCGGGGTCGCGATGGAAACACCGCGCTTGGCTTCTTCGGCAAGCTTGACCAGCGATTCGTCGTCGAAGCGCTTTACCTCGTCATGCGATTCACTCGCATAGATTTCGGTAAGCTCCGTGCGAAGCTCGCTGATGTCCATCGTCTTGCGATACTCTTCGAGCATCTCGCCGATCTTCTTGCCCATACCTGCGCATGCCCATGCGAGGTGGGTTTCGAGGATCTGGCCGACGTTCATGCGCGAAGGCACGCCGAGCGGGTTCAAGCAGATGTCGACATGCGTGCCGTCTTCGAGGAACGGCATGTCCTCGACAGGAACGATACGCGAGACGACGCCCTTGTTACCGTGACGGCCGGCCATCTTGTCGCCCGGCTGGATCTTGCGCTTCACAGCGACGAAGACCTTGACCATCTTCATGACGCCAGGAGGCATTTCATCGCCGCGCTGGACCTTCTCGACCTTGTCCATGAAGCGCTGTTCAAGGCGCGACTTGGATTCGTCGTACTGGCCGCGAAGTGCTTCCAGTTCAGACTGGGCCTTCTCGTCTTCGACTGCAAACATCCACCACTGCGAGCGGGGATATTCGGAGACGACGGCGTTGGAAAGCTCGACACCCTTCTTGAAGCCCTTCGGACCGGCGATGGAAACGTGACCACGCAGCATGTCGATCAGGCGGCCGTAGACGTTACGGTCGAGAATTGCCTGTTCGTCGTCGCGGTCCTTTGCCAGACGTTCGATCTCTTCGCGCTCGATTGCCATCGCGCGCTCATCCTTCTCCACACCGTGACGGTTGAAGACGCGGACTTCCACAACGGTACCAAACGTGCCCGGAGGCATGCGCATGGAGGTGTCGCGAACGTCGGAAGCCTTTTCACCGAAGATGGCGCGCAGAAGCTTTTCTTCCGGCGTCATCGGGCTTTCGCCCTTCGGCGTGATCTTGCCGACGAGGATATCGCCCGGCTGAACTTCCGCACCGATGTAAACGATGCCGGCTTCGTCGAGGTTCTTCAGCGCTTCTTCCGAAACGTTCGGAATGTCGCGCGTGATTTCTTCCGGACCAAGCTTCGTGTCACGCGCCATCACTTCGAATTCTTCGATGTGGATGGAGGTGAACACGTCGTCGGAAACGATACGTTCCGACATCAGGATCGAGTCTTCGTAGTTGTAGCCGTTCCAGGGCATGAACGCGACGAGCGCGTTACGGCCGAGCGCCAGATCGCCGAGGTCGGTCGACGGACCATCAGCGATGATGTCACCCTTGGAGATGATGTCACCGACAGCGACCAGCGGACGCTGGTTGACGCAGGTGTTCTGGTTCGAACGCTGGAACTTCTGCAGACGGTAGATATCGACGCCCGACTTGCCGGCATCGAGTTCTTCCGTAGCGCGGATAACGATACGGGTCGCATCCACCTGGTCGACGACACCGCCGCGGCGAGCCGCGATGGCAGCGCCGGAGTCACGGGCGACGATCGGTTCCATGCCTGTGCCGACGAACGGCGCTTCCGCCCGCAGAAGCGGAACGGCCTGACGCTGCATGTTCGAGCCCATGAGAGCGCGGTTGGCGTCGTCGTTTTCCAGGAACGGGATGAGAGCCGCTGCGACCGAAACGAGCTGCTTCGGCGAAACGTCCATCAGGTTAATGTTGTCGCGCGGTGCGAGCATAACTTCGCCCGAGTGACGGCAAACAACGAACTCTTCAGTGAAGGCGCCTTCGCCATCGAGCTCGGCATTGGCCTGTGCGACGTAGTACTTGGCCTCTTCCATGGCGGAGAGGTAGATAACGTCGGTCGTCACCTTGCCGTCGATGATCTTGCGGTACGGGCTTTCGATGAAGCCGTACTTGTTGACGCGGGCAAAGGTGGCAAGCGAGTTGATCAGACCGATGTTCGGGCCTTCCGGCGTTTCGATCGGGCAAATACGGCCGTAGTGGGTCGGATGAACGTCGCGGACTTCGAAGCCGGCGCGCTCACGGGTCAGACCACCCGGTCCAAGAGCCGAAAGACGGCGCTTGTGGGTGATTTCCGAAAGCGGGTTCACCTGGTCCATGAACTGCGACAGCTGCGAGGAACCGAAGAATTCGCGAACGGCGGCAGCTGCCGGCTTCGCATTGATCAGGTCCTGCGGCATCACGGTGTCGATTTCGATCGAGGACATACGTTCCTTGATCGCACGTTCCATGCGCAGAAGGCCGAGGCGGTACTGGTTTTCCATCAGCTCGCCGACCGAACGAACACGGCGGTTGCCGAGGTTGTCGATGTCGTCGATTTCGCCCTTGCCGTCGCGCAGTTCGACCAGCATCTTGACGACAGCGAGGATGTCTTCCTTGCGCAGCGTGCGCACGGTGTCTTCCGCGTCGAGGTCGAGACGCATGTTCATCTTCACGCGGCCAACAGCCGAGAGATCATAACGTTCTGCATCGAAGAACAGCGAGTTGAACATCGCTTCTGCCGAATCCATGGTCGGCGGCTCACCCGGACGCATGACGCGGTAGATGTCGAACAGCGCTTCCTGGCGGTTCTGGTTCTTGTCCGCATGCAGCGTGTTGCGGATATAGGCGCCAACATTGACGTGGTCGATGTTGAGGACCGGAATCTCGTCAAAGCCGGACTGAAGAATGAGGCCAAGCGTCTTTTCGTCGATTTCGTCGCCGGCTTCGAGATAGATCTCACCCGTCGAGTAGTTGACGATGTCTTCGGCAAGGAAGTTGCCGTAGAGGTCTTCGTCAGTCGCCTTAAGTGCCTTCAGGCCCTTGTCGACGAGCTGGCGGATAAGACGCGGAGTCAGCTTCTTGCCACCTTCGACAACGACTTCACCAGTGTCGGCGTCGATCATGTCGGTGATGACCTTGGCATTCTTCAGCGTTTCAGGCTGGAACGGAATGCGCCAGCCATCGCCGGAGCGCTCGTAGGAAGCCTTGCTGTAGAACGTCGACAGGATTTCTTCACCATCCATGCCAAGCGCCATCAGGAGCGAGGTCACGGGCAGCTTGCGGCGACGGTCGATACGCGCATAAACGATGTCCTTGGCGTCGAACTCGATGTCGAGCCAGGAACCGCGATACGGGATGACGCGGGCAGCGAACAGAAGCTTGCCGGAAGAATGGCTCTTGCCCTTGTCGTGGTCAAAGAATACGCCCGGCGAACGGTGCATCTGCGAAACGATGACGCGCTCTGTACCGTTGACGATGAACGTACCGTTATTGGTCATGAGCGGCATGTCGCCCATGTATACGGACTGTTCCTTGATGTCCTTGATGGACTTCGCGCCTGTATCCTCGTCGATATCGAACACGATGAGGCGCAGCGTCACTTTCAGCGGCGCTGCGTAGGTCAGATCGCGCTGACGGCATTCCTCGACGTCAAACTTCGGCGCTTCGAATTCGTAAGACACGAATTCGAGCATGGATGCGCCGGAAAAATCGGTGATCGGGAATACGGATTTGAATACGGCATTCAATCCCTCGTCGGGACGGCCACCCTTGGGCTCGTCAACCATGAGAAACTGGTCATACGAAGCCTTCTGAACCTCGATGAGGTTCGGCATTTCCGCTACTTCTGGAATTTTGCCGAAAAACTTGCGTACGCGCCTGCGACCGTTAAACGAAAGGGTCTGAGCCATCGTCGCTCCTTTAAAATTGCATCCGGGCCTGCAACGGACGGGAACCGATGGCCAGTCGATCCCGTCAAGCAATGGGTGTCATCAATCTCGTTCCACATCCCGGATCGATCAGGCCGGATTGCCTAGATGAGCCGGTTCGGAACCATTCTCTTGAAGAACCCATTACCCAAAAGCCATTTTCACGCGGCTTTTGGGTAATAAGTTTTAAAACGATGACGACGGAAAGGGGCATGAAGCCCCTTCCCGCCAGCAATCGCAAGATTACTTAACGTCGACCTTGGCGCCAGCGTCTTCAAGCTTCTTCTTGAGGTCAGCAGCTTCAGCCTTGGAAACAGCTTCCTTGACAGCCTTCGGAGCGCCTTCAACGAGGTCCTTAGCTTCCTTCAGGCCGAGACCCGTGATAGCGCGGACTTCCTTGATGACGTTGATCTTGTTGGCGCCAGCGTCAACCAGGATCACGTCGAATTCGGTCTTTTCTTCTTCAACGACAGCAGCAGCGCCAGCACCGCCAGCAGCAGCAACAGCTACCGGAGCAGCGGCGGAAACGCCCCACTTTTCTTCGAGAAGCTTCGACAGTTCTGCAGCTTCCAGAACGGTCAGGGTGGAGAGGTCTTCAACGATCTTTGCGAGATCAGCCATTTTGATAGTTCCTTTTGTTCAGTTCGAACCAGTTTGAATAATTACAGCGAAAAACCGCCTTAAGCGGCTTCGTCCTTCTTGGCGTAAGCCGAGAACACCCGTGCAAGCTGGCTTGCAGGTGCTGCGACAACCGTGGCGACGCGAGTTGCCGGGGCGTTGAGTAGGCCCAGCAGCTTTGCGCGCAGCTCGTCCAGCGAAGGCAGGGTCGCAAGCGACTTGACTGCTTCGGCGTTGAGCGTGGTTGCGCCCATGGAACCGCCGAGAACAACGACTTTATCGTTGGTCTTTGCGAAATCCATGACGACTTTCGGAGCAATCATAGGGTCGACGCTGTATGCAATCAGCGTCTGGCCCTTGAAGAGATCTGTCATCCCTTCCGACTCCGTGCCCTGAAGAGCGATCTTGGCCAGGCGGTTCTTCGCGACCTTGACGGTGCCTCCGGCAGCGCGCATTTTCGAACGGAAGTCGTTCATTTGCGCAACGGTGACACCAGCATAGTGGGCCACGACAACCGAACCGGAAGCCTTGAAGACTTCGTTCAGCTCCGTGACGAATTCGCGTTTTTCCGCTCTTTCCACTGTCTGTCTCCAGTAGACGGGGCCACATAAGTGTGAACCCGTCGGGTTTGCCTTTGCCCCAAGGGACCTTTTTACAAAGATCCCGAGCGACGCTCGAGGATCCTGTCCCCCGCTCTGTCGCCGCAAACGGCTTCAGGCACAGGCACACCAGGTTCGAACCGGACAGTCAGGCATCTGCGATGCCTCAAATCCAGCCTCACCCGTCTCATGCAGGTTGAATGATTAAGGCCAAACCCCGAAGGACATGGCCACCCGCAATCTCGGACAGGAGTTCCGGGTTTCCCCGGAAATCTCCGGCTCCCTGAGAGCCGGAAATTCTTTTAATCACGCTCCCCGACAGGGAAGCACGAGAATTGATTAAGCCGTAACCGACGAAGGTTCGATCTTGACGCCCGGACCCATGGTCGAGGAGATGGCAACGCGCTTGACGTAGTTGCCCTTGGCACCCGTCGGCTTTGCCTTGATGACCGCATCGGCAAAAGCCTTGATGTTTTCTTCAAGAGCCTTGGCGTCGAACGAAGCCTTGCCAATACCAGCGTGTACGATACCGGCCTTTTCGACGCGGAACTCGACAGCGCCACCCTTGGACGCCTTGACGGCGCCGGCAACATCCATCGTCACCGTACCGACCTTCGGGTTCGGCATCATGCCACGCGGGCCGAGTACCTTGCCGAGACGGCCGACGAGCGGCATCATGTCCGGGGTCGCGATGCAACGATCGAAGTCGATCTTGCCGCTCTGAACGATTTCAACAAGCTCTTCTGCGCCAACAACGTCAGCACCAGCAGCCGTGGCTTCATCAGCCTTGGCGCCACGTGCAAAAACGGCAACGCGAACGTCACGGCCCGTGCCGTTCGGCAGGTTGACAACGCCGCGAACCATCTGGTCCGCATGGCGCGGGTCAACGCCGAGGTTCATCGAAACTTCAACGGTTTCGTCGAACTTGGCGACTGCACGTTCCTTGACCATCGAAATGGCGTCGGTGAGAACGTAGAGCTTGTTAGGATCCACACCTTCGCGGATCTTCTGAATACGCTTTGCTACCTTGGCCATGATCAACCTACTACTTCCAGGCCCATGGCGCGGGCAGAGCCCTCAACCATTGCCATTGCGCCTTCGATATCGGCAGCATTCAGATCCTTCATCTTGGCTTCAGCGATCGTCTTGACCTGAGCCTTGGTGATGGAGCCAACCTTGGCGCCCTTGCCAGGCGTCTTGGAGCCGGAGGTGATCTTCGCTTCCTTCTTCAGCCAATAGGTCATCGGCGGCTGCTTCATGACGAAGGTGAAGGACTTGTCCTGGTAATAGGTGATGACGACCGGAATCGGCATACCCTTTTCCATTTCCTGCGTGGCGGCATTGAACGCCTTGCAGAATTCCATGATGTTGATGCCGCGCTGACCAAGTGCAGGACCGATCGGCGGGGACGGATTGGCCGACCCTGCCTTCACCTGCAGCTTGAGCTGGCCCATAACTTTCTTAGCCATATCTCTCTGCCTTTCAATTCAAACCGGTTTCCCGGCTTCTCTCTAGCCGGATCGCTCCGGCGGCTGCGGTTGCGTGGTGCGGCGCCCTGCCCCGGCTATGGGAGCCCGTTTGCCTTCCACGCGATTGGGGTTTCACCCCTCCAGTCAGACCTTCTCGACCTGACTGTATTCCAGTTCGACCGGCGTAGCGCGGCCGAAAATCGAAACTTCCACTTTCAGGCGCGAACGCTCTTCGTCGACATCCTGAACAACGCCGTTGAACGACGCGAACGGACCATCGGAAACGCGAACCTGCTCGCCGACCTCGAACGAAACCGAAGACTTCGGACGCTCGACGCCTTCCTGAACCTGACCGAGGATACGATCGGCTTCATAATCCGGAATCGGAACAGGCTTATTGTCCGAACCGAGGAAACCGGTCACCTTCGGCGTGTTCTTGATGAGGTGATAGGCCTCATCCGTCAGGTTGGCGCGCACAAGCACGTAACCTGGAAAGAACTTGCGCTCGCTGTCGACCTTGCGGCCACGACGCACCTCGACAACCTTTTCGGTCGGCACGAGGATTTTCTCAAAAAGATGATCAAGACCCTTCTGACGAGCCTTCTCTTCGATCGACTCAGCGACCTTCTTTTCGAAATTCGAATATGCGTGAACGATATACCAGCGCGCTGCCATTTTTATTCTCCGTTCAATCCGTTACCGGCCGACGTTCAGCACGAGGCTAAGCACCCAGCCGATGAGCTGGTCAGCAGCAAAAAAGAACAGAGCCGCAAAAATGACCATCACAAGCACCATAGCCGTCGAAATCATGGTCTCGCGGCGCGACGGCCAAGTGATTTTAGACGCTTCGGCGCGAACCTGCTGCAGAAACGTAAACGGATTGGTTTTGGATGCCATTGACTGCCCACGCAATTACGGCGCGTAAAGCCGAACTAATCAGCCCCACGCACCGCGTGTCTGTTTTGACCTTACATAAACACCGATTCCAGTTTTAACAAGAGGAAATCGACATTCGGCGAAATTCGCCGGAAAACCGGCACCCATCTGCCATGCAGCGAAGACCGCGCTTGCGGATGGAAAGTGGCAGGGGCAGTAAGGCTCGAACTTACGACCTGCGGTTTTGGAGACCGCCGCTCTACCAACTGAGCTATACCCCTTTAACACCTTAGCCGACCACGAAAATCACTTGGCCGCTTCGGTATGCGTTCCCTTTAAGGCGCACGGAAAAGAATGGCAAGCGCTTTTTATTCGCTTTCGGAAGAAACTGTTGACACCCTCCCCACCACGTTTTTTCCTCGGCCGCTTAACCGGTTACCCCCAAGCCCGTCACCTCAACGAACCCCTCGCGACATCCAAATGCGCTGGTTTGATACCTTTCGCAAACCGACCTTTAATCTATTACGGCTCAAGCGCACTGCGATTGGACCTGATCAACTGACGCTCCCGATACTTGCGCTTGAAGTGTGCGACGTTGCGCGTCACCGAACGCCGCCATTTACGGACTGTCGCCAGCGAAAAGAATCTGTCGAGTTCTTGCGCCACACCGCGCCAACCACGGCGTTTCTTAAAGCCATAATTGCTGCGGCCAAATCCCGAATGGCTGACGCCGGTTTCGGCCAACCACGCCATGATCGCGCCCTGATCCTTATAAAAGATACTAATTTCCGCCTCTGTCCGGAAACCAGCATAACCTTGCGGTAGTTTTTTATAGCAGGACAACCTCTTGACGGTCGGATTGAAGGTGAAGCTATGCCAGACACGATGCGCGGTCGGCGGTATTCGCCAATACCCTACATCTTCAACTGCCTGCGCCTTACGCCGAATGTCACGGGGCATGTCGTCATCGGTTCTGAGTTGAACGAGCGCCACTTGCGGGTCCCGCTTCAGTATTTCGATGCCCCTGCCCACAACCTTAGAAACAGGAAATGCCCAGTCGTCTTCGAGATGCAGGATGTAAGGGGTTTGCACTTCCGAATATGCCCGGTCGATAGAGCGGTGCTGCCCAATGTTGACGCCGTTCAAAATGACGCGGATCGGTTGCTCTGGATACCGCGCCGGAATCGCCCACACCGATTCGTCGTCAGAGTCCTCGATAATGATAAATTCCCGTAGCGGGTAATCATTAGTAGAGAAGAAGCTATCGAGAGTTCCGATGAGAAGATCAGGACGGCGGCAGCTGGTGAGCACAACAGTTAAATCGGACATGAAGTCGTCTCGGAAGAAAACTGGCCGATGAAAACAAGCCAGCCAAGCCTAGGTTGATGTCGCCTCGTCTACGCCAGACGCATTACAGGCGAATAATGATCGCCAGACCTCGGGGAAATTATTCAAAAGAAGAATACATTATAACCCCTGAAATATAGCGCGTGCGCTATGAGCATAAATCGAAATACGACATCCGATTACATCTTCACATTAGAAAAATATACGAATCTTTCAACTATATAAATTTACAAAAATCAATTTTTACATAAAAAAAACGGCGGTGCCGAAGACACCGCCGTTTTAGAACTAGATTTTTAAATCCGGCGAAACCGCCGTCTGTCGAAGATTACTCGACGATAGAAGCGACGATGCCGGCGCCGACGGTACGGCCGCCTTCGCGGATAGCGAAGCGCAGCTTTTCTTCCATCGCGATCGGAACG
>NZ_VIUP01000027.1:0-18691 GCF_007828365.1 Rhizobium sp. SJZ105
GCCGAAAAATCCTCCGTTCTCCCTGGCATCCACGTCGGCATAAGTGGGGAATTTTACTTCGGCACTTCTGGGGAAAATTCACGCGGTATTGACACCCGGTTCCGAGTGGTGTGAAGGTCTGGTTGGCGACGGGCCATACCGACATGCGCAAAGGCTTCCCCGGTCTGTCGTTGATGGTGCAGGAGGCGCTGAAGCGTGACCCAATGTGTGGACACCTGTTCATATTCCGCGGCCGCGGCGGTGGCCTGATCGAGGTGATCTGGCATGACGGCCAAGGCGCTTGCCTCTTCACGAAGAAGCTGGAGCGTGGCCGCTTCATCTGGCCATCTGCGACCGATGGCACGGTGGTGATCACCCCCGCGCAGCTCGGTTATCTGCTGGAAGGTATCGACGTAAGCGGCAAGCTGAGGCCGTTCAGGCCTTGTAGCTCCACGGCCGTAAGGGTATGGATTTCGCTGCTAGGCCAGCCGTTTGCAAGGCGCTCGAGCGTCTGCGTGAGCCAGGCCTGGGGATCGACAGAATTCATTTTTGCCGTCTGCAAAGGTGTCGCGATTGTCGCCCATGTCTTGCCGCCGCCGTCGCTGCCGGCGAAGAGACTATTTTTTCTTGTGATCGCCTGAGGTCTGATCGCTCGCTCGACGATGTTGGAGTCGAGCTCGACACGGCCGTCGGTCAGGAAGCGTTCGAAGACGTCACGACGCTTGATCGAGTACCGTAGAGCTTCAGCGAGTTTGGATTTAGTCGACACGCGCGGCAGGGTCGTCTGCCAGAGAGCGAACAGATCTCGGACGATCTCTGCCGCGCGTTCTTGTCGGGCCGCGACACGCGCCTCAGGGCTTTGACCACGGACTGTGTCCTCTATTTCCCACAGCTCTGCCATGCGCTCGACTGTCTCTGTTGCGACCTTGGAGCTCTTGGCGACATGCAATTCATAGAACTTGCGGCGGCTATGTGCCCAGCAGCCAGCCAGAGTAACGCCGTCGTTGCCGCCGTCCTTGCGGACAAGCTTGCTGTAGGCCCCGTACCCGTCAACCTGCAGAATCCCGCGATAGCCGCTGAGGTGCCGTGCCACGCAATCGGTCGCCCGACTGTCTTCGAAGCGATAGGCCACCATCGGCGGACCGCTGCCTCCGAACGGCCGGTCATCCCTGGCATACGCCCATAGCCATGCGGTTTTCGCCGACCCGGACCCAGGCGCAAGCGTCGGCAGGGTCGTCTCGTCGGCAAATATTCGTTCCGCCTTCTTGATTTCGTTGAGGATATAATCGGCGAGGATGTCGAGCTCGAACCCCAGCTTTCCCATCCATTGAGCCATGAGCCTGCGGTCGAGTTCGACCTTGTCGCGGGCGTAAATCGCCTCCTGCCGATAGAGTGGTAGGCCATCGGCATATTTGGACACGGCGATCTGAGCCAGAAGCGCTTCCGTTGGAATGCCCGCCTCAATGATATGTGTCGGGGCCGCAGCCTGGATCACGCCGTCTTCGTTCTTAAAAGCGTATTTGGGACGGCGCGTAACAATGACACGGAACTTCGCTGCAACGACATCCAAGCGTTCGGATATGTCCTCTCCGATCAGGATTTTCGTCTTGCCCGCATGCTCCGGCAAGTCTTCCGGCTCGATCACCACTTCGATACGCTCCAGATGCGCCGCAAAGCCCTTGCGTGGCCTCGGTGGACGTTTGCCATCTTTGTTGATGCCACTCGTAACCTTGGCCCTGATCGCCGCAATACCGGTCTCGATCTCCTCAAAAACAAAAACATGCTGCTCGTCATCAACACTGGCCGCTGCAAGTTTCTCTGAACGCCGCCCGAAGCGCGCGCGGTCAAAAAGCCTTCAGGATCTGTGTCAGCCGCTCGATGCGCTCATCGGCATCAGCATTTCGGGCCTCGAGATCGTCGACCTGCTTTTCCAAAGCCTCGACGCGAGCGGCCTTTTCGGCCATGGCAAGAACCATGGCCTTGAGTGCCTCTACATCATCCGGGAGCTCTATCTCGGGTCGCGTCATGGATATGATCAGAGCATATTTTGCTGTGATCCGCCCGCAGTTTCAGGTACATGATTCAATTCGCCGCAGGGGTTTTACCCAACAATCTCTGGTGGCTTGATGGGTGTTGATCGAACGCGTTTCCAGTCCATTCCATCCACCAAAGCCAGAAGCTGGGCATTGTTGAGCTGGACCCGGCTATGTCCGATGCGCGGCCAGCAGAACCGGGCCTTCTCCAGCCGCTTGGCGTAAAGGCAAACGCCGGAGCCATTCCACCATACGATCTTGATACGGCCTGCTCGTTTCGCCCGGAAGACATAAAGAGCTCCGTTGAACGGATCACTGCCAGCATCTCGAACCAGTGATAGCAAGCTGTCAGGTCCCTTACGGAAGTCGATCGGATGGCTCGCCAAAAAGACTTTCACGTTCGACGGGATCATGCTGACCGCACCGCTCGGATCACGAGACTGAGGTGTGCTTCACCGGCATCCACCCCCGCCCGGATAATAACGTCGCCGATAACCACCTCGATCACCGCCCGCGCGCAAACCGGCCCCGAATCCGCCTCAACAGCCGCAGGCACCAAAGAGCCCCCTTGTCTGGCGCGAGCATCACGACGCCAGCCGAATAATTGTGATGGGTGTATGCCGATGCGACGCGCAATTGCCGAGACACTCGCTCCAGGCTCCATCGCCTCAGCCACCGCTCGCTCCTTGAAATCATCGGACCAACGCCGCCGAAACTGCCGCGGCGCGCCCTCGAAACGTTCCGGAACGGCCTCGTTCATATGAAAGTTTCTAGTCCCAGAGATAGACGCAGACATAGAAGCTCACAGCTGGTGGATAGTCATTACGCAATAGCTGAGCTCGCGCTACTGACGCCAGATGGGGTCAGCTTGCCGCTTACGATTGACGAGGTCACAATTCAAACGTCGCGAGTAATCGCGACTAGTGCGATCCCAATCGATGCCAGAGAGCTTCATCTTCCACTCCCTTGGTTGGCCATCTGTCCCTGAATGAGCCGGCAAGCTTCGATCCATGCATACTGCCTTGCGTTTCAACGTCAATGAACATCACCTGAATATCTGAATGAGCTACTAGAAGCGCAATCGTTTCGGCACCCATCGCCTCTTTCTCGAAGTTGTTCGAGGAGCAGGTGGCGGCTCAGATCGTTATGCTTGACTGATGTCACACATCCTGCAACGCCATTGCCACGCCGAAAAACGAGGCGGATAAATGCCATGGACGATCCAGCGCCTAAAATTCGCCCTTCCGGTGTTGAGATGGGCTGACCCCAAATGCTTTTTTGAAGCTCTGGGTGAAGGCACTTTGGGTTGCAAATCCCCACGTCTGAGAAATCTCCTTTAGGGACCGATCCTTATTCCGATCGATCTCGTCGCGAGCTTTTTCAAGGCGCAAAGCAAGCTGATACTCACTTATTGTTTGTCCCACGCAGTTCAAAAAGGAATATTGCAAAGAACGAACACTGACCCCGCTCAGGCCCGCCAAGAGTTCAGGAGAGCTTCTAGCCGCTGGGTGCGCATGGATATAATCAATCGCTCGACGGACCTGTCGTGGAGCAATGACGGGCACAGGCGCCTCAAGTTTTTGCGTGTAGTTGTTCGGATAGTTTAAAAGAAAACTGTCAACGATCAGATTACCCATACTCGGAGACTGCTTATTCAATGACCTGGCAATTCCTTGTAATGGTGAACCGTTCAGCATTTGAACAAGAGCCGGAAGCCCTTCGAGACTGCCATGATCCAGAGCGCGTTTGCTAAATTCGATCGGCTGAACCACAGGCCGATCGAGCAATATCGACATGCGTCTTGATAATAGAGCGTCTGAGATAACGACTGTTGAATGTTCGCTACCATCAAGGACATCCACGCTGTCGGCGTGCCGGTAGCCAATGACCTGATTAGCCGCAATCGATAGCCTTTCACCCCGGAAGTCATATTCGGTTGCTCCCTTGCTCGCGAAATTAAACAGAACAGCGTCGAACATCGCAATGGGAGTAACGCGATACGAGCCTATCGTCGCCGACCATTCGAAGAATACTTCATCGATTACGGCCAGTTGACCGGTGACCCCGTAGTTGTCGTGTGAGCCCAGTGGCATGACAGCGACGGGAGCATACGCCTCACTCAGATACTCTTCGACTTCCCCAATATCTCTCGACGAGATCTTGAGCTTTTTGTACAGCCCGTCCGACATTTCCCGCACATCCCAACACAGGTTGACGTGATAAAAAGCGCATTAGGTACCAACTCAAATCACCTGAAATGGCATCATATGTCCCTATAATACCCAACGGTGCGGCATCATTTAGATCTGGGAATCAACCGAGGGCATTGCTCCATTTCGGTCGTAATCAGTCATGCTTGCAATCAGCCTCTGCGTTGCCGAAGACGTTCTCAATGTCTAGTGAACGGTTCAGAGGACATTTGTCCGGCACGCTGGCAATAGTCGCAAAAAAATTGCACCTCAGAAACACACCTGCACTTTACAGGTGGCTCATCGGCTTCACGCGCCTTTTGAGAGTGAGAGTTTTCGACTATTCTTAATTATAAAAATTGGCGCCTTACCGGTCGCGGCTCTAAACCTCTAAAAAAGGTTCACGTCGAATGGCTTAGCCAAGGATTATGGCCTAAACGTCCGCGACATAAAGTGGTTTGGATACGGATTTGATACAGAGATGTCTGGATGAGCAATCAATTATTTCGGCCTCCAAGCTTTTGGCGGCGATGGAAAACCCGAAAAGGCTCGCAATACTGCGGATTCTCGTTGACGC
Organism: Rhizobium sp. SJZ105; assembly: GCF_007828365.1. NCBI lineage: Bacteria > Pseudomonadati > Pseudomonadota > Alphaproteobacteria > Hyphomicrobiales > Rhizobiaceae > Rhizobium > Rhizobium sp. SJZ105. Next base: position 4,779 of record NZ_VIUP01000027.1, read on the forward strand.
CGAAATTCCGGTTGGTGAGCTGGCACACCGGGTTGGCCTCAGCCAATCAGCCTTGTCGCAACACCTCGCCAAGCTGCGCAACGCAAACGTCGTACAAACCCGCCGTGAAGCGCAGGTGATCTACTATTTCAGCCATTCCGATGCCGTGCGGCGTATTTTAGCTACTTTGGAAGCGATTTTCCGCGAGCAGCCGCCTGTGTCTCCGGCTGCTGCGCCAAGCGGGCGATAAATTCGCCCCGGCGCATGAAGCTGGTAACGTTATGGATGGCTTCACTGGATTGGACTGGCTGGCCAGTCAAGATTCCTCGCCGCTTTAGACTGTTTTCTTGATGTATTGTAAGCGGTTGTCCGACCGCATATTGTCCGCTGTCGCCTGATCTGTGATCGACACTCCATGGATGAGTGACAACGAGGATCTTGCAGGCATACGTCAGAGTTGTCTTAAGGTGTACTACGCTTATCGACTTACACGGTTACCGTGCTGCTTTCGGCGCTCTTTACGGAGACACACCCAACAAGAAACATCAGGACCACAATCCGCACCTCGGAACTCCGTGAGTCGCTCAGTTTGCTATTCCGTGGCTCTACACTCACTCCTGAAATACACCTCAGACAGCCGAAAGTTTCCTTTGTGTCGCCTGCACTGAGCAACGATATCTATACTCGCCTTCAAAAAACCCACGATGTCGGCCCGGTCCAGGCCTGCGCCGCCCTGCGACTCCTTAACGAGCAGGACCAGTTGCTCAAAAGCCAATTCGGCCGAGTTCGCATGGACCGTGGTTATTGAGCCAGGATGGCCCGAATTCACGTTCTGGATATAATAAAAGGCCGTCCCATCGCGAAGCTCCTGAAGCAGAATCCTATCCGGCCGCATACGAAGACAGGATTCGAGAAGCTCTTTCGGTCCGGCACGCGAAAGCCCCTGCCCTCCTTTCGAGTAGAACAAGCGCACGTGGTTCGGTTGTGAGATAACGAGCTCGGGAGTGTCCTCGATTGAAATGACCCTCTCGTTTTCGGGAATATGCTTGATCAATGCTTTGGAAAGCGTCGTTTTCGCCGAACCTGTGGCGCCAGAAATGATGATGTTTTTTCGAGCGATGACGGCCTGCCGCAGGAAATCCTTAAAACGGCCGGCACGATATGTTTCACACAGTTCCTCATCCTGCGCGGAGGAGGAGCTACTGGTCGCTGCGCACGCTGTCTGGAAAAATCCCTTTTCCTCCAGATCATCAAGACTGAAGTCGACCGAAGAAGGCTTGCGGATTGTCATGCTGACAGTGTCATTGATGGTCGCCGGGGGGATGACGATCTGGATTCTTTCGTTCCCGGGTAGCGTCGCCGACAATATTGGACGCGTCTCATCAATCGACTGATGGGAAAAACTTGCGACTGCCCGGGCAAGACGCATGAGCTTTTCGAAGGTCAGCTCCGGCATTTCATAGGTCCGCCACCCACCGGGACCTTCCGTCAACACCTGCCCGGGCCGATTGACGATCACCTCTAGGAGAGACTTGTCCTGAAGGAATGTCGAAAACGGTTTCATCAGCTCGCTGACGACAGCCGAGTCCTGCCTCTCTGCCATTTCGCGCCCTATTTCGTTAGGAGCGTCGATCGTGACGCGAAATCCCCCAGGACCGCACGATCGAAAACGCGGTTTCTGGGTTCGGTCACCCTAAGACCGTAGATGCCGGAAAAGTCGAGATCGCGAGCGACAAAGATCGAAACCGGTTCACCTTGGTGCTTATTGAGTGTCGGCGGGATATTGATGGACTGCTCGACCGCGATGGCGGCCGCCTGTTGACTGGCACCCGTTGTTTTTTGCGCGTCGACATCGCTGTCCTGCAGCCGACCGCTTGCATAGTTCGTCGCGTCCCCGACAATGGAAAGCAGAAGAGCGCTGCCGAACCGCTCCCACCAATGGGTGTCGACATGGCCGTCGACACCGGCACGACCAAGTGCGTCGGTTGCTGGTGATGCGAGAGTGACGATAACGCCCTTCGGCGTTTTCGCGCGATTCCAGAGAATGAACAGGCGCTTTTGCCCGCGTTGAAGCCCTACACGATATTCGCCGACAACCTGCGTGCCCTTTTCCATCAAGACCACCCTGCCATTGTCAGAGAGAACATCGCGGTTGATCACACAAGTGGTAAATCCCGGCTGGTCGGATGCTAACGCGGTTTCAAGAACGCAGGGAATGGTCGTTCCCATCGCGACGATGAAATTGCGGTTTCCGAGTGTACCGGCCCTTGAGCCTTCAAGCCGCGTTGGCCGCAGCAGGCCACCGAAACGATGCTGCTCATTGTTTTGCTGGTTCTGAACAGACATATTGTTGTCGAGCGGCACGAAATTGCTGTTGTCGGAAGGATAAGAGCTGTCGCTTTCCCTCAACTCTTTCCGATTCCTCTGCCCTCCACTGAAGGCCATCACGGGCGCGCGGCGGGCGGAATCGAGCAGCTTATCCTGCTCTTCAATGACCGGTTCGACGACAGGCGTTGGCAATTTTACTTCAGGGAGCGCCTGGTCCGGTTCAACTTTCTCTTTTGCGGCCTCGAAGGGGGTCGTCTGGCGAATAATGATCCGTTCGGGCTGAAGATTTTCATCCCTTCCCTTCTTTCCCGTCGTCGACCAAAGCGCGAAGCTGATAAACGCGATGATCGCAATGGCAACAGCGCCGCGTTTCAAGAGAGGGCTGTTGTCGATCTGACGACTGGTGACGGTTTCGGCACGCTCTCCGGGGATGCGATCCTCGTCTTCCTGAGCCATGACTGTTCCCTTCCCTATTGCCCGGTAACGTCGCGCTTCACGACGCGCTCCACCGAAGGAGACGTTGTGTTGGTGTCAGGATTGATACCGACGCGGTCGTAGGCTTCGTTGAAGACGCAGAGCACATCCTTGCCCCGACGCAGGATGAACTTGCGGCTGATCGCGTGCACCATCACCAGATCTCCATCGACCGACTTCGGAACAAGGCTTTCGGAGCCATCGGAGTTCTCCATATAGATCGCGGGCATTTCCTGGTTACCCACAAAGGCGAACGTTGTAATCTTGCCGTTGTCGTAGACGCTTTGCGGCTCCAGTGCCTGCGATCCCTGAGAAGAATAGCGCCAGTTTCGAGGGCCATAGGCTTCGTGAAGCGCCAGCACATTGTCGGCGTCCTTCGCCTGGGCCGCGAGAGCCCTCGACGCTGCCTGCTGGCGGCGAAGCTCGGCGTCATCGCCTGGATACCTGTACTTCACGTAGAAGTAGGTGTTTTGACCAGCCTCCACGGAGCCATCGCGCGCCGTCAGTTCCATCTGGTAGCTGCGGGTCGAGCCATCCCTGCGCGTCGTAACCACGGAAATATTCGTCACCGGCTGGCTCTCGCGTGGCTTCAGGAACAGGATGTTGCCGGCCGGCGCAACTTCCCAGGCGACGCTATTGCCGAGCGCGACATGGGCGATTTCCTCGTCCGCCGCGAACTCGACCTGTACGGATGACCGCAGAGTGCCGACCACCCGCGTGATGTTGTAGGGTTGGTAGTTCACGAACCGGATACGACTGTCTTGCGAGGCACCTCGGGGTATCTCAAGCGCAAACGCCGGCGACATCGAAAGGGTCACGATGAGTGCAGGAATTCGAGGGATGCGCATCATCTCACCTCCTCCGGATCAGCGCGATACTCGCTGACGACGAAACCGAGCGGGTTTACGAGCCGGTCCGTCGAGGACATCGGAGCGTTCGCGTAGGAATAGGTGATCGACGCAACCCAATGGGTCGTTCGTACTTCCTCGCCACGCGTGATGGTTCGCATGTAGCGTACGGAAACGACATTCTGATTGATGAGGGAGATTGAAGCGATATCGATCCTTGCTGTAGCCCCGCGACCATAGGTATTCTGGGGCGATTGCGGGTTGCTGCCACGGTAGAGGGCCGCGAAACGCGTTTGCTCCGCTTGCGTCGACAAGAGGGCGATGGTGCGGAAATTTTCCTGTGCTTCACTCCAGACGTAACCCTCGCGGGCCCGGACATATTTTGCAGCGAAATATTTCGTCACCGCCTCATCGTAGGTGCCAGCCGTCGATGTCAGCGCTGACACGACGTCGACAATGCCGGTCGAATTGTCGACGCGCACCACAAAGGGTTCAACCGTCTTGAGGGGTGTGAGACACGCGACCGCGAAGACGGCTACAGCGGCGACAATGCCTGAAACTATGGCGATCGACCAGGCAATCCTGTTCGATCGCTCGACCTGGATCATCCGGTCCTGGTCGAAACGACGTGCTTTGTCGAAGTAGCTCTTGAGATTATCTGTCGTCACCATGTTTCATCCCTCACAGCGGCGATAGGAACCGTCGATGTCCAGATGCGCAAAAGCGGAAGTCTCGCTGGCCTCTTCTACGAAAGGTGTGAGGGACGTGGACGAACTCGTGTTGGATTGCTGCTGTTTCAGCTTGCTGCCGCCCTCCCAGTCCCACATCGAGCGGTTCAATGGGCGGCGCGAATAGCCGTCGCAGTTCGGCAATGGGTAGGTCATCGAAGCGCAGCCGACAAGCGTGGCTGAGAAGGCGAGTAACAGGGCAGGCTTAATCATTCAGCAGGCCTTTATCTAATGTTCTGGAATGGGTGTCATACGCCGGCATTTCTTGATCCGAAGGCGCGGCGGGCAAACCGAGCACCGCGACCGATCATCCGGCCGGTGTGGGAGGCTGCTCTGGCCAGCATGCCTTCATGCGCATCGCGTGCGGTCGTGTAACCATAGACCAGCGAGGCGCCGCCAGACGCCAGCGCCGATGCAATGCCAGGTAGCTGGTAGAATATGTACAGGGCAGCTATCCCGATGGCACAAAAAGCAATAGGGCGCATAAGGACGTCGCTGTAGCTGTCGATTGCGGTGAAGGTCGAGTCGAGGCAGGAGATCAAAAGCGAACCGACGGCAACGACAAGGACCTGAAGGATCACGAAGTTTGCGAGCTGCCCGATCCAGGACTCGGTAAAACGGCGCGTCGATTGAAACATGGCAAGCGCAATGAAAATCGGCCCGATCGCCAGGACGATCGCCAGCGCCAACCGTGCATAAAGGGAAACAACATAACCGATCCCCGCCACCAGAAAGCTGACGCCGATCACCATGATGCCGCCCACACCTGTGACGATGTCAATCGGCCAGGAAGCCCTGGTCCAGATATCGGTCGCAGAGGCCTGGCCCTTGTCGAGCAGACTGTCAAAGGTGCTGGCACTCGGCGCCGTACCTGCATTCAGCGCCTGAGCGATCTCGCGTGGCAAAACATCGAAGAAGATGTTTGTGACATAGGTCTGATATTCGCCGGCGTTCTTCACCAGCATCACTATGATCGCGAGCTTCATCGCGCGGAAGGCGAAGTCAAGGATAGGTTCCTGGACCGAGCCCCGAAGGATGAGATAGCCGTAGAGGACGACGTAGAGGGTCACTGCCACCGTCAACGGACCAGCGACCCATTCTGCTATGTTCGACGTCCCATCCGAGACGAAAGTCTCCAACGGCCGCTTGAACTGACCGTCGATAAACTCAAACACCTGGTACATTTGGTCAGCCTCCCAATGCCTTGCGCATGTTCTGGAGCCGGAGCTTAACCTCGGCCGCTTCCGCGTTCTGGCAATTGGGCGTCTGGCGCAATGCACCCGGGTTGTTGCGGCACTCGGTAATCGTACGGGACAGCAATTCGGTGTCGGCGACGAACTCGTCCACCGTATGAGTTCGCTCCGCCTCTTGCGAACAAGCCGACAAGAGCACCAGGGAAAGGACGATGAGGGTGCACTTCACTGCAGCGCCGCCTTCATATTGTCCATCCGTTGGCGCCAGTCCTCCGCCTTGCGCTGTTCGTCGACCTGGTTCTGCGCCTGCTGCACCATCCTCAGCCCCTCCATCCGCAGGACGTCGGTCTGAAGAAATGCCTGTTCGACCTGTAGCCGAGCCTGCAGGTCGGCAATCTCTTTGGCGTCGCCAGCCGTGGAAATCTTTCCCCGCAGCTGATCAATCCCGTCGATGCGCTTGGTCGCGGCATCGTAGATCTGCTCACCAAGGCTCATTTGCCCGGCATTCTTGTTCTGAAGCCGGGACAATTCCTGAGCGTAGAAATCATCGGCGTCAGTCCGGTAGGTCGAGTTACCTTCCAGAAACCTTGAGGCGGAATCACCGAACACGCCGGTGCCGTTGCCTTTGAGCAATCCCTCGATGGCAGCGAAGTCGGAGGGAAGCGCCTTGCGGATCGCCGGATCGTTGAGAACGTTGGCGACATCCGCCATATCGGTCAGCTTGTTGAGCGAGCCATAAAGCTGCCGAGCCTGGCCGATCTGCTCATTGAGCGCGTCGAGTTGCGACTTGAGCTGCGCGATGCTCTCGATCTGCTTGGCAATCGCAGCCTGATCGTTGACAGGAATCCCCTGCCCTGACGCGCCTTCAGCGGCAAGCATGAGCACCGCGCTGAGCAGTACGCCATGAAGTCGATAGGAAGTCATCAGCTAGCACTCCTTCGCTGTTGGAAAATGGGAAGCCAGTTCTCGACGTCGTCTCCAACCTCCGCGCGGATCGCGTCGAGAAGTTCGACATTGGCGGTCCGGCCGGAGAGGATGGCGAGCTCGTCATCGAAGCCGTTGAGATCGAGCTCGGCAACGACGCTGTTGTGTCCTTGCTTCAACACGAACCTCCGGCTTTCAACGGAAAGCTCGCGCGCTATCAATTCGTATTCGCGCTCGGTGAGCTTGAATCCATCGACATAGTCGGCATGGTTGCCGCGCGAGTTGGGCAGGAAGATCTGTGTCGGGCATTGCTCGATGATCGTGTGCGCGATTGGCGAGTTCAGCGCGTCGCGCGGGCTTTGCGTGGCAAACAGCATCAACCCATTTTGTTTGCGGATGGTCTTCAGCTTGTTTTGCGCAAGATCGCGGAACCCCTCGTCCTGTAGCGCCTTCCAGAATTCGTCGATGACGATGATGATCCGGCGGCCATCGATCATCTGCTCGACGCGATGGAAGAGATAGGCCATCAGCGGTGTGCGAATTTCCTCGTTGTCGAGGAAGTCGGTCATGTCGTAGCCGATGAACTTCCCTGATCCGCCGAAATCCCCAAATCCGATATCTTCGATGACATTGTCGAAGACCCAGCCGAGCGGCCCTCCCTCCTCCCACCGGCGGAGCCTCGCCGCGATACCTTCCGGATCCGTATTGTTGAGGAAAGCCCGCAGCGCCCCTATTGTCCGTCGCTCAGCGGGCAGGTCGGCAAGGCCGTCGATCGCGCCGGAGATGTCGCGAAGTTCGGTGACAGTCAGTTCCCGCGCCCCTGAACCCACAAGCTTGCCGATCCAGCGCGCCAGGAACACCTTGTTCTCCGGCGTCAGGTTGAGGGCCTTTAAGGGAGCGCAGCCGGTGGGGACCCCGTTCTTTAGCGGCAGGTAGGTGCCTCCGGCGGCGCGAACATAAAGGTCCGCGCCGCGATCCTTGTCGAAGAACACCACGTGCGGGTCGTGTTTCTCGAGCTGTGACAGCATGAAATTGACAATCACGGTTTTGCCCGCGCCCGACGGACCGCACATGAAGGTGTTGCCCAGATCGCCATAATGGAGATTGAAGTAGTAGGGCGAGCCTGAAGCGGTCTTGAGCAGGGCGACGGCGGGTCCCCACTCATTGCCGTCCTTCTGTCCGATCGGATAGGAATGGAACGGTGACAATGCTGCGAAGTTCTTCGAGCTGATCGCGCCTGAGCGCGCGCGGTAACGAAAATTGCCCGGAAGTTGCGCCCACCATGCCGCTTCGAGACCAAGATCCTCGCGCGCAACGACAGCCCCGCCATTGGTCAGGCTGGCGCGAACCTTTGCCAGATTGTCGGTTAATTCCTTTAACGTGGTCGCAAAGACGGAGAGTGTCAGGTGATGCTCGCCGATCACGAAGCGGTTGGACTCCAGGTCGTCCATCGCATCGTCAAGTTCATCGATTTGCGAAGCCGCCTTGTCGCCGCTGCTCACCAACTGGTTTTGCTTACGCCCCATGATGACGCGAGCGTCCGCCTTCGACACAAAGCAGAACGACTGTGAGAGAATGAGCTCAAACGGACTGTTTAGAACTCCGTCCAGCATGCCTGTCCTGGTGCGGGCTGGATATTCCTTAAAGCTCAGCATGCCGGCAAAGCGGCTTTCTGCCTCATGCCGGATCTCGATCGTTTCCCGACCTATGATTACGCGATCAGAGTAAATTGCCGAGGCGACGCGACCTTCGGTAAGCGGCACACGCTCACGCCTCCCGCCGACGAGCTGGTGCAGCACCTCGCTCGGTTCAGAGAAGAGCATGCCTTCCTGTTCGTAAAGAGAAAGGACCCGTGGCTCAAAGCGCCTCAAGCCCGCCACTACGTTGACGACTTTGTCCTTCAGCTGTTTCAGAGCCTCTTCATCCAGCTCCATATCGAGTCGTTTTGACCGTCGAAGGTACGACAGCAGCTTCCCCGCCTTGTCTGCAGGGCCACGCGCTGGCGACCAAAGGACGGTCAGATAGAGATCGTTGCGGAAAAGGTGCTCGCGCGCCATGCGTTCCCGGTATTTCTTGTTGAGCGAGGCGGAGAATGGCGTTGCGAACGTTCCGCCCGGATAGTCGCTATCCCTGCGCCGAATGAGATGGGTCCAGATCGCGAGCCGCTCATCGGCAATATTTCGATAGAGCGTGTTGAGGTCGCGATGGAGCGCGTTGATGTCGAGCAGATCAGCAGTTTCGAACGATACGCCTGCGAGCGCGACCATGACCATGAGTGTCCGGGACTCGAGCGCGATTGTCGTCTCGTCGATGTGCCGCACGTAGGGGATAAAAGCCTCTGGCGTGAGTTCGCGTGATCTAAGGGTGGCGATGTCAGGCAATTCCAATATCCCTTTCGTCGAAGCGGCGTGTCAGTCTCAGAGGGGAAAGTGTTGCCCCGCCCCAATAGGCACCGTTGCGTGAACGGCCGCGTGTCTCGACCCAGGCGAGCAGGATGCGGAACATGTTGTGATCGTGCTTGACGAGCGCTTTGAAGATGAGATGGAAAACGATGCCGACGAACGCGTAGGCGATAGATCCGGCGACGATGTAGAGGATCGTCGTGACCATGATGTTGAAGCCCATCGCCTCCATCGTGACACCGGCAATCATCGCGGGACGCGTACACGCGATGAAGAGTGTGTCTTCTTCGAGAACCGTTTGTCCGCCCACCATCTTCAGGCTCCGACGATGGTGTTGACGAGTTCGGTGGCGCCAAAGATGCCGCCAATTCCGATGATCCAGAAGCCCGCTCGCCTCAGGTCCATATAACCAAACATCCAGGCGATGCAGATGACGATGACCGCAATCACAGCGAGAAGCTTGGCAATGTTTCCCGTCAACATGTCGACGATGTTCTGCAGGACGGTTTCGATGCCAGCGGCTTGCGCGAAGGCGGGCTCAACCATCGTCACTACAATGGCGGCAGCCATGACGGACGAAGCGACGACGGATCTGATCCGGGAACTGATTATCATTCACTCTGCTCCAATTCCAATTGATTGTCTTGAAACACCAGGACGGATGAACGGCTTCGGGTCTTGAAGACGTCCCACGCGGACGCCGCCGAGATCGCGTGTGCTTCCCCCGGAGTGTTTTCCGCCACCACTTCGGCAACGACGTCTGCTTGGGAAGAATTCGCCGACACGTTTGTCTGCAACCCTTTTCCCGTGTCGCCCATTGTAAATCGAGCCACTGTCGGTCCGAGCCGTTCGATTTCGCGGCGAACCTGATCGCCATAGTTGACCACGCCCCCGACCGACGGATCGTCACGTCCATAGCAGGATTGCAGCACCTGCTCGGCCCTGGGACTGTCAGCACCCACCTTCACCGAGAGGCAGCAATAGCCGTCGGATGGCGTCGCTGGAGCTTTCAGGTTAAGGCAGCGAGCGAAAGCGGCTGGTATCGAGAGGTTCAATCTGCGCAGTTCTTCCGGCCCGACCCCGTCGGGACCAATGTGTATGTCATGGCATGTTGCCTCCGAGGATGCGGCGACTTCGATTACATCGGCCTTGGTCGCAGGTTGCCGCCCGAGCGGTGCACGGCTGTTGATCCTGATGGTGAACGGAGCGAACCGGCTTTCGGGGCTGACCACACCCGCAAGTGCCTCCGATGCAACGAAGGGTGCGCAGGTCTGCGCAAGATCTGAGAAGACAACGGGCATGTCAGAACCACACCCTCTGCGTGCCGACGCCCTCAATCGTCACATCGACGTATCGAGGTTTCTCGCGGACCAGGGGTCGCGCCACGGTATTGGCCAGGCATTGGTATCGCCCGTCTACCCTTTGCCACCTCGGTGACGTGACAGAGCCTTTGTTCGGATCGCCACCGTCTCGATCTCGCTGGCAAAAGCTATCGCTCACGGCTTGCAGCGACGTGGAAATGCACGTCGCGTCACGTCCCCTGGGACCGTAGCCAGCAGATAAGCGGTAGCCGGCGTTGCAGTAATATGGTTCGTAAAGAGGGCGAGAGGTCTGAAAACCCGCGCCTGCGCAAGTTGGAAACGAACGCCCTTTTGCCAACCACCTCCAAAGCTTCTCGATGGGCGGCCTGCATTCGCCATACTGGGTCGGACCGCCGGGATTGGATAAGCACAGGATAACCTGGCACCCCCATTCGTCGGCACGAGCGCTTCGCTCCGAAATGGTATAGAGTGAAACGAACCCTGACGCTGCTATGATCATTCGAAAGAAAAGGCCCTTCATGCCCCCTACCCTCCGTCTTCCTAAATATCCGCCTCAACTGAACGGCGACTCGTCTCAATTATTTGACTATTCAAATAATAGATAGTTAAAACGATGGCAAGCAATTTAAGTGAAAGATGGCAGAGTCAGGCCTTGTCCATATTTGCGGTGCGTGAAATCCTGGAGAAGCCGATCGACGGTGAATCGGCGCAGTCGCGCATCAAACAGATCGGCATGATGAATATTCTCTATCTGATGCACCAGGCGCATCAGAAGTTAACACTTTCAAATGTGATTGATGTTACCGGAATGACGCGTGGTGGGGTGATCGAAACCATTGAACTCTTGGTCCGGCGGGGCATCCTTACAGAAACGCTGGGAAGAAACTCAATGGGACGAGGAACGGCTCGGCAGTTTGAGTTTGCCCCGCAGGTTTTTGCCGCGCTTGGTGGTGCCACGGCGACCGGAAATGCGTGATTTTACCAAGTATGTTTTATACAGTATAAGTGTGGACGCCGCTTTAGATTAAAGGGTCGGCATGTCCATGCCGTACCGCTCACCAGCATTATCGCGAAGATTTTCGCTGCAGATGCATACTGCCAAGTTCGTTCCAGGGGTCTGCGTTTGGTACAGCAGCCTCGACTGACCCTCTGCCACAGCGATGGCGCGAGGCCGGCATCAAGCATTTGCTGGGGTGACTGATCACGGCGATACGCCAATCCTGTAGTTTTGTCGGGCCGACTGCGGAACGGATAGTCTGTAGCGGGGTTATTTTCTGACAGAAACAAGCAGGGTCGGTCATCTGGGCTCGAGCTGCTCACCAAGGAGATCAACATGAACCTTCCGCAGAACACGGTCGTTGCCGTTGCCGATGGCGAAAAGCTTAGCCTTTTTCGGAACGACGGAGATGCGGCGACTGTCAATCTGACTGCGTTGCCAGATCCGGCGATCGACAGCTCGAAGATCTCTTCCGGCGCCCGACATTCCAGTAGCTCGGCTAATCCTGACGATAGTCAGCAAGACGAAGACGGGTTTGGTGCGGGTGTTACGGATATGCTGAACAAGCAGGTGCTTGAGGGCAAGATCAAAAGTCTGGTGATTATCGCGGCACCGCGCACACTGGGCGAGATGCGCAAGGGCTACCATAAGTCGTTGTCGGACGTTCTTATTGGAGAACTGGATAAAGATCTGACTGGCCATTCTTTGCAGGATATCGAGAAAGCACTCACTATCGCTTAAATCCTGCATAAACGGCGTGATCGGCCCCGCCATCCCCGGCGGGGTTTTTGCTTAGCGGTCGTTGGGAATGTAGCGAATCGGCAACAATGTAGTGTTTCCAAATTTCGCTAGTTTGTTCCTGACAGGAACGACGCCGCGACTTTTTGCTTACGTCTTATTTTAGGAGATGGCGGGACTGATCTGAATAGCCGGTACGGAGGCGCAAAGCTGACGTCACTCCCGAATTGGCCCAAAGGGGAAAAGAAAGTGGCATGCACTCCGACCGTGAGGGCGACGAGACCACAATTGCCCAGCTGCGTCTGAGCGAGGGAACAAACCGGACGAAATCTCCGTTGCTCGTCATAATTGTTTATTTGGAGGCGTGTCATGAAACTCAAGCTGGCTCTGAGCGTGATCCTGGGCGTTACCTTCACGGCAGCAGTCGCGGAAGCGCGGACTCAATGGCATCTTTACGGTACGGTTCCGGTGACGGGTGACTACGTACGTGAGATCGCCTATCGGTCAGCATTCGACAGATGCAGTTTTGAATCTTACCCATCATACCACCCCGTCGGTATTTATGCAGGTGCGTATGGCTCTCCCGAAATGCGCAGATGCATGTACCGTATGGGTTTCATCTTGGAAAATGGTGAGCCTCTCGCATACCCCGTGAGGAAGGCGACCTCCCTGTTAAGGTAATAAGACGCCAAAATATGTAAGATCGAAGCGTCTGACAGCCACCGTTTCAATTACGATTAACTTGATACGTTTACGGCCCCGGTTCCTCATCAAAGAGGAGCCATTTTGGTTTTCTGAGTGACTCGCGTATTGAAATCCGGCTTCCGAATATCGACTTTCAGGATAACCTGGAGGTCGAAATGATCTACATTGTCATCGCGTTATGCGCGCTCGTCACAGCATTCTTTGCTTGCCGGTACTATGCCGCCAAGATTCTGCTTGTCGAACACGATATCGACAAAGCTATCACACGGAAATTTGAGTCGAGTGGGAAGGCTATTGAGCTCGCGAAACTTCGAGAAGAAAACGCAGTGATGCGAAACCTTTTGCTCGACCTTCTGGAAAACGAAGTGGCTTTTCCGGTGCAGCAGGCAACGGTATCAGTCGACGACTTATTCAGGATGAAAGCAACCAAGATCCAAAGGTATCGCGAGATACTGGCCGAATCCCGGCACGTCTTGCAACAGCGTGAGGCCAGTCGCGTTTTCGGGCTCTCCAGCTCACTTAAGAGTACCGAGCGCAGGATGTAAGGTTCAACACACACTCAGCGAAAAATAGCAAGAAACCGAGCAACGGGGATGACGGAAAAGCCGACGGCAACCCTTCTTGCAGCAGAGCGTCTCCTGTCGGCCCGAAGCGGTCATGCCGATGGCCGTCACGATACTTTCGAATGTAGGTGGTATCGGAGGGGGATTCGCTGAAAATACAGAGCACGGTTATGGCTGTAGAGATTAGACTTGCTGAAACGAGTGATGTTTCAGCCCTATTTTATGTCCGGACTTCGGTGTGGGAGAACCACATATCGCGAGAGCGTCTTGCTGAGTTCGGCATTACCGACAGCTCAGTCTCTGAGATGATTTCTGCTTCCCCATGTGCTTGGGTTGCTGTCTTGAGTAATGAAATCGTTGGCTTCTCGATGGTTGATGTGGCTGACGCTTCTCTTTTTGCGGCGTTCATTCTCCCCGCACATGAGGGAAAGGGCTTGGGTACCCAACTCGTGCTTGTAGCAGAGGATGAGCTATTTCAGCACCACTCTGAAATCTGGCTTGAAACCGACAAGGACAGCCGTGCGGCGGGCTTCTACAGGCATCTCGGCTGGGGCAACGAGCGCGAGGCGAAGGGTAACCAAATTCGGCTTACGAAGACACGGCCCTGATGTCTCCTCTTGGCGGATACCGTTGAAAAACACCTATTGATCGTCGGGTCTCAAACATCCACCTTTAACGAGGTTGCGCGGAAGAAAGGTACTCTATGGAGAGG
>NZ_VIUP01000028.1:0-16214 GCF_007828365.1 Rhizobium sp. SJZ105
TAGATGAGAAAACGATGATCGAGATCGCCATTCCTCCCCAAAATCAGGCGCTCCTGATGCATCTCTACCTAAAACCTAGCGTTCGAAGCAGGCGGCAAACTGAGGAAAACATACACAATTTCGGCTAGCGTACGATTTCGCACTAATCTTGTTCTGGCCCCTTAATGGAACGCTTGCTTGCTCGACGGCACCCTCCAGCATCACCACGCAAGCGATCTTCCAGACCCCATCGACCCTTTGCAGAATCTTAAGTTCGCGCTTCAGATCCTCGGCGCCATCGAGATCAATCTGATCAGCTTCGGGCCGACTGGGCCTGGATGGCGGCCCGGATTGGTGTCGTCGCCGGCGCATTCCTGTTGGCGCTGGTGCCGCGCTTCCTGCCGTTTTCGGCTGACGCCCGTGTTGCCGCGCTTGTCATGGGTGGTGATCGCATCAAGGCGGCCAGCGCCATCATGAATTCCGTCGATCCTGTTATCGTCAAGAAGATGAATTGGGGTGCCCAGTTTTACGATGCCGGCGGCGGGGAGATTACGGCGTGCCTGGAGAAGGCCAAGCAGACCGGCAAGGATCAGAAATGCACCGTGCCAGCACCGGAGAAGGCCCCATGATTGGAGCAGGACCGGCCGAGCGGCGGATTTACGCGCTGGCTGCAAAGCATGGCATTGTTGCCGAGCGTCTGCCGCTCGATGATTGGGCCGACAAGGTGACGGAGCTGGCCGGCGATGCGGTCACACATGATCCCGTCGAGGACTTGGTTGTGATCTTGCAGCGGAGAGGTGTCGTCACGGATCGGGAGGCGGCGAGTTTGTATGGCGACTATCTGGACGAGGTTGCACCCGCACAGCGGGCGTGATCCAAACCTTGGGATTTTTGCGAGAAGCGCCGAGGTAATGAAGTACCGTTCAGGCGGTGCAGCTACATCAACTCCGACAAATAGCCGTGCTACAATGAAAAGAGCCGGGATATTGCCCGGCTCTCGAAATCTCACTGAGTTCTGATTACCATGTCAAGTAAGTGAACTTGCTGCCATTTTGGTCTATTGCCGCAAATTTTCCCGTCGCTTTGTCGTACATGACACCGTCTCTCATTTCCGTATACTGTTCAAAGACCTGACGAACAGCAGATTTGCTGTCAAGTGCCACATGATGATGCGCGCTGCCATCGCTGTAGTATTCCGTTGTTCTCACCGCTTCCGTCTTAAAACCAAGGTCGGCAAAATCGGTTTCCTCTATGGTTCCGTTCTCATAAGCAGCCAGCATTGTCCTGTTTCGCAGCGTAGACTGGTCGCCTTTTAGAACGTCGATCGTACGTTGCCTGTGACCCTCGTCAGTATTTACCTTGAAATTACCGACAAACGTTTCAGTGCGCTCACCATTACCGTGGTCGGTCCTCGTGTACGTCCCTTTAACTTCATGAAGCGGCTGGCCCCCATCAAATTCATTGAGGATGCGGCCCTGATCATTTGCAAGGTCTATTACCTCGACTTCAACCTTCTTGCCGCCTGCACCAGCAGCATCCTGCTTCATCCGGGAGGCGATTTCGATGATATTGCCGATAGCGTTGCCGGCCTTGAATACGTCGTCTGTATGGCCTGTCGCGTCCGCGAGAATCTTGGATGCTGCTGAGGAGGAACCCGTTGACGCGGCCCCTGATGTTCCAAACAACAAGGCAACTGAACTGGTGGAAATGTTACTGACTGATGAGACCATGACGCCGGCTCCAGTGAGAATAGACTATCCCCCGGCTCATTCGGGACCCTCAACCACAGGTTAGCATCATGCCTTTGCGCAGCTTAGACCGCACACCCTTAAAATTTGGTTAATCACAACCTGATGGGATGTAGAATGTCCTCTATTATATTTAAGGGTGTCCAATGGTGAGATGCGTGTGGATTTTCTCACGCAAGAGCGCAAAGATGCGGCCGCACGAATAGCGTGTATTGATCTTGGGGGTACTCATGAGGAAATTTGTTAAATCACTTTCTTTGGCATCGGCTGCTTTGCTCGGCTCAATCGCCTTGGCGAATGCTGCCGATCTCACCGTCAACGTCACGACCGGCCCCACAAACAACGCGACGTCCGGCACAACGTGGAGCATCGACTATCGCACGTGCACGGGCTGCACGTCTTCCACCGCGCTGTCGATTCCGAAGAACTCGACCAGAACCAACACCGCCGAGGCTACAACCGGCGCAACCGAAATGATTTACACATTCAGTTACTATAATTATTTCGACACTTCTTGGCAGAAGAAAGGGTGCGATTTTACCATCACTCTGGCGCTGGATGGCGCAGGTAATGTACTCAGTGTTGCCGATTATGATGCAATAAAGAAGACCGGAAAATCAGTTTGCAACGGGCCTGCTCCTAGCATTAATGCCGGACAGGTGACATGGAACGTTTACGTAAATGCGAGCTAAGCATTTTTCATTGATGGAGGGCGCTTTCGAGCGCCCCTTTGTCTTCCGGTGAAAATTCATCTGATCGTCATTCAATCCGTTGTAGATGCCCGGCAAGTTTGGGTCACCTCTGAAGTACAATAGCGTCGCCTTTGTTAAGGCCTCCTAATACTTCGATTCCTGCAGGAAACGTCCCACCGAGCAGCACAGGTACCATCAGCGTTTCCCCGTTTCGCTTCACTTTGACATGAGGCCCCGATCCCGTTTTCAGGATCGCGGCAGGCGGCACGACCAATGCCGAGCTGTTCGTATAGGTCTCGATCGTCATCCGTGCTGACATGCCAATCCGGATCGTCTGGCGCAATGCCTCATCCTCAATCGTAAACGATCCCCGCACTTCAAACGATGGTGCTCCACCAGGCCGCGTCCCAGCGGCTTCAGCGCTGACGCTCACGACCCGGCCGGCAAGTGTCTTGCCGGGAAACGCATCACTGGCGATGGTCATGGTCTGGCCGATCTTGACCCGGCTGACGTCAATCTCGTCGACTGCCCCCGTTACGGTAAAGCTGCTGGTATCGGCAATGGAGAACAGGGCGGTTCCCCTTGTGATACTGGCTCCCGGCTCCGTCGATTGCGGGCTTTCCCCACTATCCTTCGTCGGCGGTCGTGTCAGGATCCCGGCAATAGCCGTTGCCACCTTCGCACCGGCCATCTGCTGTTTCAGATCGTTGAGACGGCTTTGCGTATTGTCGAGCTCCAGCATGACCAGCTGGCGGTTATCGTCATTGCCGCGTTCCAGCGCTGTCGTAACGTCGTCTTCGGCTCCGGCGACTGTATTGCGCTGCGCATCACGCTGCTGCACCACGCCGTCATACTCGTTGCGCGAGACAATCCCCTGGTCCAGAAGCGCTTTCAATTCGACCAACTGCCGTTCAGATGCCGCCAGCGAGGTCTTCGCCGCTTCAAGAGACCGCCGGGCGCGCAACACTTCCGGGCTATTCTCCCATTTCTTTATCGTATCCGCTGCCATCGCTGCTTTGATGTAGGCCGATTGCGCATCACGGTAGCGGCTGACGATTTCACTGGTGTCCATTACCACCAGAACATCGCCGACACTGACGTGCTCCCCGAGCTGTGCCCGCTTTTCCCTGATAACGCCATCGAACGGCGCGACGATCGCCACCGACTTGCCCGCCGCGACCGTGCCGGCAATATCGAGCTGCTGCAACACCGCTTGTGGTTCGAGGGTGAAGGTTTGTTCCTGGGGCGCTCCGGTTACAGATGCACGCGCCGGCATTCTATCGCTCGACTGCCAGAACCACGCACCAGCGCCGAGTGCGACGATCGCTGCCCCGGCCGTCAGCGCCGCCCACAGCCTTGCCCTGTGCTGCCGTCCGGAAAGTCCAGCTAACGGCGCGCCTTCATTTGCAGAGGGCTCCATTGCTGGTTCTGGTTGTCGATCACTCGCTGTCTTCGTCATAGGTTCAATCTTTCAGGGCAATCTTCCATGTGTCCAGCGTCGTTCCCAATTGGAGGTCGAGCCGGGTCAGCGCGTTCATGTAGCCGATGCGGGCGACGAGAAGCTGGTTCTCCGCATTCCTTAAAGAATCTTCCAGCGATCGCACCTGGAATGTGCTGGAACGGCCAGCATTGAGCTTCAGCTTTTCGATCTCGATGGCGCGGGTTGCCAGATCGCGGGATTTCTCTGCAATGGCTAGTTGTTGCCATAGAAGATCTACTTCGGCAGCGCTGCCACGGATCTGCATTTCCACGCCGGCGCGAATATCGGCCAGTTGCAGTTCGGCGCTGCGATAGCTGGTGTCAGCCTGCACGAACTGCTGCTGCCGGGAAATGTCGTTGATCGGGAACCTGAACCGTACACCGCCGACAATATCAGCGACATTTTGTGTCGAAACCCCGCTTGTGAACTCGCCGCCGAACCGGCCACGCGCGAACAGGGAAATATCCCAAAGCTGTTCGTTCTTTGCCACGACAAGGCCGAGACGGCTCTGCTCGATCACATAGAGTTGCCCCTGATAATCCTGCCGTTGGTCGAGTGCGACAGCAAGCAACCGGGCGATCTTTGTATCCACCCTGCGTGGTGTGAGCGATTCCGTGGCGACGATCCTTGTCGAGAGATCGAGACCAAGCAGATTTAGGAGCGTCAGACGGGCAGTCTCGATCTGCTGCCGTGCCTGAAGCGTACGTAGCTTCTGGCTCTCCACATCTGCTTCCGTCTGGACGGCATCCATCGACGCCATGCGACCGGAGGCTATCAGCGCGGTGTTGATCGTCAGAATGTCTTCGCCACGGCTGACAGCATCCTCCGCCAGTTTCAGTTCCTCTTGTGCGAGCAGGAGATCACGGTGGGCAAAAATTATGGATCCGATCGCTTCGGACACAGTTGCACGCAATCGCAGCCGGTTGATTTTCTCACCGAGGCGGGCCTGTTGCACCGGAGCCATGTTGACCTCGACACCTGCACCACGCAGCAGGGGTTGCTCGACGGTGATCTCCGCTGCGGATGTCAGGGTGCGGCCGCCATCATCAAGCGTGGCCGAATTGTTCCATGCGAAATCGAAGGTTGCGCCGGTCTTTGCCAGCATCGTTACGCCCGGAGAAATATCGACGGTTGTACTGGTGACGTTGCCGATACGTTGGCGGGCGATCTCTCCTGACACTGTAAACTGAGGGGTAAAGCGGTCTTCCGCTACACGCAGATCGAATTTTTGGGTGATCCGGTCGATATAGGCGCTCTTGATGGCGCGGTTGTCGCGAAGGCCGATGAATACGGCATCAGCAAGCGTCAATCGTGTGCCGGTCAGTGTCGTGCGCTTCGTGGCGGGTTGTCTTGTGACCGACTCCGGCACGTAGTCCGGGCGCGGGATCGGTACCGGGATTTTCGTCTGTGCGATTGCTGCCGATGTTGACATCAACAGTCCGAACAGGATGGCCGGGAGCGTGTGAACAAGTTTCATCATTCGCTCCTCAAAGCCGCAACCGGATCGAGGCGAGCGGCGCGTGTCGCCGGATAGATGCCGAAAAATAGGCCGACCACCAGCGCCATGCCCGCACCGAGCGGCAAAGCAAGCGGAGCTGGCTCGAACTGCCAGCCCGAGCCTCCGGCGAATATCCAGCCTGCCAGATAGCCGAGGGCCGTTCCGACTGCGCTGCCGATCGTGGCAAGGATCAGCGTTTCGCAAAGGAACATGAGGCGAATATCCTTGCGCCTGGCGCCGATTGCCAGACGCAACCCGATTTCCTGCCGACGCTCCAGAACGCTCATCAGCATGACATTCATGATACCGACGCCGCCCACCACAAGCGAGACCGCGCCAATGCCGAGAAGGAGAGTCGCATAAATCTTCATCTGTTCGCTGATGCTGGCTATCAGCTGCCGGGCTGTTGTCACTTCCATGCTCCCGCCGGCCAGCCGCTTGGCAAAGTGGTCCCTGATCGCTTCGGCCACCTTAATATCGTCTGTCCCGGGAGAGAGGCGGGCGCCAATGTTACTGATGGTCGGCTTCTCTGTAATCCGGCGCGCAGCGGCGAAGGGAACGATGACCGAGCGGTTGAAATCGACATTTAGGATGAGATTCGACGGCGTATCCTTCATAATCCCGATCACCGTCAGCATCTGGTTGCCGAAGGTGATGCGATCACCAATGGCAACAGGCCTTCCGTTTTCTGCCTGAATAGTGGCGGCAATCTCCGATCCCAGCACGGCGAACGGCGCGAAACCGTCCAGATCGGACGTTGCACGGCCCAGCTCCATGCCGGCATTGCCGAGCACATACACCTTGTCCGTCGAGGAGATAATCGTCGCCTGGATCGAGGCGCGGCCGGCCCGGATATTTCCCCCTGACTGAATCATCGCTGCGACGGAGGACAGGCCGATGTTCTGATCTGGGAGATCGAGAACGTCTTCGACCGCAACTTGAGGCGACATGTTCTGCCCCGTGCCCCGTTGCGGCTGCATCATCACAAGATCAGTGCCAAGCGTTTCGAACTGCATCAGCGCCTCGCGTCTGGCATTGTGACCGACATGCAGCATGGCAATCACCGCCGCCGTGCCGATCACGATACCGATAAGGGCGAGCAGGCTCTTTCCCTTCACAGCGTTGAGGTTCTCGAAGACCTCGCGCACGATTTCCTTGCTCGCTCCGACGCTATGAGCTGTCATGCGACCTCGATGCCGCGCAGTGGCGCCGTGCTGTCATCAAAGACCTGGCCGTCACGCATGACGATCCGGCGCGGGCAACGGGCAGCAATCGTCGGATCATGCGTCACGATCATGACCGTCAAACCGAACTCGGCATTGAGCGCGAGGAACAGGGACATGATTTCGTCAGCTGTCTGGCTGTCGAGATTGCCAGTCGGTTCGTCGGCCAGCAGCAGCGAGGGGTTCCCGATCAGTGCCCGGGCAATTGCCACACGCTGACGCTGGCCCCCTGACAGTTCACCCGGTCGGTGCGACGCCCGGTCCCAGAGGCCTACCTTGCGCAACGCGCGGGCTGCAATGGCCCGTCTTTCTGCTTTCCCGACACCTCGATAGACCAGAGGCAAAGCCACGTTATCAAGGGCTGTATAGTGTGGAAGGAGGTGGAAAGACTGGAACACAAAACCGATGATCTTGCTGCGCAACGCCGCAGCGGCATCCGCCGAGAGTTTTTCAACCGGTATGTTGTCGATCTGGATGCTTCCATGAGAGGGGCGGTCGAGCAGGCCGATCAGGTTCATCAGTGTCGTCTTGCCGGAACCGGATGCGCCCGTCAGCGCGCAGAATTCGCCACGGGCCACGTGCAGCGTCACATTGCGCAGAACCGGGACTACGCTTTTTCCCTCTCCATAGATTTTTCCTAGTCCCTCAATGGCAAGCATGACGTCCCTTTGCTGCAATCTCCCCTTCCCTCCGCTACTCAACGATGCGATGTTACAAGTCAGGGTGGAAGGTGCCAAGCTGGGAATGCTGCTTAAACGGGCGGCCCCCATCTGTTTGAGTCATCATCTGGAGAGAAGTTTTGAGCGTCAACAACAACTATAGTCTTTATTCATTGCTCACGCGAAAGGACACAGACGAAAAACATCTGTTCTCGAGGAAAAGAAACGACGAAGGCAAATGTGTTGGCCCGCAAAAGTCCATATGCGAGAAAATGAATTCGGCAGACAGTGGCGGGACGATTTTTTCGTGCTTGCCGGAGGATGATGCCCGTACCACCTGCGCCGACCGAGGCCGTAGCGTATGTGGCATTTGCGTCAGCCATCTCTACGCATCATATCCCTGACGGAGATTGATCAGGTCTCGTAGGGTGTTATGCGTCAAATGTGGGTAGCGTCTCAATGTCTATCTCCTCGGAGAGAAGACGGACATTAATCTCATCCGCGACTGACAGGCACTCATTGATCGCGACCGTGATTTTCGCAAGGTTCTGCTCAATCTCCCGGTTAAGCAGGACTTTTTCAAGGGCTGTACCATCATCCGGCGAGAGTAGTCGGACCTTCTGAACAAGAACGTTCCGGTTCTCAATAGTCTGGGCGTACAGCGTCTGTAGACGGTCCCGCTGAGAGCGGCGGTGCAAAATTAGTCCACGGTAGCGGCGGGATAGTCCCGCCTCGGGCGGCGTAAAAGTCGGCCACGGGGTCTGAGTAGCAACGGAACAGAAAACCTACATAAGGCACGTTGAGCTTGCAGAAATGGGGCGGTGGGAGTTTACAGGCCATAGATTTCTGCATGAGTATTTGTGAAATTCGACGGCCATTCCGGGATTTTTGCGATCAGCTTGCCAGCGTCCCATCAAACCGATGGTTTGTTGGAGAAGAGGTCAGGCCGATAGGAACCGACCCCAATTGGCCCCTTTGAGATGGATGAAAAAGCGTGGAGCAAATTCCCATAACATCACTGGAGGAGTTGCGCGGCCTGTATCCCGAAATTGACGACGCCTGCTTCAAGGCAGCCACCCTGCTTCTGTCAGCCGACATATCCCGCCCATGCAAGATGGAACGTGGTTATTTTCCGACCATCCTTGTAATTTGGCCGGATATCCATATTGAGGTCAGCGAAGTTGACTACGAGTATTATGACGTTGAGCGTGGAAAGGCGGATATCCGCCACTATCCGCACGCAGATGGCACCAAAGTGGCTGATGAACTTCTGGATCTAATTCGTGACAATGAGGCCAAGCATGACGGATTAGCCATATAACGGCAGCGGTGTACTCTCCTTCGTCGAAGAGGGGCGAAGCTTCATTCTTAAGCATTTGCCTTGGCGTCCAGCGGGAAAGGGGTCGGAACAAGGTTTGTTCCCGCAGACACGCTAAGGCAGCACGAAGCATGAACGTGTACCGCCGACTGGCGAGAACTTTCCACTTACATCGTCCCCACGCGGTAGTTTCGCCGTAAATCGGTCATGATCGGTAACGAGCTTCGGTATTTTGGGGACCGAACCGTTATGTCGAAAGCATTGAAGAAGATTTCAATCAGTTTGTTAATTCTGGCTGCCGTCGTTTCATTAACGATATTCCTTCTCAACACCAATCTTCTCGCTGCACGGCCCGACGGCGAACCTATCCTCCTTGCACACCGCGGGATCGCGCCTCGGTATGATATGACGGACGTCAAATCTGACACCTGCACAGCGACACGGATGCTGCCTTCAGGTGACGTTTTCATCGAGAACACAATCGCTTCCATGAAAGCCAGCTTCGAGGCCGGCGCGGACGCCGTCGAGTTCGACATACATCCGACCACGGACGGCGAATTTGCGGTATTTCACGATTGGACCCTGGATTGCCGAACAGACGGCAATGGCGTGACGCGCGAGCATTCGATGACAGATCTTCGGAAGCTCGATGTCGGATATGGCTACACTGCGGATGGCGGAAAGACGTTCCCCTTTAGAGGCAAGGGAATAGGCTTGATGCCAACGCTGAAAGAGGTGTTGGAGACCTTCCCAGGCAAACGCTTTCTCGTGAACATCAAGAGCAACGATCCGAAGGAAGGGGAGCTTTTCGCTTCCTATCTCAAGGCATTTCCCAAAAAGATGATCGACAAACTCTTTGTCTATGGCGGCGAACGGCCGGTGGCTAAGCTGAAGGCACTGATGCCTGATTTGAAGACAACGACCAGAGTGTCCGCGATGGCTTGCCTGAAGGATTACACGCGATGGGGATGGACCAGCATAGTGCCGACACCCTGCAGAAACGGTGTCGTCTACATTCCGATCAATATGGCACCCGACATGTGGGGGTGGCCTTATCGCCTACTTGACCGGTTCAGAGGCGCTGGCAGTGAGGTGTTCATTATCGGGGCCTATCATGGCGGAAACTATTCCAACGGCGTCGATACGATTGCCGACCTCAAGTCACTTCCCGCCGACTGGTCTGGCGTGGTCATGACAAATGAACTGGAACTGCTCGCACCAGCTATGGGACGTAAGTAAAAGCGCCCGATCAAGCAGCGCGAAGAATTCGGTTTGGAAGCCGCAGCGGCCTGAAGCCTTCGGGCATCTGCTGCTCGGTGTCCCATGAATAGATGCCAGTGAGATTAATATGCTCCCAAGCGAGCGGCGAGACGTGCTTCAACAATTCGTCAGGAATATGCCGCCCTTTCTGCCGAAGATGCGTCGTGGCCCGGCTGAGATAGACGATGTTCCAATAGACTATAGCGCTGACCACCAGGTTGAGTCCGGAAGCTCTGAGTGCCTGGCTGTCAAAGGACCGATCACGGATTTCGCCGCGCTCGTGGAAAAAGACGGCGCGCTTCAACTTGTGCGCAGCTTCACCCTTATTGAGGCCTGCTTGGCAGCGTCGGCGCAGTGCCGGGCTGGAGTACCATTCGATCATGAACAACGTTCGCTCGATGCGCCCGAGTTCACGGAGTGCTCTAGCCAGCTCGCTGGATTTCGACGAGGCGGACAGTCGCTTGAGAATTGCCGACGGCGCGACTGTGCGGGTAGAGATCGAGGCGGCAAGCCGCAGAAGCTCGTCCCAGTGTTCCATGATGAGCGTGGTGTTGATCGGCGCGCCGATATGATTCGCCAATGTTGGATAAGAATCGGCCTTCTCGAAGGTGTGGAATTTTCTGTCCTTGATATTGCGGAGGCGTGGCGCGAAGCGCTTGCCGATCAGGCAGAACAGCGCAAAGACATGATCGCTCGCCCCGCCGGTATCGGTGAACAACTCCTCGATCTCCAGAATCGTGTCGTGGTCAAACAGGCCGTCTAGCACATATACGGCCTCGCTTTCGGTCGGACTGATCGGCAGGATACTGTAATAGCCGTATTGGTCGGAAAGCCCGCTGTAGAATTTCGTGCCGGGCTCGCTGCCATAGTGGAGATTGATATCGCCGCGTCTGGCGGCCCGGTCGCTGGCGCGGAAGAACTGCCCGTCGGACGACGCGTTGGTTCCATCGCCCCAGATTTGCGAATGAGGATGACGGGTGTGGGCATCGGTCACGGCCGCCTGCGCGGCCCGGTAGGTTTCCGAGCGGGCGTGGAAGCCGCGCATCCAGCCGATCTGATGGGCGCTGATCCCCTTGGATGCTCCCGCCATGCGTTTCGGGCCGAGATTGGTGCCATCGGCAAGCACGCCGGCCAGCATAGCAGCGATGTTTTGCGGCACATCGCCCGTCCGGACATGGGTGAACTGGTCGGCAAAACCGGTCCATTCATGTACTTCCCGCAGGAGATCGGGCACCTCGACCAGAGGATACATTTCCGTGATTTCGGTATTGAGGGCTTCCGCAGCCGCCGGTACATCGCTGGCAAGCGGCGTCACGATCAACGTGCCATTCTCCATCTTCACACCATCGAGCTTCCCGAAACGGGCGCGCCATGCCAACTGTTTGAGGTTGGCATCCATCATCTGCCGGACATCGGAGAGCCAGGCCGCGCAGTCAGCCTGAACGCCGAGCCCGAGTTGATCTTGCTCCTTCAGGGCGACAAAAGCCGGCTTCGACATCAGATGTTCGTCGATCGGCCGGAACGACCGGCTGCCTTCAACCCAGATATCCCCCGAACGCAGCCGGTCGCGCAAATGGGTGAGCGTGGCAATTTCGTAAAGCCGCCGATCGGGCTTTCCATCCTCAAAAATCAGCTTCTTCTCGTTGGCGCCGAGATGTCCGACCGGGACACGATCCGGCAGAACACGACGCCCTTCTACATAAAGCGTTTTCAGCGTTGTGACCGCAGCAAGCAGCGGATCGTGCCGGCGGCGCGAATGGAACGTGAATGTCTGAAGGAAAGCACCAGCAAACTTTCGGATATTCCCATGCTGCTCTGCCGCCAGCACCAGCGGCGCAGCGTCAGCGCTTCCCACCATCGCTTCAAGGCCCGGTTTGATCTGAAGCAGTCTATGCTAGCCAACATGCCGATTGACTGCGGCAAGCGCATCTTCATCGGTATCATTGGCGGCCTGCAAGGCGACGATGGTGTCGAGGAAGAGCCGCAGAGCTTTGGATGTTTCAATGCGCGCGTTTATGTACCGCTGATTTTTGCGGTTATTCGCTTGCGAGAATAGCCGCCCCATCAGCTTGATGAACATCATCACCGCATCGTCGGTGAGCTTCTGACCGAGCTTCATGACCTGCGCCGCGATCGTCGCGCGCCGACGGCTGGCGCTGAAGTCTCAGGCAAGCCAGGCGGGCGTGGCATCACCCTCGCGGATCATCTGGTGCCATCGTCCGGAGGAAACGCGCGCCTGTAAACGGGGATCGATGCCCAGCGAACGCAGGAACGCGATGCGTTCCGTCAATCCCACTAGGTTGTTCGCGCCCGGTGCATCGGGAGCAGAGCGCAGCCAGTGAAAGCGCGTTTGTCCGATCGATGGATCGACCGCCAACAAAGCATCAAGCGCTTCGCGTTTTTCCAGATCAAGATCCGAGAGCAATGCGCTCTCGGCACGACGACGGGCAAGAGCACGAGCAGCAATGCCAATCTTCTCGATAGAATGTTGGGAAGGCAGCAGCGCTTTCCGGTCTCGAAAAGAGTTTATGACCGCAGTGGCGATCGGCAACCCTTTATCTCCGGACACAGCCGCTTCGGCCGCTGCCAGCAACGCTGCACGACGATCATTCCGGTCTGCCATGTGGAGGCCGAGATAATCAGCAAGGTATCTGCTATGGTCGAAATGGGTCTGAGCACGGCGGGCATAGATGGAATAGGCTCGTGGCTCTACGCTGAGCTGAGCGGCAACATGATCGACTATGGTTGAAGGCGGTTGTTCATCCTCGCGAAGAAGTCTTCCAGTTTGTCGCATGACGCAGAGCTGGATGGCGAAACCCAATCTGTTGTGAGCCCGCCGTCGCAACTGGCATTCAAGATGGTCGCTGACATCCAGTGTGTAGTGGCGGATCAGGCCGTCCTCATCTGTTGCCAGGCCCAGAAGGGTTTTCGCTTCTCCCGCGCTGATTAGTTTCCTTCTGCCCATATTCCCAATCCCACACGCTTGCTCATTTATTACAACCAGTCACGTCTCCTGTCCGAAAACGAGCGATTGCGTACAGGGGCAAAACACCCTGTCCACAAATTATCTTGACATGATTTCGAACACAGGGAATATTTCGGAAAGCCTATTCGGACGAGATTGAACCCATGCCACGCACCTTCGCCTATGTCCGCGTCTCGACAACCGGCCAGACCACCGAAAACCAAGTTCACGAAATTGAAGCAGCCGGCTTCCAGGTCGAGCCTCGCCGCATCGTCACCGAAACGGTTTCCGGCAGCACCGCCATTGCGCAGCGTCGAGGGTTCTCCCGGCTTATGGACAAGCTAGAGGCCGGAGACATTCTAATCGTGACCAAGCTCGACCGCCTCGGCCGCGACGCCATCGATGTCAGTTCAACGGTGAAGGCGCTCGCTGAAATCGGGGTGAGGGTCTATTGCCTCGCGCTTGGTGGTGCCGATCTCACCAGCTCGGCCGGCACAATGACCATGAATGTGGTCAATGCCGTCGCTCAGTTCGAGCGCGACCTCCTGATCGAGCGGACGCAATCCGGCCTCAAGCGCGCCAAGTCGGAAGGTAAAGTCCTCGGCCGACCATCGACGCTCAGCGAAAAACAGAAGCAGGATGTGCGAGACGATCTCGGGACTGGCATGAGCGTTTCGGCTATAGCAAGGAAGTTCGCGACAAGCCGACAGACCGTCATGCGTGTCCGCGATGAGGGTTCACTCTCCGTTCGGCCTTAGCGTGTCTGCGGGAACAGTTCTTGTTCCGACCCCAAGATGGAGCAGATCGTCCCAATGATCGAGGATCAGATTGGCATTGATCGGCGCCCCGATGTGGTTCGACAGCGCCGGATATGCATCACCCTTCTCGAACGGATGGAACTTCCGATCTTTGAGATTACGCAGTCTTGGTGAGAACCGCTTTCCAGGCGAACAGCCCGAACATATGATCACTGGCACCGCCTGTGTCGGTAAAGTGTTCATGGATGTCGAGGACAGTGTCCTGATCGAATAGCCCATCGAGCACATAGGCCGCCTCGCTCTCGGTGGGACTGATGGGCAAAATGCTGAAGTAGCCGTATTGATCTGACAGTTGGCTATAGAATTTCGATCCGGGCTCGCTACCGTAATGCAAATTGATGTCGCCGCGCTTTGCAGCCCGGTCGCTCGCACGGAAGAATTGGCCATCGGACGATGACGTTGTGCCATTGCCCCAAAGGCGCGAATGCGGATGCTGGGTGTGGGCATCGGTGATGCACGCTTGAGCCGTGCGGTATGTCTCCGATCGCGCGTGGAATGTGCGCATCCACCCAATCTGGTGAGCGCTAATCCCTTTGGAAGCGCCCGCCATTCGTTTGGGGCCAAGGTTCGTAGCATCGGCCAGTACACCAGCGAGCATTGCAGAGACATTTTTTGGTACGTCGCCGGTGCGAACATGCGTGAACTGATCCGCAAAGCCGGTCTATTCATGCACTTCCCTTAACAGATCGGGAACCTCGACCAACGGATACATATCGCTGATCTCGGCATTCAGTGCCTCGGCGGCCGCAGGGATTTCGCTGGCGGTTGGTGTGATGATCAACGTTCCGGCCTCAAGACGAACTCCTTCGAGCTTTCCGGATCGTGCCCTGTGCGCCAGACGCTGCAGGTTGAAGTCGAGCATCTGACGCGCTTCGGCAAGCCACTGCGCGCCATCAGCTTGGACACCTAATCCGAGACGATCCTCCTCCTTCAACGTGATGAATGTTGTTCGCGGCATCAAATGCTCGTCAATGGGCCGGAAAGATCGGCTGCCGTCGACCCATATCTCCGCAGATCGAAGCCGGTCTCGCAAAGCAGCGAGCGTTGCGATCTCGTAGAGTCGGCGATCAGGTTTTTCTCGTTCGAAGATGAGCCGCCGGTCAGTTTGGCTAAGGTGGGTGAGCGGGACGCGATCAGGGAGCGTCCGTCGCTTCTCGGCATGAAGCCGTTTAAGCAGCGCAATTGCCGCTAGAAGTGGATCGTGGCGAAGCGCCGAGCGGAACGTGAATGCCTGAAGGAATGCACCAGTGTATTTGTGGACGGTCGCATATTGCTCGGCTGCTACGATCAACGACGGCGCCTCGTTGTCGTCGACCATCGACTCGAGCTCAGGCTTCATCCGAAGCAGTCGATCCCAGCCGACTCTTTGGTCGAGAACATCCATTGCATTCCGACCATTGTTGTTGGCGGACTGCAGCGCGGTGATCGTATCGAGAAACATGCGCAGCGCTTTGGCGGTGTTCGCTCTGCAGTCCATCTGCCGCTGCTTCTTTCGGTTGTTGGCTTGCGAGAACAACTTACCCATCAGCTTGATGAACATCGTCACCGCATCGTCCATGAGCTTCTGACAAAGCTTGATGACTTGAGCCACAATCAGAGCGTGGCGACGGCTGGCATTGAAGTCGTTGGCAAGCCAGGCCGGGGTTGCGTTACCCTCCCGGATCATCTGGCCCCACCGTCCTGCTGATATGCGCGCCTGTAACGTCGGATCGATCTCCAGCTGCCGCAGAAAGGCTATCCGCTCTGTCAGCCCGACCAGATTCGACGCACCTGGCGCTTCTGGCGCCGAGCGTAGCCAATGGAAGCGCGTCTGGCCGATCGACGGGTCCACTTCTAACAGCCGGTCCAATGATCGGAGCGTATCGAGCGGGATCTCTTTAATCAGAGTTGTCTCTGCCCAACGGCGGGCTATCGCACGGCCGGCAAGGCCAATCCGTTCGATCGTGTCGATCGCCGGTAGAAGAGCGCCGCGTTCACGAAACGTGACGACAATCGAACTGACTATCGCAGCACCGTCGTCGGACGTCGCCGCCGCCTGAATTGCAGACAATAGCGCGGCGCGGCGATCTTGCAGCGTCGCGCTTCTCGTATCCAGATACATCATTAGCCGTGCTGTGTGATCCCGACGGGTTTCTTCACGGCGTGCATAGAGCGAAAATGCTTCCGGGGCGGCGCCGATCTGATCAGCAACATATTTAAGCATGGCGCGTGGCGGAATTTCTTCTGCCCCCAGCACTCGACCCGGGTATCGCATCAGACATAACTGAATGGCAAAGCCAAGCCGGTTGTGATTACGTCTGCGCAGTTCGATCTCCAGGCGATCGGCCGGTGACAATGAGTAGTGTCGGATTAAGCTGTCCTCGTCGACAGGGATATCGACAAGCTTTCGACGATCTTGATCTTTGAGAAGCTTGCGCTTTGCCATAGCCCGAATCCATTCATAACCAATCTGCGCTTAGCGTTGTCGAGTCGGGCCGGACACAGAAATCAAAACCAGCGAATATCGATGGCAATCCACAGAGATCCAATGCCCAAGATCTAATCTA
This sequence comes from Rhizobium sp. SJZ105, assembly GCF_007828365.1. Taxonomy (NCBI): domain Bacteria; kingdom Pseudomonadati; phylum Pseudomonadota; class Alphaproteobacteria; order Hyphomicrobiales; family Rhizobiaceae; genus Rhizobium; species Rhizobium sp. SJZ105. The sequence goes on from NZ_VIUP01000028.1 coordinate 16,187, forward strand.
CGGCATTGTTCATGCTTCGTTCGGCCTT
>NZ_VIUP01000029.1:0-15898 GCF_007828365.1 Rhizobium sp. SJZ105
GGCAAATGGCGGCCTGGCTTGGGCTTGTGCCACGACAGAATTCGAGTGGCGGTAAGGAGAGGTTGGGACGGATCAGCAAACAAGGCGATCCCTATGTGCGCAAGCTTCTTGTCATAGGCGCTCATGCCGTGTTGCGCTTCAGTCGCAAAGAAGGAACGGGCCCGAAGAAGTGGGCGGCCGATTTGCTGGTCCGTAAGCCGTACAATGTCGTCGCTGTGGCGTTAGCCAATAAGATGGCAAGGATCGCCTGGGCAATCATGGTTTCGGGAGAGCGGTTTCGATCAATCCCGGCCTGATACAGGGAGCTCGAGCTTTTAAAGATTGGTGAGGTGCAAATGGTGTGATGCGAACGGTCGAACCGGGGTCTGTAAGCCCGACATTGGGGTGATGTGCTCACCAGCTCGTTGGAGTGTATGGGAACAGACTTGCGGAATTCATCAGGGCCAGCGGCATCGAAGGCCGCATTCGAAGGCCGTATACATGCCTGCACCCGACCAAGTTGCTACCACACCAAAAGCTCTTGCCAAGCGGAGGCCGTCCATACATGCACCCCGTTTCACCGGACATGTCGGCTAGTTTGATTTAGCCCTGATGAACTGCCGAGGGGAAGCCATCTTGAGCGCGGAATGGGGATGGATTTCGTTGTAGTCCTCGATCCATCCGTCGATGAGCCGGAGCGCTGTTTCGGCGTCCGGTAGAGCTGATATCCGAATATAGTCCCGCTTCAACGTTTTGACGAAGGCTTCCGACATGCCGTTCGACTGCGGACTGGCCACCGGCGTGAAGCAAGGCGTCAGATTGAGCGCCTGGGCAAAGAGCCTTGTGTCCCTCGCGGTGTAAGCAGAACCATTGTCCGAGAGATGCTCGATGGCTTGTGGGGCTCGGGTGGCTGCGAACCGCTTCTCGACCGCCTCCAGCATCATGTCGCGCACGTCAGAGCCGGAGATGCCCGCGTTGGCGACCGCCGTCCAGGCGATGATCTCCCGGTCGAAGGCGTCGATGATGAAGGCGAGACGGATGACCTCGCCATTCCAGCAAGTGAACTCCAGACCGTCCGAGCACCAGCGCAGATTCGAGCGCATCACCATCACCTTGCCGTCGTGGAGGCGGCCCTTGCGAACGGCCGTATGCTTCTCCAGCAGCATGGCGTGGTTGCCCATGATGCGATGAACCCGCTTGGCGTTGACGACAGGCTCATCGGCGGCTCGCCTCTCGCGATTGAGGAGCGCGGCGATCCGCCGATAGCCATAGGTTGGCCTTTGATCCACCAGCCTGCGAATGGCGGGGAGAAGTTCTGCATCCTCGGCCTTGTGGTAGGCTCCGCGCGGCTTTGATCTGCCTTTCAGCCGCTCGACGAGGTTGGAACGGGATACGCCCAGCGTGTCGGCGACGGCCTTCATCGGGAACCGTCCTTCGGCAACAAGATCGGCCGCGATATCCGTTTTTTTGAGTCTGCTTTGGATAAGGCTTCGCGGAGTATTTCGACCTCCATCGTCTTGCGGCCGAGCATGCGCTCCAGCTCGCGGACACGATCCTCCAGCTTCTTCACTTCCGAATTGCCGACAACCGGCTCGTCAGAATCCACGGCTGCAGCACCTCCCTCACTCAAGAGCCTGCGCCACCGGTAAAGCAGATTGGGCGCAACGCCATGACGGCGAGCGGTGGAAGACACCGTCTCGCCAGGTTCGAAACTCTGCTCAATGATTGTCAGCTTCTGCTCAGTTGTCCACCGCCTGCGGCGAACATCACCCGTCAGCAATTCAACGTGTCGATACTCGTTAGACATAAGCCTGTCCTCAAGCCTGTGCTTGAGCCTTTCTGCTTATGCCGACTGTCCGGTCGAAATGGGGGGCAGTTCAGGCCACGATACCAAGGCAGCCAAGCGATTGCTGGTCAGGGTGCTGAAGAAGCAGGGCCTGTCGCCGAGCGCATCGTCAGCGACAAACTGCGCTCATACGGAGCAGCAAGGCGGGATGTAATGCCCGGCGTCGAACATCGATCTCACAAGGGCCTGAACAATCGCGCGGAGAATTCTCACGTGCCGCTTCGAAAACGAGAGCGGATGTTGCAGGGCCTCCGTTCCGTCGGCGGCTTGCAACGTTTTATCCCGGTCTTCTCAGCAGTCAGAAATCTCTTCGTGCCGCCACATCAGAAACGCTCAGCCCTAGCCACCCACATTCATCTCATCCGCGCAATGGCGCATTGGAAAGTCGTGACCGGCGCAACTGCGTAAGCTCATCGGCAAACGCCTTGTCGGGGATTAAGCAAACAACGTGACATTCCATCCTGTTCAAAGAAACCCATATAACCAAGGAGCCATGCGTTGTGGATTTCAGAACGAGCGAGAAGCGTGCGAAGTGAGCGTGGCATCAATTTGCCATCATAGCCTATCAAATACACTCGCAGGTAATATAGTATCTTGTCCATCTCGAATTCGTTCCCTGACCTCAAACATGGATTTGTTTTCGTCTTACGAGCCGCGCTGGCCTTAGTTGGACTTTTCGATGCGGCGGTGCCATGCGTGATAATGGCTGGCGCTTTCTGGCGTTATCCGCGCCAACGGCAACAACGCCGCCTGCTCATCCTCATCGAGGTATGACGCATAAGCGACAGCCTGGATGGCTTCGTGCTCGCCAGCGAATATCCTGAGGAAACCCTCGAGAAATTTCCTGCCCACGCCCAGATCGAGCGCGCCTTTGTTGTACGCATCTCTTAGAATTCCTTGATAACGTCGGCGTTGATCATGACTGGTCTCCGGGCGTTAGCTGGAATTCTGGAATGACGCTGGCAGTCGTCAGGCGGACTTCAGTTCCGGACCGTCAAGATGATAAGGCTCAACAAGGCAATCGGCAGGAATTCCCCATTCCTTGTGCAGCCGGTGAATCATTTCGACAGTCAGAGCACGCTTTTTGTTCAGCACTTCAGATGCACGAGAACGAGAAGCGAACAGCGTCGCGAGGTCACTCTGGCTGCGTCCTGTCAGCTCCATGTGGGCCTTGATAAGTTCAATCGGCTCGGGTGCATCGATGGGGTAGTGCTTGTCTTCGTACGCTTCGATGAGATCGGAAAGGACATCGAAGCGCATACCATCGGTACTGAAAGGATCGGGCGGGTTATCGAAATACTGACTGACCTCTGCAATGGCCCATGCGAGGTCATCATCGTTTCTGATGGCGCGGATGTTGTCCATTACACTGTCTCCGGGTTAATCTGGTCATATTCCTTGTGAGTGCCGATGAACTTGATCAGTACTCGTTTGTAGGGGTAGGCGACGTGGACAATGAGCCGGTATTTGTTGCCCGATATGTCGAAAATGATGCGATTGTCGGAAACGAAATCTACCGTCGCGCCGAATGTTGCCTTCACATCGGCCGGCGTCGCCCATTCGGCTTTGCTGACCATCGCGTGCCACGTTTTCAGGGGCGTCTCGGTGTGAGTGTGAAGCTCCCAGAATTGTCTCAATGTAGACTTGGCGATGATCTGCATAATCTTTGTCTACCATATTCCCAAATTGGGAACAAGAGGGATATCGGATGCGGAGAATAGCAAGTTTACTCTCCGCAATTATGCGGATTTTATCGTGCTTAATTTCCGCACCGCGCTTCAATCAGTGATGCTAGCTGGCGCGATGAGATGAAGAGGGCTGGTCGATCTCATTCAAATCGTGCCAAGAAATTGCTTTGGTAAGACAATCTCCCAACCGAGGAAAATTGATTAGCAGGGTCGCTGGTTCATATCCTTTCAACGTGCTGTAATTGCGACCTAATCATTAGTTTGACAAACTTTGCCATCAGCGAGTATGTTGAGGCATTAAGGAGACTCGAATGGCGACGATGAATGTATCCCTGCCAGACCCCATGAAAGATTGGGTTGAAGCACAGGCCAAGACTGGTCGATACTCGAACGCGAGCGATTATGTCCGGGACCTGATCCGCAGAGACCAAGCGCGTACGGATAAGATTGCCGAGATGCAGCGATTTGTCGACGACGGGATCAGAAGCGGAGTTGGGAGCCGTTCAACGGAAGAGTTGTTTGCTTTAGCCACTTCTCGAGCTGACATAAGCCGCGGACGCGCTTAATGCCATTTAGCCTATCTGTCCAAGCGGAAGAGGATATTATTTCCATTGCAGAAGAAGGTATCCGCATCTTCGGAGCACTAGTCGCCAGACAATATCACGATGAGCTTTTTGCCTTGCTCGAGCTCATCGCCACCAACCCAAGAATGGCACGCGAACGCCATGAGATTTCTCCTCCTGTCAGGATCCATCCTTTCAAAGCTCACCTTGTCGTGTACCGCATCATTGAAGACGGGAGCGTATTCATCATCCGCATACGGCACAACCATGAAGATTGGGCGGGAGATTCTTTCTAACCAACCACTTCGCCGAATTTATAACATATTGGTCGTAAGTGCGAATCTCATCAAGAGCGAGGTTTGGTCGAGCTCTTTCTGGGAATGAGCGTTGGAGCGGAGATGCGGATTCGATCTTCGCTTGAAATTGTTCCGCTCGCCAGAAGATCCAGAGCACTCGAAGCAATCTGATCAAAAGGTACACGCAGCGTCGTTAGTGGTGTTGGAAGGTGGCTGACGATGGGAATGTCGTTGTATCCGACAACGGAAATATCGTCAGGCACAGACAGCCCCATACGCGACAGACCGGACAAGGCCCCGATTGCGGTGTTGTCGTTCACGGCGAAGATTGCCGTAGGACGATCATCTAGGCGCATAAGCTGCTGTGCTGCATCCGCGCCAGCATCGATACCGAACGTCGAGGGGATGATGTAATCCAGGCGGACAGCGATCCCTGCCTCTTCAAGAGCCCGGCGATAACCTTCGACACGTCCAAGTGAGCTGGAAGCATAGGACGGTCCGGCGATTACACCGATGCGTCGATGCCCCAGATCCAGCAGATGTCGTGTTGCGAGATATCCACCCAATCGATCGTCACCGACAGAGGAAAGGCTTCGACCATCACTGCGGAGAGCTAAAACAAAAGGTATCCCTCGAGCAGTGAGTACCTCTGGGAAATCGTCGTCCTCGCGGGCTGTCGACAAGATCAATCCGTCCACGCCTCTTTTGAGAAGAGACTCTGCCGCAAGCCTGTCAGCTTTAGGCTTGTCGTCGGTCGTAGCGACAATGGCGAAGCGTCCCGTTTTGCTGCACGCCTTGGCCAGTGCTTCATACAGCATCGCCATAACAGTATCCGTCAACCGAGGCACGATCACACCAACCGTCATGGTATTGCCGCGCCTGAGGCTCGCTGCCGAGACGTCGCGCATATAGCCCATATCCTCTGCGACTTTGCGCACTCGCCGGGATGTGGCGTTGTCGGACTGAGGCAAACGTTCATCTAAAATGCGCGACACCGTCGACTTTGACACGCCTGCAGCAGACGCAACATCGTGGATGGTTATGCGCGTTTGGCGACCCGTCTCTTTGACCTCTGATTTCATTTCTGTTTTCCGCGCCACGGTACCCTCACATTCGCTAGGGGTGAACATGCATCAAAAAAACTATTGACTCCAGTAAAATCCAGCTCGATAGTGGGAACGTTCCCATTAACGATCCCACCACTGGTCGCGAGGCGGACAGTGGCTATCTGAGGAGGAGATATCCCATGCAAGCAATGGACATGAGAGGCCTGAGCCCGGCGCCGGTCACTGCATTTACTCGTGACGGCGAGGTCGATTACGCCGCTAATGCCCGCATTGCCAAATGGCTTGCCGGAATGGATGGCGTGAAGAGCTTAGTTATTCTCGGCCACGCCGGTGAAGGCACATTCCTGACGGAAGAAGAGCGTCTCAAGCTCATCCACACATATGTCGACGCTGTCGATGGTCGCATCCCAATCATTGCCGGCATCACCGGTGAAGGAACGAGGGTTGCCGCACAAGAGGCAAAGAAGTGCAAGGCTGCCGGCGCGACAGGCGCGCTCGTCTATCCAAACCATGGCTGGCTTCGCTTTGGTTTTCAAAAAGGCGCACCGCAAGATCGTTACAAGGCGATCTGGGAGGAATCCGGTCTGCAATGCATTCTGTTCCAATATCCTGATGTGACCAAAGCCTCCTATGATCTTGATACCCAGCTTGCGATCGCGACCCAGGAAGGGGTCGTCGCAACCAAGAACGGCGTGCGCAATATGAAGCGCTGGTACGTTGAAATCCCGGAACTGAAAAAGGCCAATCCGAAACTTCAGGTCTTGAGTTGCCATGACGAGTGGTTGTTGCCGACCATGTTTGATGTCGATGGTTTGCTCGTCGGCTACGGCAATATCGCACCGGAACTGCTGATCGACCTGATCAATGCTGGTAAGGCACAGAACTACCCTGAAGCCCGAAAGATATTCGAACGTTTGCTTCCCGTCACGCGCGCCGTGTATCACAGAGGCTCTCACATGGAGGGTACCGTTGCGCTGAAACTTGGTCTCGTTCACCGTGGCGTGCTGGACCATGCAACCATCCGCGAGCCGCTCAAGAATCTTGGCGAAAAGGCTGAAGCTGAAATCTTCGCCGCCTTCGACGCTGCTGGTATCGGCCGTGTCGACCAACTGATGGCGGCAGAATAATAACAACAGCCCCTGCCTGAAAGGCAGGGGCTGTTGAAACAAGGGGAGGGGATATTGCTGCACATCGGGGGTGACGTGCCGCAATCGCACGTTCGTAACGACGTGCATGCCTCACCGATATGAGCGATGCCTTCCGACTATCGCCGCGGACGATTCCGGAAGCTGAGACGATCAATCCGTCAGGTTCGACGCCAGGCCGGGAGTGGGCCAGGCAAAGGGAGGAAATCATGAACATGGAACAAAGGTTGACGGCGTCTACGCTGCTCGTCGATCCGCAAGCTGAAATCAGTGCACGCCTTGAACGACTTCCGGTAACCCGCGAAGTTTTCTGGGCTCGTAACATCGTTGGTGCTGCAACATTTTTCGATGGTTATACGGTCATCGCAATCGCCTATGCCATGCCGGTTCTGGTCCGTGAATGGAATCTCACGCCCGGCCAGACCGGCATGATCCTGTCTATGGGTTATCTGGGACAACTCATCGGAGCGGTGTGCTTCGGCTGGTTGGCGGAAAAGATTGGACGTCTCAAGGTCCTGCTGTTTACGATCCTGCTTTTCGTCAGCATGGACATCGCTTGCCTCTTCGCAGCCGGCGCTGGAATGATGATGGCTTTTCGATTTGTTCAGGGAATTGGAACGGGTGGTGAAGTTCCTGTGGCCAGCGCCTACATCAATGAACTGATTGGCTCCAAAGGGCGCGGTCGTTTCTTTCTTCTGTACGAAGTGATGTTTTTACTCGGCCTCGTTGGTGCGGGATTGATTGGATACTTTATGGTGCCAGTTTATGGCTGGAAAGCCATGTTTGTGGTCGGCCTTGTTCCTGCGCTCCTGATGATCCCGCTGCGTTGGTTCCTGCACGAATCCCCCCGCTGGCTGGTTGTCAACGGGCGCTATGAGGAAGCCGACAGAATCGTGACCAAATTTGAAAACAGCGCACGCTCGTCTGGTCACGAGTTGCCTGAACCAAAGATCGTAGCGGCTCCCTTGCACCGCAAATCCGACTGGCGTGAACTGTTCCAGGGCATCTATCTCAAGCGCACGCTGTCTATCTGGGCTATGTGGTTCTGTGCCTATATGGTCGCCAATGGCACGATTACATGGCTCCCGACCCTGTATCGGCAAACCTTTAACCTGCCGCTCGAAACCAGTATATTTTACGGCTTCATGACGTCAGTCGGCGGTGTGATCGCAGCGATTATCTGCGCACTGCTCATCGATAAGGTTGGACGCAAGCGTTGGTATGTGGGAGCGCTGCTGATCGCACCCATTCCGCTCGTCGTTCTCGCCTGGTTGGGGGCCACATCGGCAACGCAGGTTCTTATCCTTGCCGGACTGGCCTATGCCATCCTACAGACGGTGACGTTTTCGCTGTACCTCTATTCGGCAGAAATTTACCCGACCCGTCTGCGTGCCATTGGCACCGGGACAGGCAGCGCTTGGCTACGCCTTGGGTCGTCAGCGGGGCCGATTGCCGTTGGCTGGGTGATGTCATCAATGGGTATTCAATATGTTTTCGGCGCATTCGCAGTCATATTAGTCGTTGGAGCGCTAGTAACGGCCGTGTTCGCAGTGGAAACCAAGGGTAGGGTTCTGGAGGAGTTGTCCCCATAAAAATTGACCCTGACCGCCTAGCATGATTGACCCTGCATGAAAGTGCCGGGTCAATCATGCGTTTCCGACACTAAGTGATCAATGCAGGCTGATTCGCTTTGTTTTTCTTATCTGATATCTCATGGTCGTCAGTTCGGCTCCCATCAAGGCGACAGCATTACAAGCTGCGAAGGCTTAGGCAGCTATGCGTGCCCCATTTCGGTCGCTCCTGCCAATAGCCTTGGCTCCAACCAGCGCAGGTTGCTCGGCTAGATCGAGGGGTATCCTGAGCGTAGCCCGAGATTAAGGACCACCCATTTCAGAGTGTTGCAGCCTCCCAGTCTGGAGCAAAAGGTAAGCCTCCGGTGAAGGCCACAGGTCAGGCAGCTTGAGCGTTGACGGTCGGCGGCGTCCAATTCCACGGAAGCAACTGCTCCAGCCTGGTAATCGGCGTGTCGGCGATGCGGGCAAGAACGTCGGCCAGCCACGCCTGCGGATCGATGTCGTTGAGCTTTGCCGTCATGATCAACGTGGCCATGAAGGCTGCACGATCCGCGCCGCGGTCTGATCCGGCGAAGAGCCAGGACTTCCTACCGAGTGCGAAGCCTCGCAGGGCTCGCTCCGCGGCGTTGTTCGTGAGGCAAATCCGGCCATCCTCCAGGAATGATGTGAAGCCATCCCAACGCTTGAGCATGTAATCGATCGCCGCGGCGACCGGAGAACTGCGCGACAGTTTTGCCCGCTCGTTTTGAAGCCAGGCCTGCAGACTGTCGACGAGCGGCAGGCTTTCCTTGCGGCGACGTTCCATGCGTTGATCGGCCGTAAGCCCGTTGATCTCCCGCTCGATATCGAACAGGCCGTCGATCCGTTTGACGGCTTCGAGCGCCATAGGCGAGATCGGCGCGGCGTTCTTTCCACGCTTGGCATTTGCGGCAATGTCGGCGAGCACGAAGAACTTACGCCGCGAGTGTGCCCAACAAAACGCCTGCCTTAGAGGATTTGGATCGCGATCAACCTTGAACAGTGGATTGTAGCCGCCATAGGCGTCCGCCTGCAGAATGCCGGTGAAGGTCTTCAGGTGGCGCTCCGAATGCTCCTGCCGTCGATCGCGCGAGGCATAGTAAATTGCGGCCGGCGGAGAGAGCCCTGCGAACGGGTGATCGTCCCGGACATAGGTCCAGATGCGGCCGGTATCGGTCTTTCCCTTCGCCAGGATCGGCACTGTCGTGTCGTCACCATGCAGGCGCTCAGCGGCAAGAACATGCGCTTCGATCAGACAATGAAGTGGCTTCAACGTTGCGGCACATGCTCCGACCTGATCGGCCAGCGTTGACAAGCTGATGTCGACGCCCTCGCGGGCATAGCGTTCGCTCTGGCGATTGAGCGGCTGGTGCTGGGCGAACTTCTCGAACAGGATCATCGCCAGCAGGTTTGGCCCGGCAAAGCCGCGTGGCGTTACATGGAAGGGAGCCGGTGGCTGCGTGATCTTCTCGCACTCGCGACAGGTAAACTTCTCCCGCACCGTCTGGATGACCTTCCACTGACGCGGGACGACCTCCAGGGTCTCGGTAACGTCTTCACCAAGCTTCGACAGTTTGGTGGAGCCGCAGCAGGCGCAATTCGCGGGAGCAGCGATTACGACGCGCTCACGCGGCAGGTGTTCAGGAAAGGGCTTGCGTGACGGACGCCTGCGCTCGAAAGCTTTGACGGTTGAAGCTTTGGCTGCGATCTCCGCCGCCAGTTCATCTTCACCGGCGTCTGCTTCGAGCTCCTCGAGTTGCAGTTCCATCTGCTCCAGGAGCCGCGCCTTACGCTCGGACCGGCTGCCGTAGAGTTCACGGCGAACCTTGTCGATCTCCAGCTTCAGCCGCGCGATCAATGCCTCGGAATGCGATACGAGTGCTTTTGCACTGGCGGCTTCGGCCTTGGCGGTCGCCGCTTCTGCTTCGGCTGCAACACGTCGAGCGCGTTCCTGGGCCAGCAGGGCAAGGGCACTGGCAAGGTCGTCCGGAAGCTCTTCAGTCGTATTGCTCATGACAGGATGGAATCATATTCGAGCCTGTCATTCCAGTGTTTTTACTCATCCGGCCGACGTCGGCCGCCAGGTCTTTTGCGGCATCCGCCAGTCGATACCTTCCAGCAGATAACCGAGCTGCGCAGGTGTGATCACCACCGTGCCATCGGCTGCTGACGGCCAGATGAAGCGGCCACGCTCCAGCTTCTTCGTGAACAGGCAAGCGCCCTGGCCGTCATGCCAGATCACCTTGATCAGGCCACCGCCGCGACCGCGGAATACGAACAGGTGTCCACACATCGGGTCACGCTTCAGCGCCTCCTGCACCATCAACGACAGACCGGGGAAGCCCTTGCGCATGTCCGTATAGCCCGTGGCCAGCCAGACCTTCACGCCAACAGGAACCGAGATCATCGCAGACCCAATACGCAATCGAGAATCCGGCCAAGCGCGTCCGTGTCAATATCACTATCCACGCGGACCCGACGGCCCCGGCCGAGCTCGATTGTTACATCACTGCGCTTCCGACGAGGATGGAATTTGGTGGGTGGTTCCGGCTGAGCGGGGGAGACTGTCGAAGCGGCCTCGGATACGATCACCGGCACCAAAGTCGCCGTATCAGACCTTGGCTCCTCGATCCGGCAAAGCTCTTTGCGCCAACGGAACAACTGGCTGACATGGATGCCGGCCGCGCGGGCAATCTCGGAGATGACCGCGTCTGGCTCAAAGCAGGCAGCGACGAGGCGCTCTTTGTCTTCGCGCGACCAGCGACGGCGGCGCTCGACAGACGTGATCACCTCAATTGGATGCTTCGTCATATGACTACTCCTGGTGTTACCACTAGGACTGGCAGTCAGCAGGCCGTCATCGCAAGACGGCCTTCACCGTGGGCTTACAGCAAAAGTGGATCAACGTAGCGTACGTCCTTCGTCAGAGCCGCGATAGCCGCGCGGTCCTCCTCGTCGAGGTGAATGTTGAGCGCATCGAGATTGGCTCGCTGGCCGGACGAGCGAGCGGCTTTGGGGATAGCGATGACGTTTTCCTGATCCAGAAGCCAGGCTATGGCGATCTGGGCTGCGGTGGCGCGATCCTAGCGAGAACGGGATCCTTTGCCGCCCGGCCTTGCGCAAGCGGCGCATAGGCGGTCATCGGCATACCCCTGCGGCGAAGGTAATCCAGCATCGGCGTGTGCGACAGGAACGGATGATATTCCACTTGATGAACGGCGATGGGGGCGCCGATTTCCTCGATCGCATGCCGGATCATGGCAGGTTGAAGTTGCAAACGCCGATGGCGCGCCAACCCTTCCTCCTTCAGTTTGGTGATGGCGTCGAGCGTGGCGCTTATGTTCATCTTCGCTGATGGCCAATGCACGAGGAAGAGATCGATATGGTCGAGGCGAAGCTTGCGGAGGCTCGTTTCGAAGGAGCGTCGCAAGGCATCGGGGGAGAGCTTGTCGTGCCAGACCTTGGTGGTGACGAAGAGGTCAGCGCGGTTTATGCCGGAGGCCGCGAGCGAGCACACATTCTCACTAATCAACATCATGCATGTTCGGCGCAGGCGCGAAAAAGTGTCGGTTCACCCGGTCGAGGTATCTTCATCATAAAATTCCGTTGCGCCGGCGAATTGCCGTGAGGCTAGCTTGGGCGGCAAACGCCGGAATAGGCAATGCGTTCCGATCAGTTGAGCACAGTTTCGATGCGATCATCCGTTGTGACGTTGACCTGGACTGACATGCCCTCGTAGTCAGCGGCTGTTCCGTCGTAACTTCCCCACAAAGGAACTGCCTGCTTCGGATCCCGCGCCACCCCAACACGGATAAGATCATGGTTGCCCACGATACCGTTGGTTGGGTCGAACTCAGCCCAACCGGCGCCCGGCAAATAGATCTGGCACCACGCATGGGTGGAACCGCCGCCAAGGGTGGTTGATCCGTCTCGGTCTGGAACGTAGATATAGCCCGTGACGAACCTGGCCGCGAATCCAAGTGATCGAGCGGCCTCCATCATAAGTAGCGCGAAGTCGCGGCAGGTTCCCTTGCGAAGCTGCAGCGTCTCGGTCGGCGCTTGCGTTCCATGCTCTTGTCGTCGGGCATAGATGAAACTTTCATGGATGGCGTAGCACAACGTCATCAGCAGGTGCCCGGTTTCAGTGGGTTGCCCGATTCGCACGAATTGGCGCGCCCATTTACCGACCTGATCATGTGGATCAGCGTAATGGCGCTGGATGGTTCGTTCCAGATCCAGCGCTTCGTCTGGATCATATGAAAACGGGTAAGTCAAAGCGTCCTGATCGATTTGCAGATCAATTGCGACATAGGGTGTATGGTCAAGGCGAATGACGGTTTCGAAGCGGAGCTCACGTGAGGGTTGAGCAAAGCCTATGACTGCGACGCAGTTTCCGAACACATCATGGATCCAACGAAGATAGTCCGGTTCCGGGTCGATGAGGAGTCGGGAGCTCAGCAGCGTCTGATCGAAACTGTCTCTCGGTCTGAACAAAAGTCTGTGCTCTCCGAACTCAACCGGCCGTTTATAACGATAGGACGTGACGTGTCGGACGGTAAATATTGTCATCGATCACCGGGGGTACGAGGTCCAGGACGGCTGGTACCGTATCACTCTAAAGAAGCACATGCATTGTTACATCGTTCCAGCTGGCATGAGATAATCCGCGCGGGCGATGGCCCCCAACCTATTGGTGACAATCCGGCTGAGGTTGAAAACCGTGATGCAGCCTATCAAATGTCCCGAAGAAGCCCACGCCTAATCCACCTTGAGCCCGCCCTATGCGTTCGCGACGTTAAGCTAAAATCACTCTTTGTCCACTTTCAGCCGAAGCGAAAGATAGTTTTAAGTCGAAACTTCCGAAGAGGTCGTGATAACGCAACGGTCTGTCAGGGTAGATTCCTACTTCCGCGGTGTGGGGGTCAGCGGTTCACCTCTCATCAAGAGCAAAAAATGAACCTGTTACCCGTCTCAACGGCAGCGAATCTCCTAAGTCAAGCGTACTTTCGCCCGTCTCGAACGCTGAACCGGCGAGCCGCCTTAGCTCGACTGGGCGGCCGTGCTGAGCTTGCGACTTCCTTCAAGCAAATGACGCTGCAAAATTGCACTTGCAGCGTCGATATTCCGATCTCTGCAAGCCTTTAGCAGAGCACGGTGCTCCTCCTGCGATTGCTGCTCATAGTCCAAGCTGGATAGCAATACACGTATGTAGCGGTCGGCTGCATCATGGTGGGTAGCGATAAGGCCGATGAGCCGCTCATTTTGGCAGGCGCCGTAAAGTGTCATGTGGAACTGCTTATTCAGCGTCCCCCAACGTCCCACATCCTTCTCAGCGTCGATCTGGGCGAGAAATGTTGCCGCCCTGTCCAAATCGGCTGTCGTCAGCCCTACATATGATAGGCGCAAGGCTTCCGTCTCCAGTAGCGAGCGAATGGAATAGATCTCCGCAATCTCCTTGGCATCTATTCTTGCCACGAAGGCCCCCTTTGTCGGGTGAATGGTTACGAGGCCCTCGCTTTCCAGAAGCCTCAAGGCATCACGCACAGGCATGCGGCTGAACCCAAATCGTGCGGCCAGCTCGTCTTGTCGGAGCGCGACGCCACCGCGAAGCTCTCCACCGGAAATCGCTTCCCTGAGAACCCTTGCGATACGATCCGCCACGGTCTCCGGCCGGATGGTTTCAACATTTATTGCGACGAAATCGTTCATGGCCAACCTTCTCCGAGACAGCAATCATCTTGATCATGCCAAGCAACCTCGTATACGAGTATACCGCTCAGGAGATTTTTGCCATGCCCTTATCAACAGGCGCCGTTCCTTATTTCAGTCAGTGGGAAACACCGGAGATGACATTGCCCGTGCTTGCCGAAGGATCTGCGGCGCTGCTGCGCGATCCGCTCTGGCGGCAATCGGGTGCCGAGACGATCGAGGAATACGCGCGCTGGGCGGTCAATGTCTGCGGCATGGCCTGCCTGAAGATGATCCTGGCAGCGCGCGGCGACCTGCTTCCGACGCTTGCTCTCGCCCGTGCCTGCACCGCCTATGGCGGCTATGTCGTCAACGAGCTGGATGCTTCGATCAAGGGACTGATCTATGCGCCCTTCGTGACCTATGTGGGCGAGCGCTTCGGGCTCTCGGCAGAAACGATGACGGGTGTCGCAACAGAGAGCATCCCCGGTCTGCTCGCTGAACGCCCGTTCTTCATCGCCTCGGTCAATAGCGGCATACGCTGGCCGGAACGCATGCCGCCCTCAAAAGGCGGGCATCTCATTCTGGTGACGGCAGCCTCGGCTGATACGGTCCGTTTCCACAATCCATCCGGTCATGATGCTGCGAGCCAGGCGGATGTGCTGCTACCGCTTGCCATATTCGACCGCTTCTTTGCCAATCGCGGCATCGCGATCGGCTTCTGACATCTATTTAGACTATTTAGACACGAGATTATTTTGGGGGTTTTCATGACATCTTCCCGCGGCAAGCTGCGCATCGCCGTTCTCTTCGGCGGCCGCTCGGCCGAACACGACGTCTCCGTCATGTCGGCGACGAATGTCGTGGGGGCACTGGAGCCCTCGAAATACGAGGCGGTGCCGATCTTCGTGACGCGGGAAGGCGAGTGGCTGCTCAGCCATTTCGAAAATGGCGTGCTCGCCAGGCCGGCAAACGGCACCGAAATCGCATTGGTGCCCGGCGGGCGTGGGCGGATGATCGCCATCGACGGCGGCAGGATGAGCGATGCCGGGAAGATCGATATTCTGTTCCCGGTTCTGCATGGTATTTTCGGCGAGGATGGTTCCGTGCAGGGACTGGCGGAGGTGGCCCGCGTGCCACTGGTTGGCTGCGGCATCCTGGGTTCAGCGACAGCGCTTGACAAGGATATCGCCAAGCAGCTGCTGCGGGCGGCGGGGTTACCGGTGGCGCGTGCTGTTACCGTGCATGCGGATCGGGTGCCGTCCTTCGACACGCTTGAGATCGCGTTGGGTTTGCCGCTGTTCGTTAAGCCGGCGCGTCAGGGGTCTTCGGTCGGCGTGCGCAAGGTTTCCGGCAACCAGGAATTTGCGCCGGCGCTCGCGGAGGGCTTCAAGCATGACCGCAAGCTGCTTGCCGAGGAATTCATCCGCGGCCGCGAGATCGAGTGCAGCGTGCTCGAGGACGCCAAGGGTGGCCTGTTCGTCTCTCGCCCGGGTGAGATCATCCCGGCCGAAAGCCATGGCTTCTATAGCTACGATGCGAAATATATCGACGACGATGGCGCGGCGCTGACGGTTCCGGCAGAGCTTCCGCCAGAGGTTGTGACGAAGATCCGCGAGACGGCAGCACTCGCCTTCCGGGCGCTCGGTTGCGACGGTATGGCGCGCGTCGATTTCTTCCTGACCGAGGACATGGCTTTTTTGGTCAACGAGGTGAACACCATTCCGGGGTTCACCGATATCAGCATGTATGCGAAGGCGATGGCGGCAAGCGGCGTCAGCTATCCTGAGGTAATCGACCGGCTCGTTGAACACGGTTTTGCGCGCGCCGGCCTCTGAGCCGCAAAATGCCTCTTCCCGGTGTAGTAGACATGCACCGGGAAGAAAAACGCCGCAGCTTCGTCTGCTCTTGTGACAAGAACTGGAATAAGCCGGATTAATGCCGTTGCATGCCTGCGTCTGCTGTGTTTCTTGCGTTTTTGGCGGGTATGTATTACATAACTTATTGAAAATTGGTGGTGATAACGATGTCTAG
>NZ_VIUP01000030.1:0-11712 GCF_007828365.1 Rhizobium sp. SJZ105
GATATTGTTATTGTAATCGATCGCCGCTAATTTTCATCGCCCTTTCAATCCACTTCCCAATCAGATTCCTTCCGGTTCCCCATATAAATAAATCCACCTCGTTGTAAAAACATATATAAAATCACATGGTTATAGCTGTCCAAAATTATTCGCGTGCAAAACAAATCAAATCCCCATCCTCCCCTTAATGTGACCGGTTTATAATTATTTATATGTTTTGTGCGCTCACCTGAATAAATTATATGTTTTACAGATACCCTCCACTGCTGGTCTAATCTTCACCCAACCACCCATTCTCCTCACCTTACTCCACCTAAGTGAAAATTCATTCCAATTAGCAAGTATAAATATAAAAATATATGTATTAATGGCGATAACGCAGGTATAATATTCCGCCTGCGCATCCTGCAGCGCGTACTGCCCTCGTCGCGATAGAATCGCAGGCTAAATACGGATCGTTCAGCCTATCAAAAGTTGCACAAAATGATTGACTATCGCGGCTGCGTGAGGGAGCCTCTGCGCGAAAATACGGGGAACATAACAAATCATCATGTCGCCAGAACGCTTTAATGAATGCCTGCGGGTGATCCGCTGGACGCCAATCAATATTGCCTCTGCCTTGCAATGTGAACTCTCATGGATCGAGGCGCTGGAAGCCGGCAACGATGCAGTTCCCGATGGCCTCGCAACATGGCTGGAAACGCTTGCGCAAGCCCATGAAGCATTACCGCCGCCATCAACCTACAGAGGAAAACGGTCGACATTATGATGCGGCCAACAGCTGAAAACCTTCACCAACAACCGGATTACGCAATATGAAACATGCCATCGCAATTCTCGGTCTGATCACCGTCTCCAGCCCGGCTTTCGCAGCATCGTGCGAGAAAAACTTCACAGTCTCAGGTGTGCCGATGGTCACGGCTGTCTCTTACAAATCCTTTCAGGAACTGCCGAAAGCCAAAGCACCCGCTGTCCTTCAAAAGCTAGCCCAGGCCGTCGCAGCAGAAGGTTTCTCAGGTATCCAGATCAACAAGGCACTGTCGTCAATCGATGCCCACCAGGAAACCAGCGGAAGTGGCAGGATTCAGACGCTGCGCGTTGTCGCCCGCCAGAAAGGCGCAGCTGTCCGGATCGATGCTGTTTTCAACATTCAGGCAGGACAGATCGCCGACAAGGATGTCATCCGCAAGGGCATCTGCGACATCATAAAAGGCGTGTAAGGGCCGGCTTGAAGACACCCCGGTCCAGCAGCACGAGCCCTCGTGCACAGGAAACCAACCTGCTCATGTCCGCTGCTACTGAACTGGCGGCGGCAGAAGGATGTGCACGAGTGTGTTCCCAAAAAATCAGCCCTGCCACGGATCGACAACGATAGCGCCGGTACCGTCGAAATCCCGTACGTTGCGCGTAACAACGGTCAGGTTGTGAACAAGCGCCGTCGAGGCGATCAAGGCATCGGCCTCGTTGCGACGGTCCGGGATATGCAGATGGGCGCAACGTGTTACTACGGCATCATCGATGGGAAGAATACGGCCCTCGAATTCAGGACGGACACGGTCATCCATCCATTTCCGCAAGAGAGCTCCCTGGGAACCATCACGGCGCTGGAGGCTCAATATGCCGCGTTCAATCTCAAGGATCGTGATCGCAGAAATAAACAGATCACTCGAATCCTGCGCGCTGACCCAGCGAGTGACGTTTGCATCTGCCTTGCCGTCTCCAGCCTTGCGCAGCTCGGAAACAACGTTCGTGTCGAGCAGGTACTTCAAGACAGATCAATCTCGCGGGTAACAATTTCCGCTCTTGGGATATCAAGGTCAGTCTTCGACAGTCCGAACATTGACAGTGCGTCGACAAGGTTGCGGCGCCTTCCGGTGAGGCGCTCGAACTCGCTGTACGTCATTAACACATGAGAAGGCTTGCCACGATCGGTGATGATCACAGGTCCCGCCTGAGCGGCTTTCTTTGCCTTGCTGACATCGTGATTGACCTCACGGCTGGAAAAACTTGTCATACTCATACGAAGCCTCCATGTAGGTACATGCCTACATATAGCCCGCATTCAGCCTGACTGCAACACTCACATGACCAGGACATCAGGCGCGTCGCGGTATTGGTCTGCGTTGCTATCCCGTTGACCGTCACCATCTTATGGGCGGTAGTGCACCGGATCTCGCTTCTGCACGGGACCGCGGTTCAAACGGCAATCCCACCAGGCCCGTAGCGCGAACATCGCCCGGTTATTTATCGGGCGCGGTAAACCTCGCTGGATGACCGACGACGCGCAATAAACTCCCGAAGAACGGGGAGAAAAAAAGCCTTGCTGAACCGCCCCACAGGAGGCTCCGGCTCCAGATAGAAAGAATGTCCGATAATATCGCTGTTATACTCATCCAGAATGATCCAGAGCCGCATATCTGCATCAAGACCGGCCCGGCGCTTTTCAATCGCTGGGATCTCAATAGAAAAACGATCAGTTTCCGGCTGCTTTGTCGTGATGGGAAAGAACAGAACCATGTCGCCGTCCGCACGGGCGAGCCTCACGCCAACAACAACGGGTCGACCCTTCCGACCTTCGGTTTCACCGAGCGAAGCCTCCCGGCTCCACAGATAAGGGTAGCGGATTACGACTGCAGTCTCGATGTCATCGAAACCGCTCACCGAACCATCTCTTCCGTTTCCGCATAAGCCTCGACTGCCGCCTCAAACTCGTCCAACAAAGCGTCAGACATATTATCGATAGTGCCTACCGCGCGCAGATCAGACTGCCGCATCAAACGTTCATAATCCTCAATATTAAGAAGGACCAGACGAGGTTTGTTGCGCTGGGTGATCGTCACCGGATGGCGAAGTGCCTCGGCGATGATATCACCGGACTTCCTAGAAAGATCACTCGTCGTGTAAGAATTACCTGAGCTTGCCATCGATTATACTCCCGTCTTCCGTCGCAACGATAGCACAGCCAAAAAAGGAAATCCATAAAATACAGCAATGCTGTAAATGCTGTAAATGCTGCATTGATTATGCGCATTAATGACGCCACGGGACCACTAAAACTCCTGATCATTCCATTTTTTTGAAGTTTCGCATGCCTCATGGGCGCAGCCCTTCCAGATTCAGATAAACCTTCATCTGCTGGATTGGCTTGAACTTCATTTGCGGCGCACACGCTGCCTGAGAGGACGATCAACGAGGCGGCAGAATTCAGCTGCAGTCCGCACAGATTAATCAGCACCATGGCTGCCTTTTGCCTGTCCATGTCCGGGCAAGTCCCTCAGATACGAGGATATCGCCGATCGAACGGCCATCTTTCAAAAGTACCCTCAGCTTTCGTCCATACCTGTCCTCGTCGCGACCGGGCCAGGACTGCATGGTAAAAGCACCAGAATTGACCAGTTCCATCAGCCGTACAGTTGCACGCTCCCCAAGCGCTTTTTCAGACGCGCACTGTGGTTTACCGATTTCTGGCGCATCGATATCGGCAATGCGAACCTTGACGCCACCAGTCCACAGCGTATCTCCATCGACAATGCAATTGACACGGACGCTCCCGCTGCATCTCCGGTAGGACGCGACCGGAGATGCCGTCGAAAGGATGTCTTGTCCCGCGTTTTGCGGGTCTCGCGAACGCGATGTTATATCGCGCACTTTTGCTTCCAGATCTGGCTGAAAAGACGGTCTGTGATCGATTACGTAATAGGATATGCCTGCGCCTACGAGGAAACTCGCCAGCATGCCAAGCACAACGAGCATAACAAACGAACTGCCTGACCTCGATCGTGACGTCTGCCGCGATCTGAATTGCACAACTTTAGCCATTATACCCCATGCTCCGCTCATACCCACGATAGCATCGACGAGTTAATGCAACCGACAACGGGATTGCTGCAATTTTAGGGAACCCAGCGGTCAGAAGTTAAACACCACCGGGGGGCTTTCATGCATGATAACGAAGGAAGCCTGTCGGGAGACAGAATGATGTCGACAGCTATGCACCCAGGCAGGCCGACATTGGCAAGCCAGGGCAGCAGCTTCGCAGCGCCCAAGGGCCCGGAGCGCAGCAGCATGGTGTGCGACACCGGAAAGACCGAGCGTCGTGCTTCCCGGCCCATACCGTAGTCCACCGCGTCTGCCGGGTCCCTGAATGTGCTGGTAATACACAAGAACCACCTTCGCGAATTCTACAACAGGTTGTATATCTCGTTTTCAAAACTTGTATCTGTCTAATATACGATTATTCACAGACATGTTTGGGGGCTTACATGACAACGTTTCCACGCCACATCATCCTCGTTCCAGCAGTAGCATTGGTGATTGCTGTATTGCCGTTGTCCTACGGCTACTACACGCTGCTGCGCCTCGGCATCACGGCATTTGCGGCGTTCTTCGCTTACATCGAGTACGAGAAGCACGGCGCGTTCACGGGGTGGGTCTTCGGCTTCATTTGCGTGGGATTGCTGTTCAACCCGTTTATCCCCGTGCATTTCAGCCGGTCGTCGTGGTTCATCCTTGATCTACTCGGCGCTGGTGTATTTGCCGCTTACTGGAAATTTTCGACAACGAAACTCGGCGAGTAAGGGCGCGCGACCACGGTTTGACGTTCACCTCAGTCGTTGCGGTGCGTTGCCTGGAGGCCCAACTCAGCCACGCTTGCAGATTAGTACAACCCCGCCGCGTTCGACTGCACGAGCATCGAAGCTGGCCTTGCAATCTCCGCGGCAGGCAACAGGTGGCACGAAAGGAGCTAAGCGCTGCCTGCCGGGGTCCATCAGAATTTCATGTTCAGCAACTCAGGAAAATTATAGTACCGCAACCGCTTGTCACGGCAGCGATAGTCGTCCTTTGAGGAGTCAACGCCCAAATTCTTGTACACGGCTACGCCAATATACGACCAATCGGGATTGGAACGTTCCGCCGTTCGCGTGCAAAAAGCGTAAATCTGCTTTTGAGGATCGAGCAGCACTACGCTCGAAATCTCGGCTTTCGTAAAATCACCGGCTTTGATAGTTCCGCGCATGGCGTCTAAATAGTCACGTTTAATCGGTCTGGACGGCGGACGTTGCGAATCCAAAACAGATTGCGGTGCCGGAGTCTGGCATCCAGCCAGTGTCATCACGGCGGCACAGAGAAGTAAAGCTGTCCTCATTCAATTCAATCCCCAAAAGTCAAAGCACAACACGCACAATGTACAGGCGGCGTTGTTCGTCAGACACAGCCTGCCGTCGTCGAAAAAAGCGGGTGAATGCTTCCCAGCGTCCGTCCTTCCTGCCTTCTACGAACACAAGAATATCGGGAAGCTTCAAAGCTTTTCCAGCTTGGCAAGAAAAAAACGATCACTCCAAAGATCCGTGGATTTACGCTCAGCTGGACGAAGAAACCGCCGAACATCCCCGGCAGCCTCTTTCCAGTCGATACGTTTGATCGTTTCTGAAAGAGCCGTTTTCAGCCAGGCAGCATCTACATGGACAGTCTCATCTCCCGCCCATGGACCGGCCTGCATCAGCGCATTGCGCAACAGGTCCAGATTCGGCGAAACGCTGCGAGACACATACCAGGAGAAGTCAAACCAATCACGCCCCTTGAGAAAACCACGACATAGCAGAGCGTGTATCTTGAGCGCAAAATTGGAAGGCAAATCCTGGTGGCGGACCTCATAATCAGCCGGAAAATCAAGGTAGGTAGTTGCCTCACCCGATCCCGCAGGCGGATTAACGTCGATCTCAAGCTTGATACGAATTGTTTTGGCTCTGCCTCTTCCGGCAAACGACAGATCCAGCTGCCTCGCGATAGAATCATCCTTGATAACAGCCTGCCGGATCGCCGTATCCATCCGCACCTTCGGATGTGCCTCCAGTTTCAGCCCGAACTGGCTGACAACATCCGTCAGAACCTTGAGATAAGGAGACCAGTTGAAACCCGTGTCGGGAGCCCGCAAAAGAAAATCGAGGTCCTCGGAAAAACGCGGCAGGCCATGAAGAATGCGAAGGCTTGTACCACCCTGAAAAAGAGCCACATCGAAAAAATCTCCTCGCCACAAAGCGTAGAGTACGACCTCCTGGAGTATCTCCTTGACGGCATTCTCTTCCTCTATCGCACTCTCCGCGCCATATTGCCGAAGCTTGTCCTGGATAATTTCAATCATGCCCTGACCTCAAGATCAGGCAGACGCCCCAAAGGCATCACCGCGCCTTCCAGCGCCCGGAGAAAGGCATTCGCAGCCTTGTGCTTGTACACAGGCTTCAATCCAGTAAAATCCTTGCGTCGCAATCCGAAAAGGGCATCTTCCTCGATCCTCATACCAATCGTCAGCCATTCAAGCCCGCTCCACTCCACCTTGCGAAGCGCTACCAGATCCATAAGTGCCCGAAGAGGTCGGGCAACGAACGCAATCGAGCCGTTGAGCGGAACACGGTCAACACTCGTCATGAACCGATAATCGTTGATCGCCAGGGGATGATAGCTGAAGGTCCCGAACCCGGGCGTCGAGAAATCCTGGCTTTTGCGTCCAGGTGAAACACTGGCGGTAACAAACACCGCCTCTGGAATCCATCCATGGAACGACAGTGCTGTTTCGAAAGAGATATAGCTGCCCGGCACGAGGTTTTGGGCGACGGAAAACGGATGAACCGGGTCACGTCGATAGCGTCGCGCCAGCACATAACAACCACGCTTCAGGCGGATGAGGGACCCGTCTTTCAAAGCGCGGTTGACAAGGCCATAACGGCGCGCGTCACTGCCGCCCAGCAACTCGGCGAGTTGCCGGTCATTTAGAAAACGATCAGCCAATCCGGCTGCAGAAATCTGGTCCACCAACGAAGACATAATTATTGATACTTCCAATTTGTGAAAGTTTCAAGAATTTTTAAAAGATAGTTGAAGGGCTTCCACCACCCGACGCTCAACCACTCGTTCTTAGATACTTGTTTCGGATTGTCCGATTGGAGTTCAACTCCCCGTAGACTAGAAATGAAATGCTATGATCAGGATAGGACAAAATGGCCTGCTTCAACGCGCTGGCATCAATGATGGTGGCTGCATAATCGAGGCGGAAATCCACTTAGTGAAACGCCCGAAACTGTTCAAACAAACCGAGCCACCTCTATGCTCCTCGAACTTGAAGCGCTAAGGGCGATTGGCACGGCGGTTATTTGACCACACCATCGAGATAGAGGTCTTCACCTCGTTGCAGCGGCGTGAAAGTGAAGTCGTCTTTTTTGAGAAAGCGGTCGAACCAGCCCAAAAGATCATCTTGGGTCGCCGAGTTGCGATATCCGATCAGCTTGACGGTCAGGGGAGCACTGAAGGCTATATCAAAGGCGGTGTCGAACTGAGAGGTGCCAGAAAGCTGAACCGAAAACGTGCCACCACCGTTGTGACGAATGGAGATTGCCGCACGGGCGAAGAATTCATCGCTGTAGGTGGTGATAAGGCCGGGAGCTTCCCACCAACTCTCCCCAATCAAAGGGTTTTGAGTTCCCTCGCCTTGAAAATCTACCCGGATTTCTTCGAGGCTGCGAAAATCACGGTTCTTAAAGTGCTTCAAGGGAATTTTCAGCCACTGTGTATCCAGACCCGGGTTCAACCACTGGGCGACGTCATCTTCGGGGTCATTGTTGGGATCGAAGAAGAATTTCGGAGATTTCATTTTCAGGTCAAGACCGATGTAGTCCTCCAATGTTTGACCGGGCCAGGATCCACTTGTGGCTCGCAGGGTGATCCACGGTTCCTGGACTGCAAGGTCGAGCGGATAGCTCTGATAAACAAGTCTAAAATGTCTCATGCAAATCTCCGGGAAATCCCTGACGGTAGCGGTTGATGTCTGCGCAAAAGCTGCGACAGACATGCCCCAACACACCTGTCGCCTGCAAAGTCCGCTTTAAGCGTCCTCGTCTCCTGTCATCATACAGGAGAAATGGCTCGACACAGGTCGTTCATACACGTGTGCACCTACGTCCGGTTTTGGCCCGAAGCGGTCGTCGGCCCATTGCGGGCGATCACCCGCTCGACCCGATTGCCTTTGCCAACGAAATCTTTTCTAGCGTCGTGTCGAGGATCGGATCATGAGCGAAACCGCGCCAAGTTTCATGGTAACCTAGGTGTAGGTACAAGCCGAGCGCCCGGGCGTTATCAGCAGATACGCTTATCGTCGCTTCAGCGAAGGCTGCCGCTCTGAATCGCTCTTCAAGGGCAGCAATGAGGGCTGACCCCACTCCTTTTCCTTCATTCTCTGGAGCCACCCAGATGTCACTGATATGATTGTCACGATCTTCAGAAGCACCTAGCCCTGCCAATACTCCGTCAACCGAAGCGACGAGGATGTTCTCACCCTGCTCCTTCAGGAACGGAATAAACGGGTTGTTGCTTTCAATGCGTGAAGCAACTTCGGCATTAACCAGCGGTAGGATACCCTTTCGCCAAGAGGCCAGACCGATCGCCGCCAGTTCCGGAAGTTCTTCTGATTTTGCCGGTCGCACTTCTATCATCGGAGACTTTACCGCACGACTCACTTATCGAAAGGTTCAGGTAAACGGCGCGAATCGTCAAGTTCTGAGCGCTTCGGGCGTAAAGCTACCGACGTCTGCTCTTGGCGCGAAGCGGAAGACCGCAGTCGGCCCGAAGCGGCCGTTCACGGATAGAGCGGAGTGGAATCAACGAGCGGGCCGTTTGTGGATCTGGGGGGATCTTCTTTCCAACCGGTTTGCTCCTCGACTTCGTCTGGAAACTTGTAGTATATGCAAGAATTCAGAGGGTAGATGCCGAAGTTCTCATTTATGTCGTAGCGAGCAAGCTCCAGCTCAAACGTATCGCGCTCATCACTATCGCCATAGACCATCGCCATCAGGGTGAGTGCGTGATAAGGCCCTGGCGGCCACGCGAAGCCAATGGCAACAGCTTCCTCTTCTGCAAACGTCCCCTTGATGACGCGTTTGATTTCGAGTTCAGCGCGAATCATCCGGTTCGGAAACTTGTCGGTTACAACCAACCCAGAATCGCCGATGAACAGCGACCTCAATCGAGCTTCGACAATGATCTGCGCGTTTCGGCGCATTTCCGCTCTAGGCGGACAAGGTTGCATGGCGTGGGATGGCTCTAAACTGCCGAATAAAACCGCGAAAGATGTCACCAGCCAAAGGGCTGTGCAGTTATATCTATTCACAACATGCCTCGTTCGTCGCAGACATACAGCTATCTATAGACCCAACGTTGCTCAAGGCTTATCAACAACGATGGGCTTTTTTCCGCTATGGCGCGAAGCGGAAGACCGCAGTCGGCCCTATGCAGACTTCCAAAAAAGTGTGAGACAAGGCCGGCGGACGATAATCGCCTTAATCCAACGCAGGGAAACCCGATGGAGTCACATAGTCAACCGATACACATAGCGTTCTCACGATCAGAAGCAAAAATTTTACACCAAGCCTTGAATGAAGTTTGCAATGGTCTTTCCCTGCCAGAGTTCGAAACTCGAATGGGAGCGAATCGCGATGAAGTCGAAAATCTGCTTACCAGGTTGACCGAAGTACTTGATGCCCCATGACCGCAATGGGCGCGAAGCGGAAGACGCCTCTCAGCCCTTAGCGGACAGTCGGAAGCGTGATTTCATTTAGTTTAGAAAGCCCCGGATTAATGGCCAAATATTCGTCAAGTTGAGGATCTTCTTCGTAGCGAATTTGTTCATCCAAGATGTCGAAGTCCTTACCCAATTCGTGGCGTAAAAGCGCTAGTTACCTGTCTACATTTGCGTTGAAATGATCACACAGCGACTGAGTCCAAAGGCTTGGATCGGGCGGATACAAAGGATTAAGATAGCCTGAGTGCTCGAAGTCCAGTTGATCTGTCAAATTTTGAGCTAAGTGAGATAGCTCCACGCGCGCAGGTTGGCAATGTCGCCCTTCGAGATCAAAGAGCGACGCCTCGACAGGCCCTAGACCGAGCCTTTCGCGTGTTGCAGTATCACCAGCCCACAAGCAGCCACCAGCACCATAATCGAAGAAGAATCTGAGAACACCGTTTGCCATGCCTAAGTCATAGCAGCCTCTCGAACAGCAACAAATCGCAATTAGCACAAATTTTGCTCGCGGCGACTGAATGACCGCTCTTGGCGGATACCGTTGAAAACTCGCGCCAGTGGCTGCCGTGGTCAGATTGCTATTCGTCGATCCGTACGCGGCCGCCTTCGATCACGATATGACGACCCTGCAACTCGACAAAGCGCCAATCCTCTTCAAGCGAGCCGTCTGGGAAAATTTGGAGGCGGTAATCGCCGGAGAGCAGCAAGTCAGCCCCACCAAGGTTGTCTGCATAGGCCGCTATAACGACGAGTTGCTCTGCGGTGTTCACGAAGGACTTGGTTGTCTCGTCGTATCCTTTCAGAAGCGATGCAATCCTGATAAGTTGCAGGTTTCCCGATCTAGGATCGTGATCATCTACCTCTGTTCCTTCAACAGGACCGACAAAGCGATCCGATGTCCCCGTAAATACTGTATCCTTAGAAACCAGACGCCACGGGCATTGAATATGTAGTGCGTAAGGACCGACAGTTCCTCGGCCTGAAGGATGCGGCTGAATCTCCCCAAAATGCAAAATCTTCATGTCCGCAGCGTTGCGGGCAATACTCAATGGCAACCCCACCAGTACCTGAAGGCAACTTTCTAAGCGGATTTGACTATGGTTATGGGGCATCAAAATGAACTCGGCTAAATCAGAATTTTGTAGGACTTGGGCAGACCATTACACAGGATAAAGTTGAAATCCATCGACCTCACAATGCGGGACTGCGTTCGGTCGCGATTTGGAAGATCGGCATTGCTGGCCCACCGATGTCGTGATTCAATCGTCGCACTGATTTGCCGAGGGTTGAGCGATGATGGGATGCCAGACAGCTCCGGCGCTGCTCTTCTGCGACTTGTGCATTGATGATCACGTCCCCCTCGACCACATGTTGCGTGGGATCGACCACCATCTAGAGACGGCGCATCTCCCAGTATACGGAGGCAGCCCGGCAGCTTGGGCTTGGGCTTGGGCGTTCCACCGTCTGCAGAGAGATCCGTCGTCTGGGCGTAAGCCAGACCAGTTGAGGAGTCGGAATTGATACAAGTGTGAACCGCTCCGGGTTTGCCGGAGGCCGTTTCGTTTAAGTTATGCGGCCATGGCTGGTTCGTCCAGCATGGCGTAATACCGGTCCTCGGCTTCGGCTGGCGGTATATTCCCGATAGGCTCCAGAAGCCGTCGATGATTGAACCAATCGACCCATTCCAAGGTGGCGAATTCCACCGCCTCGAAGCTGCGCCATGGTCCACGTCGATGAATGACTTCGGCCTTGTAGAGACCGTTGATCGTCTCAGCGAGGGCGTTGTCGTAACTGTCGCCGACGCTTCCGACAGACGGCTCGATGCCAGCTTCTGCCAATCGCTCGGAATACCGAATGGACACGTATTGAACGCCGCGATCCGAGTGATGCACGAGGCCGCTGCCATGAGCGGGACGCCGATCATGAAGTGCCTGCTCCAGCGCATCGAGGACGAAGCTCGCATGTGCTGTCCGGCTTGCCCGCCAGCCGACGATGCGACGAGCGAAGACGTCGATGACAAAGGCCACGTAGACGAAACCCTGCCAGGTGGCGAGTGGAGTAAGAAGCGCAGAAGCACTTCTCCTCCCCGAACCGTACGTGCACCTTTCAGCGCATACGGCTCTCTATTCAAGCTTGGCCCATGG
>NZ_VIUP01000031.1:0-9814 GCF_007828365.1 Rhizobium sp. SJZ105
TGGTCTTCCGGGGCGCGCCCCGGAAAACCAGCGGACGCAGCACCTGGGGAAGATTCAAACGGCACTATTGGGGAGTATTGCTCCGGTACTGACACTTCAACGTCGCGATGGCCACGCTGCTTATTGCCTCCCTGATTCCAATCATATTGGAATAGCGAGCTGCTTTAGAGAAGTGCGAGCGTCTTGATATGGGGCTGAAGGTCGAAAGTAGCTATCGAATCTGTCGCAAATGTCTGTCGCGAAAATTCGACTTTTGCGCCTGACTTTCGCGACAGAAATTCCCCTGAACTTTCAGACACGCCGAATCTGTCGCAAATGTTAGGCAGACCGTCCAAAAACTCCGGTTGCTTTTAGTCGTGCCGAACCGGGCTCTTCGAGTTATCCTGTTTCGACGCAACGCTGTCGGACGGGTGCTCGTCCTCAGCACTTGCCATTAATAGCGCCATTTAATGAGGGATCCGTTGTCGATAGCAGTTGAAGTCGAGGGCATTCCAGATGCCACCACGCGGCAGATTATCGACCAAGGACTGGATGAGTACAATTTCAGTAAGGCCGGCCCCGACAATGCGGAAGACCTATGGGTCATAGCACGCGATGGCGAGGGTTCGGTAAAGGGCGGAGTGAAGGCAAGGACCTTCTATGCCTGGATGTTCATTGATTGGCTTTGGGTGTCGAACTCGGTTCGAGGGGCCGGCGTTGGCAGTTTGTTGATGGACAAAGCCGAAGCAGTTGCGCGCGAGCGCGGCTGCATTGGGGCTTACGTTGATACCTTCAGTTTTCAAGCCCCAGGCTTCTACCGATCTCGCGGTTATGAAGAATTCGGACGGATTGACGGGTTGCCAGCAGGACACGCCTGCATTTGGCTGCGTAAGACGTTTGTCGCTGTCGAAATGTAAAACCTCGAGATTCCAGGGATCGGCGAGCTGTGATAGATTCTGCTATGGCTCATCTTTCAGGAACAGATCGCGCGCAATTGCTGCTTCTGCCGGAAGCGGTGGACGACTACGTCGGCACGGACAATCCGGTGCGCTTCATCGAGGCCTTCGTCGACGGCCTTGATCTTGCTGCCGCAGGCTTCGTGCGGGTGGCGGCGAAGGAGACGGGTCGTCCGGGCTATGATCCGGCCGATCTTTTGAAGCTCTACGTTTACGGCTACATCAACCGCGTGCGGTCCAGCCGACGGCTGGAGGCGGAGGCCCATCGCAACATTGAGGTGATCTGGCTGCTGCGGCACCTGAAGCCTGACTTCCGCACCATCGCCGATTTCCGCCGTGTCAACCGGTCGGCCTTCAGGCCGGTGTTTCGGGAGTTTGTCATCCTGTGCCGGCAGCTCGATCTGTTCGGACGGGAACTGCTGGCGGTCGATGGGACGCGCATCAAGGCAGTGAATAACAAGGATCGCAACTTCACACGGGGAGCGTTGACGAAGTTCATCCGCGAGGCCGACGAGAAGCTGGCCGATTACATGAAGAGGCTCGATGACAGCGACGCTGACGAAGACAAGGTGGCCAGCAGCGGCACCAATCGCAGCGATGGCAAACTCGCGGAAAAGATTGCGGCCATCCAGGGCAAGCGGGATCGCCACAAGGCGCTGCTGGATGAGTTGGATCGCACTGGCGAGGACCAGATCTCGCTGACCGATCCGGATGCCCGCGCCATGGCCCGCATGACGAAGGTCGGCGTCGGCTACAACATCCAGGTTGCCGTTGATGTGAAGCACAAGCTGATCGCCGAGCAGGAGGTCTGCAATCAGGTCCTGGACATGGGGCTCCTTGCGCCAACGGTCGAGGCGGCGATGGAAACGCTTGGTGTCGACAGGATTGAGGCGGTCGCGGACCGGGGCTACTTCAAGATCGAGGATATCGAGGCTTGCGAGAATGCAGGCATCACCGCCTATGTTCCCAAGCCGATCCGCGGCCCGGCCGTGGCCGAGGGGTTCTTCTCCAAAGAGGAATTCCGCTACGACCCGGACAAGGACATCTACCTTTGCCCCGCAGATCAGGTGCTCTCACCCCGCCATTTTGGCAAGTCCCGCGACAATGTGAAGATCGACTATGTCAACCGCGACGCCTGCAAGGCGTGCAGCCTGCGCGAACACTGCACCAGAAGCTTCCGTCGCGTGTCGCGTCTAGAGAACGAGGCGGTGATCGACCGCATGGCGGCGCGTCTCGCCGCGCGGCCCGACATTCTGAACCAACGGCGCGAGAGCGTCGAGCACCCGTTCGGCACGATCAAGCAGTGGATGTATCAGGGCGCGTTCCTGATGCGGGGACTGGAAAACGTCCGCGCAGAGTTCAGCCTGACGGCGCTAGCCTATAACATCAAAAGAGCCCTCACCCTTGTCGGCGTTTCGGGTCTGATTGCTGCTGTCAGGACATAACAGCCCCACTGTGCGCACTTTCTGAACCAAATGGCGCATTCAAAAACGCTCAAAACGCCTTGTCGGGCTCTTTGGACATCGAAATCAGGGAAATCTCTTCACCCGTAGAGCTCCGGCACTGAAAAGCGCAGGACTTCATTCAGCCAAAGAGTTTTAGGACGGTCTGTAGGATATTTGCGACAATTCGATTGTGAGCTGCCAATGCTAGCTCGCAAACGACGCAGATCCCAACCTTACGAGACCGTGGTCAGTTTCAATTATGGCCGAGATTGATGCTTCCTCACTTTCTTCGACGACAGCACCATCTATACCTAACCTAGAATAGGCTCGCTGCAGGGCGTCGGCCTGTGGGTGACGCACCTGAATTTGATATAATGAGCCTGCTGTCGGAGCAGACGACGACGGATGTGGCGAGGCCAGCCAGTCTATGAAAATCGGTAGGAAGTAACCCAGTTTGTGCCCACCGAATCGGAGCAAACGCCACTCCATTTTGCCACCATCAGGTAGCTGACGCGTCCAATCAGAAGGGCCTGCGGCATCATATCCAAGAGATTGCACAACAGCGGCAGACTGAAAAAGATCATCGGAGGCAAGACAGAAGGTGAATACGCCGTTCTGCTGCAGCTTGGAAAATGCTTCTCCCTCAGTTCCGACAATGTCTTGTTGAGGGTCTGGCCCTATGACTTCAAGGTACTGTCCCGGCCCAAGGGACAGGAGAGCGTTTTGGGTACCGTTACCCTTGTGGCGGCCGCCCGCCCTTGGTCGCACACCCAGCAAGTCGAATATTTGCTGGATGCCATCTTCAAGATCGGAACAGGCCCAACCGATGTGATCGATAATCATTTCTTTTCCTTTGGGGGAAGGGCTGTATCAGGCTTTGCCGCTGTCCCGAATCCCTTTGGGCGGAAAGCCAAAAGCCTTTTCGTGGCCGTGCGCTTTAACAATTTCCGCCGTAGCGCTACGCAAGTTATCCTTCTTGCTCGTCAGGTCATAATAATCGTACGGGTTGTCGGCCATAAAGAAGCGGGCAAGATCAATGGCCTGATTTTCGGCAAGGAAACCCTCGGAGATCTCCTTTTGAAGGGTTCGCCTGAACCAGTCGCGGCACTGGTAGCTGTAGCCCACAGACGCAGCAGGAAGATGAGCGTCTCCACCGAATATGAAGAGCTTGTTCTTGGGAGCGGCATGCATGTACCGGCGCAGGAAGTCGCTGGCATGCAGCGGATTGATGCTCCAAGCCCAGCACATGTCTACGGAAACATTTGCGTAGTGTTTCGCCAGCGCGATCATCTCGTCCGAGTGAGGATAGGCAATGTGCATCAAGACGAAGCGGGTACGAGGGTTCGCCCTGATCAAACCGTCAAGATTTCCGGCCCGTAGGTTTTCGGTAGGCATAAAGTTGTTTTTCGCAAAATACCCCGTATGGATTTTCCAAGGCAGATTATGAGCTGCGCATTGCTCCGCGATACGCGATAAACACCAGTCGCCAAGGCACAGGCGATCGGCTTCCGATGCGTCTGATCTGGCTTGCCGGACTTTCTGCAGGGCCAAGGCGGCATCTTCGTTGCTGCGTGGGCTCCACTTTAATGTTCTGGCGTAGGCGTGTTGCGTCTTCACTGCCACTGCATAACGAGAGCTGATTGCAAACAATGTGCCGATTGCGGCTTCCAAAGCTTCAAGAGAGCCTATCTTCTCCCCGAGCTGGTCTTCAATCTGATTGAAGTCCGGATTTCCTGCCGCAAAGTCGAACATGTTCAAATCATATAAGAAAAAATCCTGGCCGATCATTTCGTGCGGTAAAGGTCGGGAGTTCGTGTCAATTTGGACATGATCTAGGCCGGCCACGTCCTTCAGGATCGTAAGCCGCTCCCCTTCTGTCCCCGGATACGGGTTACTCTGCTGCGCCGTCGTTACAGTGTCTGGAGTTAGCTGATCAATTGAAAACAAGTGCCTGGCGGTTAACTTCACCGCCTCGGCATAGCCAGTGTGCTGAATGTTATTCCAGTATGACTGGATATCCCTGAAACGTTTGCCAACATCTCCGCTGCCAGGATCGATGAGCGCTGCCAGTTGTTCTTCCGCGGCGCCTGCAGATTGAAGATCATGGACGACGTAGTTGTCAAAGAGCTGCGTGAGCACGTCTGGTTTCGAGGCGCAATAATAATGCTCATACTCCGTGTGCTCGTGAGTGCTGCACATCGGGCTGGAATAAATGAAATCTGTCAGTTCGGTAGACATGGGCGTCCCCTTTCGTGATCGTCGTTACGGAGCCGCCTTTAACGGCTTTGATGCGAATTCGGCCTTTGCCACGAAAGCTAGGCCTCCCTTGAAACGAGTTCCGTCAGGCCTTGCAGGTTCACCTCTCCCCGTTCGAACGAGCCGATGACGCGGCCCCTTGCAAACACGACAAGATGGTCGGCGATTTCCAGCGCGTGATTGAAGTTGTGGGTTATAAGAATGACGGCGTTGCCCATCTGTCGCGCCCGGTCGATGTGCTCGATTACCCGGGTCGCTTGTCGGACCGCGAGCGCAGCAGTCGGCTCGTCGAGAATAAGGCAGGAGGAACCGAAATACATCGCCCTGGCGATGGCGAGAGACTGTTTCTGGCCGCCAGACAGTGTTGCGGCTCTTGAGCGTAGGCTGCCCCTTAGCTTGACCCCCAACCCATCGAGAGCTTCTTTCGCGAGGCGATCAGCCGCCTTGGCATCATAAATCCGGAACTTCCAGAATCCCTTCGTGGGCTCTTGCCCAAGAACAATATTCCGGGTGACAGAGAGCAGATCGCAGACGGCGAGATCCTGATAGCAGGTTGCGATCCCCAGCGCCCTGGCCTCGTTTGGGTCATAGAGCGTAACCTTCCGGCCCTTGAACCGCAGCTCGCCCGCATCTGGCCGATAAACGCCTGAAAGGATCTTGATCAGTGTCGATTTTCCGGCACCATTATCTCCCAGGAGAACTGTTACCTTTCCGGCCCAGGCTTTCAGGGAGACGTCGGAAAGCGCTGTGGTCGCGCCGAAATATTTTGCGATGTTGACGGCTTCGAGGACGGGTGTAGCGTCAACAGCTTGAGCTGCGCCGTTTGGCTGAACATGTGCCGTCATTTCTGCGCCTCCTGCTTCACCTGCGATGTAACGGAAGCTTCGCTCTCGATCGCACCAGGGGGTATGGGCTGCAATGGCGGTATAAGCTGCCTCGCGTCTCCTTCCGGTTCTTCCACTGTCATTGGAGCAATGCGCGATATGAGCGTACTGAACCAGTTGTTGACCAGAACAGCGCCGACGACAATCACACCCATGATCGTCGTGTAAAGAAATCCCGGCGCAGAAACGAGCACAAGGCCGGTCTGGATGGATGCAAGCACGATTGCGCCCATCATGGCTCCGATTGCAGAACCATACCCCCCGGACAGGAGCGTTCCTCCGATAACGGAAACCGCAACCGCCTGAAGTTCAATCCCTGTCCCACGCATGGCATCGACACTGGCGAATCTCGCGACCTGCATGACGCCGACAATCCCTGCAAGACCCCCGGAGAGCGTAAAAGCAAGGATGGTCGTCCTGTTTACATTGACCCCTAGATTATGGGCGGCCTTCGCATTCTGACCAACAGCTTGTATCCAGTTGCCAAGGCGCGTTCTAAGCAAGAGGATCGTCGCGAGAACGGTGATCAGGATAAACCAGACGAGCGACATCCTCATCCCGCCAAACAATATCGGGCCGGCAATCACATTGGACACTTCACGAGGCATATCAACTGACTTTGGAAAGCCCCCAGTGAACGCGAGAAGCATGCCCCTGTAGACGAGCGACGTTCCCAACGTGATGATGAAGGAATGGATGCCAGTCTTCGTCTGGAGCAGGCCATTGACGAGACCGAGAGCGCATGCGCCGGCGATGGCGAAGAAAATTGCAAAGACCGGTGACAGTCCAAAATCGTTCATGAGCGTGACGACAAAAAAAGAAGTCAATCCAAGAATCGCTCCGACCGAGAGGTCAAAGTGGCCTGCAATCAAAAGGATTGTCATGCCGATGCTGACGATACCCAATTCGGCTGCAACGCTGCTGACCGACGCCAACGTAGGGATTGTCAGAAACAACGGCGACATGATGCTGAATACGGTGATTACCACAATTGCAGCGCCAACGGCTGTGAATTCAGGCCGCAATAGCAATTCACGCATACGCTCTGCTGCGTTTCGTGAACGCTCAGACAGGTGTTTTTGAGACATAGGTGTTGATCCAATGGCGTGGACAGGCCTCGGCAAACCGCCGAGACCTGTATCGGATTACCGGTAGCCTGCCGAAACAAGCGGAGCGACTTTTTCGATATTCGATTGATCGACGATTGCTGGCCCTGTCAGAAATGCATTGGCCGGGATGAGGCCGTACTTCAGGTAATGGGTCATCAGCAGGACCGGGATGTAGCCGCGCCAATATTGCTGCTGATCGATCGTAAAGTTCAGCTTCCCGGATTTCAGCGCCGCGACGCCGTTCTCGTCCAGATCCCAGCCGGCGAGTACCAGATCTGAAAGCCCTGCCCTCTCTTTCGCTTCAAGATAGGGAGCAATCGGTGAGCATGCGGAAATCATGGCCCTGGTATCCGGATGCGCTCGCAGGTAATTGGTCATCGTCTCTGCGATCTGGCCCGGATCGAGAGTGAGCTCTTGAACTTCTGCCGTCAGATTCGCGGCTTTCAGGGTGTCGATGACACCGGCTGCGCGTGGTTGGCAGGTCGCGCTGTCACCTGGCTGTGGATTGCCAACGACGACATGGCCGGTTTTGATGGTTTCCAGTAGTTTCTTTGCGATGGTGACACCACCCGCATATTCGTCGGCGCCAACGTGGAAGAGGAAAGGATCGTTAAGATCACGAAGCTGGGTTCCTTTTCCGGCTTGAGGACCGAGTGCGCTCCCGAAAGCTATGCCTTGCGCTTTGCCTTGCTCGATGACGTCATAATAGGATTTGTCATCTCCGATGCCATTGATGATAATTCCGTCAGCGCCGCCGGCAATTGCTGCTGTGATCGTTTCAACTTGTGCAGGAAGAGTGGGAGTGCTCGGAAAGATGTAGGTGAAATCGACTCCAAGGTCCTTGGCTGCGTCCTCAGCCCCCTTATTCAGGTAGGCGAAGAAGCCGGTCGGTGCAGCTACACCAATGTGTACAATTTTCAGGCGTTTTTCCTGGGCAAACGCCGGCGCGGCCAAGATCACCGCACCGATAACTGCCGCCGAAACCACCCTCGTAATGCTCCCAACCCGAAAGCCGGGTGCTTTCCAATTATTCATTTTCATTTGTTCCATCCTCTGATCGCGCCACTTTGGTGACATCTCTAACAAAATCAGCTTAGACTGTTGGTATCCCGCTAGGAATTTCAATAATGTTGGGAATCCAACAGAGGTAGATATGAAGGTCGGAAAAAAAGCATCTTTTGCGGACGTGGCACTAGCTGCTGGCGTTAGCGTGGGAACGGTCGATCGCGTAATCAACGGACGTGGCAATGTGAAAGCCGAAACAGAGCAGCGTGTGCTGAAATGCGCCCGTGATCTTCGCCTGGATCGTATGCTTAGTCTCCGGCCAACTCGAATTTTGAAGCTTGGTGTCGTACTGCAAAACCGCAGCAATCCGTTCTATAAAGAACTGGTTGATGCCTTGAGGCAGTGTGCCTTCGATTACGGCTACCTCAATGTTCAGCTTGCCTTCTATTTTTACGAGCGCCTTGATCATCGCGATGTCGTGGAAAAGATCGGGATGGCGTCGGCGGGTTGTGATGGCGTCTTGGTGGACGTATTCGAACATCCGCAGATAAGAGATATTCTTCAGAGGTTAGCCATCAGTCTGCCTGTCTTTACGCTGGCATCAGATCTCCCTGGGATTGGAAGCATCAGCTTCATCGGTGTCGATGCTCGGTCGGAAGGGAGGGTCGCCGGCGAATTGATGGGTCGTTTTTTGGGAGCGGCAGGGGGGGACGTTTTGCTCATCTCCGGCCTTCAATCGTTTCATTGTCATGAACAACGAGAAATGGGCTTCCGGTCCGTCCTGCGCGATAGGTTCCCTCAGTGTACATTCGCCAAGCCCGTTGAGAGTCAAGAGGATGAGATTTCGACGGAACTCCTTGTGAAGAATGCTTTGTCGGAGAATAATAACATTGCCGGGATATATAATATCTCCGTGGGTAGCAAAGTCATAGCCGAGTTTCTTCGAAACACGGGGAAGCGTAATGTACAGCTTATCAGCCACGAGCTAACGCAAGAAAACAGAGCATTGCTAAAAGAGGGCTTGGTTGACGCCATCATAGACCAGGACCCTGTATCGGAAGCGCGGGTCGCCGTGCAGAGATTTCTGGCTTACTACGGCAGATACGATGGTCAGCCGGGTCGCCCTGAGTTTCGTATCTATCTGCGCGAGAATTGCTGACCCAGGTTTCGCAAAAATCCCGACATTTGCTCAATATGGTACCCTGACTTATGCAACGCGGCAAAATTGCGGATCAATTGGCCCTTGCACTGTCCAATCGCCGCTCTTCCCTCACTGCACGTTGGCGGCCGATCTGCAACATTGCGATACTGGCAAGCACCAGAGCGATCGCTCCGATTTCCAAAACTCCGACTTTCTCACCGACGGCCCAACCGATCAGCAAGGCTATATTCGGAGTGATATAGGTTGCACCCGAGGCTGCGACCGCGCCCA
The DNA here is from genome assembly GCF_007828365.1 of Rhizobium sp. SJZ105. Classification (NCBI taxonomy): domain Bacteria; kingdom Pseudomonadati; phylum Pseudomonadota; class Alphaproteobacteria; order Hyphomicrobiales; family Rhizobiaceae; genus Rhizobium; species Rhizobium sp. SJZ105. Next base: position 9,067 of record NZ_VIUP01000031.1, read on the forward strand.
GCTCTTGCAGCAGGTAATAATAGATCAGGAACGCCATCCCGGTTCCCAGGACGCCAAGACCGATCGCGACACCCGCTGCAGCGTGCCAGTTCTGCAGAATGTTGCCCATTCCCGTTCGATCGGTGATCGCCAGGAGCACCAGCAGGGCCAGCCCGGTTTGCCATGTGGCGAGCGCAAGGGGTGGCAGATTGTGGGGCGACAGGAAGCGGCGGACATAGACGTAGGAGAGGCCGAGGATGGTGGTCGCGGCCAGCATCCAGAAGACCCCCGTTATGTCGATGGTCCGATCCGACCCTTCCCACGGCCGCGCGATCAGGATGATGCCGGCGAAACCGACAAGAACGCCTGCGAGCATCAAAGCATTAAGCTTTTCACTGCGCAGGAACAGGAGGGTGGCGATCGTCGTGAACAGCGAGATCGAGCCCCCGAGCACGCCGGCGATGCCGGAGGGAAGAAGTGCCGTGCCCTCCGCGATCGCGAAGTAGTAGAAGGTGGTTGCCAGCACGGCCATGACGAGGAAATGCGGCAGGTGGCGCACCTGATCCCGGTGGATCACGCCTTTTCGCCAGGCGACGATGGCGAGCGGGAGGAACCCGAAGAACACCCGCAGAAGCGTTATTTGCAACGGAGTGATCAGTTCCGCCGCCCATTTCAGTGGAGTAAGAAGCGCAGAAGCACTTCTCCTCCCCGAACCGTACGTGCACCTTTCAGCGCATACGGCTCTCTATTCAAGCTTGGCCCATGGCCA
>NZ_VIUP01000032.1:0-3245 GCF_007828365.1 Rhizobium sp. SJZ105
TCTTTGATGAGCATGAACAATGGGAACGAAGAAGTCGATCGAGCTATTAGTAACGGTAAGCTTCACATGTTGCCATGCTTCCACACCCGTCCTATCAACGTGGTCGTCTTCCACGGCTCTGATAGGGAACACTCGTTTTCAGGTTGGTTTCCCGCTTAGATGCCTTCAGCGGTTATCCATTCCGTATATAGCTACTCTGCTATGCCCTTGGCAGGACAACAGATCCACCAGAGATACGTCCATCCCGGTCCTCTCGTACTAGGGACAGATCCTGTCAATATTCCTACACCCACGGCAGATAGGGACCGAACTGTCTCACGACGTTCTGAACCCAACTCACGTACCGCTTTAAATGGCGAACAGCCATACCCTTGGGACCTGCTCCAGCCCCAGGATGCGATGAGTCGACATCGAGGTGCCAAACAACCCCGTCGATATGGACTCTTGGGGGTCATCAGCCTGTTATCCCCGGCGTACCTTTTATCCGTTGAGCGATGGCCCTTCCACACGGGACCACCGGATCACTATGACCGACTTTCGTCTCTGCTCGACTTGTCAGTCTCGCAGTCAGGCGGGCTTATGCCATTGCACTCGACGACCGATTTCCGACCGGTCTGAGCCCACCATCGCGCGCCTCCGTTACTCTTTCGGAGGCGACCGCCCCAGTCAAACTACCCACCATACACTGTCCCGGATCCGGATAACGGACCGCGGTTAGACATCCACGAAGATAAGGGTGGTATTTCAAGGATGGCTCCACAAGAACTGGCGTCCCTGCTTCAAAGCCTACCACCTATCCTACACATGCCTTGGCGAATGCCAGTGTAAAGCTATAGTAAAGGTGCACGGGGTCTTTCCGTCTGACCGCAGGAACCCCGCATCTTCACGGGGAATTCAATTTCACTGAGTCTATGTTGGAGACAGCGGGGAAGTCGTTACGCCATTCGTGCAGGTCGGAACTTACCCGACAAGGAATTTCGCTACCTTAGGACCGTTATAGTTACGGCCGCCGTTTACTGGGGCTTCAGTTCAGAGCTTGCACCCCTCCCTTTAACCTTCCAGCACCGGGCAGGCGTCAGACCCTATACGTCGTATTGCTACTTCGCAGAGCCCTGTGTTTTTGATAAACAGTCGCTACCCCCTGGTCTGTGCCACCCCATCATACTTGCGTAAAATGGGGTCACGCTTCTTCCGAAGTTACGCGTGCAATTTGCCGAGTTCCTTCAACATAGTTCTCTCAAGCGCCTTGGTATACTCTACCTGACCACCTGTGTCGGTTTCGGGTACGGTCTATACGGTGGAGCTATTTCCTGGAACCTCTTCGCCGCACATTCAATCCAGTAAGAATGTACAACACACGAGATCCGTCACTACCACCAGGCCCACGAATATTAACGTGGTTCCCATCGACTACGCGTGTCCGCCTCGTCTTAGGGGCCGGCTAACCCTGCTCAGATTAACTTTAAGCAGGAACCCTTGGTCTTTCGGCGAGGGAGTCTCTCACTCCCTTTATCGTTACTCATGTCAACATTCGCACTTCCGATATCTCCAGCAGCCCTCACGGGTCCGCCTTCACAGACTTACGGAACGCTCCGCTACCACGCAACAGTCACTACAACTGTCACATCCTCAGCTTCGGTGCATGGCTTTAGCCCCGTTACATTTTCGGCGCAAAGACCCTTATTTAGACCAGTGAGCTGTTACGCTTTCTTTAAATGATGGCTGCTTCTAAGCCAACATCCTGGTTGTTTTGGGATCCTCACATCCTTTCCCACTTAGCCATGACTTGGGGACCTTAGCTGGAGGTCAGGGTTGTTGCCCTCTTCACGACGGACGTTAGCACCCGCCGTGTGTCTGCCGACTAGTACTCCTCGGTATTCGGAGTTTGGTTAGGATCAGTAAGACGGTGAGTCCCCATAGCCCATCCAGTGCTCTACCCCCGAGGGTATTCGGTCGACGCTCTACCTAAATAGATTTCGCGGAGAACCAGCTATTTCCGAGTTTGATTGGCCTTTCACCCCTAGCCACAAGTCATCCCAATCTATTGCAACAGATACGGGTTCGGCCCTCCAGTTGGTGTTACCCAACCTTCAGCCTGCTCATGGCTAGATCACTCGGTTTCGGGTCTAATGCAACTAACTCAATCGCCCTATTCAGACTCGCTTTCGCTGCGCCTACACCTACCGGCTTAAGCTTGCTAGTTACACTAAGTCGTTGACCCATTATACAAAAGGTACGCCGTCACCCTTGCGGGCTCCGACTGTTTGTAGGCATCCGGTTTCAGGTTCTATTTCACTCCCCTCGTCGGGGTGCTTTTCACCTTTCCCTCACGGTACTTGTTCGCTATCGGTCATGCACGAGTACTTAGGCTTGGAGAGTGGTCTCCCCATGTTCAGACAGGATTTCACGTGCCCCGCCCTACTCAAGGACAATGACTGTTCTACGCGTAAGGGGCTATCACCCTCTATGGCCGACTTTTCCAAATCGTTCCGCTTTATTCATCATTGCCACTGGCCTGGTCCGCGTTCGCTCGCCACTACTTACGGAGTCTCGGTTGATGTCCTTTCCTGCAGGTACTTAGATGTTTCAGTTCCCTGCGTTCGCTTCTTACCCCTATGTATTCGAAAGTAAGATACCTTATCACAATGCTTGGAAACCCAGGCCGTTCATAAAACAGACTGGATTTTCCAAGCATTTAAGGTGGGTTGCCCCATTCGGAGATCCATGGATCAAAGCTTATTCGCAGCTCCCCACGGCTTTTCGCAGCGTATCACGTCCTTCTTCGCCTGTGCATGCCAAGGCATCCACCAAATGCCCTTAATTCACTTCTTCGTTCTCATTGTCTATGCTCATCCATAGCCGTTCCAAAGGAACGGCAATCCGGTTACCTTTTACAACCAGATTATCTCCTGATGACATCGACGTGTTCGATACAATCCTCTTTGAAGGCACGCCGGTGCACTTCGAGGTCGTATCATTAAGACCAGCTTCTCGAGATATCATCCGGTGATGCGCGGTCAGGCAACATCAATCCAGCATTCCCATCAGAGGAGCAAAAGCTCCAACAACAAAAATGCCTCGGACAAGCGATCCTTCCTACCTCCAACCCCTCCACCAATTCCGGCCGACTAAGCCATCACATGGTTTCACAAGGATTGGTCTCGGACGTTTCAGGCATAAACCCAAAACACCTGGACGCTTCCAGACATATCTTCTCTTCACAATGTATTCAGAACAGGCATCAG
>NZ_VIUP01000033.1:0-4819 GCF_007828365.1 Rhizobium sp. SJZ105
AGGGCGCATAGATCAGTCCCTTGATCGAAGCATCCAGCTCGTTGACGACATAGCCGCCATAGGCGGTGCAGGCACGGGCGAGAGCAAGCGTCGGATGCAGGTCGCCGCGCGCTGCCAGGATCATCCTCAGGCAGCCCATGCCGCAGACATTGACCGCTCAGCGCGCCTATTCAGCTGTAGCGAGCAGCGCGAAAGCCGTTCGCCTCCCGCAAGACCGGTAAAAAGGGTTGACGCAGAAGGTTTGAGCATGGCGACAGCAAAGCCGGAAACCGAGACCGACAGCCCGGGGCTAGCGGGCCCGCATCTGAAATCTATGCCTCCGCCGTACCGCCTTATGCGGACTGGCACTGCCGTCGAAAACCGCGTCACCATGGTGGGTGATTTCTGGCATTCTCACAACACCGCTGTCTTAGGCCATGGACAACCAAGAAAGTCCATTTGATAATGAAATCGTATTCTAAATTATGGGTCGTGCAGAATGGATGCTTTGACCGACGTAGTGCAACTGCTAAGACCTAAGACAGTCCTCATGGGCAGCATGGTGGCATATGGAGATTGGGGAGTTCAGGTTCCGCCGCAATCTGGTCCAATGTTATATTTTATTATGGAAGGCTCGGCGCAGTTTCGCGCCAGCCATGGCGAAACATCGTCGCTGGAGACTGGCGATTTTATCCTGTCGGGAAATCCCACAGCCGACACATTCTTCAGCCGGCCTGACCAAGAGATCGTATTCTCCGATGAAGAGTTCAAGGCGCTCAACACGGTCGACGGAGAAATTAGGGTCGGCCAGGTTGGGTCGGAAACTCCGACGCGTATTATTGGCGGGTGCATACTCTGCGATCCAACGAATGCCGACTTGTTATCAGAGCTGCTGCCCACGCTTGTCCATGTCCGCGCTGAAGAGGGAATCGGAGCCCGTCTCGGCAACCTCATCGCTTACATACGTGATGAAGCGGCCAACTCCCGGGCTGGAAGTGACCTCATTTTGTCGCGGCTTTTGGAGGTCCTGCTTATCGAAACGTTGCGGCGCGAAGCCTCGACACTTCCAAACCCCGGAATGTTGCGTGGCCTTTCCGATCCCCAGCTTGCTCGGGCCATCAGCGACATTCATTCAGACGTCCGCCGCGGCTGGACGATCGCCGAGCTAGCACAACGAGCCGGAATGTCGCGTTCGGCCTTTGCCCGGAAATTCTCTGCGGCTGTTGGCCTCGCACCCGTTGAGTACCTTCTCAGATGGCGGATGGCCATCGCCAAGGACACATTGCGACATAGCCGGAGATCGTTAGAGGAAGTCGCCGAAAAGGTGGGCTACCAATCTGCCAGCGCCTTCAGCACTGCGTTCAGTCAGAGGGTCGGGTGTCCACCGAGTGAATTTGCGCGGATGGCAGGTGCGACCTAGATCACTTTGGTCATCGCCAATTCAGAGAAGAAATGAAGAGCCAACAAACAGCGCGATTAGGACGATACAAAACGCATAAAGGACGATCGATTATGGTTCGTCTTAGTTATCAGATTTAGAAGGAACCATCCTAAAAACAAATTGGAGGTTCCAATGAAAACCATTCTAATTACGGGCTGCTCCTCTGGCTACGGCCTGGAGACGGCTCGTCACTTCCTCGCAAACGGTTGGAACGTCATCGCCACGATGCGTACGCCGCGTGAGGATGTCCTCCCGCGCTCGACGTCACTTCGCATCCTGCCACTGGATGTCACGAGCGTTGACAGCATCGCAGCCGCGGTTGCGACCGCCGGCCCGATCGACGTTCTGGTCAACAATGCCGGAATCGGCGTTGTCGGCGCTTTCGAAGCAACGTCCATGTCGCATATTCGCAAGATCTTCGATACCAACACCTTCGGCCTGATGGCCATGACCCAAGCGGTGATCCCGCAGATGCGCGAACGCCGTTCCGGCGCGATCATTAACGTGACGTCCAGCGTCACCTTGGCTGACATGCCTCTTGCAGCAGCCTACAAGGCCAGCAAGCAGGCGATTGAAGGTTTCACCGGATCATTGGCACACGAGCTCGGCTATTTTGGTATTCGCACCAAGCTGGTCGAGCCAGGCTACGCTCCCACAACGCGGTTTACAGAAAACACGTCGGTGCGCATCGAGGACATGATCCCGCCAGCCTATGCCGATTTTGCAGCTCCAATCTTTGCCTCCTTCGCAAAGCCCGCACTGACAACGAAGGAAACCGACGTTGCCGAGGCGGTCTGGGCCGCGGTCGCGGACACCGCTGGTCAGCTTCGCTTCCCTGCCGGTCCAGATGCAGTCGAATTGGCACGCGCTGCTGGTATTATCTGACCTTTGGGCAGTGGACCGGGCGGCGGAGGAACCTTTACTCTGCCGCCTGACGCCTCTCTGGGTATGACGGCTAACGACTTGGCGGAGCACTGGAGCGGCGACGCCAGATGCTGCTCACTTCCCGCAGCTCTTGAGATCCCATCAGGGGTGAGTAGCGGCCTGCACCATGGCAGAGTGAGGTCGCTTGAAAACTCTCTGGAGGCCAATCATGCCGATAACAGCAGATCAAACTCAATCGCAGATCACTACTCCCGTCGATCTTGGCGCAATATTCGTCTCGTTGGAATTGAGTAAATCGACCTGGCTGGTGACAACTCTGTCCCCTGGCAGCGAGAAGATGTCTCGCCACTCCGTTACTGGAGGGGATATTGCCGGCTTGTTCGCATGCTTTGCAGCGCTTCGTCAGAAAGCCACTCGGCGAAAGAACATAGTTTACCCACTGGTGGTGATCCAGGAGGCCGGGCTGGATGGCTTCTGGCTGGGACGAGTGCTCAGCAAGGAGGCTTGGATCGAGAGCCACATTGTAGAAGCCGCATCAATTGCCATGCCGCGCCGGCATCGCCGGGCGAAGACCGACCGTATCGACGGCGAAACGCTGATCCGCGCATTGATGGCATGGAAACGTGGCGAACCTCGCGCGTGCTCAATGGTCAAACTTCTCTCACCCGAGGAAGACGACAATCGACGGATTGGACGGGAGCGGAAAACTCTGATTGCGGAACGTGTCTTCCACGTCAACCGCATAAAGGGGCTGCTCTTCACGCAAGGAATTCGGGATTACCAACCTGTCAATCGAGATCGCCGCCAACGCCTGGAAGAACTTCGGACTGGCGATGGTCGGCCACTCTCAAAGCATTTGAAAGGGGAAATCTGCAGAGAACTCGATCGCCTCGAATTGTTGCTCACACAAATCAAGGCTGTTGAAGCCGAGCGAGATGCCTTGATTGTTCAGGAGACGCCGGAAACGCCGAAAGAGGCGGCCGCGCTTTTAGGCATTAAAGGAATAGGCCCAGAGTTCGCTACGATACTTTACACGGAAGGCTTGTTCCGACACTTCGACAATCGGCGGCAAATCGCATCCTATGCGGGTCTTGCGCCCTCCCCTTGGCAAAGCGGCAACGTCAATCGTGAACAAGGGGTCTCGAAAGCGGGAAATCCGCGATTGCGGGCAACGATGGTCGAACTCGCCTGGCTATGGCTGCGACACCAACCGAAATCGACTTTAACGCTATGGTTTAAGGAACGCATCGCTCGGAACGCCGGCCGTTTAAAGACGCCGATGATCGTTGCGCTCGCGCGTAAGCTGCTCGTGACCCTCTGGAAGTATGTGAGCTCCGGCGTCGTCATCGAAGGTGCCATCATGAAAACCGCCTGAAAGACAAACTGCTGCGAAACACAGTTTCTAATCCTCAGGGCCTGATCAGCCCTGACGGATCCAGGTGAACGGACCGGGTATCCTTTTGGCTTCAAACGCCGACCTTGAGTTTGGTCCCGTTCTCCTGAGCCCGTGCCCGTCGAAAGCGGGATAATGGTGCAGCCGCGTGAGAGCGGCGACCGGATGTGAGGTTGTATAGGCCCGAGAACCGGGCCGGTAATTGCTATGGGCTCAGACCGTGGATCCGCCTACGAAGGAGAAATTCGATGCCACTCGAATGAACAATTGACAAAAATCCTGATGTGAGGGGATACGAAGTGACGACCGCAATATTCTAATCAAACTCTAGCTGCGCCAATATCATTCCTCCTGACGACTTGTCGAAACCTCGATATCCAGCTTTATTACTGGAAATATCTGGAGGATCAGATGGCTAGCTCTCAGACACGCGCAATTCAGAAATATAGAAGCCGCCTGGGCGACCGCGGTCTCGCTCGTTTTGAGGTGCTCGGGCGCGATAGTGATCGCAGCCTGATTAGATCACTTGCGCGCCGATTGGCCGAAGATGGCCCGGAAGCAGCCAATTTACGAGCCTTTGTAAGCGAAACTCTCGCTGGAGAGCCGCCGAAAAAAGGAGGGATTGTCGCGGCACTCCGCCGATCACCATTGGTTGGAGCAAATCTCGACACACCCCGTTCACGCGAAGAAGGTCGCGAGATCGATTTGTAATGCGCTATTTGCTCGACACCAATATTCTCAGCAATATCACGAAACCAGAGCCTTCAGCGTCATTGTTGACATGGATGGCTGAACAATTTGACGATGATTTGTTCATCGCGTCTCACACTATCGCCGCGATACACCGAGAAATACTCGAGAAGCCGGAGGGTAAAAAGCGAACTGCTCTCGAAACTTGGTTGGAGGCAAGGAGGGGCCGCTGTCACTCTTCGCAGGTCGCATCCTTTCGTTTGACGAGAAGGCAGCCCTCGTTTGGGGAGAGCTGATGGCACAAGGAAGGGCAACCGGCCGCCCGCGTAGTGCGCTGTGAATAGCCCCGAGTTTCGTAGACACCCTCAGGTTAGGGTTTCTGCTGCTTTTCGAACTCGACGGGCGACAGCATCCCGTTTCTGACATGTTTG
>NZ_VIUP01000034.1:0-4749 GCF_007828365.1 Rhizobium sp. SJZ105
TTACGCAATATGAAACATGCCATCGCAATTCTCGGTCTGATCACCGTCTCCAGCCCGGCTTTCGCAGCATCGTGCGAGAAAAACTTCACAGTCTCTGGTGTGCCGATGGTCACGGCTGTCTCTTACAAATCCTTTCAGGAACTGCCGAAAGCCAAAGCACCCGCTGTCCTTCAAAAGCTCGCCCAGGCCGTCGCAGCAGAAGGTTTTTCAGGTATCCAGATCAACAAGGCACTGTCGTCAATCGATGCCCATCAGGAAACCAGCGGAAGCGGCAGAATTCAGACGCTGCGCGTTGTCGCCCGCCAGAAAGGCGCCGCTGTCCGGATCGATGCTGTTTTCAACATTCAGGCAGGACAGATCGCCGATAAGGACGTCATCCGCAAGGGCATCTGCGACATCATAAAAGGCGTGTAAGCCAAGGCTTGAAGACACCCGGTACAGCAGCCCTCGAAGCTGGCCTTGCAATCTCCGCAGCCGGCAACAGGCGGCGCGAAAGGAACTAAGCGCCGCCTGCCGGGCTCTATCAGGACTTCATGTTCAGCAACTCAGGAAAATCGTAGTACCGCAGCCGCTTGTCACGGCAGCGGTAGTCATTCTTTGAGGCGTCCACGCTCACGTTGTGTTTTAAGGCTACGCCGATATAGGACCAATTCGGATCGGCACGTTCCGCCGTCCGCGTGCAAAAAGCATAAATCCGCCTTTCAGGATCGAGCAGCACTACGCTCGAAATTTCGGCTTTCGTGAAATCTCCGGGTTTGATGGTTCCGCGCAATGCGTCCACGTAGTCACGTTTAATCGATTTGGACGGAGGGCGCTGCGAATCCAAAACCGATTGTGGTGCCGGAGTTTGGCAGCCAGTCAATGACATCGCGGCAGCACAGAGAAGTAAAGCTGTCCTCATTCAATTCAATCCCCAAAAAATCAAAGCACAACACGCACAATGTAGAGGCGGCGTTGTTCGTCAGACACAGCCTGCCGTCGTCGAAAAAAGCGGGTGAATGCTTCCCAGCGTCCGTCCTTCCTGCCTTCTACGAACACAAGAATATCGGGAAGCTTCAAAGCTTTTCCAGCTTGGCAAGAAAAAAGCGATCACTCCAAAGATCCGTGGATTTAAGCTCAGCTGGACGAAGAAACCGCCGAACATCCCCGGCAGCCTCTTTCCAGTCGATACGTTTGATCGTTTCTGAAAGAGCCGTTTTCAGCCAGGCAGCATCTACATGGACAGTCTCATCTCCCGCCCATGGACCGGCCTGCATCAGCGCATTGCGCAAAAGGTCCAGATTCGGCGAAACGCTGCGAGACACATACCAGGAGAAGTCAAACCAATCACGCCCCTTGAGAAAACCACGACATAGCAGAGCGTGTATCTTGAGCGCAAAATTGGAAGGTAAATCCTGGTGGCGGACCTCATAATCAGCCGGAAAATCAAGATAGGTAGTTGCCTCACCCGATCCCGCAGGCGGGTTAACGTCGATCTCAAGCTTGATACGAATTGTTTTGGGTCTCCCTCTTCCCACAAAGGACAGATCCAATTGGCTCGCAACGGAGTCATCCTTGATAACGGCCTGCCGGATCGCCGTGTCCATCCGCACCTTGGGATGCGCCTCCAGCTCCAGGCCGAACTGGCTGACAACATCCGTCAGAACCTTAAGATAAGGAGACCAGTTGAAGCCGGCGTCGGGGACCCGTAGAAGGAAATCGAGGTCCTCGGAAAAACGGGGCAGGCCATGAAGAATGCGAAGGCTTGTGCCCCCCTGAAAAAGAGCCACATCGAAAAAATCGCCTCGCCACAAAGCGTAGAGTACAACCTCCTGGAGTATCTCCTTGACGGCATTCTCTTCCTCTATCGCACTCTCTGCCGCATATTGCCGAAGCTTGTCCCGGATAATTTCAATCATGCCCTGACCTCAAGATCAGACAGACGCCCCAAAGGCATCACCGCGCCTTCCAGCGCCCGGAGAAAGGCATTCGCAGCCTTGTGCTTGTACACAGGCTTCAATGCAGTAAAATCCTTGCGTCGCAATCCGAAAAGGGCATCTTCCTCGATCCTCATACCAACCGTCAGCCATTCAAGCCCGCTCCACTCAATCTTGCGAAGCGCTACCAGATCCATAAGTGCCCGAAGAGGCTGGGCGACAAACGCGATCGAACCTTTGAGCGGGACACGGTCAACGCTCGTCATGAACCGGTATTCGTTGATCGCCAGAGGATGATAGCTGAAGGTCCCAAACCCGGGCGTCGAAAAATCCTGGCTTTTGCGACCAGGTGAGACACTGGCGGTAACAAACACCGCCTCTGGAATCCATCCATGGAACGACAGTGCTGTTTCGAAAGAGATATAGCTCCCCGGCACGAGGTTTTGGGCGACGGCAAACGGATGAACCGGGTCACGTCGATAGCGTCGCGCCAGCACATAACAACCACGCTTCAAGCGGATGAGAGACCCGTCTTTCAAAGCGCGGTTGACAAGGCCATAACGGCGCGCGTCACTGCCGCCCAGCAACTCGGCGAGTTGCCGGTCATTCAGAAACCGATCAGCCAATCCGGCTGCAGAAATCTGGTCTACCAACGAAGACATAATTATTGATACTTCCAATTTATGAAAGTTTCAAGAATTTTTATAATCTTGCGACAGGTGCCGGAACCTGTCCCCATTCACTGAACCCAGCCCGAGAGCTTCTTTCTCGATGGCCCAGGCAAAGCTGTGCTTTCCAGCACCGGGAAAAGAGATCCCTAGTGGCCTGCTATCACAACGCGGGAGCATCATAGAAAAGATCACGACAGTTCAGCCAAAGAGGGCAGTCTCGTCTGCTGTTGGCCAATATTGTTGAAAAAGTCCGAGGCGCCCTTTTAAGCGTAAGCGCTTTTTCACTCACACGTTGTCCGTCATGCTTGGTCTCTCTGGGAACTTGGCTACGTGAGAGGACGGTGCGTCCGCGCGAAAGCGAGATATTACGGTTGCCGCAAGACGCTCTAGCCTACGGTGTTGCAAAATTCGGGCAAACTCATCTCGTCGTGATTGGGAGTTTCGCGAAGGTAGCTCCAAAATAGTTGCTATTGGCCGTGGCGATGATAAACAAGAATTCCGGCGCCATTCCAAAAGGACAATATCATGCCGGATTTCCCCACCTTTATTCTATTTGCCGCTGCGTCACTTGTGCTAACCGCAACACCGGGGCCGGATATGTTGCTCATCGCCTCTCGTAGCGTGAGCCAAGGGCGTTCCGCCGGGTTTCTTACGTATGCAGGGATAGCCGTCGGCACATACTGTCACGCCATCGCTGCGGGACTTGGACTGTCACAACTCTTTCTGGCTGTTCCCACTGCCTATGAAGTCGTTCGATTTGCGGGCTGCATCTACCTGATTTATCTCGCCTACAAGACAGTTCGCTCTGAAGGTGCAGCTTTTGCCCCAACGTCCGCGCTCAAGCGCCTTTCAAACAGGCGAATATTCACGGAAGGTCTCGCCACAAATATCCTTAATCCGAAAATGGCGCTGTTTGTGCTGGCACTTCTCCCGCAATTTATTGCCCCTTCGGGCGGCTCAATGCTCTTGCAGATGGTCTTATTGGCCACCGTTTTGAACGGGGTGGGATTCCTGGTGAATGGCACAGTCATCCTTTTGGGAGGTCACATCCGGAACCGACTTTCTGCCATGCGCCGCTTTCCTAAGATTCCTCAGTATCTGCTTGCAACCGTATTTGCTGGATTGGCATGCCGGTTGGCTCTCAGTACGCGACCATGACCTGTTGAAGGAAGGCCAGCCTGTCACAAAACTTGGTCGCGGAAATCGAAGTTTCGCTACCGAGTTTTGCAACGATATGGCGTCTACTTCAGGCCGACGAGACTGAGCACGGTTACACTGGCCGATAATTCCAAGGCAGCAGTTCACCGATCCGCCTCTGCTTGTGGCCGTAGACTATGGCCGTGAGCGCGGCGGTCAGATAGGCTAGTGGATCAACAGCATTGAGTTTGCACGCTTATGCCGACCGGCGAACTATGCCGATTAATCAACTTTTTGCCAACGTTTCCGGCACCATAGCGGCCGCCTAGTCGGCATAGCTTAGGGTCTCCCCGTCGCAATTAACGCGAAGGAGAGGACATATGAACGCAACTGACTAGCTGGTCTACGGCCCGTATGGGGAGTTTGTATGAATAGCCCCGAGTTTCGTAGACACCCTCGGGTTAGATTTTCTGCTGCCTTTCGAACTCGACGGGCGACAGCATCCCGTTCCTGACGTGTTTGCGTTTCGGGTTGTAGAACATCTCGATGTAGTCGAACACATCCTGGCGAGCTTCATCGCGAGAACGGTAGACCCTTCGACGTATTCTCTCTCGCTTCAGAAGATTGAAGAAGTTCTCGGCCACCGCATTGTCGTGGCAGTTGCCGCGTCGGCTCATCGAGTGAACCAGATTGTGGTGCCTGAGGAACGAGGCCCAGTCCATGCTGGTGAACTGCGAACCGTGATCCGAATGAATCAGCACCTTGTCCTTCGGCTTTCGCCTCCACACCGCCATGAGCAGAGCCTGCAGTACGACGTCCGTGGTCTGTCGGCTCTGCATCGCCCAGAAGAGAGGAGAAAAGGCCAATCCCTCGACCAAAGCCTGATCAGAAAACCATACTCAGAAGTGGCTCACTTCTCGGTGGAAAAACGGGGATGCGGACTAAAACTTGGACCACCAGGAGGTAGTTCATGTATTCCCATGCTGACAGAATTCGCGCGGTCGAGCTGTATATCAAGCTCGGCA
>NZ_VIUP01000035.1:0-3844 GCF_007828365.1 Rhizobium sp. SJZ105
TCCTCTTTGTGGCGTTTCAACACGACCACGTTAGGCACTTGATGCCGTTTGAGAAGGGCCGTTCCACCTCATCAGCTTCGGGCCGACTGGGCCTACTACTGGAATGACATCCCCATCCCTCCCGAGCTGGTGCGAGATGGAAAGCTGTTTGGCCGCGCCAGCCTGACCGCCGTACTGCGCCCTCTCGTTTCGCCGTTCGGCGGCGCGAATTATTTCGCATCTCGGCTGGAGACATCTTTGATGTACCCTACCGGGCCAAAGAAATGGCCATCCCTTCTCGGCTCAATGAAGGAATCGACGCTGCCGGAGAACGACGCGCGCGAAGAACTCCGAAAATGGCAACCGATCAGAAGGCATTGTCGGGATTTTACCAAAAGCAGCGGGCTCGGCTTTTCGGGGTCGCATATGCGGCTATACGCTCGCGTTTACATGCGCGACCTGTATCAGTTCGGGTGGACGCACCATAGCCAGGCAGGGCCGCAGGAGGTCGCCTTCGTACTCACGCTCTCAAGCGCGGATGGCGAGAAGTCGATCTACGACTCTACGGCGCGTGCCCTCGGAAACTTCGTTGAGAGCGCCGTGCTGAACCAGGACATCGAGGTTTCAACCGAAATTTAGCCACTCGATATCGCCAACGGTTGAAATGTTTGCAAACTTGGGAGTTTCGCGACATGCACAATGTCTTTACGCCGTTCCGAAGATCTCACGCATTCGCCGTGAAACGGCCTTCACAGGTGCTGAGCGCTTGAGGTCAGAATGTACGACAAGCCAGATGTCACGCGAAATCAAGCCGACGCCTGGCAGAACCGGGACCAGCTTCTCGTCTGACATACCGATAAAATCCGGTAGCGCCGCAACACCTGCGCCGGCACGCACGGCGGCCTGTTGGATTTCCAGGCTGCTTGCGTAAAACGAGAACGGTCGGCCTGCTGCGAAATCCTCGATCGCCGCCTGTTGCGGAGCGCGCGCCGATACCCCGTCATAGCCAACGAAACGCCAGTTGTCTGCGGTGTTGGCAGCCAGATAATCGGGACTGGCGTAGAGCCGGAAATCGATCTTTCCCAGCCTGGTGATTGTCAGATCACCTTCTTCAGGGCGGCTCAAGCGGACAGCAATGTCAGCTTCTCCTCGATCGAGCGAGGAAGTGCGGGATTCACCGATGATCCTGATGATCAGATGTGGGTGGCGATTTTGCAGTTCGACCAACGGGGCCGTGAGACGTTGGAGCGCAAGGGCTGGCGGAGCGCTGACCGTAACAGTTCCGGATAATTCGGATCGCGCACCATCTGCCGCTCTTTGGACAGCTCGTGCCTCAGTCGCCATCTTGTCTGCGATGGCGGCAATCCGCTCACCCTCTGCGGTCAAGGTCCAGCGCCGGCCGCGCCGGTCAACGAGCGCTAAGCCAAGAGCCCCCTCCAGCGATGCAATGCGTCGGGCGACGGTTGCGTGTTCGACCGCGAGGTGTCGGGCCGCGGCAGACAGGGAGCCAGCCGAAGCCAGGGCGCTGAAATAGCGGAGATCGTCCCAGTTCATCGGTTAAATTCTTCACATCGATGGGGAGATAATAGGGGATTTTCTATCGGTTCGCCAGATGACACACTTCCCTTGTACGGAGGTGAGGCATGGACAAAAAGGTAGAACTGATCGCCGCCGGCGACGGCGACAATCTCCGAGTTTCCGCTTGCCCACCACAAGCGCCGGGACCGGGCGAACTTCGCATCCGCCATGAAGCCATCGGCGTAAACTTCATCGACATATACCAGCGTATCGGCCTTTACCCCTTGCCGCTACCGGCTGTTCTCGGGGTGGAAGGCGCCGGGGTTATCGAGGCGGTCGGCCCGGAAGTCGGCGACATTCAAGTTGGCGACCGCGTTGCATATACCGGCATACCAGGCGCATATGCTGCAACGCGCCTGTTACCCGCCTGGCGCGCGATTAAATTGCCCGATGACATCAGCACAAGGATAGCCGCCGCCTCCTTCCTGCGGGGGCTAACGGCGCACATGCTCCTGACCCGGACATACCCGGTCAAGCGAGGAGAGACTTTGCTCATTCATGCTGCTGCCGGTGGTCTCGGCACTGTCCTGACGCTGTGGGCGAAGTCCCTCGGATGTATTGTCATCGGCACGGCAGGATCATCGGGAAAAGCGGACATCGCACGCGCAAATGGCGTTGATCACGTCGTCGTCGGTCGTGAGGCAGATATCGTGTTGGAAATCGGTCGACTGACGAAAGGCAGAGGTGTCGATTTCGCGATCGACGGTATCGGCGGTGAGATGCTGCGCAAGACGCTCGGCTGCGTCAGGCGCTTCGGCACTGTCGCCTCCATCGGGCAAGCGGCTGGGCCGATCCCGCCCGTGTCCGTTGAAGAACTCGGTCCCACCCGTTCGCTATCACTGGCCCGACCCAGTGTCATGGCCTATGCGGCGGAACAGGAAACCTATCATCTCGCAGCAAAGGCGGTCATTGCTGCGATACGTCAAGGAATCATGCCGGAACCGGGCGGCGAATACTCGTTGTCAGAGGCAGCCCAGGCACAAACCGATCTTGAATCGGGGCAAACGGCTGGTAGCCTCGTGCTCGTTCCATAAGGCCATACGCATGTCCGAAAGCCCATGCGTTCCTGCTGGGCTTCCCATTAAGACAGAAAGGTGGGGATGATGAATGGCTTCCTTCAAAGCCGATGACAGAAAGGTTCAAAGCCGGTTCAATAGGATGGGCATATGCCGCTGTCGCTTTGTCCGTCCTTTCATGGTCGGCAGCCTTTCTCGTTATCGCATTTTCTCTGAGAGAAATGCGTCCTATCCCACTGGCGACAGCGCGGTTCGAAATGGCCGGACTGATAGCGCTCGGCTGGCTGACCTGGAAGCGCCCGAAACTGCCATCCTGGCCACATATGCTCCGCTTTGCCATCTGCGGCCTGCTCGGCTTCACTCTCTACAGCGTCTTTATCAACACGGGACAGACCACCGTTTCGGTTGGAGCAGCCAGTTTCATCTCCAACATCATTCCGATCATGACGGCGCTTTTGGCCTGGGTCATGCTGGGCGAGCACTTCAGATTGGTCGGCTGGCTGGGATGTGCGGTCAGCTTTACAGGCGTCACTATCATTGCCATCAACCAGCCCGGCGGCCTGGCATTCGGGGCCGGGGCGACGTTCATTCTGCTGGCGGCCCTGTGCTCCGCCGCCTACTTCGTGCTGCAAAAGCCACTGGTTGCGATCTATGGGGCACTTCCTTGCACAGCCTACACCCTTGTTTGCGGTGCGCTATTCCTGTTGCCATGGGCCCCGGAAGCGACGTTGCAATTCATGCAGGCCTCGCCTTCAACGATGGCAGCCGTGACAGGGTTGGCGCTATTCCCGACGATCCTTGCCTATTTCGCCTGGAACTATGCACTGGGTGAGTTGCCTGCCGGTCTGGCGGCGAACTTCCTCTACCTGGTCGCGCCGCTGGCAACACTCTTTGCCTTCGTTTTTTTCGGAGATCATCCATCCGTCAACACCATCCTCGGCGGCGCGATGGCAATGCTCGGAACCATCATCGTCGCTAAGTGGGGCAAGGAGTGACAGGCAAAGATCGTCAGTTATCAGCATCGACACCTCAAGGCTAAAGTCGGGCTTCCTCTGGTATCAGGAAAGCAGACTGCGCCTTTCCATCATGTTTCCCTGGCTGCGAGATTCTCCATGCGATTGACCTATCTTGTATTTGCTCTCCTCGGCCTGTTTTGGGGATCGAACTTCATCTACAGTGCGCCTCGCCCCAAACGGGGAGGCATATGACTGGAATGCAAAGAGAAAGGAGGATGTGAAGACTTGCCTGCCCCCTGCTGCGAGGGGGCATGA
>NZ_VIUP01000036.1:0-2798 GCF_007828365.1 Rhizobium sp. SJZ105
GTGAGCGTCCGGCGAAAGCGTTTTCGGGTGTCGAGAGATGGAAGCTATGAGCCGCGTTTCATTTCATCGGCCATGACGCGGTCGATCATTTCAGGATCGCACTGTGTGTCGATGAGGAACTCGCGGATACCGCCATCCCACGTCCTGATGTCGGCAAGTAGGCTTTGAAGTTCTTCGATGCCATTCCCGGTCAGACCCTTCGTGCCATCTTCACTGCCATCGCTGACGTAAACCAGTTCGCCCTCGGAGATGTTGTCCGGGTTTGCGGTTACTTCTTCGATCAGTTCGAGGTTTTCGCCGATCATGCCGGCGACTTGGCTGAGCGTATAGATGAACCTCGAGCGAGCCATCAGGCGGCCTCGCATCGAGCTTTTGCTGGTATCCAGTTCCAGGGCAGCAGATCTTCAAATCGGTCCTTGGGGTGATCCTGGATCCGGGTCAGGACATCTGTCAGGTAGAGCTCCGGATTATGGCCGTGCAGTTTGACCGTTTCGATGATGGTCAGGATGTTGGCGATGCGCTCACCGCCCTTGTCTGAGCCTGCGAATAACCAGTTTTTTCTGCCGAGACCCAGCGGACGCATCGCTCGCTCAGCTATGTTGTTATCGATTTCGACACGGCCATCGTCGATGTAGACGCTCAAGGCGGCCCATCGCGACAGCGCATATCGCATTGCCTCGGCCAGCTTCTGCTTCTGTGGCAGCGTAGAAAGCGTGGCTTCAATCCAGGCCTTAAACTCGTCCAGAACGGGCCGGGCATGGTGTTGGCGCAGGGTACGCCGCTCGTCAGCTGACATGCAGCGGATACGGTTCTCGATATCGTAGAGCGCGCCGATGCGCGACAGCGCTTCCTCCGCGATCGGTGACGGCTTCAGCTTGATCACATCATGGAACTTGCGCCGCACATGCGCCATGCAGGCGGCCTCAACGATCTGGTTGCCGTAGAGTTTTTTGTAGCCTCCATAACCGTCGGCATGCATGACGCCGCTGAAGCTTGCCAGGTGGTCAGCCGGATGGGCCCCCTTGCGGTCAGGGCTATAGTAATAGGCGATGGCTGCCGGAGTGGTGGCTTGATA
Organism: Rhizobium sp. SJZ105; assembly: GCF_007828365.1. Lineage (NCBI taxonomy): Bacteria > Pseudomonadati > Pseudomonadota > Alphaproteobacteria > Hyphomicrobiales > Rhizobiaceae > Rhizobium > Rhizobium sp. SJZ105. Next base: position 1,076 of record NZ_VIUP01000036.1, read on the forward strand.
GCCACTGCCGTCGAAGACGTAGACCCAGACCCTGCCGGTTTTTGTCTTGCCCCGCCCGGGGTCGAGAACATCGACCGGGGTATCGTCCGTATGTATTCGGTCAAGCGCGGCGATGTGGGCCCTGATCAACAAGACGATGGGTGTTAGCAAAGCGGATACGCGGCCGACCCAGTCGGCCATCACGGAGCGCGATATGTCTATTCCCAGCCGATCATACATCTCTGAGAGCCGGTAAAGCGGAATGTGATCATCGAACTTGGAGACCATGATATGGGCGAGCAATCCAGGCCCGGGCTTGCCGCGCTCGATCGGCAAGGTCGGCATCTCACCAGCCACCGTCGTATCGCATTCCTTGCAGATCATACGCTTCTCGACATGGCGGACAATCTTGACCGACGCCGGCACGTGCTCCAACACCTGGACCACTCTGTCCGCCGCCTTCAGGAATGACGTGCCACCGCAGGTCGGGCAATTGCACGGAGCCGCATAGATCAGCTCTTCGGTGGCGAGACCATCAGGCAGAGGCTTGCGCTTCGGCTTGTCCGGCGCGTCGTCCAACTCCGGCAGAGGAGTTTTCCCGGAGCGCAGTTCAGCCTCGGCACGGGAAGCCTCGATCTCCTCCAGCATCAGTTCGAACTGCTCTATCTTCCGATCAATCTTTTCCGAAGAGGCGCCATGCTGCCGATGTCGGAGAAGCTCCAGTTGCGCGCGAAGAAGCCCTATGATGGAGTCTCGCTTGATGACCTCGGCTTCCTGGCTCTCAAGCTTCGCCGCCTGTTCGGCGACCAGTGCGCGCAAAGCAGTGAGTTCGTCCTGACTGTCCAGCGGCGCTGTTTCCATATCCGCAAATCTAGCCGATTTGCCTCTGACGCGCCAGCGTTAAGCCTCGGATGCCCTTGCAAAATATAGCTTTTATCCCGTTCGGCCAGGAGCGGACGTCCATGCCGGGCGGCGCCAATCAATCCCCTCAACCAGCATGGAAAGCTGCGCCTGCGTCAGGTGCGCGACACCTTCTTTCGCTGTCGGCCAGGGAAAGTATCCACGCTCCAAAATCTTGTAGAACAGGCAGAACCCCTGGCCGTCCCACCAGAGAAGCTTGATCCGGTCGGCGCGCTTTCCGCGGAAGCCGAAGATCGCGCCCGAGCCCGGCGCCTCCTTCACGACCGTCTCGACCAGTGCGGACAGACCATCAATGCCGCGCCGCATATCGGTCACTCCGCAGGCCAGATAGACCTTTACATTGCCCGATGGCCCGATCATGCCGCCTCCACGCAAGCGATCAGCGGACCGAGCAGCTTCAACTCAACGTCAGCAGGAACCTTCAGGCACCGACCGTTCCGCAGCAATATCTCGACGATCGCCGGCCTCGTTACCGCGGTAGACGCCTGACTTAAGCCAGCCTCCTCCATGATTTCCACTGGAAGGAACACCGTCGGTCGATCAACATAGTTGAACGACTTCCGCCACAAGCGGATCTGGCCAGGATGAACGTCATGCCGGCGCGCAACCTCACCAATGCGAGCACCGGGTTCATCAGCTTCCTCCAGTATCCTCAGCTTCGCCTCGTCCGACCAGCGCCGCCTGCGCTCGGTACCGGACATGATCTCCATGCGAGCCATAAAACCTCTTTGTTCTGGTATTAATGTCAGCACTAATGCTGGTTCGAATGCCAGAACATCGCCTGATTTTCCCGATCAGCAAAAACAGCTCACCGGACGCTCAC
>NZ_VIUP01000037.1:0-2152 GCF_007828365.1 Rhizobium sp. SJZ105
GCATCAGCAGGGCCTGACAGTGTCAGCTATTTCCAGAGAAACCGGCATCGATCGCAAGACGGTGCGCAAATACATAGAGCGGGGCCTCGAGGTCCCGGCTTATGGACCGAGAAAGCCTCGCGCGACGGTTATCGATCCGTTCGCGTCATACCTGCGGGAGCGAGTGAAGACCTATCCCGGCCTCACTGGCAGTCGATTACTCCGTGAACTCCGGGATCGAGGTTATGCCGGCGGTTACACCGCCGTCACGGACTTTCTTCGTGACGTGCGACCTCCCGCAAATCCAGGTTTCGAAGTTCGCTTCGAGACGCCGCCAGGCGAACAGGCCCAAGTTGATTTCGCCCAGTTCCATGTCGTTTTCACCGACGAGCCAACGACACCAAGGATCGTCTGGTTGTTCTCGATGGTGTTGGGGCACAGCCGCCTCATCTGGGCACGCTTCGTCATGCATCAGAACCTGCCGACCGTCCTACGTTGCCACATCGCCGCTTTCGAGGCGATTGGTGGTGCGCCGCGGGAGGTGCTCTACGACCGGATGAAGACTGCCGTTATCGGCGAAGGTCAGACGGAGGGCATCATCTACAACCGTGCTCTCATCGACCTGGCCCGCCATTATGGATTCCATCCTAAGGCGTGCAAAGCCTACCGAGCCAAGACAAAAGGCAAGGTCGAGCGGCCGTTTCGGTATATCCGCGAAGACTTCTTCCTTGCTCGTTCGTTCCGCAATCTCGACGACATGAACGCCCAGCTCCGGCACTGGCTCGACACCGTTGCCAATCCAAGGAAGCACGCGACGACCCAGCGTGTCGTCAACGAAGCCTTCGCCGAGGAGCGGCCGTATCTGCGGCCGCTACCCCTGGCACCGTTCAAATCCGTTCTGAAGCTGGAGCGCCGTGTATCGCGGGAAGGCATGGTCAGCGTCGGCGGCAACACCTACAGCGTTCCAGATGCCACACGCAGTCGCGTGGTTGAGGTCCACTCTCTCGCCGACGAAGTCCGCATCTTCGAGAACGGCACACTGATCGCCGCTCATCTTGTGCTGGAGGGCCGCAAACAGCGCCGAGTCCATCCCGACCATCGACGATCGTTGATGCCGCAACACAGGCAAAGGACACGAGACGAATCCCTTGTAGTCAAGCCTGCCGGCGACACCGTGCTGCAGCGGTCGCTCGCCTTCTATGACGCCGTCGGTAAAGTCCTGGCACGGGAGAGCCGCCCATGAGCGCGGCCCTCGATTCCATTCCATCCATGATCGACCGTATTCGCCATGATCTCGTAGGTCTGAAGATGCCGCGCGCACTGGAAGCACTCGACCATGTCGTGCGCCGCCTCGAGCACGGTGAGCTATCTGCCCTCGAGGCTATCGATATCCTGCTGTCCGAGGAACTGACCCTGCGCGAGAACAGCCGGATCAAGACCGCCTTAAGAATGGGCAGATTGGCGACGATCAAAACCCTTTCCGGTTTCGACTTCACTTTCCAACCTTCCCTCGACCGAGATCGCATATTCACCCTGGCGCAGCTTGGCTTCGTCGATCGACACGAGGCTGTGCATTTCCTCGGTCCACCTGGAACCGGCAAGAGTCATCTTGCCACCGCGCTCGGCGTCGAAGCCGTCAAAGCTGGAAAGAGCGTCTACTTCACGAACCTCGCTGACCTCATCGGTTCGCTGGCCCGTTCCGAACGGGAGGGTCGGCTTCAGGAGCGCATTCGCTTCTTCTGTAGGCCAAGCCTGCTCATCGTCGATGAGATCGGATATCTACCGGTCGTCCAGGGTGGCGGCAATCTGTTCTTCCAACTCGTGAACGCCCGATATGAGCGAGGCGCGATGATCCTGACATCAAACCGCGGCTTCGCTGAATGGGGTGACGTCTTCGGCGATCCAGTTGTCGCCACCGCACTTCTCGACAGACTGCTGCATCACGCCGTCGTGGTGCAAATCGAGGGATCCAGTTACCGATTACGCCAGCATGCCGAACTGATGCCAGAGCATGTGCGCTCCAAAGCCCTCATTGCTCCGCCGGCATTCACTCCACCTCAAAAGCCGCGCGGACGGCCGCCGAAAAATCCTCCGTTCTCCCTGGCATCCACGTCGGCATAAGTGGGGAATTTTACTTCGGCACTTCTGGGGAAAATTCACGCGGTATTGACAC
>NZ_VIUP01000038.1:0-1955 GCF_007828365.1 Rhizobium sp. SJZ105
AGTGGAGTAAGAAGCGCAGAAGCACTTCTCCTCCCCGAACCGTACGTGCACCTTTCAGCGCATACGGCTCTCTATTCAAGCTTGGCCCATGGCCATAGCAACGTCATGGTAGTGTGACGTGACGGTGCTGCGGCTCTCAATCCGGCAGATGTATGGATTCTCCTCCGGATTGCGCCACCGGAATTGCGCCTTGGGGCTTGAGACAAGCCGGTGTAGCGCTTTTCCGACGGGTTCACCGCGTTCATTGCGACCAAACACGAGCCAGGTTTTCGCCTTGCCCGGTTCCGGGACCCTGAACCATTTCCGCATCAATGGTTTGATGCGGGATCGGTACTTGTGTCCCAGCCAATGCGCCATTTTCCAGAACACGACATGGTCGATGCGCCGGAAGACGTACGCCGTGAAGTCGGTGAACTTGTAGAACGCCGCCCATCCCACCAATTGGCGGTTTAGGCCGGCGATCATGTCGACCGTGCTGACACTATGATTGCCGGAAAGGGTTCCGGTGAGCTTGCGAACAAACCCCTTGGCCTTTTCCTTGGGTATCGTCGTGACGATGGACATCCGTCCATGCGCTCCTCGCTTGCGGATGATCCGGTGCCCCAGAAAGACGAAGCCGTCGTCGACGTGGGTGACATGGGTCTTTTCCATGTTCAGCGTCAACTTCAGCTCGCCTTCCAGAAACGCCCGGCATTCCTCGCGGATTTCCTCTGCCTGAGCTCTGGTTCCTTTTACGATCACGACAAAGTCGTCAGCGTATCGGCAATAGGCAACAGCCGGTTTCCATTGCCGGTTCTCGCGAACTGTGATGGGACGGCCCTGCTGGATGCCGAAGTTCCATGCCCAGCGATCCTTGCGGGCCTTATTGTTCAGGTATTTCGCCTCCAGCCAGATATCAAACTCGTGGAGCATGATGTTGGACAGGAGCGGTGACAGAACGCCACCTTGCGGAACACCCTCGCTTGAGGCCGTAAACAGGCCACGGTCGATGTGGCCTGCTTTCAAGAACCGGTAGAGAAGATCGACGAACCGTCCGTCCTGCACACGTCGCCGCACGCATCTCAGAAGCAGCCGATGATGGACCGTATCGAAGTAGCTGGCCAGATCACCTTCGATGATCCAGCGGCCCTTCGTTCCACCTCCATCCTGTAACTGTATCCTCACGGTGCGGACGGCATGATGCACGCTGCGTTCCGGTCGGAAGCCATAGGATAAACGATGGAAATCGCTTTCCCAGATTGGCTCCATGGCCATCAGCATGGCGCGTTGGACGATGCGATCCGTCAGGGTCGGAATACCCAGTGGTCGTAGCTTGCCGTTCGATTTCGGGATATAGATGCGCTTGACCGGCTGGGGGCGATAGCTCTCCTCCAGCAGGCTTGTCCGCAGGTCGTCCAGATGCTGATCCAGTTTGCCCTGCAGTCGTTGCTTATCCATTCCGTCGATACCCGGCGTTCGTGCGCCGCTTGACGCAAGAACCATCCGAGCGGCCTCGGCAAGCCATTCCCGGTTGGCAATCAGCCGAAGAAGCCGATCAAACCTTCGGTTTGGATCGCTCTCGGCCCATGTTGCGAGCTTGTGCTGCATTTCGCTGATTATCAAAGGTCTTCACCTCGTTTGGTCAGATAGTTTGCACTTCAAGCAGTTTGAACTGTTCCCCTTCGCCATGTGGCAGGCTTTCCCTGCCGCGGACTACTACGAGAACTCCGCCAACATGATGGACATCAGGGTCAACTCCCTTGAGACGCAATACTTTCGTTGTCATTCCATCATGCCTTCCCTCGTTCATATGCTGGACGTCAGCGTATTGGTGAGGCTGCCGGTCGCAGTCTTTTCCCTTGCGTTCCGCAAGTCGATGCCGATGTCATGGTCTGGCTGCATTCTCTCCATGACCCCATGCGGGCGACCTACATATACGCCCGTATTCGGATGCCGCCGACTTACGTGTCCGGCAG
>NZ_VIUP01000039.1:0-1800 GCF_007828365.1 Rhizobium sp. SJZ105
ATGCGCCGATATCGTTGAAAAACTCGATGGATTATCCGCTCAGACGCCCTCCGTGGTCTTTCGGACGCTGAACTATGCCGTGATCTGCCCCGCGCCTTGGCGCAGGGTGATGGTCTATGCCGCCTTTAGGCGGCGATGGGTTCGCATGGCGGCATCTGAGGCCTGAGTTTGGCCAGCCTCCTCAGGTTCTGTGCGGTTGCCGCAAGCAGGAATTCGTCTCTCGCACCATAGGGCCCTCGAAGGCGCAACCTTGCCATCCGCAGAATGCGCTTCAGGTGAGCGAAGAGCATTTCGACCTTCTTTCGACGATGCCGTGACTGCTCATATTCCGGTGTCTTGGCAATCGCTCTAGCGACATCGCGTGCATCCTCGTTGAGATCGCGCGGTATTTTGCGCATAGGCATGTTCGGGCAGCAGCGAGGCTTCAGCTCACACTGATCACAGTCCTTCTTCCTGGCACGATAAAGCCTGGTCCCCTCGGCCGTGATCCCCGATCTGGGTGGGTCGTAAGTACGGTGGAATTGCTTCAGTTCCTTTCCGGCAGGGCAAAGGTATTGCTCATTCTCAGCTTCCCAGGTGAAGTCCGACCGTGAGAAGGTACCGTCCGTCCGGTTCGATTTGTCAAAGACCGGGATATGCGGCGCGATCTTCTTGTCCTTGACCAGCCATGCCAAGTTGTCGGCGGAACCGTAAGCGCTGTCAGCGGCCAGATAGTCCGGCTTCAAGCCGAAGCGGTTCTCGGTCCTTTCGAGCATCGTGCGGGATGCTCCGACTTCTGCCTGGCGGATCGCACGCGTCGCCTCCACATCGACAATGACACCATGATCGTTGTCGATCAGATAATTGGTGGCGTAGGCGAAGAAGGCATGGCCTTTGTGAGCACCGGTCCATTGGGCGGCCGGATCAGACGGGGAGATGAACTTCGGTGTAATGGGCGACGCAGCACCGAAAGCGGCATCATCGAGAACAGCCAGATACTCCTGGACCGAGCGGCCAGCGTCTTCCTTTGCTTCCCACTCAGCTCCTGGGACCGAACGCTGCTTGTTGGCATCCGCAGCAATAAGGCTGGCATCGACTGCAAATCCTTCCGCGCCAACCAACCCTTGAGCGAGGCAGCGTTCCACTACCGTCTCGAACATGTGCCGCAGGATATCGCTTTGCCGGAACCGGCCGTGGCGGTTCTTCGAGAAGCTGGAATGATCCGGGACCTTTCCGTCCAAACCAAGGCGGCAGAACCAGCGATAGGCGAGATTAAGATGGACCTCCTCGCACAGTCGGCGTTCCGAGCGGATACCCATGGAATAGCCGATGATCAGCATTCGCATCATGAGCTCGGGATCAATGGAGGGGCGACCGGTGGCGCTGTAGAAAGGTTTCAATTGTGCCCGCACACTGTCGAGTTCGAGATGGTGGTCAATCCCGCGCAGCAGGTGGTCTGCCGGAACGTGATCATCAAGGCAGAAGTCGTAGAAAAGCTGCGCTGGAGCTGTCTGGCATCCCATCATCGCTCAATCCTCCGCAAATCAATGCGACGATTGAATCACGCCATGATCTTAACGGCAATAATAAAGCAAAGCACGGAAGATAAGACCATTGCCGCGATGGCCACCACAACGCGTTCAGCATTTCTCCAAGAACCCGTTTCAGGTCCGCCACCGCCCAATGCCCCAAAAATATCGATCACGAAATCGATGGCTCGCACAAGCCTCTCCATAGAGTACCTTTCTTCCGCGCAACCTCGTTAAAGGTGGATGTTTGAGACCCGACGATCAATAGGTGTTTTTCAACGGTATCCGCCAA
>NZ_VIUP01000040.1:0-1607 GCF_007828365.1 Rhizobium sp. SJZ105
GGGGATGCGGACTAAAACTTGGACCACCAGGAGGTAGTTCATGTATTCCCATGCTGACAGAATTCGCGCGGTCGAGCTGTATATCAAGCTCGGCAAGCGGGTTAAGGCGACGATCCGCCAGTTGGGTTATCCGACCAAGAATGCGCTGCGGAACTGGTATCGCGAGTACCAGCAGCATCAAGACCTACGCGTTCGTTGTGTGGCTCGCGCGCCGAAGTTTACTGAAGCCCAGAAGCAGACGGCGCTTGAGCACTACCGCACTCACGATCGCTGTATCTCTGCGACGATGAGAGCGTTGGGCTATCCGGGTCGTGGAACTTTGACCGCATGGGTTCGAGAGGCGTTTCCGGAGGCGAGAACTTCGATGGTTGGTCGATCCTGGCGTCCGGCCTATCCCGACGCTTTGAAACAAGTCGCGGTTCTTGATCTTTGCAGTGGAGAGGAAAGTGCCCAGCAAATAGCCGAGCGGCTAGGTGTATGCCGGCCGACGTTGTACGCTTGGAGAAATGAGTTACTCGGTCAAGAGGCTGCCTCATCCATGAAACGCCGCAACACTTCTGCGCCAGCGCCGGAGCGCGAAGAACTCGAGCGACAGCTTGAAGCCCTCCAGCGCGATGTCCGACAATTGCAGCTTGAACATGATCTGCTGAAGAAGGCCAATGAATTGCTAAAAAAAGGCCTGGGCGTCGATCTGCAACTCCTGAGTAATCGGGAAAAGACACAGCTGATTGACGCCCTCAAAGATACCTATCGATTGCCAGAACTGCTTTTGCAGGTGGGGATTGCGCGGAGCTCGTACTTCTACCACCGCACCCGAGTGAATCTGGAAGACAAGTATGTCGCCATCCGCCGCAGCCTGACGGAAATCTTCGAAAGCAACCATCGCTGCTACGGCTACCGCAGACTGCAGGCGTCACTGGCCAGGCAGAGCGTAACAATCTCGGAAAAGGTTGTGCAGCGATTGATGAAGCAGGAGAGTTTGGTGGTCGCCAGACCGCGGCGACGGCGTTTTGGCTCGTATATGGGAGAAGTCAGTCCTGCGCCGGAGAACCTGATCAACCGGGACTTCAGAGCGAAAACACCGAACGAGAAATGGCTCACAGACATAACCGAATTCCAAATTCCAGCTGGAAAGGTGTACCTGTCGCCCATCATAGATTGCTTCGATGGCATGGTGATCAGTTGGTCAATTGGAACGCAACCGGATGCGGGGCTGGTCAACACGATGCTGGACGCCGCCATCGAGACCGTTACCGACGGCGAAGGCAGGACGATCGTCCACTCTGATCGTGGAGCGCATTATCGCTGGCCCGGCTGGCTCACGCGGATTAGCGATGCGAAGCTGCTACGTTCGATGTCTCGCAAGGGCTGTTCACAGGATAACGCCGCGTGCGAAGGCTTCTTCGGTCGGTTGAAAACGGAACTGTTTTATCCTGGCGACTGGAGAACCATCACGATCGAGCAGTTTGTCCGCGAGGTTGATGCCTACATCCGATGGTACAATGAAAAGCGCATCAAATTATCATTGGGATCACTCAGTCCCATCGAGTATCGCAGAAGTCTTGGCCTTAGCGTCTAAATCAGTCCAAGTTTTTATCCGCATCCCC
>NZ_VIUP01000041.1:0-1481 GCF_007828365.1 Rhizobium sp. SJZ105
TCAGGAGGTGGCATGAAAGATGCCGCGCCCATCGAGAGAACGGATCGCTGACATGCCGATGATCTTGGGACAGTCACGTTTTGCGCCGTTTGGCTTATCTTTCCCTTGTTTTGACGAACTTAAGGAAGGAGTGCAAAACGTGACTGCACCTTATGATTATCACATTGGCGTGGATTACCACAAAAGCTACAGCCACCTGATTGTCCAGGATTCCTGCGGGAAGACATTGCGATCGGGGCGAGTGAAGAACGACCGCCAGTCTCTCGGTTCGTTTCTGGAACGGTATCGCCAGAACAGTCATGCTGTGATGGAAGCCACCCGCAACTGGATGGTGATGTACGACTGGCTCGACGACATTTGTGATGATGTCGTTCTCGCCCACCCATTGAAGGTCAAGGCGATCGCCGACGCGAAGATCAAGACCGACAAGATCGACGCGACGGTGCTGGCGCATCTGCTCAGAGCTGATCTGGTGCCGGAGGCATGGGCTCCCGGAGACAGGGTGCGGGAGTTGCGCCTCGCACTTCGAGAGCGGATGTTCTATGTGCGGCTGCGCACGATGACAAAGAACCGGGTCGTGACCGTGTTCGACCGCTATCCGGAGCAAACGGCGCAATTGAAGAAACCGACTGATCTGTTCGGCAAGACAGGCCGCCAACAGCTCGCTGCGATTGACGTTTCAGAAATCGACCGCGTCCAGATCGATCGTGGGCTTGAATTCATCGGCGACATCAATGAGCGGATCAAGCAGTCTGAAGCCACGATCCGGGCTATGACGAAGACCAATGGCAAGGTGAAGCTTTTGAAGACCATCCCCGGTATCGGGGAGTTCTTCGCCAGGCTGATCGACGCCGAGATTGACGACATCAGCCGTTTCCGCAATCCGAAGAAGTTGGCCGCCTATGCCGGACTTGTGCCCTCGACCTATTCGTCGGGCGGCAAGACTTACCACGGCAAGATTATCAAGCAGGGCAACAAGTGGCTGCGCTGGGCTTTTGTCGAGGCCGTTCAGCCGGCCATCGCGACAGACCCGCAGCTTCGCGCCCAGTACGAACATCTGAAGTTCAGAGGAGTGAACAAAGCGCGTGTTGCGATCGCGCGCAAACTTTTGACGATCACCTTCCAGATCCTGCGTGACCAGCGCCCTTACGAGCGGCGCGGTACCAACAGCAAAGAAGGTCCGTCGTCGACGATATCCCGGCTGTCCTGATTGTCTTCTAGCGAGCCCGGCACGTCCGGGCTGCGCTCTTCAGGAGAATGGGAAGCCGGGAGCCGAACGCCACTATGTGACCGAAACCGACAAACAGGCCGGTGTTAGGGGCACGAATTGGAGAATGGTTCAGCACCGCAGGACGGCAAAGGCCCCGTCCTGCGAACGAAGAAGATTTAGCCGATCGGCGAAAATGCCGGTCTCAACATAACAGAGCCCAGGGAATGCGACGCAGAATAAGCATTTTGCCCCTTGAGTTCTTTCATTGGAG
>NZ_VIUP01000042.1:0-1478 GCF_007828365.1 Rhizobium sp. SJZ105
AGACCAGATGAGCGATTTTTGGCGGCAAAGCCGCTAGGTTTTCCTTGCTGAGCCAATGTTGGTTTCGAAGGGAAAAACCATGGAGAAAATAGTTTATGTAGGTCTTGACGTTCATGCTGACACGATTGCTGTCGCGGTTGCTGATGACGGCCGGAATGGAGAGATCCGATTTCACGGTGTGATCGAAAATACTGCGGATAGTGTTCTACGTCTGACCAAGCGACTTGTTGTCGCGAACACCCAACCCATCTTCTGCTATGAAGCAGGCCCATGCGGATACGGTCTGCATCGCTTGCTCACGAAGCTTGGATTTGATTGTGCTGTCGTCTCTCCGGCCATGATCCCTCGTCGTGCAGGCGACCGGATCAAAACCGATCGACGCGATGCGGAAATGCTGGCGCGGCTGTGGCGAGCAGGCGAATTGACCCCGGTCTGGACACCGGATGAAGAACAGGAAGCTATGCGGGATCTGATCCGAACCCGCAAACAGTCCCTGGATGCGTTGAAGATTGCAAAACAGCAGCTCCAGAGCTTTCTGCTGCGGCATGGCCTTCGCTACAATCGACCTACTTACTGGACCAAAATCCATTGGCGCTGGATCAATGAGCTGCGCAAATTCCGCTTTCCACATCAGCAACTGGCTTTTGAGGAACTGAAGCGAACCATCCGCCAGATCGAAGAGCGCATCGCCACGTTGGATCAGGCCATTGAAGATGCTGTAAAGGATTGGCGTTTTGGTGCACTGGTCGATGCCCTGCGATCATTGCGCGGCGTCAACACGATCATCGCTGCGACACTGGCCGCAGAGATCGGCGACATCAACCGCTTCGACAATCCACGGCAGCTCATGGCCTGGTTGGGGCTGGTGCCAAGTGAGCATTCCAGCGGCAGCACAGTCAGACGGGGTCGCATTACAAAGACAGGTAATGCCCTGGCCCGAACCATGATGGTTGAAGCTAGTTGGTCGTATCGACACCCACCTCGAGAAAGACATCCTTTTTTGAAGCGCAGTCAGCATCAGCCTCAAGAGATTAAAGATATTGGCTGGAAAGCGCAGACGCGATTGTGCAAGCGGTACCGGGACCTTTCAAAAACCGGGAAACCACAACCTCGTGTTCTGACTGCTGTCGCCCGCGAACTTGCTGGCTTTATCTGGGATATTGCCCGGCACGTACCGATCCCGGCTTAGCCCGAGACGTACCGCACCTTTCTGCCTGTGCAGCATGCTGGAGATGACGGCCAAAGATCAGGGAACCCTCGACTTACGTTGGGATAGATATCCGTCCTTAGAGAGAGGCAAGCCCGCATCGAATATGGTCAGGCGGTGAAAATCCGCGGATGAGAGTATGATAACCATCGGTTCGGATCGCCATCTCCAGCACCGTGCACAGGCTGCATCAATTGACCGACCTCGCGAAAACGGGGTAGTTTAAATGCGCCCGGAAAACCTAAATCGCTCATGAGAGCGTACGATTTCG
>NZ_VIUP01000043.1:0-1116 GCF_007828365.1 Rhizobium sp. SJZ105
TGGGCTCGGGAAATTCAGGCCTTGGGGCATACGGTTCGGTTGATGCCACCCGCCTACGTGAAGGCCTACCTCAAACGCAACAAAACTGATGCCGCAGACGCCGAAGCTATTTGCGAGGCCGTCACCCGGCCGACCATGCGCTACGTGCAGGCAAAAACACAGGACGAGCAGGCTGCCGGAATGGTTCTCAAAGCACGAGATTTGCTCATCCGTCAGCGTACTCAAGCAATCAATGCCTTGAGAGCTCATCTTGCCGAACTGGGCATTGTCAGGGCGACCGGTCTGGTTGGAATCATCAGCCTTGCCGCCATAGTGCGCGACGACAGTGACCTGAGGTTGCCGGGTGAAGCGCGAATGGCTTTGGAAGAGCTCGTCGAGCAAATCGAGACCGTGACGGCACGCATTGAAAGGCTCGATCGAAATATCCTCGAAACGGTGAGAAAAGACGACAGCGCTCGGCGCCTGACAGCGATTCCCGGTGTGGGGCCGATCATTGCCGCGACCATTCGAGCAGTTGTACCGGATCCCGCTGGCTTCCGAACCGGTCGCGATTTCGCTGCTTGGATTGGGTTGACTCCACGCGCGCATTCCAGCGGAGGAAAAGAACGGATAGGTTCGATCTCAAAGCGCGGAAACCAGCAATTGCGAACGCTACTTGTCGCTGGAGCGACGTCGATCCTCAAGCTCGCTCGTCGTGGCCTCCAGGCATCACCATGGATAGCGGCAATGATGTTGCGCCGCCCGTTCAAGGTTGTTGCTGTCGCACTCGCTAACAAGATCGCGCGCATCATCTGGGCTCTTCTCGTTCGTGGCGATACCTATCGGGGAGTGAAGATGATCGTCTAGGCCTAGACATACGAGCTTTCCGGCCAATCAGTCGGAGAGAGAGGCAAGGTGCCAATTGTGATGACCCAACGGGACGACATCCCGAAGCAAATCAGACCGCAAAATCGCAAGCGCGTTCCAGCGCGAGAAGCTGATTAGGCGATTTGCTCCGCGGATCTCATCGTGGCCATGGCTGAAAGGCCAGAAAACAGGCCGGACATATGACCGCACCGTCCTTATTTGGGAAATGCAGGAGGAAAAGATCTTGCCAAGCGGGCCGTTCCACATATG